>NZ_JACJQY010000054.1 GCF_014696925.1 Phormidium tenue FACHB-1050 | reverse complement strand
GAAAATCTACCTATCATTTTTGATGAATATCTTCCTAAATGGAATTATAGAGCTATTCCTCAAAATAACTGAAATGCATAAGTTATTTATTTTTCATTCCTAATCATGATTTTTCGCCCCAATCATCCGTTCCAGCTTGTTAGCGGCGATCATCCTCTGATTTGTTTAGATGAGATGTCATTACAACTAACAGCCAACCAAGTTTTTGGATGCTTACAACGGTAAATAAAAAAGAGGTCGCATTGCGACCTCTTTTTTATTTACCACTTATTTTGGCTTTATAGCCTAAACCTAGCAAGATCTGTAAAATTTTCTGACTGCAATCGCCTTGAATTTCGATCGCTTGCCCCTTGCATGTACCACCCGTCCCGCACTGATTTTTTAACTGCTTAGTCAGTTTTGCCAAATTCTCGGTTGTAGTCTGAAAACCTGTTATCTCAGTTACCGTCTTGCCACCCTTGCCTCGGCGCGTTACTTGAATGCGCGGATTTTGTTGCTGGGGTGGCAGATCGATCTCTTTTTGCTCAGAATCGTCTTCTTCAGGTGTGCCGAACTCACGGTAAACTACGCGATTTTTGGTCATAGCTGTAACTAATCGTTAATAAAACCCAATAATTTTATTGAGAGGGTGGCAAAGCCACCCTCTCAATAAAATTATTATTCCACCCATGCCGATCGCCATGCTAATTCGGCTTCAGCGATCGTCTTTTGTTGATACTTCTTTTCTAGCTCATTGTGCAAATGCGCTAGCCTTGCCGATAAAACGCGCAACTCCCCACGATGAGACATCACCTTGCGATCTGTAAACTCAATTTCAGCAAGACGAATACTCATCTGTGCAGTTTTATCGTCTTTAGCCTTATTTTCTTGAGGATTTAAAACTTTATGCTCGACTAAAAGCTGGTTCAGTTTCTCCATACTTTCATTGAGGAGCTTACTCAACAAATTATCGAGATTTTCTTGATTAGTACGACTGTCGCGATCGCATTCTTCAAGAGTTTTTTGCATCTGCTCACAAAGAGATTTGATCGTCTGTCGCAGTGCTTCTTGCAAGTTTTGACGTGCTGATAGAGATAGCGCTAGAAATGCATCAGGACATTTTTGGGTACAGAACTTAAATACTGTGAGCAAAATTTGTTGCTGTACTGCTTGAGCGATCGCCTGAGAATACTCAATATGAATCACATCGATCCGACTAATCACATCAGCGATCGCCTGTTGGATATTGCGAATATCTTGATCAATACGCACCAGCATCGTAGTTCACACTATTTTTTCGTATCAACATTAGGAGTATGCAATTTAATTATTTTGGGGTAGTGCGGCATCGCCGCGCTACCCCAAAATAATTATTTATGAGCAAATTAGGCTGCGGGAGTTTCAGGAGTTGCAGAAGCAACTTCTTCACCAACAACAAAGCGTACAAAGCGGCGAACCTTAACGTTCTCGCTGAGTTTAGTACCAGTTAGCTTAACCAACTCATCAACGGTAATGCTTTGATCTTTGATGTAAGGCTGATCGAGTAAGCACAATTCTTTCAATCGCTTTTCGATGCGACCCAGTACAATCTTGTCGCGAATCGCGGCTGGTTTGCTAGCCAAGTCATCTTTACCTGCTTCGATTTGCTTTTCATTTTCTACAAAAGCCGCAGGAATATCGGCAACACTGACATATTCGACGTTAGGGCAAGCAGCAATTTGCTTGGCTACGCTGTCAGCTAGTTCTTTGAGTTCTTCGCGACGCGCCACGAAGTCAGTTTCGCAGTTAACTTCGACTAGCACACCAATGCGGCTACCAAAGTGGATATAACTATGGACGATTCCTTCAGATGCAGCACGGCTTGCTTTTTTAACAGCAGAGGCTAGCCCCTTTTGTCTTAGGTATTCGGTTGCTTTAGTGAAATCGCCATTGGAGTCAACGAGGGCTGCTTTACAGTCTTTGATACCTGCGCCAGTTCTCGCACGTAGTTCTTGAATTTGTTGGGTTGTAATGTCTGCCATATTAAGTAAGCTTGTTTTGGATTTCTAGGGCAACATTTCGAGGAGCTTAGAGTTTTGCTCGTTGCCGAAAATATCTCTAAAATGTTGTTTGCAGTACTCTAAGTTATCACAATTCCATGTACACAAGGTTTTCAAAATTTGGGGCGATCGCCAAGTATACGTGGACATAAAACCCAAGAACTGAGTAGCGGCGCTCTGCGCTGCTACTCAATTACAGCTACAAATCAGCAATTATATAGCAAAGCAAGTTTTGCTTAGGACATAAACCCCAAGAATCAAGTGGCGGCGCGAAGCGCCGCCACTTGATTCTTGGGGTTTGGTTTGTACTCGCTAACTCTTTTTTTGCTATAGCTGTCGCCATTCTTGTTAGTACATAAAACCCAAATAGTGTGAGGCGGCGCTTTGCGCCGCCTCACACTATTTGGGTTTTGGGCTATAGCTATAACTGCCCCCTAGCCCTCAATTCTGGAGGAACAAGAAAATAATATTCTTTCAAAGTCCCCCAGAATTGGGGGATTTAGGGGGCTTGGATCAATTGAAACGTAGACAGAGAGATTTTTGTGTACAAGATGGAACAAGAGTCGGCGCGAAGCGCCGACTCTTGTTCGGGTTTAGGCTAATATTTTTTGATGAATCAATGCTTGTTGTTTAAATTGCTGCACCCGATCGCTTAGTAATGGATCGCGATTTTCGAGATTATTAACCCAAATATCGGCAATTAACTGAGCATCTTCGGGCAAATCCCCTAATTCCCAACCAGAGATTCCTAACTCTTTCATCAAATAAGAAACCTTCGGATCATAGCTAATTGCCGAACAATGACTACCCTCAGCCGCCGCCATGATCAATCCATGTAACCGCATGGCGATCGTCAAATCCACCCCATTAAAAATTCCCTTGAGGCGACGGGGATCTTTTTGAATAATGATCTGACTATGATTAGGCAGTTTTTCATTGAGTGCATCACAAATTGCTTGGGCGATCGCTTTATCTTGAGAGGGCTGAAAGGGAATTAGCAAAATATGCGCCTCGGTTTGCATCTGCAACTTTTGCAAAGCCTCAGTAATCGTAGCTATGCGACAAGACGTTAGCTCAGGATGCGATCGCAAAACCACAGCAACACGGATTTTTGATAAATCACGATCCATATTCACTGGAGTTGCCTCCAAAGCCCATACAGGATCAGGAGCAACGATACTCGCAATTTGCCAGTCGGCTAATAATTGCGCCGATTGGCGATCTCGTACAGACACCGATGCACATCCCTGAAAAGCTCGTCGGGCAATCCATTTACTCATTTTGCGTTTGAGTGGCCCCACACCTTGCGCCCAAGCGATCGATTGAAGTCCCATCCCCTGAGCCAAGCCCATCAGTCCTCCGTAATAAATCGGATTTCTGGCACTTGTGGCATCTTGCATCAAGCTACCGCCGCCCCAAATAAATAAATCCGATCGCTTCAGTTCATTGAGCAATGCAAATACTGAATAGCGATCGCTAGCTTCGACCTGATGCAAATTTTCGGTAGCTCTGGGACTAGCAGACAACACAAGCGGTTGGACATCGTTGGGCAGCATTTGCAGCAATGTGGCAAGCAAAGCCTCATCGCCACCATTCCCCATTCCGTAATATCCACATAAAACCGCACGTCGCATACTTATCGCCCCAAATATTTTTTAGCGTTGCCGCAATTCTTACGGGATATCATTGTCGCGCATTTTCACCAAGTTTAGAGTTTTCAGCGCCGCAGGCGCTGAAAACTCTAACGCTATGCAATTTCGATAAAAGTGGCACTCATGACTAGTGCTACACCAATTAACAACCAAATAATTGGCATGTATTCAGGACTGACAAAGCTATTACCTAGCTGCATCAAGGCGATCGCCATACCTGTCATGCTGGCGAGCATAATCGCCCATAACCAATGCAAACGGACGCGACTAGATCGTTTCTTGGATTTTTTTAAAAGTTTTGGGTATGCAGTTGATAGATAAACCTGAGTCTGTGGCGATCGCTTTGCCATTGGACGATGCTCAATAACTTGAGTCGAGCCTGAGAATTTGGTGGGCTTTGGTAATATTTTGTGGGGGATTTGCTGAGTAATATTTTGAGTAAATCTTGACTTTAGCTGTCTGCGTTTTTGGTAGATGCGGTTTTCAATTTTCTTGAGCCGAAACCAAAATATTAACAACAGCGTAATTGCGATTGAGCCTATAGCGATCGCTAACTTGGCTAAAAAAAGCAGCAAGTCTATGTTTTCTTGAAGGGATAAAACAATTGCCATATATGCTGCAATCAAGCCAAATTGCGGATGTATTTCACAACATTGTTTCACCTCACCCTAAAACTCACGAACTAGAAATCGTCAGCAAAATTGTCATCAAAAACATGACAAATAAACGCAAAGCAGTGTGATATCTATAGATATCACACTGCTTTGCGTTTATTTGTAAAAAATAAAAGGGCGCTTTGCGCCCTTTTATTTAAGTTTGGCTGCTCAAATAAGTCAATTCCACATTTGGGGCAAGGGTAATCACATCACCATTACGCAAATCATAGGAAGAGGCGACCTTCATATGATGATTAATAATTACGCCATTGACACTGGGCTTCCCAGAAAGATCTCCATCAATAATTCGATACAAATAGCGTCCTCCTTCCCCAGGTACACGCAGCAACACCGCATGTTGACGAGAAACAAATCGCGAATAAAGCTGAATATTATTATTCACATCCCGCCCAATCGTATACTTTAAGCCATCAAGTGCGAGTTTTCTACTACCTCTCGCATCTGTGATTAATAGCGTGTGACTAACGTGTGTTTCGCTCATTAGCTCACCCAAAAAAGAAGTAGATGTGGCTTACCAGCGAAAAGTATATGCTACTGGTAGGCATTTGGTTTAATCTCGCTCTACTTTACTCTACAAACGGATTGAATTATAGATTTTTTCTCAAGAGTTCGTGAATCTCTGCAATTTGTTGATTACTTTGTTCAGTTTTGAGATTGGCATTCACAGAGCTTATTAAAACTTAGTCTTTAAGTTGCCCTATTTTTTAAATTAGCTTCGGTGAAAGATACAGGATATGTACTTCAGGTGCAAAGGTAACAATATCACCGTCTTGCAGCTCGTGAGACGAAACATTGTGCATTGCGTTTAAGATAATCCCATTTTTACTAGGTTTTCCTGAAGCACTACCATCGATAATCTTATAAGTATCAGGGCGATCGCGATGATGCACCTTTGTCAAAACGGCATGATATCGCGAAACAAAATCGGAGTTGAGATATACGGTGTTGTCAGTTTCGCGACCAATTGTGTATTGCTTAGCAACTAGCTTGATCTTGCGGGTTCCACTGTTGTCGGTTACTACCAAAATGTGGTCAGAGGAGAGATTGACACTGATTTCAGACTCTTCATGAGTTGTAGTTGACATATTTTTATTATTACTCTTATTTTCTTCGTTTAATGCCGATTCTCGAAAGTATAGCCACACTTTCGAGGGTTAAAACCTAACCCCAGCAAGGGTGTTAACAACACAAAATGGCTATGCCATTTTGTGCTTTGGTCTAACTTAATCTGTAGCTAATAGTGAAAGCAAGCATCTTTAGAATGACGGTAAAACGATTACATTGGTTGCTATACAATACTCAATTGCAACTCGCTATATTGGAGCAATATTTTAGTGGATGTTACGGAGATCGCACGCCAGACCCAGATTTTATCTCAGCGCCTGAGCATTGCTCAGGACTATCTTTGACGTACCTGCGATCGCGGCTAAAATTAGTGACCTTGAACAAACCGCCGCTCAACCCGAATTTTGGGAAAATAGTGCCCAAGCCCAAACAACAATGCGCGAGCTAGATGCGCTGAAATCTTACCTTGAAAAGTTCGATCGCTGGCATCAAACCATCGAAAATCTGGAAGCGATCGCTGAGTTACTCTCCCTTGAAGATGATCCATCTCTAGCAAATGAAGCCAAACAAAGCCTGACTCAAATGCTGCACGAAATGGATCGCTGGGATCTAGAGCAGTTGCTGTCAGGAACCTATGACAAATACGATGCAGTTTTAACAATCAATGCTGGTGCTGGTGGCACTGACTCCCAAGACTGGACAGAGATGCTGCTACGGATGTATACCCGTTTTTGTGAGTCCCAAGGCTACAAAGTGGAGATTTCGGAAATTTCCGAAGGTGAAGAGGCTGGCATCAAATCAGTCACTTTGCTCGTACATGGGCGTTACGCTTATGGCTACCTTGCTCCTGAAAAAGGCACACATCGTCTTGTGCGGATTTCGCCTTTTAATGCCAATGACAAGCGTCAAACAAGTTTTGCGGGCGTAGAAGTAATGCCTTTACTAGAAGAAGATGTTGATCTTGATATTGATCCCAAAGAATTAGAAATTACGACAACAAGAGCGGGTGGCAAAGGTGGGCAAAACGTCAACAAGGTCGAAACGGCGGTGCGAATTACCCATTTACCCACAGGAATTTCAGTACGCTGTACGCAAGAGCGATCGCAATTACAAAACAAAGAAAATGCGATGCGATTGCTGAAAGCAAAGCTATTAATTATTGCCCAAGAGCAACGCGCTCAGAAAATTGCCGATATTCGAGGAGATATGGTGGAAGCTGCTTGGGGCAACCAAATTCGCAACTATGTGTTTCATCCTTACCAATTAGTCAAGGATTTACGCACAGGTGAAGAAACTACAAACATTCAAAATGTGATGGATGGCGACCTTGATCCTTTCATTCAGTCATATTTGCGGCAACAAAATCAGCCTATTTGAGTCATTATTTTTAGATATAGGGACACGCGATTTAATAGTTTGTCGTAGCTAGGCTTCGACTCGCCACAACAAATTATTAAATCGCGTGTCCCTAAAAGATTACGTCCCTAGTATTTTTGATGATTAATGGCGATTGATTATGAATAGTTGGCATCAGAGACATTTGGTATATTTCAAGCGATCGGCAAGCACACAAACCCAAAATCTAGATTTAACATCAGATCAAATAAAATCAGATCAAAATGGTGTTAAGAATCATTTCAAAAAATATCTAGGTCAAGGGCTAGGCACAATTAGCCTATTTGGTCTATGTGTGGTCATAGGGACAATTGTCGAGCCGATGCTTAGTGGTAATCGCATAGCTGTGTTTGCTGAAACCTGTGTGAAACCTTCATCTTTACAAAATTTTCTCACCAAAGTTACCTTTGGCGAAGACCGTATCGATCGCTATGCCGCCGCCGCTAATGCGATCGAAAATAAACGTCTAGAAATTTTTAGAACTGCGAAGAACAACCCTAACTGGAGTACTGTCGCTAATCTTGCAGAATCAAAACAAACTAAAGTTTGTGACCTTACTAATCCACCAGAATTTTTGCAATCGCTCTGTGATCAATTACGCAGTTATAGTGAGGAAGAAATTTGTCGGCATGGATTTACGGCTAAAGAGTTTAATCAAATTACGCTGGAGCAGCAACAAAATCCACAACTGAGAAGCTTAATCCAAAGTAAGCAAATTCAACTAAGAGGCGGTAAATAAAACCCATAAAAAATAAAAACGAGAAGCGATGCTTCTCGTTTTTATTTTTTATGGGTTTCAAAAAAACGATTTATAGCTGTCGCCATTCTTGTTAGGACATAAAACCCAAATAATGTGAGGCGGCGCGAAGCGCCGCCTCACATTATTTGGGTTTTGATTTGTCCTGATACAGGTGTCTATAGCTATAGGTGTTGGCAGCGCCGAAGGCGCTGCCAACACCTAAATCGTTTTCATAATGCGAATTGCTGGTTTTTATTTGTTTTGTTTGCTAAAACGACCAAAATCGTCTATAAGAAACAAGGCAAAATCAGACATCTACGGCATTGGTGATGATTATTTTTTCTTGTCCTATTGACAATGGTCACTTACAGTCTATAATCCCTCCATTGTTTAGTATGCCCAGTGCTACAAAAGCTACAAAACTCATAAAGACACGCTTATGTTCGGCTTAAAATTTGGCGGAAAGTCTAAGAAAGGCATCGGAATCGAAATCACTTCCGAGAAAGTAAACCTAGTTCAATTGCGCCGCAAGGGGCAATCTTCTTACAAGCTAGTGACGTATGGTAGCGTCGAGCTTCCTGAAGGCACTGTTGAAGAAGGACGCATTCTCGATCCTGTAGCGCTGGGAGAAGTTATTCGCAGTTTGCTAGCAGACAAAAAAATAAAAGTTAAGAAGGTTGCCACGGCTTTACCTGGTCGCGAGACAGTGAGTCGTTTGATTCGTCTACCTGCGGAAATTCCTGATTTAGAATTGCGCGAAATGGTTCTTAATCAAGAAGCTAGCCTGTACCTACCTTTCCCTCGCGAAGATGCTGATGTGGATTATCAAAAGTTGGGTACAGCTCTTGACGATGACGGTATCGAACGGATTGAGATTCTGATGGTGGCGACACCTAAAGAAGTTACAGATAGCTATATGCAAGCTTTAGAAATAGCACAGCTACAGGTTGATGTTGTTGAAGTTAGTAGTTTTGCTCTTATTCGTGCCATGCGTAATGAGTTAGCAAGATTTAGTACTTTAGCGGAAGCTGTGGCGATCGTGGATATTGAGTATGAAGCGACAGAAATTACTGTAACTGTTGATGGAGTTCCGCAATTTTCGCGGACTTTCCCCATTGGCACGGCTCAAATTCAGAATGCTCAATTGCGTGCTATCAATCTTCCCCCACGACGAACAACGGATATGGAGATGTTGAGCTCAACTGTTGTGCCTGTTCAGTCTATGGATACAGCAAGTCTCGCAGGTGGTGGCGGCACTCCAGGTGACGCGGCTATTATGCGGGTTGTTGGGGATCTCTCCGATGAACTAAGGCGCTCAATTGACTTCTATACTAGTCAGTCTCCTGGCTCCGATGTTGTACAGTTACTGATTGCGGGACCTGGTGCTTGTATCGGGCAATTAAATGAGTTCTTCAGTCAACGTCTTGGTATTGCCGCTGTGGCGGTTGATCCACTTACTGCGGTTGGTGTCACTGTCGATGGTGACATTCCCATTGAAGAACGTATGGCGATGTCTGTTGCTCTAGGTCTAGGTTTGAGGGAGGTTTAAAAAGTCGTTATGTATACACTTGATATTAATTTTTTAAGCGATCGCGTTGCTGACGAAGCTCAAGCCGCAGAACGTCAACCGATCGCTGATTCTCAGTTTTTAATCTATGGTGGTGCGGCGGCTGTAGTTGCCTTTGCCATAGTTGGTGGCGCATTTCTAGTTCTAAACTCACAAAATGAGGGTATTCAAAATGAGCTTTCTGCTTTAACGGCTAAGGAGTCTCAGCTAAATAGTAAGCTTACGGCTTTGAAAACTCAAGAGACTGAATTACAGGCCATTGAAGCTAGAACTGGAGAACTGGTAAATCTGTTTGTTGGTAATTTCCCTGTGAGTGCAATCACTGATGACATTAGAAAACGTACTCCCATTACAGTTCAAGTAGAGGCGATTACGCAAGCATCAGTTGCAGCCTCGGCTACGGATCGTGCAAAAACCACGATCTCTCTGACAGGCAAGGCAACTAGCTACAATGAACTAAATGACTTTCTGTTGTTACTTAAAGCATCGCCTTTACTAGAGGATAAGGACACCGTATTAGTCTCATCAAGCTTGCTACCAGCAACTTCTGATAAAAACTTTAACTTGGTCAACTTCCAAATCATTACAGCTACTACCTCAAAAAGCCCTGCGGATATCTTGCCTGAACTCCAAAAGACAGGAGCCGATGGGTTAGTTACGAGAGTAAATCTATTAAAGCAACAGGGAGTAATCAAATAAAATGACAAACGTTGGAGCTGCTTCAGGAATTGAAGAGGTTGGAGGTGGTGTAACTCTATTTGGGGTTACCTTTACTTCAAAGATTTTAGGAATCTTGATCGGAGTTGGCGGTATTGCGCTGGCAGCTTATGTGGCTAGTAACTATGTAATGCCACTCTGGGACTCAGTGCAGTCTGGACAACAAAATATTTCAAAGAAAAAAACCAACGTTACAACGTTGGAAGGGCAAGTCGCCAGTAAAGGCAATATTGCTCAAAGAATTGAGGCGGCTAATCAGCAGAATAAATTTGTGTTATCACTTTTGCCAAGTGTAGATAACATTGATACGCTAATCCGCGATATACAAGAGCAAATTCCCAAAACAATTGTAATTGCTTTGCCTCCAGATTTTTCCTATGAATTAGCTGGAACTCTAAGGACTTTTCAACCCACTGCACCAGTTATAGGAGCGCAGTATAATACCTATTCCTTTACGGTTGGTTTTGATGGCAAGTTTGAAGATGTGTTAAATACAATTCAGAGAATTGAGCGGTTAAGACCTTTGCTAGTTGTCAAAGATTTAAAACTAACTAAGAAGGCTTTACCAACTACTACTTTTAAGTTTTCACGCCCGATCGCTGCTGGCAAAGAAAAAGAAATTTTGGATAGCTTACCGCCATTAATTGGAGCAGATTTTACTCTGCAAGCTTTTGTGCCAAAAACTGAAGAGGAGCTTAAGGCTGCGGCGGCTGCGGCGGCGGCACCACCAAAATAAATACTAGCAAGGGGCTTAAGCCCCTTGCTAATGCACTGATTACTGATTGTCCTAATTTACAGACATATTATTTTTTTGATTTGAAATTGACAAAGTATGGTATAATCTCGCACCATAATCGCGTCAATTCTGTCTTGGTTATGTCGTTCTTTGATTTAGGACATGTTCAAGTTCCTACAGATTTACTACAAAGATTAAGTGTATTGAGTTCCGTCACGGAACAAGAGG
Source organism: Phormidium tenue FACHB-1050 (assembly GCF_014696925.1). Taxonomy (GTDB): domain Bacteria; phylum Cyanobacteriota; class Cyanobacteriia; order Pseudanabaenales; family Pseudanabaenaceae; genus Pseudanabaena. The sequence continues at coordinate 22,449 of NZ_JACJQY010000054.1, read as the reverse complement.
AGTGTAATTATGAATGCTAAGTTGAATGATAGGTTGAATGGGAATTGGAATGGTAAGTCTCTGGCTTGCTGGTTTCTGATTGCTGCGAGTTGTCCACAGGTTTTGGCGATCGCGCCTAGTCACGCTCAAAATGCTACCCAAAGCCCTATTTCTGCAAATCAAACTGATGTAGTGGCGGTGGCGAGTCGGATTACTGACATCAATACAGATGTGGCAGGCGATCGCCTCAACCTCACTTTAAACTTTGCCAGTAGTGATCGCCCCCAAGTCTCCTATACCAAGCAAGGCAAGGCATGGGTAGCGGTATTAAATGGCGCACAGTTGCAATTAGGCAATGGTAATGCTAGCTATGCGAAGGCGAATCCTGCACCAGGAATTATGGCGATCGAGGCAACGCAGTATGCGGCGAATAAGGTGCAAATTCGGGTTACGACTAATGATCCAGAACTGCTGAAGGATTTGATCAAGCGCCAAGATACTTCTGATAGCCTCGTATTTAGCCTAGAGATGCAACCCTCAGCAACGCAAGCTAGTACGATCTCTGGGGCTAATTCCTCTGAAGTTGGAGTCATTAATAGTCAAAATGCTTCTAATTCTGAGCGAGTTTTAATTGCTCAAAACACCACTAGCTCTTCTGTTGGCAAGCCACTATTTGAGCCTAAAGTTACTATCACTAATGCTGATGGTAAGACCCGCGTTGCTCAAAGCTCTACTCCAAATACACCAAAGCCACCTGTTGCAAATCCTGTAACTCCACAGTTACCTGGTCGTGTACCTGGTGTTGTCCCGCCGTTCCGCCAACTAAAAACTCCGCCTGTTGGTGATATCGCCACAACTACTTCTAAGCTTCGTGCTGATATTGTTGAGCTTGGTACGGCTGAACGTGTACCAAGAATCACTTTGCGTGATGCTCCTGCGATCGAGGTTCTGACCCTAATTGGTCGTGTCGCTGGATTGAGTGTAGTTTCCGCTGACGCTCCTTCTACTACTGGTACTGCTGCTCCTGCGGCAACTGGTAATTCAGGCTTAAAACAACCAGTTAGTCTTTCGATTGAGAATGAAACTGCTCAAGATGTTTTCAATAATGTATTGAGAATCACTGGACTAGAAGCAAATCGAATTGGACAAACCATTTTTGTGGCGACAAAGCTTCCTGTGACTTTAAAAAACCTAACGACTAAGAGCTATCGACTCAACCAAATTACTGTTGGTGAAGCATCAGCCTATCTAATTGGTTTAGGAGCTTCTCGTGTTGTCAACCGTCAACGCCCAATTCCAGGCGCACAAACTGCAACTGTTGGGACCGCAGCAACAGCAACAGTTGTAACTGTCCCAACTGAGTCAGTGCCTACTTTAGAAACCGTAGCAATTACTCCCGAATCTGGAGCTACTCAGTTACTTAAAGGCTTACAAGTAATTGCAGAAGAGAGAGGTAACTCACTTACATTGATTGGCTCTCCAAGACAAATCGAGTTTGCTGAAGTACAGCTTGCTCGTCTGGATTTGCGTAAGCGTCAAGTTGCTGTCAATGTAAGAGTTTTAGAAGTCCGTCTAGAGCAAGGGCAAACAGTTGGAACAGCTTTTGGATTTAACGCAAGTAACACTGATGGCAGTGGAACAGGTGCATCTATTTCATCAACGTCTGGAGTCCTTGGACTGAATTTTAATGCTCCAAATTCTATTCCATCTATTGTTGACCTACCGCAAAGGCTCTTTGCAACACTTAATGCTTCTGTAAGCAGTGGCAATGCCAAGGTTATTACTGACCCAACCTTAACGGTTCAAGAAGGCGAAACGGCAACAGTTGCTCTAACTGAAGATGTCGTAAAGTCAAATACAGTTACTTTTACTTCTATTACAAATGCAAATGGAACTACTTCTACATTCCCGACGCAAACTGTAACTACTGAACCAGTAGGTTTAACTTTAAATATTGCCGTTGCACGCATTGATGATAATGGTTTTATTAACTTTTCTGTTTCCCCTAGTGTTAGTGCGCTGGTTTCAACTCAGCCGCTAGGTGTAGTCCAAGGTATCGTAACTTCTCAAGGTCTGGTCTCTAAGCGAACTCTTAACTCTGGTCAAGTTCGCATCCGTGATGGTCAAACTCTTGTACTATCTGGAGTTATCCGAGACTCAGATCGTCAAGTTTTAACCAAAGTACCAATCTTGGGAGATTTGCCGATTATTGGTGCATTATTCCGCCAGGAAACTAATACCAATGTCCGTAATGAAGTAATCATTATCGTTACTCCTCGCATTATTGATGATAGTCAGGATGCAACTTGGGGTTACACCTATCAACCAGGTCCAGAAACTCAGAAAGTGCTAGACAGTAATCAACGTAAGGTTCAATAGACCTGCATATTTTCCTTCTTCATTTACACTCCCTTCTTCACAGCCTTGGAATATTTCCAAGGCTGTTTTTATTTTTTGTAGGGGCTTAGCATTCCCGTAGCAATCCATAAATTTTCAGTTCACCTTAATTCGGGAATGCTAAGCCCTAACCTCGCAACGCAGGGACAATTTATTGGTGAAAGCGCAAAGGGCTCAGCATTTGCGTATCGAGATGATGGCAGAGAGTATAAAAATTGTGGCGCAAATGATCAACCCCTAAGGTTCTATACAATTTTAATCATCGATGCTTTTCAGCTATTAATTCGCTTTTGAGATTGATATTTCTATTTGAGAAGATACTGCAAAATCCTAATCAAATTACTTCCCAAAACATCTTTGCGATTATTCCCCATATCTTCAACTTCTTCAGCAAGATTCTCCAAATCCAATTTCCCAACATCTCCTTTGCGTAATAGATTTACAGTTTCTATCAGCCAAAGATTAAAGTCAGCTTCGTATAAAGCCTTTGTTGTATTCATAAAAAAGTGAGCATATACTTAATCAGACAAGGAGCTATTTTAGCCTAGTAAAAATATTTTTTTGGGCTTGTAAAAAATGTGCGCTGCTGTGTCATAATTACAAAGCGTTAAAAAACGCCCTCATGGCTCAGGGGTAGAGCATTCCCTTGGTAAGGGAAAGGTCACGGGTTCAAATCCCGTTGAGGGCTTTATATCAAGGAAGGTTGCAAAGCAACCTTTTTTTACTGCCGATCGCTTTCTAGATCGAAAACCACTTTTTGCCAATACCAAGCTTCGGGCTTATTTGGACTCTCTTGTTTAGCGATGTCAATGAGGCGCTGCGCGATCGCCATATTACCGCCGACTAAACCGAGTAAACGCTGTTGTAATTCTAAACTTGGCATTTGCATCAGGTCTACAGTAGCCGCAGCATTGGCAAGTTGACGCTTCTGCTCTTGGGTTTGCTTTTCCAGTTCCGACTGCCAGAGATTGATGCGCGTGAGGGCATACTGATAGCGCTCCATGAGAGATCGGTTAAACCAAATATTGGCCGCAAGTTGGTAATCGTCGATCGCCCCTTTGAGATCGCCAAAGTCATATCTTGCCTCGGCGCGATCGCAATAAAGTTGAGGACTTTGATTATTAAGAGCTAGCGATCGCGAAAAATCCTCAATTGCGGTGCGATAGTCTTTGAGCTTGAGATGGGCTTTAGCTCGATGGCTATAAATTTCACTATTGCTGGGATACTCGCGGATTAACTCATTAAAATCAGCGATCGCTCCCTGCGCGTCCCCAATTTCCACACGGATTTTGCCCCGACCGATGCGAACTTCTGGGTTTTGAGGTTCTAGAAATAGTGCTTGATTAAGATCTTTGAGCGCACTTTGAGGATCGCCTAATTTCCCCAAAACTAAGCCCCGCAAGCAAAATGCCTTCACATTTTTGGGTTCAATTTGTAAAAGCCAATTGAGATCGATTAGGGCGTTTGTATAGTCGCTCTTGTCAATTTTTTGCTGCACATTCACAAATAGATCTTCCGTTGATGGCGGTAATAAAGCTTCTAGCGGTTTATAGCTCTCGATGCAACGGCGACAATTTTCTTCATCACGAAGTTCTAAAAATAAACTAGCAGCTTTTTTGTAAGTAGCGATCGCCTTTTCGACTTGATTTTGTTGCTTATAGGTCAAGCCTAGTAGTTGATGGGCGATCGCTGATTTGGGGTTGATTTCTAGAGCTTGGGCAATGTCAGCCTGTGCGCCGCTAATATTCGCGATCGCTATATGGGTAATGCTACGAGCAATATATACATCAATTGCCTCAGGTTTAAGCTTGAGCGCTTGGTCATAGTCGGCGATCGCACCTTGGCGATCGCCCAAATCAAAAAGGACTAAACCACGCTGATAGTATGCTTCAGCTAATTGAGCATTAGCCGCAATCGCACAGCTAAAAGCCTGTATAGCGCCATAGCGATCGCCTGATTGTGCCTTTGCCAACCCCTGTTGATAGAAATCTTCATTAAAATCTTGTGTCATGGCTGTACTTGCTACTCAAGCTATAGCGATATGATAAATGAAACTCATACTTTTGCATTGCATCACGCAGGAGTTAACACGATGTCCAAAAAATCGAAAGAAAGACCAAAAGATATCAAGCACAAGATCGAAAAAACCCTGCATACGGTTGTTGATGTCGCTCAACAGCAGTATGACAAAAATTTTAAAAAAGCCCATAAAAATGTTGACAAACAGGTTGACTCAGTACGCGATCGCCTTGAGGAATTTGATAGCTGGGCGGTGGAGTCGGTGAATGAGGCTTTAGAGAATGTCGAGAAAAAAATAGAGAAAAAAGTCTCTAAAACCGTCAGTCGCATCCAAAAAGCAGCGAGATCGGCATGGCAAAAATTATCCGATTAAGCAAAAAAGAAGCGTGAAACGCTTCTTTTTTGCTTAGGTAGGAACTTGGATTTGGCTCATCAGTTTGCTAAAGCGATCGCTATAGAGTCGATAACTAAGTGGATTGGCTATCAATCGTGCTGTGCTTTGATATAAAACTTCAATTTCAATCAGTCCGTTATCCTTGAGCGTCTTGCCTGTCGAGACTAAATCAACGATCGCCTCAGCCATACCTGTAATGGGACCCAGCTCAACGGAGCCATACAGAGGAATAATCTCTACAGGTAAATCGATGCTGTCAAAGTAGGTCTGGGCGCATCCGACATATTTAGAGGCAATGCGGCTATGGGGTGGGAGATCTAAGGGTGATCGGTAGCGACTCTCCCCTGAGACTGCGATCGACATCCGACAGCCACCAAAGCCTAAGTCCAGTAATTTGGCAACTTTTGGCGTTTTTTCACGTAAGACATCTTCGCCAACGATGCCCGCTTGGGCTTGTCCATATTCCACATATACAGGCACATCCTGCGCTCTGACCAGCAAGGCTCTAGCTGTTCCTGTGGGATCTAAAATTTGCAGTTGACGGTTTGCAGGGTCAAGAAAAACACTAAAGTCAAGTCCTACTCCTTGGAGTAAGCGGATTGAGTCTTTTAATAGTGAGCCTTTGGGCAGTGCGAAGGTGAACATGGAATGGTTTGCTAGAGCATTGGTTTATAGTCCATTCTATAGCTATAGCAACGTAAGAGATATCTCGGACAAAAATCAAAACCCAAGAAGTGAGGGGAGGCGAGAAGTGCCGCCCCTCACTTCTTGGGTTTGATGTCCTAAGCAAAACTTACATTGCTATATAGAGTCGCGACGCTTTGCGTCGCAATTCTACTTTGGGCTTTGCTTGAGTCTTAAAAACTGAGCCAATCAAAAATCTGTGTAACTGTCAAAGTTAAGTCAATTCCACTGAGAACTGGTACAGACTTCTCTCCTGTGAACATTTGAATGCGGCGATCGCTAGATATGACAAAAATATTCTGTTCTTCAGGATCGAGCATCCATCCTAACTCTGTACCATTTTCAATGCAGTGCAATATATTTGCTAAAACCTTGTTGGGGCTTTGTCGGGGTGAGAGAATTTCAATTGTCCAATCAGGATAGGTCAAAATTTTATTAGCTATTTGTCCATCAGGATCACGGGGAATGCGCTCCCAACGCAATACAGCAATATCAGGCACAATTGAAGCGCCACCAAAAGTACAGCGTAATTCTGTAAATGCATAGGCTATTTTTAGCTCTTCAACTACTTGGTTAATGTAGGCACTAAATTTAGACTGCAATCGACTATGTTTACCCTGTGGCATCGGTTTTTGACTAATTTTGTTGTTGATAAATTCTGAGGCGGGTTTAGTCTCAGGTAGTTCTAGAAATGTTTCTAGGCTATGCGGTTTTGCTACTGTGATGACCATATATTTTTACTTTTACCTTTTTACTTTTACCTTGTCTTAAGGCTTAGTGCCCCTACAAACTATCAGGATCTTCACCCAACTCTCTTAGGCGAGCCGCTAACCTCTCAGCTCTGAGCATCTCTGATTCAGCCCTGAGTCTTTCTGCCTCGGCCCTGAGCTTTTCTGCCTCAGCCCGTTGAGCCTCAGCCTCCTCTGGTAATAACACTAATGCTCCCGATGCATCATAAAAGCGCAACCAAGTTAAAGTCTCGCGGTCAATTGTCCCTTCCCAAGTACCTAGCCATAGACCCAATGACTCACACCACAGCCAACCGCGTTCATCTGGCGCGATCGCTTGATAGGAATCTCGGTGATGCCATCCCTGTAAAGAATTAGGCTCAAAGGGGTTATAAACAAAATAATCTTGCGTTCTAAACACGCGATCGTATAACTGCTTCTTTAGTCCGAGATCGACATTCGCCGTACTAGGAGACATCAGTTCAATAATTGTGTCTGGATAACGACCTTCTTCTTCCCAGACCACCCAGCCAAGGCGATCTCGCTGTCCATCTACATCCAAGACCACAAAAAAATCTGGCCCTCTAAAATCACGATTTTTAACTTGGGTAGTGCTGTAATAGATGAACATATTGCCACCCACATAAAAGTCGGTGGACTCACCTCGATATTGTTGGTATGAGCGAATCAACACATTCATCGCCACCCGATGTTGATTAGTTTCCAATGGCTCTCCATCATCAAATATTAAGTCTGTGGGCGGCATGGGTGGAGTCCAGTCGTCCGTTTCTATGTCGTTAGTCGTCTGTTGGGGAAGAGTGTTAACCATATTCGAGAGCCAACAAGAAGAGACAGTCCTAATACTCTAACATTGGAGCACTTTTTGCTTCATAATCCATTACCGATCGCAAAGAATGCTGACCAGTAGAAGGGATGATTGTAATCCTTGGATTTGATCAGTGACATCTGAGCGCGTCGCAATGCTTCGGTGACAGTGACATCACCTTTGCTCAGTTCTGCATAAAATGCTGTCATCAGTACACTTGTCTTATTGTCATCGATTTTCCAAAGAGAGGCGATCGCTTGTTTTGCGCCAGCCTTTTGCACTTGATAGCCAAAGCCTAAGATTTCTACACCACTACCGAGTTTGCCTACTCCTGTCTGACAGGCACTCAGAATGATCAAGTCGATATTGGGCATCTGCCAATCAGCAATTTCATTGAGACGTATTTTGTCGCCATTGCCGAAGATGATGAAGGAGTTGTCTGGCGCACCAGTGTTAAATTCGGCATGGGTGGCAAGGTGGAGAATATTATGGTTTTTAAATTTGGACTCAATGGCTTGGCGGCTAAATTGTTCTTCGATGAGGGTGACTGAGTTGTTGAAGGAGTTAGCGATCGCTTGAACTTCTTTAACGGTTGCGGGTAAGGCTGTTTGTCCAAACTTTTTCTCACCAGCTTTACCACCAAAGGCTCCTGCGAGTATATTGGGTGCGTTTTGGGGTTGGGGTGTAAAGTCGGAGAGGGTGTAGGCGATGAGGTTGCTAATCTGGTATTTCTCAACTAACAATTGTTTGCCATCGTAGAGTGCGGCGATGGGAATGTAACGCAGTTGTCCATCAGGGGCATAGAGGATAGTTTTTGTGTTGAATTGAACGAGTTCGGTTTCGATGGGTTTAATCAGGAGGTTATAGAGTTGGAGTGATGGCTCTCTGAAGTCTTCGGAGCTAGGATCAAGGAGTCCTACTCTATAGTCACTAATTAAGGTTTCTAATTGGTCTTTGGAGATTATGGTGGTGCGGCGGATGGGGAGGTTGTTGGGTGAAAAGAGGATGATTTCGAGTCTGTCGCCTAAGATGAATGGATAGAGTAAGACGGTTCCCTGCGGGATCTGGTTGAGATAGTCGGGAACTTTGTTGATTTCGGATTTGGGAAGTTGTTGGATTTGATTAGCTAGATGATTGTTGATTTCTTTGCTATTGTCAAAGCTAATAGTTAACAGCTTATCGCTAAGAGCTTTTTCTGGTGCTAATAGTCTGACTCCCTGTGCGGATCTGTCGCTGCCTTTGATGTTTTTGAGGTAGTCTTCGAGTTCTTGGACTTTTAGGAGGTCGAGGACTTGCAGGGCTTCGATGATGCGGTTTTGTTGGAGGAGGATGTCAGCGAGGTCGCGATAAGTTTTTTCGACTGTGGCTAAATAGGATTGTTGGAGGTCTTTGTCGAGTTTTTTGATGTCTTTGCGGATCGCTTCGCGGACGTTGATCGATTGTTTGTAAAAGGTGATTGCGAGTTCGGGGCGTTTGGCTTTAGATAAGATATTGCCTAAATTTGCAAGAGCTAAACCTTCAAGACTTCTATCACCAGTTTCTTTAGCAATGGTCAATGCTTGTTGCAAAGAAATCATTACTTCTCTATCTCGATTTAGTCTATCGTAGGAAACAGCTAAATTATTAAGCCCATACATTTCACCCCGTCGATCTCTGAGTTCCTTCGCTATATCTAATCTTTGCAACAGAAACTCAATCGCCTTGTCGTATTTGCCGAGAGCATTGTAAGTACCTCCCAGACTTCCGAGCGATTGTCCCTCGCCTATAAGATGTCTAATTTCCCTTGAGATTGCTAAGCTTAGCAAATGAAACTCAATCGCTTTGTCATATTTGCCGAGATCATAGTAAGCATTCCCCAGATTTCCAAGGGACTGTCCCTCACCCCTGCGATCTTTGATTTCTCTTGTGATTGCTAATGTTTGTAACTGGAATTCAATCGCCTTGTCATATTTACCGAGATTTCGGTAAACAATTCCCAAGTTCCCAAGCGCAACGCCTTCTCCATCTCTATTTTTGATTTCCCTTGATAAAGCTAAGTGTTGCAAATGAAACTCAATCGCCTTGTCATATTTGCCGAGAGCATAGTAAGCATTTCCCAGATTTCCGAGGGACTGTCCCTCACTTATTCGATCTTTGATCTCTCTTGCTATTTCTAAGCTTTGCAAATGGCACTCAATCGCCTTGTCATATTTGCCGAGTGAATAGTAAGCCCGACCTAGACTTCCCAGTGTTTGTTCCTCAAGCTGTCGATTTTTGAGTTCTCGTGTGATGTCCAATCTTTTCAAGTAGTATTCAATCGCTTTCTCATATTTATCGAGAGAATTGTAATCGCTACCTAAGTTTTGTAGTGCTGTCGCCTCACCTCGTCGATCTTTGAGTTCCCGTGCTACATCTAATCTTTGCAGTTGATATTCAATTGCTTTATCATATTTGCCAAGATCGCTGTAAACAAGTCCCAGAACCCCCAAAGCCTTTCCTTCACCTTGTCGATATTTGATCTCGCGATAGATTCGTAAAGCTTGCTCCAACACTAATAAGGATTCTTGATATTGCTTACCTTGATATAATCGAGTTCCTTGACTAAAGAACTGATCTGCTTCTACTTGACGATCTCCTGTTGCCTGAGTCACCAGACTTGATCGCACCTCAGTTCCAAAAACAATCTCTGGAAAAGTTACAACAGCCACCAACAAAGGACAAACAATCAGAGAAATAGCCGACAACGACAGTCCGTAGCGAGAGCGTAGATTCATAGCCATATCACTGATTTGCGTGCACAGGATTATACATATATATCAAGTGATCCGACCATATGCAGTTTTCAAGGAAGAAGGAAAAATCATCGTAGGGGTGAAGCATTACCGCCATCATTTATGCATATCACTGCGATCGCCAAACGGTAATGCGATCGCCAAAACGAGCAAATGCAGCTACTAAAAACTTAGCCACTCAAAAATCTGGGAAACCGTTAAACTTAAATCAATTCCACTGAGGACAGGTACAGTTTGAGAACCTTCCAAAATTTGAATACGATGTTCAGGTAACACTAACAAAATATTTTCATCTTCAGGATCGAGCAACCAACCTAACTCCGTTCCATGGTCTACACAATGTAACAAATTAGCTATCACTTTATTTTGTCTCTGATCGGGAGAAAGTATCTCGATCGCCCAATCAGGATATATTTCAAAACGGTTAGCCACTCGTCCTGATGATTTGCGAGGAATTCTCTCCCAACGAAATACGGAAACATCAGGAACGATCGAGGCTCCCCCAAAAGTACAGCGTAATTCCGAAAAAGCATAGGCAATCTTTGGAGTTTCAACAACTTGGTTAATGTTTGTGCATAACTTAACTTGTAACCGACTGTGTTCTCCTTGCGGCATAAATTTTTGAGTGACTTGTCCATTAATAAATTCTGAGGCGGGTTTGGTCTCAGGTAGTTCTAGAAATGTTTCTAAGCTATAGGGTTTTGCGGCTGTGATGACCATACATTTTTTTCTTTCGCCTTTTTTTTACTTTCTACTTTTCAACCACGCTTCCAAATCCGCCACCTTCTCAAAATCCAACACCGCCTCCGCCAACTCCTCCAACTGCTCCGCCGATAGCTTATCCAAACGCTTAACCGTCTTCAGAGTCACCTTACCAAACTTCCGCGTCAGCAACTTTACCGCAAACTGCTTTAGTCCCAAAACCTGACCGCGCTGTGTCCCGATTTTTACACCCTCAAGCTTACCCTCAAGCTTGCCTTCAAGCTTGCCTTCAAGCTTGCCCTCAAGCTTTGCCTCCCGATAAACCCTTGTTTTCTTGAGATCACCTAATGTAAACATCGCTTCAACCTCCTCTCGACTCATTTGGGGAAACTTGTAAAGCAAAACTGTCTCAATAAATTCTATCATCCTCTCGCGATCGCCTTGCCCCACTAGATCAGCTAACTGATGCGCTAAGGCTATACTTCCAAACTCAGTTGTTAATTTAGATCTTTCCTGCAATTTGGAGGAGAGTTACTTCCCAAACTAGTCTTGGTTGCACATAACGCGCAATCAATTCCCTTGCTTTATCGAGGTGTTGCAAAACTGACTTCGATCTTTGCTGCTCCCAAAAATAATTTTGCAAATAATCAATCAGCCATAATTGCAAATCCACCTCTAGCTCCTTGGTAATTTGTTTGGCGATCGCCATGGCACTTTTGGCATCCTGAGGAATTTGGCGTACAGAAGTTAATAACTCGGCGGGAATACTCTTAAAACGTTCAAAGGAATCGATCGCCTGTCCTGCCGATCCTTGTGCTAAGGCGACTACTTCGGGCGGAATATCCGTATGACCTTCACGGGTGAGGACTTCTTGCATTTGCGCTTGATTCAGTCTTGTGAAGGGGATGCGTTGGCAGCGCGAAACAAGAGTTGGCAAAATCGAACCAGCGTCGGGAACGATCAAAATTATGGTGGCATACAGCGGTTCTTCGAGGGTCTTGAGCAGGCTATTAGCAGCCGACTCCGCCATCGATTGCGCTTCTTCGAGGATTACCACCGATCGCTGACATTCGAGGGGCGATCGGCTGACAAATTCGCTGATTTCGCGCACTTGCTCGATCCGAATTTGGGGCAAAGCGCGGCGCTTGAGTCCTGCTGCGTCGGCTTCCTTTGCCGTGAGCATTTTGCCCTTGTCTAAATAGGTTGGCTCTACCCACAGCAAATCAGGATGATTGCGATCGCTTAATCGCTTAGTAGATTTGCGATCGCCTAATAAAATTTCGGCAAATGCCGAGGCAGTTTTGCTACGTCCCACGCCACTTGTACCCGCAAATAAGTAAGCAGGAGCAATGCGATCGCGTTGAATCGCGGCCTTTAACAAGGCGATCGCTTGGCTTTGACCAACAACAGCATCAAAGGGCGAATTTATGGGTAGAGGCAAATTTGGGGCTGACACCTCTAGTCATTCCACTGATCTTGTAATGATCTTTTGGCGCTGATACCTACTGGATAGCGGCGATGACGTTGCCCTGAATCCAGCGAATCAACTTTGCGTCGTCTCAGCCACCATCGAATCGCTTCATCGACGATCGCCGCAGGGTTGTTGGATATTTCCAGTAGCTCAGTTAGTAATTCTGGGGCAATGTCCACTTTATAGACGAGATCATCGGTCAGATCGATTGCTGGTGGATTGGCTTGATTAGTCTCGGTGATGGATTCTGAGGCAGATGGCAAAGGTTGATTAATGGGATCGGGGAGAGTCTGACTAAGATTTATTTCACTATTTGCTGAAGCATTTGCTACTGCATCAGTTGAATTCAGATTATTTTTGTTTGCTTGGAGTTTGCTCATATTGAGGATCATGAACATCATAAGGATAAGTCCGAACTGAAAAAGTCCAATCATCAAGAGCAGTTTGTCTGGAGACCAAAATTCATCCATAAATTTTTGGGATCAGCGTATTAGGCTTTTTCCTAATCATTCCACTCGCCGCGAGGTGGCACAACGGGATTCATCGTTAGGGGACGGGAGCGATCTGCTTCTTTGATCGCTCGACGCTGCAACCATTGACGAATCGCTGTATCGATCGCCTGTTCAGGATCATTTGTAACTTCACCGAGTTCAGCAAGTAAAGCAGGGTCGATGTCTATACTCTTTAGCACCTCGTTAAATACTGCTTCATTAGCCGATTGGGTTATTTGCGGTTCGTTAGCGTTATCTTCTGGCATATGAGTTTTTAAATTAACTGGCACTAAATTTACTTGACACTATCCAGATTTTACCCAGATTTGTTACCTTCTGAATGTACAGTGCGATCGCAATCTCGCGATAAATGTCAAATTTATAGTTGAATTTTGGGGTTAACTGGGGTGAACAGCTTTACATACTCCCTTCCCACCCAAGGATTAGCGGTGCGCCGCGCTGCTAATCCTTGGGTTTTTATACCAATTCTCGAAAGTGTTGCCACACTTTTGGGAATTAAAAGCCAAACCCAGTGAGGGTTTTAAAAGCACAAAATGGCTATGCCATTTTGTGCTGTGGTATTAGCCACCTGTATCAGGACAAATCAAACCTCAAATAGTGTGAGGCGGCGCGAAGCGCCGCCTCACACTATTTGAGGTTTATGTCCTAACAAGAATGGCGAAAGCTATATTAGAAAACCCGTTGCTAAATGCGATCAATCCAAAATTGGTGGTGTGATGGTGACGGGCGATCGCGGCAAGGGTAAATCCACCACCATTTGCATCCTTGCAAAGTGATTAGGCTTTTGAATATTAAACTTATTCTATGGATGATTAAAGACATAGACGGTATGGTGACATGATATTTGCGGTTGATGTGGATTATCGAGAGGGGAAGGCTGTAGCGGCTGGAATTGCCTTTAATGATTGGGAAGATCCTGTCCCTGTCAGCACATTTATCGCTCAAACTGATCAGGTCGAGGAGTATCAACCAGGGGAGTTCTACAAACGCGAACTACCAATTATTTTGCTGCTTTTAGAACAACTTCCCAAACTTCCCCAGATAATTGTGATTGATGGATACGTCTATCTAGATCGCTCTCAAAAAGCAGGCTTAGGGCTTCATTTGTACAATGCACTTAATGCGAAAGTAGCAATCATCGGTGTGGCGAAAAGTCGTTTTCAAGATATTCCTTCAGAAACTGAGGTGTTTAGAAGTGATAGTAATCGACCATTATTTGTAACGGCGATCGGTGTTGATGAATCTGAAGCAAGAGGTTGTATTAAAAAAATGCATGGCGATCATCGATTACCAACCATACTAAAAGCTGTGGATAGACTTTGCCGAGATTCTTATTTATAGCAAGCGCTTTGCACTGATTAAAAAAAACAAAGTAGCGGTGCGAAGCACCGCTACTTTGTTTTGTGATTTGTTCTCTCTAACTTTTGCATTGCTATAATTTGATAAAATGACAGCATGATGGATACAGTGTTATTTGATTTAGATGGAACTTTGACCGATCCCAAAATTGGGATTACTACCTGTATTCAATATGCTCTGCATCAACTTGACTATGAATCACCAGAAACAGCGCAACTCCTCTGGTGTATTGGTCCCCCATTAACAGTCAGTTTTGCGAAGCTGCTGCAAACTAACGATAAAGCGTTGATCGATCGCGCCATTACCCTTTATCGCGATCGCTTTGCCACAGTAGGCTTATTTGAAAATGCACTCTATCCCCAAATCCCTGAAACTCTCAAATCAATTCGCGCCGCAGGTTATCAAACCTACATTGCCACATCTAAGCCCCATGTCTTTGCCAAGCGGATTATTGAGCATTTTGCGCTGACTTCTCTATTTGATGGCATTTATGGCAGTGAATTAGATGGCACTCGCAGTGACAAAGCAGAGCTAATTCAGCATATTCTGCTCACCGAAAATCTGATTCCTGCAAAAACAGTGATGGTTGGCGATCGCTCCCATGATGCGATTGGGGCAAAGAAAAATCAGCTCTTAGCGATCGGTGTGACCTATGGTTATGGCACTGAAGAGGAGCTAAAACTGCATGGTGTCGATTTGATCGCTAACACCCCCAAGGAGATTACCCAATATTTATACTAAACCAAAGCACAAAATGGCGTAGCCATTTTGTGCTTTAAAAACCTAAGAGAGAGTGGCGGCGCGAAGCGCCGCCACTCTCTCTTGAATTTATAGATGACGATATGCGATGATTTATAGCGTTATCGCATTTATTCCGAGGTTGTCCTATGCCCAAAGCGATCGCCGAAGCGGATACTTTTCTCAAAAAGAAACTGCTTGGCTCCACAGATTTAGCCGATTCCGAGAAAATCTTTATCAAAAAAGGGCAAACATTTTTTGTTACTGAATATAGCCCTGATCGCAATCAACATATTTTCTTGACTCTAGCCTCACCCTTTCCAGCACTAGATGGCAAATCCCAACTCCAAAAGGTCTATGCCTACGATCCTCATGTCAAAGTTGAAGGGGAAGATGTCAATCAGCTCATCAAGTTACCTGTTAAATATTGTTCACAACTAGACAACGATCAAGCAATTTTTGGACCTGGTTGGCGACAGTGCAACACAACTAGTAATGCGATGCTAGCTGACTTTGTGTTAAATGGAGCCTTAACAACGATGGCGAAAGCACAGGGATTTCCAGAACCAGAGTCAGTCTATATGCGACTGGTGGGTAAGTTTGGGGATACCACCGATCATGATGCTCAAACTTGGGCTTTAAAAGAACTTGGCATTAACTCTTATTTCAGTTATTCTCTCTCAGCTAAAGATGTATTGCTTTCACTCAAAGCAAATATCCCTGTAGTTGTCGGATTTGCCTACAAAGGGAGCGGTCATATTTGCGTAATCGTCGGGCATGATCCTGCCAAAAAAGTTTGGCTTGTACATGATCCGTACGGCACTCGTCATGGTGCTAGCGATAGTTATGACGTTGGTGTTGGTGGCGCTTACGATCCCTATGGCTATGATGTCATGCAGCAAATTTTTTGGGATGGTGGCGGTGAAGCAGGCTGGGGCAGGATTGTCACCAGTATTAAGGGCAAACCCACAGGTTTACCTTCGGGACTATAAAAAAAGCGGCGCATTGCGCCGCTTTTTTTATTTACTGCGAAAGATGGCTCGCACGGGCAAATGATCGGATACTTTCGCAAAATAGGTGCGATCGCTATCAAATCCCAAATCTTTTTGCGGATCGAGAATCTGTACTGATTGAGAAATGTATTCTTCTTCTGCACCTTTGGGCGCTTTAGAAATCGCAATATGATCGATGACGCAACCAGTGCCGCGATTGGTATAGCGTGGACGACCATCGGGAGTTTTAGGCTGACCACGTTTTTTTAAGCAGTTCTCCTTTTTGCCCGTTTCAATATCTCTAGTCAAGAAAGTCAGTGGTGCATCCCGTAAACCTCGATTTTGGTCAGCCCAAGTTGGACTATTAAAATCACCGACTAGAATTAAATCGGGATCAGATTGTGAATTCTGTTGATAGTTATCTACTTCTTGGCGCAAGCGATCGCTTTGATTTTGGCGTAAGCGATCGGCTTCTTTTCCTCCACCTCCTTTTTGATGCACGATTACTAAGGTGAAGTCAAAGTTTGCGCCTGTTTTCACAAAGGTTACCAGCGGCGATCGCAAAGTCCCTGTGATGTTCACCTTTTGCCATTCAGTCACCTTTTGAGCCGAGATCAAGTCTTTGCGATAGAACAGAGCTACTCTTTGTTTACTGCCCGTATCTCCTAAGACAAATTCCCATTGTTTACTTTTATTCAACTGCTCCTTGAGTTTTTCGGCTCCCGATGGACTAACTTCTTGTAAGCCGATTACATCAAAATTACGTTCGATAATTTGGCTTACTGCTTCTAATTTGGGAGTATTCGCTCCATCAAAATTGCCTAGATTAAAAGTTCCAATTCGGACTTGATCGGGTACATTTGCCGTGGCAAAGGGATTAGAGCAACCAGCGATCGCAATTGCCAAAAGACAAGAGATAGGCAAATATTTAAAGTGTTTAAAAAGCGATCGCTGCATTATTTTCTCCTAATATAATATAAGAACTCCTCAATTACATCAATTAACCAACTAACTTCTGTTGACCTAATATCATTATTTGCTAAAGGATATTTATCTCCATTCAACCACAAAAGTACATTTACTTTTATGGAATTGTCTTCATTATGATCACTACTTAGCCAAATTAAATCATCTACAATTCCACTATTACGTTTCTCAATCATTCGCCACTTTGGTTCTGCCCCTTGAAAATCGGTAGTTGGCAGTTTAATTTGCCAAGAAGTTCTTCCAAACAGCGACTTCTCAAATAAAGTTTCTGTTTCAGTTGTTTTTAGAGTTACTGTTTCTAATAAACCTATGGTAAATCTAAGTATCAATCCACCAAATATCATTACCAATAACCCAAAGATGACATAGAAACTAAAAGAGTTATGATAATACATAGAAACATTGCTCCAAATAGCTCCCAAAATAGGATGAGCGAAGACAATGATTAATCCTAAGAATACCCACATAAAAACTGCGGTCAAGATTTTAGGAGGAATTGTAATCTTGAGGCAAGTTGCAGAAGTTGAAACTTGAATGTCAGAGTTGTCTGGGGGAAAAGAATGACGAATATAACTAGGAAATTGCTTGGATTTGGCAGGACTAGATTGCTTTATCGGTTCTAATGGAGTGGGTTTACTCTGAGGAGTAAAAATTTGGATGGATTCAGTTAGAGATTGCAAAGCAGTTCTTGCCGATGCATAGCGTTTTTTGACTGTCGGCTCTACTAATTTTTGAATCCATTGCAAAAGATGAGGACTGGCACTGGTGCGATCGCTAAAGAGTATCCGTGCGTCATCATCCTGTGGTAAATCCGCAGGTGATATACCTGTTAGCAAATAAATTAACGTCGCACCTAAGGAATAAAGATCGGACGCGGCAACTGCTCTACCACCATACTGCTCCATTGGCGCATAGCCATAGGTTCCCACCACAGTGAAAGATTTACCTTCAGCCGACGCTTTATCCTGCACTGCACCAAAGTCCACCAGATAAATGTTTCTTTCCCCTCCTTCATCTCCAGTTAAGATCAAGTTACTAGGCTTAATATCGCGATGCAGAACTTGGGGACTGAGTTCATGGAGATAGATCAGGATTTCTAAAACCGCGATCGCAATTTTCTTAACCTGTGATTCATTAAATTTATTTCCTCTAGCAATATGTTCGCGTAAAGAATCCCCTTGAATATATTCCTGTACCAATCCAAACCACAAAGAGCGATCGTCAATCGAAAAATAGTCGCGATATTTGGGGATACGTGAATGATCTAGCGCTTTGAGTACATTGGCTTCACGTTCAAATAGTTTTAAATCTTCCCATTGCACATTGCCACCAAAAGCTAGTAACTTGACCACCACCAATTCATTCTCTTTCTGCAAATCTTTGGCTAGCCAAGTCTCGCGACCTGCGTTTTGACCAAGTTGACGCTCTAGCTGATAACGTTGATTAACGATCTCTTGAGGCTGAAGGGTAGTCATAAAAGATATCTCATATTAAAGAACGACTGTTTTTAAAATTAGTAATCAATTCCATTAACCACATCACTTCGGTTGGTCGTAGCTCATTGGCAGATATTAAATAAGTGTCATCTTGGATATGTATTTTGACATTGGACTTGAGCGAGTTATCATCATTTTTCTCACTACTTATCCACACCAACCAGCCAAATAGATTGTTGTTCAATCTGTTTCGCATCATGCTCCAATTTGGTTCAACGTAAATGGAACCACTGCAAGTCTGTTGGTCACGCCAATAGCACTTACCAAATATGTAGCGACTTAAGATGACTTCTTGTCCATTAATTTCAAATTTAGATGTGGTGAGAAGTTTTAAAAGCTTGCTCAAGATCAATCCGACAATCGTTAATAGAATTACAACAACTATGGGGTTAAGTCTGTTTATTAGCAAGTAGGGGACTAATGTTGTACCAAAGAACAAAGTGATTAACGATATTATTCCTATGAAAAAAATAGCTGATAGGATCTTATTAGGGACTAAAATCTGAAGATAATGCTCTGATTCTTCAACTTGAATGTTGGTGTTTTCTGGAGCATAGTTTCTAATGACTTTCTTCTTAACCGATTGGACATGTGGAACAACCTGCTCTGCTTGTATTTTGGGTTTAGGCTTAACCAGAGCTTCTAAAGCAACTTGAGCCGATGCATAACGTTTTTTCAGTAATGGCTCTACTAAGGTCTGAATCCATTCCACAAAGTCACGACTAGCACTGGTGCGATCGCGAAACATGATCTTGGCTTCGTCATCCTGTGGCAGATCCGCAGGTGATATTCCCGTTAGCAAATAAATCAGCGTTGCACCCAATGCATAGAGATCAGAAGCGGCTACTGCCCGACCACCATACTGCTCCATTGGTGCATAGCCATAGGTTCCCACCACAGTGAAAGATTTACCTTCAGCCGATGCTTTATCTTGCACTGCCCCAAAATCCACTAGATAAATGTTTGGTTCTTCTCCTTCAGTTCCATTCAAAATCAAGTTGCTAGGCTTAATGTCGCGATGCAGAACTTGAGGACTGAGTTCATGGAGATAGATCAGGATTTCTAAAACCGCGATCGCAATTTTCTTAACCTGTGATTCATTAAATTTATTTCCTCTAGCAATATGTTCGCGTAAAGAATCCCCTTGAATATATTCCTGTACCAATCCAAACCACAATGAGCGATCGTCAATCGAAAAATAGTCGCGATATTTGGGGATACGTGGATGATCTAGCGCTTTGAGTACATTGGCTTCACGTTCAAATAACTTTAGATCTTCCCATTGCACATTACCTCCGAAAGCCAATAACTTGACCACCACCAATTCATTCTCTTTCTGCAAATCTTTGGCTAGCCAAGTCTCGCGACCTGCATTTTGCCCAAGTTGACGCTCTAGCTGATAACGTTGATTTACAATTGCTTGAGGTTCTAGCATAACTATCGCCTTAGATTTTAATGATCAAAGAGTGCTAAAGCACTCTTTGATTCAGAATTTATAGCACGAATTTTTCGATCGCTACAGCCGCTCCATCATTCTCAACAGTTGGGGCAACCCAATCTCCAAGAGGTTTTAAACCTTCAGGAGCATTACCCATAACTACGCCAATACCTGCATATTCGATCATTTCTAAATCGTTGAAATTATCGCCGATCGCTAAAACCTGCGAGCGATCAAATCCCAAGATATTCTCAGCTAAATGTTTAACCGCAGTTCCTTTATTAGCGATCGGATTAGTCGCTTCAAAGAAAGTAGCTACAGATTTAGTGAGATAGAGTTGCTGAGGTGTATAACGATCTTTGAGAACTCGAAGCATTTCGGTCACCAGTTCTGCCGTATCACTCAAAGCAAGAATCTTTGTTGGTGGATGATCGGTATTTTTACTAGTGAGGAATTCTCGCAAATCACCGACTACTGTGACTCCAACTTTAGAGCGTTCGGCATAGGCTTGAGTTTGGGCTGTCATTTTCCGAACGTAGAGTTCATCATTCACGTAAATATGAATCGAAAGCTGATCATTAGTCGCAAATTCTCCTAGATCATCGAGCAAAGAGAGCGCTTGTCCGAGTTCAACTGGCCAATGCCCAACTAATTCATCGGTTTTAGGATCTTTAATGAATGCGCCTTGATAGGAAATCAATGGCATATCTGAAGCGATCAATTCATGGAATCGTACCGCCGAGCGATACATTCGACCCGTAGCGATCGCCACTTTGACACCCTTTGCCTGAGCCGCTTTTACCGCTTGCTTAACTGCATCATTGACCTGATTGGCATCACCACTAATCGTGCCATCGATATCTACCACGATCAGTTTAATGTCTTGCGCCATGAGTTTTTTGCTTTCTTTTTGCGTTGGATAAAAAAGTAGGGTCAATTCATGAATTGACCCTACTTTTTTATAATACCTTGCTTGGAAATCCAAAACAGTAAAGGCGGCGCTTCGCGCCGCCTTTACTGTTTATTTTTCAGGACAAGCTACACCGCCAGAGATGTTGCGGCATTGTCCACGAATCTCGTCTAGCAGGCTAGGATTGAGTTGCTTAGACTTACTTAGAGCAAGCTCAAATTGCTTCTTGGCGGTTGGAATATTGCTGTCGCTTTGCATCCATAACACTTGTCCTTTTAGGTAATGTAGTTCTGGATTATTGGGAGCAGAGGTAAGGGCTTTGTTTACTGCATCTAGAGCAAGATCGGGCTTGCGAGCATCACGATAGGCTAGAGCGATGCCACGCCATTTGAGATAATCAGGCGCTGCATATTGCTTGAGGCTTTCCAAAGCTGTTTCAAGGTCTGACAGAGGTAATACTGATGCAATTAGCATGTCAATATAGCCCTTAATCAAATTTAGCTCAGGATCATTGGGAGAAATATCCTTGGCTTTTTGGATATTGTCAAAAACGCTTTGCACTAGTGGCAAAGCCTTAGGTGCACTGGATACGCCTTCAGTTTTGACAATATATCCTGCTTCAATCAAGTCACTCGCCGCCAAGTAGATATAAGCTCTGAGGTTATCTTTACCCTTCAAAGCTTCGGCATTAGATCGAACACGCTGTCCAGCAACTCGCATTCCTAAGTAGTCTTCTCTGGCATAGAAGGTGGAAGCGCGTAAAGCGAATAACAGTGGCTCGTTTGCTTCTGTTCTTACAGCTAAATCTAACTGCTTTACAGCCGCCGTATAGTTTCCATCTTTGAACATTAACTCAAAGGCTTTTTGGGTTTCGCTGCCGATCGCCCTAGCATTTTGGGAGCGGAATGGATCTGCGGCAAAGCTAGGCATCACTGTGGCGGCGGTGATCAATGCTGTTAACAGAGATACGGATATAAATTTCAAAGAGCGGTTCATAAATTTCCCCGAAAATATCAGGCTATAAGTAGTTAGCAATGTTTAGATCGTATCTTTAGATATTCTGACAAATTCAACTCGGACTTAATCTAAATACTTAGTCTAAATTTGGTCTGATGTTTTAGGTTGTCTGCAACATATTACGTTAATGCACTCAAGGACGATGGTAATTTACAAAAAGTTTCTTCGCTTCATTTAATACCCAGACTTAATATCAAGCCCTGCACTCAAGTGCGGTCTAAAAGCTCAAGTCCACTGAAGTGGACTAAGGAATACTTTTAACTGATGTTGCGTGGAAGGAATTCTTGCGATGGCGTAAGTCTAGGGCTGGCGGGGGCGCAGCCCCTTGTATCTAGGAAGAAAAGTAAAGGATAAAATCTTTACTACAATCCAACAAGCAAAGGCAGAGATAAACTCGAGCAGCCCCTAGGGACACCAAGCCCGTAATGTAGATAGAGTCGTCTCTGCTTAAACAGTGGAAACAAGTAAAGACTGGACAGTATCAGAGGTCGCCCAATGGGTAAACCTGCATTCACAAGGATAGATCAATACCACTGATTGCTTGATGGACAAATCTAGCAAGAGGACTGAAACCACTGATGAACAATAACAATGAAGTAAATGATGTTTTAGGAATAGATATCAGTAAAGCCAAATTTGATGTTGCTTTAATCCAAGGTAACGCCAAAATTAAAAGCAAAGTATTTGCCAACAATCCCGAAGGATTTGCTGAATTACAAGAATGGCTAAATACTCAAGGTGTCACAAATTTACATGGCTGTATGGAAGCCACCAGCACTTACGGCAATGCTTTAGCTAGGTTCTTAGTACAAGCAGGGTACAAAGTCAGTATTGTTAATCCATCACCTCCCAAAGCCTTTGGGAAGAGTGAGTTAAGTCGGACAAAGACTGACCGTGCTGATGCCAAAGTGATTGCTAGATTTTGTGTAGCTTTAAAACCTGCTCTTTGGACACCACCACCATTAGAAATTGAGCAACTCCAAGCATTGGTACATCGTTTAGATAGCTTAACCTCTATGCAGCAGCAAG
>NZ_JACJQY010000053.1 GCF_014696925.1 Phormidium tenue FACHB-1050 | reverse complement strand
AATAATCATGACTGTAGATGTGCTTTTTCTTTTTCATCTACTTTAGGCAGTTTGTATCTCTTTTACTCTGCCTTTTTTCCTTTTTTAGTCTAAACTCCAGTCTTTTTTTGCTATAATATCAGCCCACGAAAGTGTGGCAACACTTTCTTCGTGGGTTAAAAACCAAACCCAGTAAGGGTTTTAAAAACACAAAATAGCATAGCCTTTTTGTGTTTTGGTATAACAAACGTCTGGAGTTTATCTAGTTCACCTAATCTAACCTCTCTGCCGCCTTCAAAAAAGCCCGTTTCGCCGCAATCTTATTCTTACGATTGGTATAACGCCTAAAACTTCTGACATCCCGATGTCGAGTTAACTCCATTGCCAAAGAAGGATCTAACTCATACTTCACAATCAAATTTGTCGCAAACGTATGTCGTCCCCGATGGGAATGCAAATCAATCCCCGTCTTCTCCGCCAAATCATCCATCACATGCCGAACACCCCAATAGGTCAACCGCTTACCCTGACTACGATTAGAGCAAGACACAAACAAAGCACTATCAGACAATAACTCCCCTTCTTGCTCCCTCCGCCAATCTAAATAAGCATCCAAATCCTGAATACCCAACTTCGTCAAAGGTACTTCCCCCTTACTATCCCACTTCGCCTCCTTAATCACCAATTCCCCATTCCCATAATCCTCAACATTCAACCGACAAACCTCCTCTGCTCTCAATCCATGCAACAAAATAGAAAACAAAGCCCGATCGCGTAACATCATTTTACTCAAAGCGATCGCTTCATAAATCCGCAACACCTCATCATCTTCTAGATCTTTTGCCACAGGATCAGTCAATCGCTCCTGCTGAATCCCAATCGTCGGATCGGCAACCACATATTCCGAAAGCAACATCCACCGATAAAACGATTTCAGAGTCCGCAGCACCCGATTTACGGAACTCAACGCTAACTCACGTTCCTTTAGCAAAAAAGTTTTAAATTGCGTCACTTTTCGCCGACTCACATCCACCCATGCCAGATCGCACCAATCCATAAATATCTGCAAATCTGCTTGATAAGCCTTACGACTCTTTGGCTGTAAAGACCTCGATGCTAAAAATTCATCAACTCTTGCTTGGCGCAAGTCTGTGGTGGCGATCGCTTTAGGCGGTTCACTGTAAATGACTAATATTGGCTCTGGTATTGACATAGCAAGCAGTCTTTAGCCTCGAATCACGATAATCTCACGCCCTGCGGGGCTAATGACATTCTCCGTCGTAGTCCGATCGCTTAGTGGCGGCAAACCAGAACGGCGATCGAAAATCACCAACCAACCTGTATCCAAACTCAACCCCGATAAATATTTATCCAATTGTGGCAATCCTTCTTTGAGCGGATCTGATTTCTTGTCTCGCCAAACTTTCAACTCCATACCCAAAGTCACTTTGCCATAGCGCAAACAAATATCCATTCTCCCCGAACCGATCGCATATTCCCTTTCCAGCGTCCCACCTCCATTAACGACTCGATGGAGAAAAGCCATCAGCACCAGATGTGGTGCAATTTCTGGATAGGGTGTACTTCCAAACAAAGGTTCCCCATGTTGCCGCCAGAATAATAAGAACGCTTCTAGCAAGCGATTGGGTAAAAATTCCCCTTGCTCGCTTAGCCAGATTGGTTGAACATATCCTATTGACGCAGTTGTTACATAGGCAAGCACTCTTGGTATGACTTCCTGATAAATAGGATTAGCAATAGTCAAACCATTTTCGTTAGTACAAAGTCCTAAATCTAAAACGTAGCGAATATCATCCTGTGGCACATCTGGCAGTTCCTGCCCAGCGAGAATAGGCTGAATCACTGCTCTGACTCGATCTTCTCTTAGTCTTTCCGCAAGGCTATCCAGATGCGTATCTTGTCTCTTAATGAGTATTTCCTTCGCTTGATTCACTAACTCAGCAGTAATGGGAATAGATGAATCTTTAGTAATATATTCAACAATTTCCTTAGCGATCGCATTGACTAACCAAGGCTGACCCTGTGTCAAATGAAAAGCTAAATCAACAGCTTCTGGCGTAAATATTTGTCCTGTAGCATCTGTATGTTGCTGATAAAGATTCCTCACATCCTTAAGAGTAAAATTACTCAGCGTGAAAGAGCGTACTTTGATATTAAAAGGGCTAGAGGTATTTAGGCGATCGCTCCCTCCTGATGCATATTTATAATCCCGAACATCTCGCATCCCTACCAAGGCAACTGACTGCGGAAATCCCTGTGGACGACGAGGAAACCCAGAGCGGATTTGTCGCAGGACTGAAACCAATGTCTCATCACTCAAAGCATCAATTTCATCCAAAAACACGGCTAGAGGACGCGATGATTCTTGTGACCATGCTGCCAAAAAAGCACCGATTTGACGACCTGATTCTCCTAAAATTCCATTACTTGGCTGTAACTCTGGTGGCAAATAAAATCTAATCGCATCCTGCCATTCATCTAATATGGCTCTCTCTGCCAACTCAGGATCGTGAGAAAATACTGCTCCCACTTCCAAAGACAACATCACAGACGTATATTGCCCGCTAGATGTTAACTCCTTTGCCAGCGAAATCATTGCTGTAGTTTTACCCACTTGTCTTGGCGCATGGAGGACAAAATAATTCCGCTGCGAAATTAGATTGACTAACTCAGGCAACCGCCCTGTAGATGGCAATATGTAATGAATATCAGCCTGACAAGGACCAGCAGTATTAAACCATTTTTGCATGACGACAACTAACAAAGCAAATACCCCTTCAATATATAACAACGCGCCAAGCAAACTCCTGAAACCTTGAAAACACGTTAGCAATACCAAGTATTTATACTCATTCACATAAATTTAATGGCAAATAATTGATGATTATTTGCTCTAAGATGTTTCTGTGACAATTAGAGTTCAATAGGATTGTTTTTTTAATGAATGATTGACAAATCAATCACTTGAATATTTGAGGTATAGAGATCGCACTTTTGCTTTGAACTTTTCACGCACATCATCAGGTTCAAGAATTTCGCAATCTTCGGCATAGGGCATAATTTCGCGATAGAACCAAAAAGTACTGCTAACTGTACGGCTAATTTGGCGAATGGGGTAATCATTTAGCCAAATATCATCGACATCATCTTTTTTCGGTTTGTAGGCAAAGGCGAGTTTGCCTGAAAGTTGGAAGGTGACAGTAATTTGAGCAAGTTGCGATCGCCATTTACCTTGAATTGGGGTAATTGCGGCTTCGGTAGGGATGCGATCAATCCTGAGACAGCGATTGTGTCTGAGGGATTCGATGTCATCGCTTCCTGTTGTTTCTTCACACCAACAATCAAGGTAGAGCCGTTTGTCGTGGGGGCTGATTTTGGCATGATAGATTGAGAATTCATGGGGGTGATCGGCGGCATCTCGATAGATCAACCGAAAGGGTTGATTTTGTTTGATATATCGATCTAGTACTTGTCGCCAAATTTCGGGAGGTTTGTCTAAAAATCGCTCAATGTCTCGACGTAATGGTGTAGTGATTTCGCTACGTTCTAGCAATAAGTTGGCGATCGCTTTGGCAAGCTCGATTTCACCGTAGTCGATTAATAGTCCCCAAGTAAGATTTAGGGCTTCAATGAGATCGCTTGACCAGTCATTATTTTTTGAGATTTGAATTTGCTTACGGGCGATCGCTTCGACTAGTTTGGAGATGTTGGGACGATCGCCCCATTTCATGCCCAGTTCGAGGGCTATTTCCTCTAACTGGGTTTTGTCGCGATCAGATATAGATAATGTGATTGATTCACCTTTACGTCCCATTGATTATTTTGTACGTACATTTTGCACGTTTAAGCTCTTGTTTACTTTAATTATCTGTGTAAGAATAGGCAAAAGCAACAAGTTAAGTACAAATTAATTTGGCGATCACGCTTTCAGATATTTATGAGGATGTGAAGTTATAAAAACAGACTTTAAAATAAATCAGTAACTGAAATTTGTAAAAATACTTTAGAGGATAAAATTATGTCAGACAGTGAATTGCTTGAATTTCTGGGAATAGAAGAACGTCCTGTACTATCTCTTTTTATTGAAGAGGTAGCTAATAAAGGTCTGCAACAATATCAAAAAGTAGTTCAGTACGGGGTTCATAAAGGGCAATCACTTTACAACCATGTTGTATCTGGAGTTTTCCTAATTCATTCTTTACAAGAAATTTTAAATCTCTCATCTATTGACCTCAAAGTTCTAACTATTGCGTTTTGCGTTCATGACATCAATAAAACTTATCAAGGAGCTGAGACAAGCTATGGCAAAATTGCTGTGCCTAAAAATGTAGTTCAGGAAATCGAGAAAATTGGATTTGATGTTTTTTTAGAAGATTGGAGAGATTTCATTGAGGATATAACTGAGTTAATTCGTGGTCATTCAGGACATAACAGTGTTCGTGGTGATTCTTTAGATCGCCGTTCTGATCCTACCAAACTGGGGAAAAGAAGACTAACAGAGCTAGATGAAATTATTAGAGCTGCTGATGTTGCTGATTTATCCCAAAGCTATTCAGAGCGTAAACACAAGCGAGCTTTTTTAAGTCATTTGAATAGATTTACAGTGCAGCAATATCAGCTTGTTGCTCATCAAATAACGGAGCAAAGAGGAATATTAACTAATATAATTCACAACCAAGTTTCTGAATTTTTACAAGAAAAATTTAATGCTTTGCCAATATTTTTATATCCCCAAGGAACTCATTACCTCGCTCCTGTAGGTTTGGATTTGACTTTAACCAATCAAGATCGTCTTACTATTAGCCAAGGAGTAGAACAAAAAGTTCATCAAATGAAAGCCGAAGAATATGGAAAATTTATCAAAGCTGGAAATCAGGGAATTAAGATTGATGGTGAAGTTTTAGAACTAGGACTGACATACGATGAAATATTTGCTTATGTCAACACATTAATTCAGAGAAAGAGCTACAAAGTTGATGAACTTGAACAGGCTTACCGTAATAAACTATCAGAAACACTTAAAGATCCTAAATCTCTTCACCAAGAAGTAATTCAAGAGTGGTTACAGAAGCCGAGGATACTTCCTCAAGATCAAGATTTAATGAGACTTGGAGAATTATTGAGAACATTTTATATCTTTTTAAGTAAGCATTGTAAGCAGTCTCTAATTAGTAAAAACAGAGAATTCAGTAATCCTTGGAAATATTTGAATTTATTGTTGGAAATTGAAAATTCAGACAGATATGATGTATTTGATCAGAATTTTCATCGTTCTTATGTAGTTGCCCAATATCTTGAAAATATTACATATGATTATCTTTTGGGATTAATTTCTCAAGAATTAGATAATTTAATGAATAATGAAAAACAAGAACAGCTAGAAACTATAACTCAGGAAACATCTTTAAATAGTCATATAGCTACTTATGTGATTAACAATCTCTCTTTTGATTTTGACAATTTTTCAATTCAAGATTTTTCCCAAAACTTTCAAACATATTGCCAAGATCGTAACAGACAGTCTTGTTATGCCAGTTCAAGTTTTTCAGCATCAAAATGGATGTCCCCAAGTGTACTCAAAGGAATTAAAGTACAGCAGTTCTCAAATAGACTACTAGCAGGTAGCCAAAGCGAACCAAAAAGATACATTGATCCTATTGTTCAACAACAATTTTCAATTGAAAAATTGAATTATATATCTGGTGGGGACAAATCTCTTTACCTCCACCTAATGCCATACTCTTTTATGACTGCTCCATTTATCGAAAGCTTCAAATCTCTTTTTCAGAAGCTAAGTAAGATCGATGTTTCAGCAGTTAGTTTATCTGTTAAAGAAGCGATACAGTTTTTTAGTAATCAAAAATATTGTGTATTGCCAATTAAGCATCAAAAAGCTGGAGGTATTCTAGTGCCAAAATTTTCTGATCTAGTAGGAAACGTAATTTCATTACCATTAAATCCTCTTGGCAATAATCAAACAGAAAAATATTTGAATGCCATTGAGTATGCTTTGCTGTTATACAAACACTTTGGAGTCAAAATTTTATTGTCTGAACTAGCTTTTCCGATTATGAATTTAACTGAATCACAAGAAATAGACATTTTCTTGGATGGTGTCCCTTCTTTACTAAGAGGATTAGTTCCATCAGAAAACTTATATTTCTGTCGTGACAAAAATACAGAACCTTTAGGATCTGGAGATATACTCTGGCAAAGATTACACGCTATTCGAGAAATGTGTGATTTACTTTGGCTTAATGAAACAAAAGAGAATGAATTGGTGGCTGTGGCGGAAGCATTTTCTGGAGGTGAAGGGCAGATCTTTTTTGTAGTAGATCGCTTGATCGAAAAAAAAGCTGCTCATATAAGTAAAAGGAGTAAACAAGGTATTGATAAAGACTCTGCCGCCAGAGGTCTAACAAGAAAGCTCAAAACATGGATGGATCAAATTGTTATGTCAGGGAGTAACGTATGAGTACAAATAAACCCATTGCTTCAATGGTCATCAAAAAGATGGCAGCTATTGCTTGGAAGGCAAAAATTAAAGGAAAAGGATTAAAACGAAGTCCTCTTCTGATGCCTATCAACGAAGTTTTTGATCATTTAAGGAGGCAACAACAATTATTAGATCTTGATACTTTGCAAGCAGCGATTGTCACTGAGATTTTCACTTATTTGGAGAGAATTCACGATCCCACAAAACCACAATTTAAGCCTGGACGTGAAAAACGTCTGAGGGTTGAAGAATTTGTCGATTGCTTTTTTGTAGACCTTTTACAAGGTATCTATGGAGGTAAGCTTTCTAAACTGATGCCAGATGAAAAAATCATCAAAGCCGCTTACTTGTTTTATATCAGAAACGAAATCACGCCTAAAGAAGAAACAGACGAGGAAAATGTATGAGTATTTTACAGCAACCCAAGTATTCCAAATTTTTGCTTGACCACCATGCTGATTATCCCACTGGTCGGTATGTCAATCTAATCATTATTCGTAAAACTCAGTCAGAAGCAATTTTTCGTACTGAGGGTAGTGGCGAGCCATTATGTCGAGAATTTGTTCAAGCTGGAGTCAAAAAGCGACAGACCGATCCAATTCAACGAGTAGTCATAACCAAGAGAAAGCAAACGGCTGTTGAGAGACGGACTGGACGTGAAGATCTTCGCAAGAATAATTTACCATGCTTGAACGAAGATGGTACTGTTGTCGATTCTTCCATTGACGCTTATTTGTATGGTTTTGCAGTTGGTCAAGGTGGAGCTAGAAGATCGAGAGTAATTACAGAAGATGCTTTTTCGGTTTTATCCACAGGTCAAGTTTTAGACAGACGGACTTCTAACGCTCTGTATGAAACAGGCACAATGAGAGATATTTCAGGCAAAGCTTCTGAGAGCTTGTTTAATAGTGAGTATGTACGTCCAGAAACCCATTTTCTAGATATTGAAACCCTCAAAGATGTCACTCCTGATGAGCTATTTTATGTTCTAGGAAACATTTTGCGTTCCAGCCGCTATGGAGCGATCGCTACTCGTATCGGCAAGGTGAAAAACACAATTGCTCAGATTATCTTTAGTGATACAGAAATTTTCAGCACGTTGGAACTAACTCAAGGTGTCTATGATGTTTTGACACAACACAAACCAGAAGATGAACCTGATTTCCCTCTATCTGATGATGTTCTACAACAAGCTACTCTCGGTTATTCTGAAGAACTTATTCAAAATGTAATTGGACGTTATGAGGTTCTTCCTCAAGATGAATTAAATACACTCCTCAATGAGGTCAAAGAAATTTATCAAGATCCGCAGTCTTTCTTTGAGCGTTTGTCTAATTCATATGGGGATATTTAAACTATGTTGGTTTACCATTGCAAGTTGACTTTACTAGAAAACACTTTTTTTGCTAGTCGAGAAATTAACGATCTCTACTTAACAGAACCACTTGTCGGAAATTATGCTCTAACCTACGCTCTTGGATTAGCACAATCTCCATACAAAAATACTGGTGAGATTTACTACTATGAGCATCTAAGTAGTCTAAATGAGCAGGGAATATATGTTACTCCTGCAACAATCCCACCGAATGAAGAAGCTAAGTTTTCATTCTCACAGTTCAACTCTGTACCAGATACATATTGGTTTGCTATGGGCAAAAACTGCCTTGTACAGCGCCCCAGTGGTCATAAAATGGTCTTGAGTTCGCAGAAGGTTTGGACTCGGATTGACAAACAAACTGGAGAACAAAAAAAACATGAAAAAGCTGTTAATTATCCTCAAGTAGGATTCATTAAAGCGATGAGAATTAACACTGTACTGGATTTTTTCGTGATTTCTCAGAATGACTTGACTATTCCTCGGTATATTAGGCTGGGAAAATTTATGAGTAAGGCACGAGTAGATACTACTATCCATAAAAATCCGCAAATTGAAAGTAAACAGTCTCAGTTTACTAATTTCCTTCTTAATCCTTTAGACCTACCCACAGGAGTAGAAGTAGCAAGCTATGACACCTATAGTATTCATCCAGTTCCTTTAATTCGGAATTCATTTCTAACTTGTGATTTCTTCCAGCTATCTAAAGATTTGTGGTTGCCAGCAGGAATGAAATTTGGTGTCGAATGTTTACGACCTCAATCAACAATCTAAACACATGAAAACAATAGAGATAGAACTTGAGCCACACTATGAACTGTTAGCAGATTTGTCTGAAGTTTCAGGACGAATTCTTGCGTGTGTTAGTAGCCCTTTAGATCATCAAGTCAAAACTTGTCAGTTTCAGAAAGATTATGACCTAGTTTTAAATACATTTCCTACTGGAACAGGTAAAACTAAAGCTGCACTATTTCACTTATTGAATAATCCAAAAGCAAAAACTCTATTTATTGCACCAACAAATGAATTAATCGATCAGCACTATGAAGATGTTCAAGAATTTGTCAAAAATTCTAAATTGGAACATCTTGTCTGCAAAGCTGATGCAAGAGCAATTCGAGCGATAGATCCCGAAAATGAACTACATCGACAGGGAGAGAGATTTTATCGGCTTATAACTAATCCTTTAGAATTTGCGGAACAATTAGGAATTCCAGAAGAAGAGAGAGCTTTACGAAGACCTATCATTCTTGTGACTAATCCTGATCTGTTTTATTACAGTCTTTATGCTTGTTATAGCAGATTGGATAAGCGTAACCTTTTTGAAACAATATTTGCATCTTTTGAATACATCATTATTGATGAATTTCATTACTATAATGCAAAACAATTAGCTAATTTTCTTTTTTTCTTGGCGCTATCTCTCGATTTTGGATACTTTCAACATGAAAACCGAAAAATATGTTTGCTTTCGGCAACACCAGACGAACAAGTATACAAATATCTAGATAGATTAAGTAGTCAGGGGCTTCAGTGGAAAGAAGTTGCTCCTATTCAGGTTGACTCAAATCATTCTAGAGCTATAAGAACTTTAGCGCCTGTAAAATTACAATTCTGTGAATCGGATGATTTAGATAACTATCTAAGTTTAAAAGCATCTGAGATAAAACATCGTATCCAAAACTCTCTAGATGGTGCATTAATTAGTTATTCTCTCATTGACGTTAATCGAGCAGTTGGGCATTTAAAAAAATGTGGTCTGGATGCTGAGCAAGACTTTGGCAGAATTACAGGAGCAGTTTCTCGAAAGGAACGTAAACAATCAGCTAAAAAGCCATTAATTGTTGCTACTCCAACTGTAGATATCGGTTATAACTTTGTCAAACAGACTAAGACTCGACAGAATTTAGACTTTGTAGTTTTTACAGCAAAATATGCTGATGAGTTTTGGCAACGCTTGGGAAGAACAGGACGTGTTCTTGGCAAACCTCAAAATGATATACAGTCTGAATCTATTGCTTTAGTTTCATCTGAAATATTTGCTAAGTTGCAGAATCAGTTGAAAACTAACTCTTCTTTATCTAGAAAGCAATTAAAAAACTTATTGCTATCGCCTAGTTTGAGTGTTTTTCCTCAAAAACCTTTTCTAAATGAATACATAAGCTCGTATTCAGTCCTTGAGTCGTTCCGCCCACTATACGAACTCAGGCAACAAACTAGGTCAGAAGAGCGTATCCAAGAGGTGTTTGAGAGAGTTAGAGAAATATTTGCACCCAATAGTAAAAGAGGGTATCGCTACTATGTAGGCAGTATTGCAAGATTTAATTCTTTGCAAGCTGCTAAAAACAATGAAAATTATAGCGATCAGTTAGTTCGTGAGTTTTTAAATAGTGTCTTATTTTGGATGAACAAAACGAATCAGGTTGATGAAAATCTTTTTGCTTCATTTAAAAAAGCATTGAAAGAGAAAAAAAGTAACTCTATTAATCAAATAAAAAACTATACCCTCGAAGAATATTATGCTTTACAAAGCTTGTTTAGTTTTAGAGATTCTTTTCAATCATTATCTTGTGCAGTTTACGATCCTCATAATGTGATTTCTGATTGCGATCCAGTAGTTTATTACGATCTATTTCATTTGCTCAAATATTACAATTTACGTTGGTATAAATCACACAAAGAATTTCTAACGTCTTTTAGTGATGGTATTTATGTAAATGAATCTGATCTTTATTGCCAAGTAACTAGCTATAAAGAAAAAGAAGAAAGCTTAATCATTTCATTTGCTTTGGAGACTCAGCATGAAAAAGAATTATTTAATCGGCGCTACTGCGACAAACCAATTGCTATAAATGGTCTAAAAATAATAGCTACTAAGAAAAAAGATCAATCTTCATTGTCACTTTCTCCAAGCCTTACAGATGCGATAAAAGAACAATATATTACTTGTCTTTTATTTCCAGAGCAAGGAGGTGCTTTAGGAGAAATACAAGGTAAAACAAGAAATATGCAGACTAGCTATCCTTTAATTGCAGTTACTTTTCCAGATTCTAAAGTCGTTAAATATCATGCAGTTATAGGAACTAATGCTTATATTTTAGGTTCGAGAATTCAAAGATATCTTTATGCACTAGAGAAAAAATTAGAATATTGGATTGTCTAAATACAGGATTTATTTCGGGGAATAAAAAACTATGACTATTCAAGAACTATGCGATATTGAAGCCCAAGACCTTACAAAAGATTTAGGCTACAGCTTTGAGCGTAAATGGTTGAACCTCTCACAATATAGAGGTGACCTAGATCGCATTCTACAAATAAATTTAAAACAGGAGGATAAATGATTTACTTAATTCGCGATCGCGCTACTAAAGAACAAATTGACGAAATGCTGCAAGAACTTGGTGAATATATCAAGTTAGCCGTCGATATTGAACGTGGAATTTTAGCAGGTGGCGGTGAATTTCATGCTGACTGTGAGAGCGTTTTGCTAGAAGATGGTAGTGAACAACAAAATATTTGGGGAGCCGATTGGTATCCAGATGCTCAAGAGGTAACTTATGAATCTCTAATTAATATTCGTCCAAAACAGGGTAATAGAACACTAGAGGTTCTAATTCCAGACGTTCGTGTAAAAATCGAAGAAATTGCCAAAAATCTATTGAGTAACCTATGAAAGATTGGAATACATTAAAAGCAAGATATTTAAGTGATTTGCTCCCCAACCGTTTAGGTGGACTATCAGCAAATCTAGCTCGAATCAAAACCTTGACAGGTAAGGCAATCAGCCAAAATACTATTGAATACTTGATCAGAGAAAGCAAGTTTTTCATCGAATGGACAGCTAGTGATGCTGACATCGACACGGCTGGCGAACTCGTGGAATTACAGATTCAGCTTGCATTGTGGCAATTGCGCTGGACAAAAATCTGGGCAGATCCAGCACAACGCATGGAAGTTGCAGCACAAGCACAGATCTGGTCAGATCGGATTTTAGAGCGATCGGGACTTTTGGATTAGGAGCGATTAGCTGTTAGCTGTGAAATAGAATATATTTTAAGGATATGGCAAATGCTTGCTAGACACCCAGACCTAACCTACTCAGAATATCTCGCCTACGAACAAACTAGCCTCACTAAGCATGAGTTTGTAAATGGACAAGCTTTTGCAATGGCTGAGGAAGATGAAAATCATAATTTGATTGTTGGCAATTTAGTTGGTTGTATCCATCCACATTTGCGCGGTACTGGCTCTCGGTTGTTAGCTCTAGCGATGAAACTCACGATCGCCTCGGCAAATAACGCCACCTACTACCCTGACGTGATGGTAGTTTGCGATCGCACTGATAGCGATCCCTATGTCAAGCAAAAACCTTGTCTCTTAATCGAAGTTCTATCTCCTTCCACAGCCATGCTAGATCGGCGAGAAAAGCTTTTCAACTATCAGAAATTGGAAACTTTGCAAGAATACGTCTT
This sequence comes from Phormidium tenue FACHB-1050, assembly GCF_014696925.1. Classification (GTDB taxonomy): domain Bacteria; phylum Cyanobacteriota; class Cyanobacteriia; order Pseudanabaenales; family Pseudanabaenaceae; genus Pseudanabaena. Next base: position 22,266 of record NZ_JACJQY010000053.1, on the reverse strand, counting down.
AGTTTCTCAGTCTGAAATCAAAGTAGAACTCTATCGCCGTGATCCTGAAGGTTGGTTAGTCCAATCCTTAAGTGTGGGAGAAATCTTACAGTTGCAGTCAATTGATTTAGCGATCGCCCTTTCAGATATTTATGAAGATGTCGAGTTATAGAATATGCCCCATAGTCTCGTTGTAAATTTCATGCCGAAAACGCCGATTTATCCTGAATACCTAACAGGACGGCATATTCATGCACTTTTTTTAACCTTAGTTAGTTCTGTAGATAAAGAATTAGGCGATCGCCTGCATGGTGAAAAAGCGAATAAAGGATTTGGGTTGAGTCCAATTCAATTGGCGGTTAGCTATGATAGGAACTTGAATAAACCACAACTAAAGAAAGCTAACAGCCAACAGCTAAAAGCTAAAAGCCTCTCTTGGCATCATCAAGAAATCTCTCCCTCAACTCCCTGCTGGTGGCGCATCTCCCTTTTAGATGAAGTTCTCTTTAGCAAACTCACAGGTCTATGGCTCAATCTTAACCCCGATCGCGCTTTTCATCTCGGTTCCGCCGACCTCTATATCACCAGTATTCTTGGCACACCTCAATCGAGTCAGCCATGGTCAAATTTTGCGACCTATCAACAAATTTTTGATCGCGCTTCCGAAACTGAACGAAACATTACCTTTCACCTCGCCACTCCCACCGCTTTCCGTCAGGGTAAATATGATTCGCCATTGCCAACTCGCGACAATGTATTTAAAAGTCTATGCGATCGCTGGAATACCTACAGCGAAATCCCCATCAGTCCCGAAATTATCGAATATATCTTTCCTAGCCGTTTTGAGATTAAAACAGAAGTAGTCAAAAACTATGACACCCATAGTTTTATCGGTTGTGTTGGCGAAATTGGCTATCGGATTCTCGGTGATGCCTCACCAGAGACAATCAAACAAATTAACGCTCTAGCAGATTTTGCGATGTTCGCAGGAATTGGAAGGAAGACGACGATGGGGATGGGAATGGTTAGGCGGGTAATTGGTAGTTGGTAGTTGGTAATTGGTAATTGGTGATTGGTGATTGGTTATGGGTAGACCTGATTTTGAGGATTTGGAAGTTTATCAGTTGGCAGAAAGTTTGGCTAATGAGGTATGGGATATGGTGAGTTTGTGGGATCAGTTTGCTAAAGATACTGTGGGCAAACAAATTGTGCGATCGGCAGATAGTGTTTGCGCGAATATTGCCGAAGGACGAGGAAGAGGAAGTTTAAAAGACAATCAAAGATTTATCAGAATTGCAAGAGGTTCACTCTATGAAACAACCAGTTGGCTCAGACTAGCTTACCGCCGCAAACTTCTAAAACCCGAACAAGTCCAAAAACTTAAATCCATTCTAAACCCACTACTCCCAAAACTCAACGCCTACCTAAACTCCCTAAATAGATAAGAAAGAAAAATAATCACCCATCACCAATTACCAATTACCAATCACCATCATGGAACCAATCCCCATCGCCGCTTTAAACCAATATGCCTATTGCCCTCATCGGTGCTGGCGGATGTTTTGTGCGGGGGAGTTTGTGGAAAATCATTTCACAATTGAGGGGACGGATTTACATCAGCGCGTGCATACAGTTGGCGAAAATCAACGAGAGGAGACTTGGCAAATCAGAGCGATCTGGCTGAAGTCGGAACAATATGGCTTGATTGGCAAATCAGATTTGATTGAAGAAGTTGATGGCAATCTCTATCCCATTGAATATAAACGTGGACATAAAGGTGAGTGGGATAACGATGCGATGCAAGTTGTGGCTCAAGCGCTCTGTTTAGAAGAGATGACGGGAAGAAGCATTGCTAAGGGATATGTTTATTATGCTCAAACGCACCAAAGACAGGAGATTGAGATTACGGCTGAGTTGCGAAAAGAGGCGATCGCAATGATTACCGAAATCACACAAATGATGGAGACTGGCAAGATGCCTCCTGCAATCTATGACAATCGCTGTAAGGGTTGCAGCCTGTTTACTCAGTGTGTACCGATGGCGAAGGAAAAGGTTAGTAAATATAAGGAAGGAGCTTAAAAGCAATGGGAACGGTTTATGTAAGTCAGGATGACTCGTTTATTGGCAAGACCGATGAACGCTTAACGGTAAAGGCTGAGAAAAAGCAAATCCTAGATATTCCACTAATCAAAATTGATGGGTTGGTAATCCTCGGTCGGGCGACAATTTCACCTGCGGCAGTGATGGAACTGCTAGAGCGAAAAATCCCGATGTCCTTCATGACTGGAACAGGGCGCTTTTTGGGGCGTTTAGAACCTGAGCTAACTAAAAATATTTTTGTAAGGCGATCGCAGTGGAATGCAGCAGGAGAAACTCCGAAGGCGATCCATATAGTGCAAGCTTTTGTGCGCGGTAAGTTAAAGAATTATCGTGCGTCATTGATGCGGCATCTGCGGGATTATCCTGATAATGATTTACAGAAAGCGATTAATGCTCTCGAACAGGCGATCAATTCGATTAGTCTGCATCAGGAAATTCCTAGTTTGCGGGGTGTGGAAGGACATGGCAGCGCTGTCTATTGGCAAGCCTTCCCGAAATTAATTCGTGCCGATGGTTTTAGCTTTACGACTCGCAACCGCCGCCCACCGACTGATCCTGTAAATGCAATGTTGAGTTTTGGCTATTCTCTATTACGTCATGATGTACAGGGGGCGCTAAATATTGTCGGTTTCGATCCCTATCTTGGTTATTTGCATACGGAGCGTTATGGTCGTCCCAGTCTTGCCCTCGATCTGATGGAGGAGTTTCGCCCCTTGATTGTTGATGCGATCGTTCTGTCGGCAATTAATCGTAAGGCGATCGCGCCTAAAGATTTTACTGCTGAGCCTTTGAGTAAGGCAATTTCTCTGTCTAATGAAGCGAGAAAAGTATTTTTGACGCTGTACGAGCAGAAGAAACAGTCAGAATTTAAGCATCCTGTGATGGGGCGTAAATGTACTTATCAGGAGGCGTTTGAGCTTCAGGCTAGGCTGTTGGCTAAGTATCTAATGGATGAGACGGATAAGTATCCTCCTTTGGTTTTGAAATAAATTATGTTCCTAGTCATCTCCTACGATATTTCTGAAGATAAGCGCCGTACTAAGATTCATAAGATTCTCAAATCCTATGGGCAATGGATGCAGTTTAGTGTGTTTGAGTGTGAGCTGACGGATGCTCAATATGCAAAATTGCGATCGCGTTTGAGTAAGCTAATCAAGCCTGATGAGGATAGTATCCGTTTTTATATGCTATGTGCTTGCTGTCAGCCTAAAATAGAACGTATTGGAGGTGAACAGGTGCGAGATAATACAATATTTTTCGCTTGATTTCTAGTTCATTAGTTGCGCGAGTTGGTGGATGTTTTTTAATAGTATGCAGTTTGGTGTTTTACAAGTCTTGGCTGGTATGTTTTTGATGGCGATCGGGCGAGTTTGTCGGTTCGCGCAGGGCTGGAATATGTTGGTAAATATAGCTTTTTATTGGCTGGTGCAAGTTGTAAATCCTGTTCAGCAAGTCCAAATCTGCTACAATTTGTATGCTTCGCGCAAATGCACCTTGAAAATTAAATATGATATGCTTCATAAGCGCGGGCGGATTCAAAGCCTCTGAAACCCTTTTAGGGATTGAAACGTATCTAGAGCCTTCGTCTAACCAGTCGAATTTCTCGATTCAAAGCCTCTGAAACCCTTTTAGGGATTGAAACCAATGATCTCCAATTTGAATGCCATGGGCGAAGAAGATTCAAAGCCTCTGAAACCCTTTTAGGGATTGAAACGCATAATGCCACTCGCTTGCTTGGCGGATGTGCGCGATCCGATTCAAAGCCTCTGAAACCCTTTTAGGGATTGAAACAAACTGAGTATTAGAAGCAATTAAGGCGATAATCGGATTCAAAGCCTCTGAAACCCTTTTAGGGATTGAAACACGAAACTTGCCCCTGTGGTGACATGGATGTTTATGATTCAAAGCCTCTGAAACCCTTTTAGGGATTGAAACTTTACCGTTTGACCCTTCACCTTGCATGAGTAATGGATTCAAAGCCTCTGAAACCCTTTTAGGGATTGAAACCATCTTGTACCAAGGATATGGAAGATAGGATTAAAGATTCAAAGCCTCTGAAACCCTTTTAGGGATTGAAACAAAAGGTTCGCCCAACTGCCTCTTGAGAGACTTGTGATTCAAAGCCTCTGAAACCCTTTTAGGGATTGAAACAGATTCGTACTTTTTGATAGCCATATTACTCAATGGATTCAAAGCCTCTGAAACCCTTTTAGGGATTGAAACAACTGTACGGTGGTGACTCTGACGGGGGTTGCACGATTCAAAGCCTCTGAAACCCTTTTAGGGATTGAAACACATCTTCATTAGGGAAAGGCGACACAAATACGCGATTCAAAGCCTCTGAAACCCTTTTAGGGATTGAAACCGCTAACGATGGCGGCGCTATGGAAAAATTGAGAACGATTCAAAGCCTCTGAAACCCTTTTAGGGATTGAAACCTACTACCACCATACTAAGCGATGCAGACACGAAGTGATTCAAAGCCTCTGAAACCCTTTTAGGGATTGAAACTACAGAAAACTAGCTGAACATGGCAAACATTGGCAGATTCAAAGCCTCTGAAACCCTTTTAGGGATTGAAACAAAGAAAGTGATTGATGACGATTACTTCTAAACTGATTCAAAGCCTCTGAAACCCTTTTAGGGATTGAAACGCAGATTCTCCCAAAGACTTGTAATCAATCACCATAGGATTCAAAGCCTCTGAAACCCTTTTAGGGATTGAAACAAAAAAGGGCGCTATAGATATCGTGTATTGATTAGATTCAAAGCCTCTGAAACCCTTTTAGGGATTGAAACACGACAGCTACAACGACGCTCACAGCAGCTATAAGATTCAAAGCCTCTGAAACCCTTTTAGGGATTGAAACTTATTGGAGCTAGTCCATCCGCGATATTGAACATGGTAAGATTCAAAGCCTCTGAAACCCTTTTAGGGATTGAAACGTGCTAAAAACGCTCTTGCTTTGCGAAATACAAGATGATTCAAAGCCTCTGAAACCCTTTTAGGGATTGAAACTGCCAATTTCTGCGATCGCAAAGTACCACCCTCAGCGATTCAAAGCCTCTGAAACCCTTTTAGGGATTGAAACATTAACGGTATCCTCGGCATGATTGCACTAATATCGATTCAAAGCCTCTGAAACCCTTTTAGGGATTGAAACTACTAGCGGTTTGGTGCGTAGTGGCGGTGGGACTGATTCAAAGCCTCTGAAACCCTTTTAGGGATTGAAACGCTCAACTTAGGAAGGATAGAGAAGACTTTGAGAAGATTCAAAGCCTCTGAAACCCTTTTAGGGATTGAAACCGTAGTAGGGACGAAGTATTCACCAAGCTTGCCGAAGATTCAAAGCCTCTGAAACCCTTTTAGGGATTGAAACAATGCCAGAAAAGATGACTTCACAAAGCGATTAGGGATTCAAAGCCTCTGAAACCCTTTTAGGGATTGAAACAAAACGTTCCCATTTACATTTGGGGTATAACCTTTGATTCAAAGCCTCTGAAACCCTTTTAGGGATTGAAACTTTTATACGACCGCTACCCAACTTTGTTCAGGTTTGATTCAAAGCCTCTGAAACCCTTTTAGGGATTGAAACGGGTATAGCGGTACTTCAAAAGCATTACGCACACTGATTCAAAGCCTCTGAAACCCTTTTAGGGATTGAAACATCAAAGGCGAGCTTCGATGCTTGCTGATTTGCCTGATTCAAAGCCTCTGAAACCCTTTTAGGGATTGAAACGGATCGGGGCTAGGTTTGCGCCCTGCCCCTTTGGGGATTCAAAGCCTCTGAAACCCTTTTAGGGATTGAAACATGATTAACAACTATTTAGAAATACTGAAATACTGATTCAAAGCCTCTGAAACCCTTTTAGGGATTGAAACTTTGCTTCCGTTAATCTTAATTTGATATCATCTCGATTCAAAGCCTCTGAAACCCTTTTAGGGATTGAAACGCTGGTGTGCCAAGCAAGGAGAAATTGCAGCCATTGATTCAAAGCCTCTGAAACCCTTTTAGGGATTGAAACATCCATGGTAAAAGTTTATTAACTAAGCAACTTAGATTCAAAGCCTCTGAAACCCTTTTAGGGATTGAAACAGAGATCTTCACCGATTCAGGGACTTGATTACAGCGGATTCAAAGCCTCTGAAACCCTTTTAGGGATTGAAACGTGGCTGAGGCGCAGTCGAAGCGCGCTCGTATTGCTGATTCAAAGCCTCTGAAACCCTTTTAGGGATTGAAACATTTGATGACCCTAGCCTATGGGCTCTCCGATATTGATTCAAAGCCTCTGAAACCCTTTTAGGGATTGAAACAAGGTGATCCTTTAAGTTGATCCTGTGGTGGATCGATTCAAAGCCTCTGAAACCCTTTTAGGGATTGAAACACGGGTGATGATTGGATCTTTGATGTTTACAATCGATTCAAAGCCTCTGAAACCCTTTTAGGGATTGAAACTTGAGCTGTAAACCTCAAAATCTTGAATCTCCGTTGGATTCAAAGCCTCTGAAACCCTTTTAGGGATTGAAACTCACTACTTCCAACGGGATAGACGTTTTTGATGCTGGATTCAAAGCCTCTGAAACCCTTTTAGGGATTGAAACCACATTTGTGGACGCTACAGTCGCCTTAATCCGATGATTCAAAGCCTCTGAAACCCTTTTAGGGATTGAAACAATTAAAATACTTTCTATTTCATACAAGAAAGGCGGATTCAAAGCCTCTGAAACCCTTTTAGGGATTGAAACTTTTGAGTTCAGGTGTGAGGTTAGACATTTTCAGATTCAAAGCCTCTGAAACCCTTTTAGGGATTGAAACAGGGGCAAAGTTCAGTTGCGCTCTTTGCAAAGCCGCCGATGATTCAAAGCCTCTGAAACCCTTTTAGGGATTGAAACTCGCCGATATGAGCATATGAAATAATTTTGTCGATTATGATTCAAAGCCTCTGAAACCCTTTTAGGGATTGAAACATAATAAGTGAAACCAAACAAAAACAACTAAACCAGATTCAAAGCCTCTGAAACCCTTTTAGGGATTGAAACTGAAACTGATATCAAGACTTTGCAAACTGAACTTGAGATTCAAAGCCTCTGAAACCCTTTTAGGGATTGAAACTTTGAAACTAATTCTATTTGCATTGCGAGAGCTTATCCAATGATTCAAAGCCTCTGAAACCCTTTTAGGGATTGAAACGTAGCCATTGCAAACAATCAGAGCTTGTGGACAATGATTCAAAGCCTCTGAAACCCTTTTAGGGATTGAAACTCCAAATTCACGCAAGTGAGAGAAGCTACAAACCCTGATTCAAAGCCTCTGAAACCCTTTTAGGGATTGAAACAGACGGAAACGGAAACGTTGTAAGCATCGACGGACGCGGCGGACGATTCAAAGCCTCTGAAACCCTTTTAGGGATTGAAACAGCCCAAGCGGCGCGCTCCAATCGCCAGCAACAAAGTGATTCAAAGCCTCTGAAACCCTTTTAGGGATTGAAACTTTCGATGTGGCGATCGCGTGCTTGATAGCTTGGAGATTCAAAGCCTCTGAAACCCTTTTAGGGATTGAAACAATTGCAAGTAGACCTGCACTTAAGGCTATTGTGGATTCAAAGCCTCTGAAACCCTTTTAGGGATTGAAACAGAATCAGCAAACCTCAACGTATTCATTAATGCTTGATTCAAAGCCTCTGAAACCCTTTTAGGGATTGAAACTGGTTTACCCCTGGTCAAGCACGGGCAGGACTCTCAGATTCAAAGCCTCTGAAACCCTTTTAGGGATTGAAACGAGCGACTACCAGATCTGGAAGCATTTCTTTTGATGATTCAAAGCCTCTGAAACCCTTTTAGGGATTGAAACCTGATGAACAGAGAGATCGGAGATATACGTATCTTGATTCAAAGCCTCTGAAACCCTTTTAGGGATTGAAACTGAATGCGGCTAGCTCTGCCTCTTGAGCTAGCTTGGCTTCAAAGCCTCTGAAACCCTTTTAGGGATTGAAACAAAACCTGCTCAAGTGATTTTGGACTATGCAAGGGATTCAAGGCCTCTGAAACCCTTTTAGGGATTGAAACAACGGCTTAGAGCATCCTTGAATTGGCGATTGCTTTTCTTGCTTGAGTTCGCACTTTATTACCGATTATCTATCAAACAATACGATCTCTGTGAAATATACCCTTAATAATAAAACTCTAGGACTTACTCATCTAACCAATGCGTAAGTCCCAAGTAGCTAGGCGCAATTAAATATAAAACCCCAAAACCTGTGGCACACAGCGTGCGCCACAGGTTTTGGCTCTAGTTTTTAAGTAAGCCTAACTACCCAATCTTATAAAATTAGAAACTTTGTACAATCATGAGCGGACTTGGCGGATTAAATAAAACCCCTAACGGTGTAGTAATAGGGATGGTGCAACTTCAATTGCCCACAGTTGTCACCAAACAAGACTTAGCTACCCAAACTCAACGTATTTGCGAGATGGTCGCCAAAGCAAGGCGAAACATGGCAACCATGGATCTAGTCGTATTCCCAGAATACTCCTTGCATGGTCTATCGATGGATACCAATCCAGAGATCATGTGTAGCTTAGATGGGGCAGAAGTGGCAGCATTTAAACAAGCTTGCATTGACAATAATATTTGGGGTTGCTTCTCATTGATGGAATATAATCCTCAAGGTAATCCCTATAACAGTGGAATTATCATTGACAATCAAGGCGACTTGAAACTTTACTATCGCAAACTACATCCTTGGGTTCCTGTCGAACCTTGGGAACCTGGAGATATCGGAATCCCAGTTTGTGAAGGTCCTAATGGCAGTACGATCGCCCTGATTATTTGTCATGATGGCATGTTTCCTGAAATGGCGCGAGAATGTGCCTATAAAGGTGCAGAAATCATGATTCGTACTGCTGGCTATACTGCTCCAATTCGTCATTCTTGGCAAATTACTAATCAAGCAAATGCTTTCTGTAATCTGATGGTGACAACTTCGGTCTGCATGTGTGGCTCTGATGGCAGCTTTGATTCTATGGGGGAAGGGATGATTGTTAACTTTGATGGTCAGCCCTTGGTGATGGGTAGTCACCGTCCTGATGAGATTATTACTGCTGAAGTTCGTCCCGATCTAGTCCGTGAAGCTCGCAAATATTGGAGTGTAGAAAATAATATTTACCAATTTGGACATCGAGGTTATGTGGCTGTCAAAGGTGGCGCTCAAGACTGTCCCTATACATATATGCAGGATATGGTAAAAGGCAAGTATTCTCTACCTTGGGAAGAAGAAGTCATCCACAAAGATGGAACTTCCTGCGGATTTCCTGTGCCTGAGCGAACTTATAGCAGTCCGAAATAGATTAGAAGAAGCTTCGACTTCTCTTAGTTTAAAGTAAATAAAGAAGTCGAAGCCTTCTAGAATTTCTATTCACAGGTAATTTCTGCTGTTCTTTCCTGATTGAATGATATGTATTCATCACACATTTGATTTTCTAGCACACAATACCAGAGCTTAATCGGTGAATCTAACGAAAAGCTTTAATCAGTTCTATCAGGTTGTTTTTCCCAAATCATGGCTAAAGGTATCCCCGAAAAGTGTAAAAAATGTGCGATGCTTTCAGCTACTCAAGCTCAAGAACTACATGGTGAGTTGGGCGATCGCTGTTGGAATCCTGCGGTTTGCTATAGTCGCCGTTCCTATGCCCGTCATCGCGATCGCCATAATCTAATTCGCTCTCGAAAACGTAATAATTCACATGAGAACTTAGTTGTAAACACTGATGAATTTGCCTCAGTATTTTGGGCTGTGCTAGTGGTTTACCGACAATCAGGAACTGATACACCGATCCATGCGATCGCAGCACAAATCTGGAAAGGTCAAGAGAAATTTGCAGAAATTACACCGATCCATTGTGCAGGGATGGTTGCGTCTCAAGTACATAATTATGTTCAGAAAGTATTGGTTTTGATAGAGTCAAATTATGGGATTAAGAAATTTGCTAGCCAAGAACGTCTCGATCCTTGGCTTTGTCCTTTGCGCCCTTGTCCTTGTCATTCTGACTGATTCTGTGGTGAGCGCGAAGCACTCACCACAGAATTTCTGGAAAAGCTATGAAAGTTAAACAGCTTGAGTTGGATTTATGGGATGTCCTTTCTACAGCAAGACTGACTCCTGAAGATGCAAATTTGCCAATGGTGTTTCAGCTTTTAGATTTGACTCTGGTAGATCTTGATACGCGATCGCAGTTGAGAATTGCAGGAGAAGCGGTAAGTCAGATTGCTGATTTGTTTTGCGATCGCTCTAACTTTTTATTTGAAGAGTTACATTCTCGTGCAGCTAATGGTGAGCCGATCATGTCTGATGATGCTTTTGATCGTTATGTGCGTCAGTCGATGGTGGTGGATTTTGACCAGTTTATTGAGCCTTTGCAGAGTTTACCTAGGAAGATTTCTGAACCAACGAAACATGGTAATTCGATAGTTGGCGAAATTGATAAGGAGGTTTTGATTCAATCTTTAGAGCAAGAAAATTTGCTTAGTATGGAGGAGGAATTTGAACGGGCGATTAGTACTGCTCATGCTGAAGATGTTTCAAGTTGGATTAAGGCGATCGCGCATTGCATTGCTAATAGTTCTTCGCCTATTCGCTTGATGGATTTACAAGCAGCTCTGTCTTTACCCATCATAGAAATTTGGCTAGGTTTACTTTTGGGTGATTTTAAACTTGAGCAACGAGGGAATTTTTATGATTCAAAAGAGCTTTGGATTAACTAAGGGGAAAGTTGTCCATGCACGGCAAGCCAAATACAGGCTGGCTCGACACTAGTATATTCAACACGATGTTTTGTATGGGCGGGAATGAGCAGATAATCTCCAGCTTTTAGTTTTATTCTCGAATCATCTGAATAGGAAAGCTCGGCTTCACCTTGAAGTAAAATCACCCATTCATCGGTAGTTTGGTCATACCATTGTCCAGAGCGAGTAGTTTGTCCCGTGGAAATGATGCGCTCAATCTGGATATTTTTACCAGAAACAATTTGTTCAAATTTTTCTAGATGATTTAGCTCTTGAGGTAGTTCATAGATATTTTGCATGGTTAAGCACATCCAAAAATTAGCAGCAAAGAAAATCTTAGTATGTCGTATTTTAAAATACGACATACTATCACTGCCAATCTAGCATCAAACACCAAAAAAAGTTATGGCGCACGCGAAGCGTGCGCCATAACTTTTTTGGGCTTTATGTCGTATATTAAAATACGACATCGCTGGCAATGACATGAGCAAAAAACAAATCATCATTGGAATCGTTGCAAATGCAGGCGGAGTGGGGAAATCAACTCTCGCTGTCCACCTCGCCTATGAATTGAGCAAGCATAAAATATCTGTTGCATTAATCGATCTTGATCCTCAACGTGCTTTGGATGTTTTCTGTGGACTCCCACCCGCAACCCCAGAAACATCAATAGTTGGCGCTTTGTCTAAAGAATTTACAGGTGATTGGACATTGGTTCCTGCATGGGATCTTCCTAACATCGAAGTCTGTCAAGGGCATCCCAGCATGGCAAGACTAGCCGATGATTTGGTGATTCGTCGCCGAGGCGAATATGCTCTCGCCGATCGCTTAAAAAGTCATCCCCTCCGTCACGATGTGGTGATCTTGGACTGCCCCGCCACAATGGGCATAATTTGCGAAAATGCGATCGCGGCAAGTACAGGCTTGCTTGTACCGATCCAGCTAGAAATGAAGTCCATATCTGGAGTTGCGGATTTAGTCGAATGGGCGATCGCCATCACAGATGATCTCAAACTCGATCCTTCTCCACAGATACTTGGACTAGTACCGAGCCTTTATGACAGTAGCCGTGCAATCCATCGACAATATTTACAACAGTTGCCAGAAATAACTGAACAATTAAGGATCAAACTCTATCCCCATATCCGTGATTCATCGGAATTCAAAAACTGTAGCGCTAATGGGTTGCCATTACAAAAATATCGACCAAATCATCCTGCTTGCAGCGATTTTCAAGCGATCACCAAAGACATCATTAAATTATTAAAAGGTTAGGATGGGCGGCGCAAAGTGCCGACCATGTTAGAACACATAAATTCAAACAGGAAACATCACAATGGGAAAGATTCCATCAATTTCACAAAGATTTACTGGCGCAATCCAAGCGACAGATCAAGCACAACGTATTTCTGAACTACAAGCCGAAGTAGAAAAGCTGCGATCTTCTCAGTCTCCTGTTCTCGAACAGCAAATTGAAACCCTCAGATCTCAGCTACAAGAACAGTCGGGGGAAAAAGATATTGAGGTAAGCAAGATTCAAGCAAATCCTCATCAACCGCGTCAGACTATTACCAATGAAAGTATCCTAATCATTGCTAGAAGTCTCGAAAAAGACGGACAAATCACCCCATTAATTGTGATTCCTCAAGATGACAACTATCTCCTATTAGATGGTCAACGCCGTTGGGAAGCAGCCAAAATCTTAGGATGGCAAACATTGCGATCGGTCATCGCCATCATGCCCAATGACTTACATCGCAAAGCGTTATTGACATTTATTCACCATGAGGATCTTAATCCTCTTGACAAAGCCGAAGCAATCTTTAAAGAAGTTGCTGACGTTACCAGCATGGGAACAGAGGAGATATTGACAGTTCTGGCAACTGTATTAAAACGTTTAGAAAGACAAAAACAAACAAGTCAACTAACAAGTCTTGTCACCGCCACTACCGAAGAGCAGATCTCAGGACTTCAAAGTTTAGGCGTGAATGAAGCTGAAGAAAAATTACTGTTAGTGTTGCTAGGTTTAGCGCTCAATCCAACATCAGTAAAAGCAAATCTGATGCCGATGCTGTCCTTGCCTAATGACTTAAAACAAGCAATTAGGGAACGTGGACTCAAGGGCGCTCATGCTTTAGCACTCTCTGTCCTATCCGCTAAGACCTTAGAAACTTCAGAAAAAATAGCATCGAAAGAACGGATCAAAGCGACTGAGCAGGTACTATCACAGGATTTAAATGTAGCCAAGACTAGAGAACTTATTGCTCAAATTAAGGCTAAATACATTAAGTCAGAGCATAGTCCTTCAAAGGAAATTACAGCAATACAACGTAGCGTCGAGAAATTATCTAAGGAAAATATCGCCAATATAGATCCACAACAGCTAACAGATCTACGCACACTTTTTCAGCAAAAGCTGGCAGAAATTGAGTCTATCTTAGAAATTACAAATGGTTAAGCAAAAATCTTGAACCTATTCGAGAACCACCGACAGCAAATCACCGCATCAGAAGCCCCGCTTGCAGATCGCCTACGTCCGCGCAACCTTGATGAATTTATCGGACAAGAACATATCCTCGGACAAGGAAGACTGCTCCGCCGCGCCATCCAAGCAGATCGCCTATCATCCCTCATCTTTTATGGCCCCCCAGGGACAGGCAAAACCACCCTAGCAAGAATTATCGCCAACACCACCAACGCCCACTTCATCGCCATCAATGCCGTTCTCGCAGGTGTAAAAGAAATCAGAGAAGCGATCGAAACCGCTCAAACTCAACGCGGCTATCACAATCAACGCACGATCCTCTTTGTCGATGAAGTGCATCGCTTCAACAAATCCCAACAGGACGCATTACTGCCTTGGGTAGAGAACGGCACAATCATTCTTATCGGCGCAACTACTGAGAATCCCTTCTTTGAAGTGAATAAAGCCTTAGTCAGCCGATCGCGATTATTCCAATTAAAGCCCTTAACCGAAGCAGATTTGCGGCGCGTATTAGAACAAGCAATTAGCGATCGCCAAAGAGGTTACGGCAACCTCAACGTAAATGTGACCGAAAAAGCGATCACCCATTTAGCCAATGTCGCCAACGGTGATGCGCGATCGCTGCTGAATGCCTTAGAACTAGCAGTAGAAACAACAGAACCAGATGAAGATGGGGCGATCGCCATTACTCTATCCGTCGCCGAAGAATCCATTCAACAAAGAGCCGTTCTCTACGACAAAGAAGGCGATGCTCACTTCGATACAATTAGCGCCTTCATCAAAAGCGTGCGTGGTTCCGACCCTGATGCGGCTCTCTATTGGCTAGCTAAAATGGTCTATGCAGGAGAAGATTCCCGTTTTATTTTGCGACGATTACTGATTTTGGCGAGTGAAGATATCGGACTTGCTGACCCGCAAGCTGTGGTGGTGGTGAATGCTTGCGCTGAAGCCTTTGACCGCATTGGGTTGCCTGAAGGACGCTATCATTTAGCCCAAGCCACGCTCTATCTAGCCAATGCTCCCAAATCCAATAGTCTCATGGGCTTCTTCGACGCGATCGCCGCCGTAGAGCAGGAACGTCAATCCGATGTTCCTAATCCTCTCAAAGATGGTAATCGTGATAAAAAAGGATTCGGTCATGGGGCTGGCTATCTCTATCCCCACGCCTATCGCGACCATTGGATCGAGCAGCAATATTTACCCAGCAGCTTACAAGGACAGGTATTCTATCAACCATCAGATCAAGGCGCAGAAGCCAAGGTTAAGTTGCAAGTAGAACGTCGCCGTGAAGCTCAATTAGCCGCAATGGTAAGCGGTGTAGTCGTAGAATTGCCTGAAATTCTTACCTTTAGCCCAACTGATACCAAAAGCGATCGCTGGTTACAACGCACCATCGGACAGGCGGGTGAAAGATTAGCAACAATACGCGATCGCCTATTCTCCAAGTTATCGCTGCAACGTCATGATGTAGTTCTCAACCTAAATGCAGCCACAGGATTATTCACATGGGAAGCGTTGCGATCGGTTCCAGAAGGCGGAGTCTATGCAATAACTTATCAAAAATCAGAAGCGATCGCTTTGCAAGAACAAGCAGCAAGTTTGCCCGAACTTTTGCGCCCAATTGTTATGCATGGTTCTTTCATAGAACTTCCTGAAGCGATCGCCTCTATGAAGTTTGAAGCGATTATTGGCTATAACACACTGATGCGAGAACCTGACAAATTAGCTTGCATAGAGCAATTAGCAAATCTCTTGCAACCTCACGGCAAAATTGCTCTCTATGAATCAATTCCCAAACACACACAGCGAATTTATCGATTGCTCGATTTACCTGATGAATTTGGCGATCGCTGGATACAAGCGGAAGAAGCAATCTATGCCAATCCTGATGACTCGATGACAAATTGGGATATTGATGATTTGCGATCGGCTTTTGAGAAAGTGGGTTTAGCTGTTGAAATAGAAGTAGAACGCATTACTACGCCAATGCAAATTTCTACGGCTTTGTTAAACCGTTGGTTTAGCAAATCTCAAACAAAGCCATCCTATGCCAGCCATCTAACCAAGTTTCTCACCGATGACGAAATTGCGATCGTCCAACAGTTGCTAACCAATAAACTATTGAATAAGACAGTAGATTGGGCAAGTTCAGCAGCAATGATTACTATAACTGTCGTAAGCTAATAAATCCAAGGAATTAGCTTTTTTACAGAAGTACAATAGGTGGAATATGCAGGAAATTTGTCTGTAAGCCACACTTCCTCTTTTCTCGCTTTAGCATCAAAGAAAATGAATAGAGCGATCGCACCTAAAAAATGTACCCAACTTATTTGCCAACTAGCATAGGTAAAGGCAAGAAAAATAACACCACTATATAAAGGATGTCGCACCACACTATAGATCCCCGTTTGCACTAACTGACCCTCATCTCTAGGGTGCGGTAATGGAGTCAGATTTTGACCTAGATCGAAAAGTGATCGCCCCAACAAAATCATTGCCCCAACACCAAAAACAACAGTTAGCCCTAAACTTGAGTAATTCCAAACAGGTGAATCTATATTAATAAAACTGGGTTGCTCATTCGGTAAAATTGCGAAGCAGAACAATAAAACACCTTGAGCAATCACCCAATATTCACCACGTAACCCTCGCCACCAGTCACTAGTAATGCCCCAGTCTGATAACAGTTTCATAACTCACCCATTCACAATTTTATTTCATTAGACTTTATGCTAACAACCAATCCAGAATACTGGGAACAGCGCTATCAAGAAGATACAGCCAAGTGGGATATCGGCATGGCAGCTCCTCCATTTGCTAGTTTATTAGCCTCAACCAAAGCACCGATCGCAGGAAAGACAGCCGTGGTAGGCTGCGGTCAAGGACATGATGCGATTTTATTTGCCAAGCATGGCTTTGATACGATTGGTTTTGACTTTGCACCTAGCGCGATCGCCCTTGGGCAAAAGCTAAGCCAAACAATGGGAATATCAATACAATTTCTGCAAAGAGATATTTTTGCATTGCCCCAAGAATTTCCAGCCAGTTTCGACTATGCGATCGAACATACTTGCTTCTGCGCGATCCGTCCCGAACAACGCTCCGATTATGTAAAAATGGTGCGTTCAATTTTAAAACCAACTGGAGAATTGATTGCCTTATTCTGGGCGCACAATCGACCTGATGGACCACCGTTTGGAACGACTCTTGAGGAAATCCTAGATTTATTCTCAGCTAGTTTTGACGCATCTAACATCTCACCAGTCAGTAATTCAATTGCCTCACGTTATGGGGAAGAATATCTGGCTAGATTTAGAGTCTTAAGGTGAGTTCAACTATAGTCAGCTAGAACGCCAACACAGCCAAAGTTGAGAACAACTTATGACGAGCATTATCAGAAAGCCTTGAGATAACATGACTATGTAGATAAAGCGGAATATGTTCCGCAAAAAATTCAAATATTCCAGCCAAAGTCTCCTTTATCGGGATCTCTTCAGCTAAAAACAACTCAGTTGTACCAACCCAAAGATCAACTATTTCAAAATCCTGAGAGTCGGTAAGAGAAAGCATATTTTCATTAAAACTATGGATCAATTGGTTATATAGAGAATCTAATAACAGTTTGATCCAATCAAAATGGTAACGCAGCATCCCGCGCTTAATCCCGAAATACTGACATAAATGGCGTTCTGACGCATTGAGCAAATCAAAACCACCATCCGCAACAGAATTAATCACCTGAGCCACCCTAAATTGTAAAAGCTCCAAATTAGACATCGCCTCCGCAGTGATATCACCAGACTTAATCAGAGTATGGGGAATATCACCCAGATCAAAATCCGACAAGAAATAAATCTTGTCCCCATCCTGAAAGCGATCGCCTGCCTTTCTGCCAAAACACTGCTGGACAGTAGCCAAAATATGGCGATCAACAAACGCCGCAAAATCAGCATCCTTATCCATTGGATGTAACCCCGTCATCGCCACATAATCAGCACGAAGCATCGCAATATTGGCACAAGGAGTCCCAACAATCACAAAAGTTTTCGCCGCTTTGAAATCATTGGAGCCACGGGAATCACGGAACCAAAAGCCATGAGCCTCAGAATTAGCAAACTTTTTAAAATCAATCACTCTAGTCGAAGGATCAAGCTCAGTAAGATGAGCAATAATCGCTTGAACTTTAGCTGTCTTCTCCTCACGACGCTGCATCCCTAAACGCCCCAGATTATGCACCTGAAAAATCTGCGGCATAACCAACTCACCTGATTGCTTAATGGTATGGACAGGAGCATCGAGACGCATTTGCAGATCAGTCACATCAACCGTAGCATCCAGATAAAGATTAGCTGCTGATCTGTGGGCGATATCCCGTAAGCGAGAGTCATCTAGAGAAACAGTTAACTTTTCATATTGAATATGCAAATCACCGTGGGAAATAGCTCCAGAGAGAATATCCAAAAACTCAACCAGCCATTGCTTTAAAACCTCACGATCAATCTTTTGCCTAATATCATCAGCATGGAAAGTAGTTTCTCGTTTCAGCAAAGCATGAAACTTAGCCAACTCGCGCTTATCCTTGCCCCTAGCATTCTCAAACTCAGAATCCGCAATGCCATCAACCGTATCGAGAATCGATAGATCTGGTTTAAGTAATTCAGCCAGCAAAGTCGTATCAATAACATCAGGAATAGCCGATTTAATCCCATGAAAATCAATCCCGTGGTAAGACTTATAAGCCAATAACCCATGCAATTTATTCAGCACATCAATAATTTGCTGCTTATGGTCAAGATGAGAACGAGTTAGCAAAGCGATCGCCTGATCCACATCCTCTCGACCAACGGAAATCTGGCGCATCGTCGTCAAACTTTCTGAAACCTCTTCCCATACCAGCAAAGTTTTTGAATAATCAAACTCAGTGGGACTAGGCAAACTCGCAGGATGAGATCGCAAGATTTTAGAATTAAAAGCGATCGCCCTTTGATGTCGAAACCCAAACCCATCACCTGAACTGCCACGGCAAGCATTCAGCAAAGGACAAGTCTCACAAATGACCTTAGTATCAGTAATTGCCTTATCGCGTAAAGCAGCGATCGCTCCAGTTCTAGAGCAATTCGCCTGAGCATGAAGAGTTTCACCTAACTTAGCACGGCGTAACTTACCAGATTTATTAGTTAGTCCGTTGTGACGCGCAGGTAAAATCTCCCAATCCTGCAAAGTTGCTGTGGTGACATTGCGCGAATCATTAGATATATAGATGATCCGCTCAACACCATCAAATAGCTCAGGACGCAACCGCCCCGCATCGTAACTTTTGCCCGTACCCGTCGCCGAAGCATCAAGAATATGTTTATTCGTTAATAGCGAATCACGCCAAGTTTTAATCCTTGCCTCAGCCTCATATACAAATTTAGGTAATGTGGGTTGAGGCGATCTCCTTGGTTTGTCAGACTTATTAGTAAAACCATTAGCTGCTTTCTTGGGAAAAAGCTTATCTTTCAACCATTGGAAAGGTGAAAACTTAGGCTTAGGCTGATAATTAGCGATCTGACAAAACTGCTCAACCGTCAAAAGCCGAATATCTATTTCACTAGATAATTCATCAATATCATCATCAGTTTTAGCAACCTGACCCCACCAGAGAACTTCAATAGCATAGTCAAGGTCAGCTAAAAAATTGAGATTTTTCTCATGGCGGCGCATTACAGATGGATTAGCAATATCACCTGCATCGATCGCATATTCCAAACGAGTCAACTCAGGCTTTGCCCCAATCACGTCAAAGTAACTTTGTAAAGTTTCTTTACTAGCGACAAACTGACCGCCCGAAGCGCCAATCGCTACACAACCACGTAACTTAGCAGCAAGATAGGGCTTAACTCCTGTCCCTTCAACCAAGACCACACGCTGACAATCAACCTGAATATCACCATGAAAAGCGAGGGGCAACTCACCATTTTGTTGTTGCGCCGAGATCCCAAAAGGTTTATGCCAACGATAGCGTCCTGATGTAGCATCACGCAGACGGATTTGAAAACCGAGGATTTTGCCATTAGGATTCTTAATTGGCAGGATATAGCCAGAATTAGTTGATTTAGCACCTAAATATTTGATTTCTAGCTCAGATAAGCCACGACTTTCTAAGTCAGCCTTATCTAAACTGTTTAAATCAAGTTTCTGCAAATAATTTTGATAAAGGCGATCGCGTTGAGTAGCATCAGGCAACTTCGCCAAACCATCTCGCTTTGCCTTTTGTTGAGCTATTCGCAGTTTTAAATTTCTGTCACGACGCTCTTGGCGATCCGACTCTGACTCAGGACGCTTGCGGACATACTTACCCGCAAAGTAACTGCCATTAGTTTCGCCAAGATATTTCCAATCTGTGAGATCTGCATCACTGGGATGGGTCATGCAGAGGACAAAATCTTGATTATCCGAAGCAATTCGACATTTTCCTGTGATGTCATCGCAGATCGGGCAAGGATTATTTGATTTAGTTGGTGAAAACTTTCGGGAAGAATACTGGTTATTTAGGGAGATCATTATTTTTGACCTCCCATGAGCTTGCTAAAGAAGATCTCAACAAAGATCTGTTCCTGCAAGGATTGCAAAATTAAAAACATCTAGATTGTCCTGATTGTAAGGTTTGTAGCGACTTCAATCAGAAAACAGACAGACTTTTTGAATTCAGTTCAATAATCAATTATTGGCTTTTGCAAAAAACTTTAAAAATTCGCAGCAAAAACTATTGCTAAACTTATATCTTGCGTTAAGATATAAGAAAGCACTGAACAAAATTGCCGTCCAAAGCAACATCTGTCCATTTTCGGATATTAAATTTAAAAACCTTCGGGTTTACAAGAAAGCTAGTGAGTTCGCAGTCACTGGCTTTTTTGTGTTTGAAGGGGAAAACTAACTAAGTAATCTCCTGTAGATAAAAAACTGCAATTTAAGCATACAGCGATCGCTCTAGATCTGATCTATAAAAGATCAAAAAAAGATCAAAATTTCATAGATATCAGTCTGAATAGGTTTGTCGCGCTTACATTCTGTCATCTAAGACACTATTTTTGAGTAATAGCTGGGCTAACTCTTGGAAGCCAGCAAACTCAGAGGCATGAGTCATGTATTTAGGTAAATGCAGCATCTTGTCTTGATAGTGACGAACATTGGCTACACCGACCGAAACGGGAAATTTTGCAGGATTAAACATCGCCTCATCATTGGGGCTATCGCCAATGGTTAGGACTTGCTGCGAATTGAGTTCAGGAAAATGATTTTTGAGTACAGCATCTAAGCCAGTTGCTTTATCTTGGTGCGGTGGTTTGATATGACATTGGACATTGCTGTACGTGAAACTCCAACCCATTTGCTGACATTGCGAAGAGATGGCTTGAATATCATCAGTTGATAAATCATTGACATCAAAAGTCCAATCGGTAATACGGAACTGGTTATCGGTGGAAGTCTGAAGATTTGGAAATAGCTGTTTGATTTGATGGAAAGCATTTTCTAGAAGAATGCGATGTCTAGATATATTGGGAATAGAAGAGAGTAAATCTTGTTGACCATTAGGAAGCAAAAATAAGCCACCATTTTCTGCGATCGCCCCTGCCACAGGTAAATAATTCACCAAAGCACTGACCCAACCTGCCGAGCGACCTGTCACCAATAGGACTTTGATTCCTGCTGATTGTAAATCGAGAAGAGTTGAGATGAAATCAGAGGAGAATTTTCCATTGTGGGTAAGAGTGCCATCCACATCAGAAGCAATGAGGCGAATATTTGATAAGGTGCTTTGATTTAGGGGGGATAGTGGCATGGTGTTATGATACGAATAGGCTAGCAGCAATAAATTGTAAGTCGCAGTATGAGCAGAAAAAATATAAAAAGTTTTCTTGATTTTTTGTGGAATGATGCGAAGAAAAATCCTTTGAATCTAGTCTCTTATCTAAGTGAAATGGATGCTAGAATTTCGGCGCTTACTGAGGGAGTTGAGATAGATTGATAGAGGTCAATGGATGGAAAATTGATTGTGATTGTTTGGTTGGGATATCCAAGGAATGAGGGTGGGAAGAATGATTGTTATAGGGTTTTTTGGAAAATGGTTGAGAAGGGTGATTTTCCTTCTGATGTTGAGCAGTTGATCGAAGGATCTAACATTTTTTAGTATAGCGATCGCCTAAATCAAAACCCAAATACACCCGCGATCGCTCAATAGTCCCAAGGGTTTAGGTTTTCTCTAGGCTGAGCAGCAACCCAAGATTTGACGGTTTGTGAACCTTGGGGTTTCATCAGTTCTGACAGGACGTTGGTATCAAGAACAATCTTCATAGATCGAATGTTGGTAAGGGACGCATGGGTTCTCTAGGAATTTCGGGGATTTCAAAGTCTCCAAAGTCTGCAAAGCGTCTATTAATGGCGGTAGCGAGGTCAATATTGCTTGGCTTTTTGGGTGCTAATACGCTTTTGAGAATTGCTTTAATTTCAAGCTCAATGGTGCGCCCATGTTGGGCGGCGCGTTGTTCTAGCTGTTGGGCAATGTCTGGTTCTAGTTGATGAATAGTGATGGTTGACATAGCATTTGGGAGTAGTAGAAAGGTGTCATTAAAATTATAACAATCCATTGCCACCAACCAAGTAAGCTTGAATTCTCCGTGATCGCGCCTTCAATAGGTAAATAATTCACCAAAGCACTGACCCAACCTGCCGATCGCCCAGTCACTAATAGGACTTGCCAAAGAGATCACATTTATTTTCTTACACAGTCTATAGTAGTGTTATTGCATAAAAACTTCATATAGCCCATATGCCCAGTCTCAGCCTCAAGCCATCGCACAAGCCGATCAAAAATTATTATGAAGCTTTGGATCGCTATGGCAAGTTAGGGATAGTGCATGAAGGGGCGGTGCTGTC
>NZ_JACJQY010000052.1 GCF_014696925.1 Phormidium tenue FACHB-1050 | reverse complement strand
TGTCGAGTAACACATTACTTGTCGCCGTTAACAAATTAGTGTCGTTATTAATAATACTAGAAGTATACAGATATCTTCTTATTGTTAACAAATTAATGTCGTCGAACTATTGCGATCGCCTTCCTAATGGTTTCGGGGCTGAGGGATAATCAAAGAATTTCAGCCTACTCGTTCTTAAAATAGCGATCATAACTTTGTATTCTTATACCTTTAGCTAAGACAGAGATGTACTTTACAACCCACATATTTCTGGAAGAGAGATCGCAACACTGGCATGAATCTTGATCATGTAGTTTATCAACCCTTTTAACCCTCATATTTCTGGAAGAGAGATTGCAACAATCTACATTCGGCGATCACCTAAGAATCAACACATTCTTTCAACCCTCATATTTCTAGAAGAGAGATTGCAACACAGGAAATGTATACATGCCTACTGATTATATGCAATGCTTTCAACCCTCATATTTCTAGAAGAGAGATTGCAACGTGACAACGATAGAGAGATGGGCGTTGTTGTGGCTTTCAACCCTCATATTTCTAGAAGAGAGATTGCAACGTTTATCAAGAAAGTCGTGATAGAGGACTGTCCCACCTTTCAACCCTCATATTTCTAGAAGAGAGATTGCAACCCTGATTACTTAAAAGCCTTGCTATGTAAAGCATTTAAACAAACAAAGTGCGAACCTATTTATTAACTCATACCAGAAACAACATTAAGAAATACTTACCAGCAAATATAAAATCGAAATTATTTACTGACAAACATTTCAGACATTGCGCGAACCTGTCAGGAAATTAGACCTTGCTTGAGGTTCGCGTAAAAAAAGAGGGTTCCTCCTTGCTCGGAGGTGATTCAGTAGCCACTACTTAAAGTAAGTAAATCTATACCCTTATTGCTGGGAGCGCACCTTATTCCCGTCTTGCAACGGCAGCATCAGAGCGAGTAGCCACAAGGGTCAGAAAGCAAGACCGCCTTAACTAACAGTCAAACTAACCCATACTTGCGTAGCACAGAGGATTGAAAACAACCATGAACTACGGCGCTATAAAAAACTATGCAAAAAAATTCTCTAATTGTCAAGATTCCGCAAATCTTATTAAAAATTATTTCCTAGCTAGATAAGCATTAACAGCCAAATCCCTAGCTTTTTCCTGCGGACTACCCTTATGAGGTTGTTTACACTGCTCAATCGCAATCTTTAACTTCGCCGCTTGAGACTTAATGCATTCAATCAACCTCCCATAGCTCCAATTATGGACATTGACACTACATTTCTTAGAATAATTCTTCTGAGCTTCCACAACATTAACAATTTTTAGTTCAGCGATCGCCTGAACTTCCGCTTGTACAGACTCTCGCATATCATCTAACTCAGGAATGACGATACTACTAGCACGGTATTCTCTAGCAACCGCAATAATCGCTTTCGCGATTAAACGATCAATATACTGCCCTAACTCAGATTCACCAAATTGATTATCGGCAAACTGCTTCTGAGCTTTGTAGCGATCATGAGCGTTCTGTCGTTTCTGAAATCTTTGGCGATTGAGTAACCCATAATTCTCACCTAACAATTGACGGATACTACGATAGGCGATCGCTTTACCATTAATCACATCAACCACCGCAACCGTAGCAGGATGCTCCAAGCCCATACTGACACCAAGGAGAATATGGGCTTGACCTTCGTATAGAGGCTTACTCGGTCTAGGAAAAGGATTGTTAATGCGATTGAGTGTAGATTGTAGACGTTTAACATAGATCTCTTGATCCTTAGACAAGGTCTCTTTCTCTTTCATAATAGCCAAATCTTTTGTTGTCTCAGCCGCTTTCTCCTGACGTACATTTGCCGTTCCTTCATCCGTCCACAGATTTGTATCCACAGTGCAGTGAAGATACAAATGGTTAACATTCCAAGGCTCCCCCTTACCATCGCCTAGTTGCCATGCAATACATCCAGAGCGCAAAGTAAACAGACCACTGGAATGAGCATCTTTGCTTTGTTTTTTCGTTGTTTGGTCATCAAAAAAACGTTTAAACCAATGGAGCTGTCGATTGTCACAATAAACCGCAAATCTATGCTTCCCCAAACCACAGAAACGAACGTATAGACGACCCTGCGCGTTCTTTTCCCAAGTCATCACCTCATTAGACTTGATCGTAATAGGAAATGGAAGATAACTTGGATGCTTCAGTAGATTGTCCTGCCAACTCCTTGCTTCGACTTCATCTTTGGGTACAGTAGTTGCCGCAATTAGTAAGGTTTCTAGCCATGTTTGCCCCGTTAAATCTCTTCCTTTCGGTAAACTACTTTCTATCTGTTCAATAAGCCGTTTTACAGTGATTTGGACTTTGCGTTGACGCTTAGCAAAATGTTCGGGATTTTCTTCTTTCTGGCTAACTTTGCCGCCATTTTTGAGTAAGTACGTGATCGCGACCCTAGTCAAAACTTCTTTACTATCTCGATATAGGGCAAACAGGCAATTAACCACATTGAAATCATCTAGGCGATCGCTAGCTTGTACTTGACTGAGGACGATACTAGCTTGACTACGAATCGACGCTAAATCGCAATTACCAAGCTTTTGCAGTTCTACATCACTTTTGAGAATCTCCAACCAACGGAGCTTACGCTCAAGCTTGCGTTGTTGCTTTTTTTTGAGCGTAAGCCAAGACTTAAAAATATCCTCTACAAGTTGCTTAGCCGAAAGATAAAACCTTGCAGGTTGACCACTAAAGCGAGGTTCAGTCTTGAGAGATTTACAGAGATCTCCGACAATAGCATTAGGTAATCCCCCTTTTTGCCGCCATGTCAGAAAGTCAGGATGCTGTGCAATCCTTTGTAAGAGTTCGTTAATCAAAGGCGTGTTGCGCTCTGCCATCAACTCCCAAAGTATTTGACGGGTAGATTCATTGGCGATGAGGCGACATTGGACCGTGATCTGACTCATGCAACTATAGTAATAAATTGTTTTTTATAGATGTAGTGATTGGGCAGTCTAGCCAATGCTCGTCATAACAACTTTTGGTTAGGCTGCATGTCTGCAAAACTCGTAAAGCAACGATGGCAACGCCCTTCAATCCATAGTGAAGGAATCTTAAACCTTGCATGACATTTTGGACATTGAGATAGCAAAGTCACCCCATGACGAGTACAACGATCAGTCGTTTTATATTGCCATTCCATCCGATGACAAGGTTGCTCAGCATAGCAAGCACAACAGATCCGAATCGGCTCAAGCTTGATTGCTATGTCTTCAGGCGGTAGCATTTGGAATAACCTATCGGCACTTACAGCCACTACCAGAGCCAAAGCTTCTAAGTCTTTAGCACTAGGAGGAGGATTAAAGCGAAACTTTTCCCATCGCGCGATCGCACCACCAAGTCCTGTCAATTTACCTAAGCCACTTGAAGTTAAATAGTTCTCACGGCGAATCCGTCCTAAAAAATGGCTAATGCTCTCACCCTCATAAGGCTCAATCTGAAAGAACCAAGGTTGAATAGTCTGCATTACCTAAATTCCTCTGTCACTTCTTGCAGCGTAGCTTTGTCAATTCTTGTCAACCCTTTCTGTAAAGAGCGAATAGCCGCTGTACGCAACACCATATCTAGCAAGCCAATGTAGCCTCGTGTGGCTTTTTGCAAAATATTGAGCATTTCGTTGCTGGTTAAGTTGGAGGCAACAGGTAAACACAGTACTTGCCGCTCCCAAATTTCTACCGTTTGCCGAAGCTGCTCCCCTGTCAAAAGTTTAAATTGATAACAAGCCCGAAAGCGGTTATAGACCTGTTCATCACGCTTAATTAACGCATCCAAACGATCTGTGCCAACCAAGACCACAGAAATCTTCAACCTGTCAGAAAAATCGCGCACATCGGCAAAAGTTTTAGGCTTAAGCCGATCTGCTTCGTCAATAATCAACATCTCTACATTGCAACTCTTCAAAACCTTATAGGTGCGATCTCGTAGATCTGCAATAGTCCCTTTGGGTATCTGATATCTCAAATCCTCGATGATCGTCCTAAAAAGTTCTCGTGACCCACATTCTGTCGGCGGATGAATGTAAATGACAGGCACTATTGGAGGTTTGCCATGCTCTTGTATCGGTTTATGTCTAAGTCGGTAGGAATCGCAGGCAATAGTCTTACCTGTCCGAGACTCACCGACAATACGGCAGGGCTGACCAGACTTGAGCTTACTCTCTAGCCAATTATGCACAAGCTCCACTTGTTCGAGTTCTATAAAATCTTCACGATTCAGCCGCGCGATCTCTTTCTGTAAATATGGGTTCTCTTGCTTGATTTGTCCTAACTGCTCGGCAATTTCTGTTGCTTGAGACATAGTTTACCATCCATAATCATTGCGAAGTTGGGCTAAATCATATTTGGGTCGTTCCCTAAATAAGGGAGACTCCAACACTGTTTCCTCAACCGTCTCAGACAGGACAGATGCTGGTTGTGTGGATATCAATGCCTGCTCATTTTTCTTGACTTGTTTGCGACTTCGTTTGCGATCTTCAAATATTTGGCGATCGCTTACCTCCTCTAGAATTGAGCGATTATTTAAGGTCTTTCCCTTTTGACGCAGCCTACGACTGCTTGCTTTAACCTCATCCAATCCAATCCTCTCAGCTTCTAGATTTTGAGCAAATGCACGAGCTAAAAAAACATCCTTACTTCCTTCTAGGTGATAAACAAAAACAGTTGTAATGTCTCTGGGGTCGTATCGCAAAATCACACTTTCCCCTGCATAACCAGATAAGTTTTCACCTCGATAGGTTAAGTTCTCAAATTGCACATAGCCACCGCGATATATTTTGCGGCGAGTTTGTTTCATCAAACAAATATCTAACTCTCTCTCGGACAAAAGGTTTGGCGTAGCTATTAACCCTGACTCCCACCGTTGAAATCGTGTTTGATTACTCATCCTTGCATCAATGGATTGGTTGTAGTGATCGACAATGTATCTTACAAGCCGTATTTCTAGCTCTAGCAGAGTCAGACTCGCGTTCTTTTCGGCGTTTTCTGGACGTTTCTGCACATTTGAACCCGTGTAACCTAGCAAAGTTGAGAAAAACTGTGTATTAAAAGTGCCAAATGGGCGTTCGACAATGCCACCTTCTGATGGGCGATCTCGATAATGCCAGACAAAACCTAACTGGGTGGCAATTTGCTGAGCGTGATTAGATCGGAAATCTTTACCATTATCTGTAAACAGATAGTCTGGTTTCCCCTCGGTTCCCCATTTGCAATTGAGTTTATAGTCGGCACTATAGACCTTGGGCAACATTGCATGACGTAAAGCCAAAGCGACGACTTGCGAACTCGGTGCATCAAACCCCAAATTGATACCGATAATACATCGTGAGTAGCTATCAATTACAGTCGTTAACCAAGGGCGACCGACTAGTTCTCCATGATGATCAACTAATAAAATATCCGCTAGAGTATGGTCACACTGCCAAACTTGATTGCTATATTCAACAGATAAGGACTGCCCATCTTTCGTTTTTAAGGAAAGCCTTGAACCTTTCCAGCCAATGCTTCTAGCCTTCTTAGAATTTTCTTGACTCTCAATCAAAGGATTCAAAATGCGGTAAACCGTCATGTGGCTGGGAAAGGTTTCTAAACCTAGTTTATGCGCTCTAACTTTAACTTTCATGGCAACTTGGGCAGGAGTTATCCGCTTACTGTTTTTATTGCCCTCTTTATAGGTTGTGATAATGAACTCTGTCCAGGTTTGATCGGTACGGTGTTGCCCCTTATCTGCCCTACCTTCAGATGTAAAAGCTGATAGACCATCTTCTTCCCACTTCTTAGTCAGCCTTTGAACAGTGCGTAATGAACAATCTAGTCGTTTGGCTGCTTCTCGTAATCTTTCTGAATAGGTTTTGCGATCGCATGGTTCTGCTAAAAACTGGATCACTTCCATTTTTAGCTGACCTTCTTTAGAGATCTCAGATACGATCCTGTTTGGCTTCAGTGTTTCGTCATCGTTTGTCATCGTCTAAATACTGAAAAATGCAATATTACTATACACCAATCAAAGGAACGACAGTTAATGTGTTAACAAAATAGATCTGGTTTTGACAAAGAAACGACAGCTAAAGTGCTATTAATTTAAGAAACGTCATCTAATTTGTTAAATATTTTGAGGTATTGTGAAGTATATTTAGTCAATTCTGTATGCAAAAATGTGCGTATTTTAAAGCAATGCAGCTATATGCGATCGCGATGACATAAACTTGTTAAGACGACAAATAAAGTGTTACTCGACAAATGACCCTCTTTTATAAATTTGCTTCCAAACTTATGTAAATATCGTTCTTACCTTATGGGGTAACAAGTTATGGAACTATCAGGTGATCAGTTTAAAAAATTGCGGATTGCTTTGCAAAGCGCCTATCCTAAGAAAGCAAAGTTAGAGATCTTGTTACGCGAGGAAATGAATGTACGACTGGATGATGTGGTGGGAGGTAGTAACTTAACAGAAACAGTTGCTGAGTTAGTTTCTTGGGCTGAGTCTAAGGGCAAGATCCCAGATTTAGTAAGTGCAGCTATCAAAGGAAATTCTGGTAATCCTAGTCTACTTAATTTCGTTGCATCGTTTGGGATGATTCCTGTTGAGTCGAAGTCTAATCCTGTTATTCCCTCTAGACTAAATTTTGAATGGCTCGGACCTACTGAGGATCTCGAACTTCAAAGTTTTTGGCGTTCAAAGCCCGAAATATGGGATATGGCATTTCTCAAATATGGAGTAGACCGAGCTGCTTCAGTTTGTCGGATTGAAATTGAAAATAGAAAAGCGATCGGTACTGGGGTCTTAGTTAAGCAAGACTTACTACTGACTAATTATCATGTTTATGAGGATGCTGGACTAAATGCTTCACGACTACGTTTAGTATTTGGTGCGTTGACAGGGATTGAAAAACATGAGCAGATCTTTCAATTAGCTGACGATCCGATCGTTGGTTTTAGTTATACCGATGAATTAGACTACGTGTTGCTTCGAGTGGAATCAAGGATTTTGCAAGCTACTACTATTCGTCCCGTTAGCTATGATACTGATTCACCACCGAAAGGAGGCAGCATTCACATTGTCCAACACCCTGATGGTGAATCAATGAAGGTTGCCTTTGGCACAAATGGTGTTACGGGTGTATATAAAGAAAAAGGATTAATTCAATACATTAGCAAAACATCAAATGGGTCTAGCGGCTCTCCATGTTTTAATGATCAATGGCAGTTAGTAGCTTTACATCATGCTGAACGTGCAACTACCTTTGGTATTGTATGTGAGGGAATTTTGTTTAGCAAAATTTATCCGCAGATTGCATCAAAGCTAGTTTAGTAAACTGTTGAGGAGATTATGGGACGCAGAATTGTTACAAAAAAATTACAATCGGGGACATCTCAAGAAACAGTAGATGGTTATCAAGAGCGTTTACTTAAATATATTCCTGCTGATATTAATACTGCATGGATTGGACTAACTGGAATTATTAAAAGTGCCAGCAATATTCCTCAGACAACGGTACTTTGGATTGTGTTTGTAATTTTATTAATTCTGACACCAATCTGGATTTGGCGCGGAACTAAAGAATCAAAGAAACCTGTTGCTAAAACACAAATCATCGTATCTACTGTAGCTTTTTTTGTTTGGGTATTTGCTTTGGGAGAGCCTTTTAGTACTAGTTTTAAAGATTTGTATCAGCCTGTATACGGTTCAATCTTGCTAATTCTCTATACTCTAATTGTTGCCAAGATAGTCCCTACTGAAGAATAGATGGTGTTGAGTAAATGAAAAAGTAACTAAGATGGAACTAAGTGGGGCAGAAGTTAAAAAACTTCGACTAGCATTAAAAGATGCATTTCAAGAAAGTGAATTGAAAAGGTTCTTGCGTGAAGAGCTTGATTTACGCTGGAGTGAAGATATAGAAGGCGGAACATATGATGCAAAAATTAGTAGCTTAATTACCTTAGTTGAAAGTCGGGGAGTTTCAGTATTTCAAAAGTTAGTGATTGGTATTGCTGGAGAAAGATCTGATAGTGAAAAGATTAAAGAATTTGTTGAAATTAAAATAGCTGATTTAATTGAATATGACACTAATATATTATCTAGTGACGCATTAATTTGTTTAATTAATATTCTTGAAAAAATTGTTGATTTTAATAAAATTTGGATAATTGGTAAAGCTGTTTTGCCAAATAATATTGAATGTCACTGTTCTAATAAAATTGAGTATCTGGAAAATTCTGAGTTATCAAATTGGTTTAAGTGTTTTATATTTCTAAGGCT
This sequence comes from Phormidium tenue FACHB-1050, assembly GCF_014696925.1. Lineage (GTDB taxonomy): Bacteria > Cyanobacteriota > Cyanobacteriia > Pseudanabaenales > Pseudanabaenaceae > Pseudanabaena. Next base: position 27,793 of record NZ_JACJQY010000052.1, on the reverse strand, counting down.
TTTTTTAGAGGATTATCCAATCTTATCCGATTGCCCCAGTATTGTTGTCTTTGTTCAGAAGCTTCTACAGGAAACATTCCTGACTAGTGAGATTAGTCTAGCTTTAGAAACTTGGTTGCAGGAAGTTGATGCTAGTTTTATACCTCAGAAACTTCGGGAATCTACTATAGCAATTGAAAAATTAAGTGATAGAGAATTAAAAGCTCATTTGATGATTACTGTAGATGAAAATCATGAACGACCTAAGTTTAGGGTAATTGCTAGTTTACTTTGTGTGGCTCCAACAGGAGAAATACAGAGAATGCCAGTAGATTTGGATCTATCTTCAAAAGAAAAAGGTATATTGTCTACTAAAAAGCAGTTGCCTAAGAAGCTATCAGAGCTTATACAAAAAAGTTTAAAAATTTTGCAAGAGCGTTTGGAAAACGGAAATAAATTACTTGGTTGTGATGACTATAAGTTATTTGTTGAATTGTTCCTACCTATTAAATTGCTTTGTGAGCCTATTGATCGCGAGAAGATATTTGGTGATCATCAGTATCTCGCGACTAAATATCCTTTAGTAATACGTTCGTATGATCGCTGTAGTAGATCAATAATTGACCATACAGATCTCTGGAATGAGTTTTATGGATCGTGGAAACAGTCTAGGCAGATATTAGAATTAAATCCTGAAGCAAATTTACAAGATCTAATCCAATCTTTAAATGATGTAAATAATGTTAAATTGATGGCGTTTCAGGAAAGGCTCAGAAATTGTATGGGTGTTAAAAGTAATTGCTCACTGCCTACCTGCCAAAAACAAATGTATCAGTTGCTGCTGACAATTTTAAAATCTGGTATTCCCATCATATTTTTACCGCGAAATAATGAGCCGTCGCCAGATGCAGTAATAGCCGAAATGGAAGAAGAGTTTTTGCAAATCAATTTGTTACGCGATCGCTGTAGGCTTTTAGAAACCGTGCGGTCAAGTCGGGCATATGCACTTGACCACAGTGGTACACCAGAAAAACGATGGTTGCGGCATCTGACTTTGATATGGGATGACCCAGAGAGGATGCCACTAATGAATGCATTACAAACAGGAGGAGCAAAAGCGTCATGACTCAAGATTGGACTATATTTCATGGAGAACAAGCTCCGCATAATGGCATAGATCGCCTTCGTGATATTGCTCCTCCTCAATGGCGGCAGTTTGTTAATCAAAAAACTAGCGTTAACGCTAAAACAGATAAGTCTTACTGGACAAAGTTGCATAATCTTGCTCAGACTAAGTTACGTGATATTGAGCGTGGAAAAAGCTTTCGAGTTCCGCCAATTCAGTCTGAAGGCGATCAAGAGCCTGATAGCTCGGCTATCCCTAATATTATTGATGCGGTTAATGCGGCTATTTATCTGCGAAGACCTTTGCTAGTTACGGGTAAACCTGGATCGGGCAAAACTTCGTTGGCTTATGCGATCGCCTATGAACTTAAGTTAGGACCAGTGTTAGTTTGGTCAGTGACTGCCAGATCAAATCTCCAGCAAGGAGAGTATCAATATGATGCGATCGCTCGACTACAGGATGCTCAACTCAGTCAAGCAAAGCAATCAAAGTCGTTAGCTGGAGAAGCACAGGAGGCAATAAATATTACTGCACCAGACTATCAGGATATCGGAAAATATATTCGTCTGGGACCTGTAGGGACAGCATTTTTGCCATCGCATCGTCCGCGAGTGTTGCTGATTGATGAAATCGATAAGAGCGATATTAATTTGCCCAATGACTTACTAAATCTTTTGGAAGAAGGGGGATATGAAATATCAGAATTGCGGCGGCTGGCGAAGCGTGGGAGTAAAGCTCAAACTGTAGAATCTGAAGATGGCTTGGATGTTGAGATTCATGATGGACAAGTGCAGTGTGATGCTTTCCCTATAGTCGTTATGACTAGTAACGGAGAACGCGAATTTCCTTCAGCTTTCTTGCGACGTTGTGTAAGGATTGTCATGCCATCACCCAAGGATGATGCACTAGTTAATATTGTGAAATCTCATTTGGGGGAAGATTTAGCCAAACAATTTGAGAAAGTGATTACCGCATTTCAAGAACGGAATGAAGAGGAAGAGGGAAATCTGGCAACCGATCAGTTGCTCAATACCCTTTATTTACTGACACAGGATGCCGATCAGGAGAAAATCAAAGCTTTGCTATTCAGTTCTCTCACTAATATGGGAACGGGGCAATGATCGATCTCCTGATTGCTAAACTTGGCGAACAGCTAGATTTAACTGCTGAGGAATTGGCGGATATTATTTGGCTGAGCGTAATGCGGCAACAGGGTAAGACTACTTCTAAGACGAAGTCACAGACAAGGAGATCTCCTAATCAAAGCGAAATAGTTTTGGATGATGTGCATACCCGATCGCAACCTGCATCATCATCACCAGCTCCTGCTAATTTAGAGGCTCATAATTCAGGAAAAGTTGCGGGGCTTTTGCCCCGACGCTCGGCTTCAGATGCTTTGATGGATCGTCAACCGATTAAGGTGAGCAATCCACCTTCGATTCGCGATCCTTTGGCTTTAGTGCGATCGCTACGTCCTCTAATGAGGTTAGTGCCATCGGAGTTAGTTGATAGCTTAGATGAGCAAGCTACGGCTCAACAAATTGCTGAAGCATTTGTCTGGCAACCAATTATTAAGCCAGTCTTAGAGCCTTGGCTAGATTTGGTTTTGGTGGTGGATGAGAGTGAGTCTATGCTGATCTGGCGACAGACGGTGTTGGAATTTCGGAAGCTGTTGCGAAATTATGGAACATTTCGGGATGTGCATCTCTGGGGACTGCATTGGGAAGATCGACAATTTAAGTTGCGATCGGGATTGGGGGCAAAACATCTGCATCGATCTTCTCGTAAACCTGAATTGTTGGTCGATCCGAGTGGGCGGCAGTTGATTTTGGTGATTTCTGATTGTGTGGCGGAGTATTGGCAAAGTGAGCAAATAGTAAAGCTATTAAAACTTTGGTCGCGATCTAGTCCTGTTGCGGTTATACAGGTATTGCCTGAATGGATGTGGACTAGGACTGCTATTCGTAGCTATGCGCCTCTAACCTTATCTTCTACTGATGCAGGACTGCCTAATATACGGTTGAACGCAAAATGGAATGATACCTATCAGTCTGTGCCAAAGTCTGTATCTGCGGCTTTGGTTCCAATTGTGCCATTGAATGCTGATGTCATCTTGAATTGGAGTCAGATGGTTATGGGACATTGTGAGTCGTCGGGCTATCTTGTCCGTGCGATCGTGGCTCAAACCGATGCAGAGTCGCAAGATGCTTTGAGTCCTAAACAGCAAGTTGAACAGTTTGAGGTTATGTCTTCGCCGATCGCTCAGCGTTTGATGTGTTTATTGGCTGCCTCGCCTGTGATTACCTTGCCTGTGATCCGCTTAATTCAAGAAACCATGTTATCTGCTTCTCGACAGATGAATGTTGCGGAAGTGTTGTTGGGAGGCTTATTAAAGCCCATTGAATTACCCAAGGCTGACTGTAATCCTAATGAGCTAGAGTATGCCTTTGTTGATGAGGAACTGCGTCAACTGTTGCTAGCTGAAACTCCAGTTCCTGATACAGTGAAAGTGCTATCGAAGTATATAGAACGCCAGTTTGACAAATCGCTGGATGAATTTTTGGCAGATTTAATGGTTTGGAGTCAGAGCTCCAATCGCGAATTGGTGGAAAAGGCTCGTCCGTTTGCGCTTGTAACTGCGGCAGTTTTGAAGCGTAAGGGTGGTAAGTATCGCGATTTTGTTAGACAAATCGAAGAGTCTTACTCGCGCCCTCCAGATCGTCCACCTGTAGATACCGAGCAAGATATTGATTTCCCTGAATTAGAGTGGCTGACTTTCATGACGGCGCGACTGGTGGAGGCAGAAACGGAAACTTGGTATCCACCTCTTCAGACTGAAGAATATACGGTGGCTACTATTACCATTGATGATGAGAATACAACTGATTCTGGTGTTGAGTTAGCGCTATTTAGTTTTAAGGTGGGTTCTATTGTCAAGTTAGGTAATGACTGGATAGTGCAGAAATCTGAAAGGCTAGCCTATCGCTATGTGGAGCAGATTGACGAAAATGTGGTGCTAGAGATGGTCAGCATCGCTGGTGGGGAATTTATGATGGGTTCTCCTGAGGATGAATTAGAGCGCTATGAGGATGAAAGTCCACAGCATTTAGTGACAGTGCCAGATTTTTATATGGGGCGATATCCTGTCACACAGGCGCAATGGCGAGTAGTGGCGGCGATGCCTCAAGTAGAGAGCGAACTTGATCCTGACCCATCAAACTTTAAGGGTGATGATCGCCCTGTAGAGCAAGTGTCATGGGAGGATGCGATCGAGTTTTGTGCGCGGCTGAGCATATATACAAAGCATCAATATCGATTACCAACGGAAGCCGAGTGGGAATATGCCTGTCGCGCAGGAACGACCACACCATTTCATTTTGGTGAAACTATTTCGCCTGAATTGGCTAATTATGATTGCACGGTTTCCTATGCTGATAGTCCGACGGGCGAGAAAATAGGTGAAACAACGCCTGTCGAGCATTTTGACGTTGCAAATGCTTGGGGACTATCTGATATGCATGGCAATGTTTTAGAGTGGTGTCAAGACCATTGGCATAGCAACTATGAAGACGCTCCTGAAGATGGTGGTGCTTGGCTAACAGATAACTCAGAAACGACTGGACGTGTCATACGCGGCGGTTCTTGGCTCTACCTTCCTTGGAATTGCCGCTCTGCGTACCGCGACGACGGCAGTCCCGATGGTCGTAACTATAGTCTGGGATTTCGCGTGTCATGTTCAGCTCCAGAGACTCTTCAAGCCCTCACAGAAGAGTGATTGCCCTTTACCCTCTAGCCCTTTTGCCCTTTACCCGTTTTTTTTGACTGCGAGGTTTTCGCGCTCTGCGCGATCGCATTTCCTGCAATTTATGCTAAACCTTACTAAATGCAAGATCTCCCAATCATTCAAAAAACCTACGACCTCATCAAGTGGTACGTGCCGATACTCAATCGCTTACCCAGAGATCATAAATTTCAACTAGGCGATCGCATGATTAGCGGACTATACGACCTTTTGGAAAACTTGATTTTTGTGCGCTATCAACGTGAGAAACTGCCACTATTAGAACCGATGAACAGTCGCCTAGACGTTCTGCGGCATCAGACAAGGTTACTGCTGGACTTTGGTTTGATAGAAAGCGATCGCTATGAATATGCGGGCAAGTTAATCAATGGCATCGGGGTAGATTTAGGCGGATGGATTAAGCAACAACAACGCAGCAAAATCAACCCATGAAACGTTATGGGAATTTATGGGATGAGATTGTAGATTTTGGTAACTTGTTGTTGGCGGCGCAAAAGGCACAAAAAGGAAAGCGATTTCGCGACAATGTATTGGAGTTTAACTACAATCGCGAACTAGAACTACAGAAACTACAAGAAGAACTCAAAAGTCAAAGCTACTGCCCATCAAAATACCGCATGTTCAAAATTAGCGATCCAAAAGTTCGTTTAATTTCGGCAGCACCCTACCGCGATCGCGTAGTTCACCATGCGCTCTGTAATATCATTCAGCCACTAATAGAGCGAAGTCTGATTGCGGAAACCTATGCCAATCGTAAAGGCTATGGAACCCATCGCGCCCTACGACGCTTTACCGAATATGCGCGGAGCAGTCGTTATATTTTGCAATGCGATATCAAAAAGTACTTCCCTAGCATCGATCGCGAAATCCTCAAGACATTGATTCGGCGTAAAATCAAATGCGATCGCACCCTATGGCTAATTGACCTAATTATTGATCGCAGCAATCAGCAAGAATTTGTCCTCGATTATTTCCCAGAAGATACCTTACTGACTCCATTAGAACGACTAAAAGGCTTACCGATTGGCAATTTGACCAGTCAATTTTTTGCCAACTATTACCTAAGCGGACTAGACCATTTTGTTAAAGATCGGCTGAGAGTATCCAAATATTTGCGCTTTGTGGATGACTTTGCACTGTTTAGCGATGACTATCAAGAATTGAGTGATGCAAAATTAGCGATCGCTGACTATTTAGCCACCTTACGCCTCAAAATGCATCCGATTAAAAGCCAACTGTTTGAAACCAAGTATGGAGCCAACTTTGTTGGGTTTCGAGTTTTAGGCGATCGTATCCGCATTCGTAACGACAATCTCCGTCGCGCACGTAAACGATTTAAACGGCTCCGCCTAGCCTATGGCAAAGGGCAAATTTCGCTGATTGACATCCGCAAACGTATCAGCAGTTGGGAAGCTCATCTCAAGCATGGCGATACCTATCGATTGCGACAAAAAGCGAATGTATTTGAGGGATTCGATCGCGCCAACGACACGACCGAATCTTAAAAACTGTAAGACAACTGCTATAAAGTTAATGGGACAGACCCCAAAGCGGCGGTTCTTGGAACAACAATCCTAGGAATTGCCGCTCTGCGTACCGCAACAACAACAATCCCGATGATCGTAACAATAATCTGGGATTTCGCGTGTCATGTTCAGCTCCAGCACTCTTTTATGTCAGAACTGGTAGATGTGAATCTATCGGGCGTATATATTGAAGAGTCCAGATCTGTTCCAGCGATGTGTAAGCATCCAAAAAACAAACGGGTCAGCGAGCTTGGTAAGTCCTAGACTGAAGAATTTGCTGACCCACTCACCATAGACATGGTTTTACAATGGCGACCTTAACCATTCAAAAAGAGCAGAGAACCGCCCAGTATTTCCGCGAAAAGCTGGGTAATGAGATCGAGTTAGACATGATCTTGGTTCATGGCGGTGACTTCTTGATGGGTTCGCCAGACACTGAGGAAGATCGTAGTGATGATGAAAGTCCACAACATCCTGTAACTGTCAAATCATTCTTTCTAGGACGCTATCCCGTCACACAGGAGCAATGGCGCATCGTTGCTGAAACTTACAAGCAGGTGAATATCGAACTCAATCCCGATCCATCAAGATTTAAAGGAGCTATGCATCCTGTCGAGCAGGTGTCTTGGTATGAAGCTCAAGAATATTGCGATCGCCTAGCCAAGAAAACTAAACGCTCCTATCGCTTGCCCACCGAATCCGAGTGGGAATATGCCTGTCGCGCGGGAACCACCACACCCTTTTATTTTGGAAATACCATTTCCACAGAGTTAGCAAATTACGATGGCAATTACACCTACGCTAATGGTGTCAAATGCGAATATCGTAACGAGACAACTCTTGTAGACCATTTTGATATTGCTAATGCTTGGGGGCTATGCGACATGCATGGCAATGTATATGAATGGTGTCAAGACCATTGGCAGGATAATTATGAAGGCGCACCTGAAGATGGCAGTGCTTGGCTGACAGATAACTCAGAAGCTAATCGTGTCATACGCGGCGGTTCTTGGGACTCCAATCCTAGGGGTTGCCGCTCTGCGTTCCGCTACATCGACGATCCCGTTGATCGTTTCAATTATCTGGGATTTCGCGTGTCATGTTCAGCTCCAGCGACTCTTCAGCCCCCCACAGACCAGTCCTAACCCTTTACCCTCTAGCCCTTTTGCCCTCTACCCGTTTTTTTTGACCTAGGCGATCTTTATGCCCACTGTCACCATCCACCGCCATCAAGCCACTAACCAGTTCTACGATGAAAAGTTGGACAATAAAACCCATCTGCGGATGATGCAGATTCCCGCAGGCACATTCCTGATGGGTTCACCCGACAATGAAGAAGGACGACTTGATAATAAAGAAAGTCCACAGCATCGAGTTTCAGTCCCCAGCTTCTTTATGGCGAAATATCCCGTTACCCAATCTCAGTGGCGAATAGTCTCGAAAATGCCTCAAGTAAAGCTAAAACTCAAGCAAAATCAATCACAGTTTAAAGGAGATACCAGACCAGTAGAGCAAGTGTCGTGGCATGAGGCGATCGAGTTTTGTGCGCGATTGACCAACCACACCAAGCGACAATATCGCTTACCCACCGAAGCCGAGTGGGAATATGCCTGTCGTGCAGGAACGACAACTCCATTTCACTTTGGCGAAACCATCTCTCCCGAATTAGCAAATTATGATGCCAGCAGTGCCTATGGTGATGGAGTAACAGGAGAATATCGCCAAGAGACAACTCCAGTAGACCATTTTAAAATTGCCAATGATTGGGGGCTAAGCGATATGCATGGCAATGTATTGGAATGGTGTCAAGACCACTGGCATAGTAACTACGAAGGCTCTCCTGAAGATGGTAGTGCTTGGCTGACAGACAAATCAGATGCTAATCGTGTCATACGCGGCGGTTCTTGGAACTACGTTCCTAGGTTTTGCCGCTCTGCGTCCCGCGTCGGCAACAGTCCCGATGTTCGTGACAATAATCTGGGATTTCGCGTGTCATGTTCAGCTCCAGCGACTCTTTAACACCCCACAGACCAGTCCTAACCCTTTACCCTCTAGCACTTTTGCCCTTTACCCGTTTTTTTTGCGCCCCCCTAGCCCCCCAATTTTGGGGAGAACAAGAAAATTTATTAAGCTCTCTAAACCCCCCAGAATTGGGGGATTTAGAGAGCTTAATAAATCAAAACGAAGACAGAGAGACTTGTGTGGAAAGGAGTGCTAAGTAGAAACCCAGTACTCATTAGTCAAACTTATCAATCAAAAGCCAAGTAACGAGAAACAACGACTTCAGGCGATCAACCAATGATAAGCTCACCCTATCGATACTGGATTAAATAACGAGTCAAAGTGAAGATCTTGATATTAAAGGAAACCTGACTACATAAAATTCTAATTAGCTGTAGTTATGGTAAAAATACGGTAGAGCTACAGTAGCGGTAAGGTAAAGAAGAAAAAGAATGAAAGTAAATCGTAATGGACAAGCCGCAATTCTTACTGAATGGCAATTAAAAGAACTATTTGATTATGCTTCCCCAAAGTATCGTGCTGTATTTGGGATTTGCTTATTTACTGGTTGCCGAATTTCCGAAGCGTTAGCCTTACGCGGTGAAGATATTGTGAATGGTTCGATTTTGTTCCGCAAGGAAAATACTAAAGGCAAAAATAAAGCGCGTGAGGTGGCGATTAATCCCACTTTGCTAAAGTATCTCGATGGTGCTGATTTGCCTAAATGTGGTTATTTATTCCCATCCAAAATTGATTCTCATAAGCCAATGGGTAGCCAATCTGCGGATGAGATGCTTAATAAATACTGCGATATGTTAGGCATCAAAGGAGCTTCTACCCATAGTTTTAGACGGACTGCTCTAACGATGATGTCTAATGCTGGTGTGCCTCTGAGTGTAATTCAGAGCATTAGCGGTCACGCTTCCCTCGATGCACTGCAACGATATTTGGGTGTATCCCCAGAGCAGAAGAAAATGGCGATCTCAGCAATTACTTTTTAAATACCGTATTGGTACGCTACAACTAAATGTGAGGTTAAATTACTTTGTAAGTTAACCTCTGCCTTTAATCGTCAAGCGAAATTTTAAGTTTTGGAGATCTCTAGCGCTTTCGGGGCTGGGGGACTCGTCAAATTTCTTGGAATCTGAGGTTTTTATAGGTGCAATTGTTTTACGGGAGTCGGTAACGGGTGATGAGCAGTTAATCGATCTTTGGGTGCATGGTAAGTCTAAAACTACGGCTCGTTATTATCGAAGTGAGGCTCTGCGGTTTTTGGGTTTTGTTGGGATGTCTCTATCGATGGTTTCGCTTTCCGATCTTCAGGGTTTTGCGGATGAGTTGGATAATTTAGGGGTGTAATCAGGATACGTGTAATTTAGTGCCACGGAACTACGATAAACCTGCTCTGGACTATATCGCTTAAGAGTGATGGTCTGAAATCCGCATTCTTACATTAAAGCTGATAGCTGAAATGCTGATTTGTTAGTTCGGAAATTGCTATCTAGGCAATATCCTGAAACAGATTAGAGCTTTGAGACAATTTCTGAAACTTAAGTCAGGTAGTCATCTTAGCGTTTCGTGGCACTAAATTGCACGTATCCTGTAGCTACCCCAACTACAGAATACATAGTTAGCCGTACTACCCTAAGCCAAATAGATTTGCAATCATAGGCAATAATTTATTACACTCTTCAAGCAATTTTGGAATAATAGAAAGAGTTCCTCTCAACATAGTAATCGCCGCATCAACAGCGTCTTGAATTCCTCCCGAAGATGGATTTTGACTTACCTCTGCTAGCTTTTGAATCTGTTTTAAGGCTTTTACTTTATCTTTGTCAGATAGTTCAGTACTACGTTCAATCGTTTCCTTCAGTTGCTCTAGCAGTTCCTTAATGCCTTGTTGCTCTGGTTGAGATGACGATGGTAACTGGTTGATGATATTTGTGACATTGCCGCTCATTTCACGTAAACTTACGACTGCGTTTTCGGCACTGATATTAAAGTCACCACCAACACTAATATTTTGGCTTTGATCGTTACTGTCATTCATGGACTTACTCTCTGCTGTAGCTTTAACTTCGATAGTAACAGGGCGATTAGCTAACTTGTTTATCACTAATAATAGATCCGAATTTTGCTGACGATAAATAGCTAGCTGTTCATTTGCACCTCTCAACGACAAATCATACCTTGCTTCAAGTTTTTCGAGTGCAAGTTCATAATTCTGCATTCCTTCATGATGGATTTTAGCCTTATCAGCATTATTAGGAACATTAACCCTAATCACAAAAACGCCGTCACCTTTATTTTCAATCCTCTGAATTATCAGGTCTACACCTTCATTCTCCACTCGTAGTTTTTGAAAGGCATCAAGAAAAGCCCTCCAGTCAATACCATTACGAAATATGAAATCTACTGTATGTAAAACTTCTTCAAATAACTTAGTAAATTCATCTTCTACAAAGCTCCCACTACTAGGACGACGTTCACGATTATCAGTGTCTTTTTTTGGCTTCTCTAATAGATAAACATAACGACACTCGACTCGATCCAACTTAGTACTATCTTCAATATTCCAAGCTTCTAGACAAACACCTGTCATCTTAGCTTCAGTAAAATCAGTACCTATTGCCTGAGTTAAAACTAGGTTTGCATCTTCTAAATTAGCTTTTCGGAATGTCGCGTCACAAATATTTGCACCTTTAAGATTTGCACCTTTGAGATTTGCATTATTCAGATTTGCTCCTTTCAAATCAGCATTTGTAAAGTCTTTTTCTTTATTATCTTTAGTTTCTACAAGTAATTTTCTTACTCTAGGATCTTGTAGTATTGTGTCCTCAAATCTTGCTAAATCCAAATTTTTCGCACCTTGAAAACTTGCACGAGTTAAGTTAGCTCGCCTAAAGTCTGTATGTCTTAAATCCGCTTCATCAAAACAGGCATCGGTTAAATCAACTCCATAAAATGATGTCCCATTAGTAGCTGCCCAAAACACTGCTAATTTTCTAATCCATACAAATTTGGGAGAGTTATTAATAGCTTGTCGTGCAATAATAGACCCAGTAACAATAGAAATAAGAGCAGTAACAATAGTTATAGAAAACTCCCCTGGTTTTCCTAATGGAGGTTGATTAACTGCAACGAATGAGGAAGCAGAAGCTATAAAAATAGCTCCTATAATAGCAATAAATTCGCATACAATGCCACAACATAAGGATGTAAAAGCTAATAGTAATGCTTCAATAAAAATAGCAAACCAAGCTAAAGATATGCTAAGAAAAAGGAAAAAAGTTGAAAGCCACACCCCAAAATTTCTTTCAAAAATAATTCCAATAACACCACTTACTAGAATTGAAATTGCAATAATGCTAAAAGTTGAAAGCTTAAAACCACGCGCTATAAGCAGTACTAAACTAAAAAAGAATACAAGACCAAATAAATAATAATGATCTGTAATACGAATTATAACTGCGGCAAGTGTATCTCCTGAAAAAACAGATAAGACACCAGACAAAGAAGTTATCAAAATTGCTAAAAAGCCTATTAGAATTCTCAGTAAATCCTTATGACCTGCTTTTGCTTTGTTAAAATTCTTATCATTTAGAACTTTCCCTTTATATGACTCGCCACATATATTTTTCAGGGTTTGGATTCTCATATTGTTTGATATTAATAGGACGGGAGCATCTCACTTTGGCGTAGTCCAAATTTTCCTGAGCCTAGAACAAGGGGCTTAAGCCCCTTGTCTTTACCAAATTTTCTAAAGTGAGATGCTCCCAATAGGACTTATACAAATCTAACGAGTTTTTATTCATAATCTCGATACTAGTCAACTAAATTGGAATGGAAGTATAAACTACTAATTTGCTGTAAATCACTACTAAAGACGAGAGCGGTAGCCCTATCTCGATAAGTTAAGAAACCATTTAAGAATTACATGACGCATGAAATCTCGTTCAAAAGTCAGTGATAAAGACTTCTAAATCCCCCAATCCTGGGGGACTTAAATCTGGTTTCCCCCAGAATTGGAGGACTAGGGTGGCTAAACTCACAATTCTCAAATGCTTTCTAACATCCAAAGAGAGCACATATAATTGAACTAGAATCATCACGGTCTCTGTCGTTACTCAACTTGACACCCAGTGTAAGTGGTTGAGTTTGCCAACCTGTAAGGAGGCTTATATCACTCAATTGTTCTGAGGTCAGTCCTTCCTGTTCATCCAATTTTTGTTTGGCTATATCAGCAACTCTAGATTTATATGATTCAACTTCAGATTCAGGCACTGTTAATTCGATTATGGATGTGCCTAAAGCTTTAGCAATAGCCCTAACATGAGGAGTTAGCTCTTCCGTAAGTGGAATAGGCTGAGATCCTTGAGATTGAATTGCAGTTAAAGCTTCCAAGAGCTTATCTAGACTTAAACCTTTTTGTTCTAAGATTTCATTTATACGAAGGTTAGCCATAAGTTTATTATATTAATGATATTAATAGACATCAAGATGCTATTTGAAAATAAGGCTTTAAACCCTCATTTTTTATGATCATGTTTGAGGAATATTATAGTTTTTTGAATTCTCAAACTAGCTCTAAATATTTTATAGCATGAGTATAAACAAAGGGGAAAAATAGACTGACTAGCTATACCTTCTAAAAACTGCCACTGAATATAAACGAAATTTATATAACTGCGATCACCATTTATAAAAAACGTTGACGATCACATAAAAACAAAATCAATTTACACAAAAGAGACCCTCTTTTATAAATTTGTTTCTCGATTTATATAAAACTCGTTATTGTCGCTAGGGGTAATAAGTTATAAAAAAGCAACCTTAACCGATTTTGGCTAGGTTGCTTTTTTGTGGAATGTGCGATCGCTATTGCCAACATTCAAGTTAATCAGCATCACCATACTTAGCAATCAAAGCCTCAATGATTACCTGAGTTAAATTCGTATTGTCCTTTTTAGCCTCTACGCCCCAATGCTTACGCCGCGCCTTACTAACCTTGATGGTTAGATTTGCCATTTCTGGCTTACCAGTATCCTGTAATTCTGTATTACTGTAATTCTGGCTTTCTGTAATACTGGCTTTCTGTACTTCTGGTTCACTGGCTCTAGCCGCGTCAATAATGCCTAAAAAGCTAGTCTTAACCTTTTTCTGTGCGCTCATTTCAATAGCTCCTCTATTTCCTTACCCAAATTTTGATAGTCAGCCCATGCAATCCTCAAACGTGCATCATCGATATCGCGGATCGGGACACCTGCTAAAGCTGCCTTTGGAAAACCGACAGTGCGCCGAATTGTGGTTTTAAAAACAGGTACGCCGCCTAGCTCTAGTTCATCTCGCATCTGTTTACCCTCGGTGCTAGGGTGTGGCGGTACGATCGTCACTAAGGCTCTGAAATTAGCTTTAGTCGCTCCTAAGTCTCTAGCAATTTCTAGCATTGGTTGCAAACTGAGGACATCAGGAGCAGTAGGCAAAATCATTAAATCGCACCCTTTCGCTAGTTCCTTGAGATCGTCACTGTCTGGTCTGGCTGGGGTATCGATAATTATGTAATCGCTACCCGCAACAAACTTAACCGCTTGCCTTTGATCGACTGCGATAAATGGCATTTTGTTTTCGCCACGTTCTGACCATGCGATCGCCGTTCGATTCGGATCTCCATCAAGTAAAACGGTTTTACCCTTATCGCTGAAATAGGTTGCAAGGTGTACGGAGGTAGTCGATTTTGCGACTCCACCTTTGTACCCTGTAACGGTGATTATTTTCATGCCAGTAGTACATAAAACTGCAATTACAGAATACCAGAAAACTGTATTTATGTATTTACATATAACCCAAAAAGGGATCTCCAATTGGAGATCCCTTTTTGGGTTATATAGGTAGATCAGCTATTTAAAATCAGGTGACTGTTTTAGTTGTTTTTGGACATTTATTTTATCTTTATCATCAATTTGCTGCTTATTACTAATAATATCTATGATTTCCTTTACTTCACGTAATTTAGGATAAATCTCATCTATGTGTACTGTACCAGTAAATAATCCTATGGTAGGAATCAATGCTATGCCTAGCTCAGTTAATGCTATGCCTAGCTCAGTTAATGCTTTCACCAGAGAGGTTAATGATTTGGTAAAAGCTGTAGCCTTGTCAACTTTATTTTTTATGTTTGTTAACATAGTGTTTTTATGAGTCAGCGTTAAAGAATATTTCTCTGACTTATAGGCAAATATATTGTTTTAGTGATGAGAAAAAGTAGGCAATGTTTTTGGTGTCTGCCATGAAATATTTGTGAAATAACTGAGCATTGTTTTTCTAACCTAAACAGGTATGAAACTCTCATTTTGAAGGGGAGGAGAATAGCGATCGCTAGGTAGCGCCATTACAGAAAGCTGTGATTACAGAAAGATGTAATTGCAGAAAGCTGTAATTATGTAAATTAAGGTTTAATCTGTTGTTAACACCAGATTTCGGCTATTCTGTGAAGGCGATCGCATAACTGGCATTTATTTCAAGGCTAGGTTTATGTAGCTTGTCATCTGTGGTCTTGGTGAAATTTTAGAGTTTGGACGAATAACCTTGCAGCAAGAGAAAATTACCCTCAGTCAATTAGAAAATTTTCTGCTGAAGTCAGCCGATATTTTGCGGGGCAAGATGGATGCTTCGGAGTTCAAGGAGTTTATCTTTGGGCTGTTGTTTATTAAGCGGTTATCGGATGAGTTCGATCGCAAACGGGAAGAGATTAAGAAAACGACCTATGCTCATCTGGCTAATGAACCTGAACTTTTAGCTGAATTACTGGAAGATAAAACTTCCTATGGTGAGACGTTTTTTATTCCGCCTCGCGCACGTTGGCATGAGGCTTGGGTGGATGAAGAGGGGAATCAAGTACCGCCTCTGAAGCATCTCAAGCAAGATATTGGCAATATGCTAAATAAGGCGATCGCCGCGATTGAGGATGCTAATGATGCCTTAGTAGGAGTGCTGAAAAATAATATTGATTTCAATGTGACTAAGGGCAAAACCAAGATTCCTGATCAGAAGTGGAAGGATTTGCTGGATCACTTTAATCAGCCTAAGTTTGTGCTGGTGAACGATAACTTTGAGTTTCCTGACTTGTTGGGGGCTGCCTATGAGTATCTGATTAAGTTTTTTGCGGATAGTGCGGGTAAAAAAGGGGGAGAGTTTTATACGCCTTCGGAGGTGGTGCGGCTGTTGGTGCAGTTGGTGAAGCCAGAGGCAGGAAATACGATCTACGATCCGACGGTGGGTTCGGGTGGTTTTTTGATTCAGTCCTATCAGTATGTGGAGGAGCAGGGACAAGACCCGAATAATTTGGCGATGTATGGGCAGGAGTCCAATGGTACGGTGTGGTCGATCTGCAATATGAATATGATTTTGCATAACATCAGTCGTTTCACGATTGAGAATGGCGACACGTTGGAAGATCCGTTAATTCTGGACAATGGGCAGATTCGCAAGTTCGATCGCGTCTTGGCTAATCCTCCTTTTTCGCAAAACTACAGCCGCGCTAGTTTGAAGTTTGCAAATCGCTTTTGGGAGTTTTGTCCTGAGTTGGGCAAGAAAGCGGATTTGATGTTTGTGCAGCACATGATCGCTAGCCTGAAACCTAATGGTCACATGGCGACGGTCATGCCGCACGGGGTGTTATTTCGTGGGGGGAAAGAGAAGCTGATTCGGGAGGAGTTGATTAAGAATGATGTGATTGAGGCGATTATTAGTTTGCCGTCGGGGTTGTTTTATGGGACGGGGATTCCTGCCTGTGTGCTGGTGGTGAATAAGAGTAAGCCCGACGAGTTTCGGGACAAGATTTTATTTGTGAATGCCGATCGCGAATATGCCGAAGGTAAGGCTCAGAACAAGTTACGTCCTGAAGATATTGAAAAAATTGATTTTGTATTTACCCACAAAAAGGAATATCTCAAATATAGCCGTTTGGTGAGTAAGCAGGAGATTGTGGAGCAGCATGATTACAATCTGAATATTCGCCGCTATGTGGACAATACGCCCGAACCTGAACCCGAAGATGTGACGGCGCACTTGTTGGGTGGGATTCCTGAGCGTGAGGTTGTGGAGCGATCGCTTGATTTTGCGAAATTTAAGGTGCAGTCTGAGACGTTGTTTCAGTCGTTGCGCGATCGCTATTTAGCTTTTGGGTCAGAGATTACAACCAAGGCGGCGATTAAAACGACTTTGGAAGCGGATGCCAATCTAAAAAGCACGATCGCCGATCATTATGCTGCCCTAAGAAAATGGTGGCAAGTGGCGCGGGATGATTTTGCGATGTTGTCTAACGATCTGGGTGAAAGTAAGAAGATGCCAGAGGTGCGGCGGGAGTTGCTGACTGGTTTAAAGGATAAGCTGATTGGTTTGGGGGTGTTGGATGAGTTTCAGGCGGCGGGGGTGTTTGTCAATTGGTGGCAACAGATTCGCTATGACTTGAAGACAATTATTAATACGGGTTGGCATCATACGCTAATTCCTGATGACTATTTGATTAGGGAGTTTTTTGATGCTGAGGTGAGGGAAATTGATGAGCTAGAGGGTCGCATCAGTGGGTTACAGGGGGAACTGAGTGAGGCGATCGAGACGGCGCAGGAGGTAGTGAACTATGAACCAGATGAGGATGAATCGGTTACGGCGGCAACCATTAAGAAAGCGCTGAAGGATGCTATGGACGATCTGAAAGGTTCGGGTGGGGCTTCGGCGGTGCGGGAGTTGGCAAAATATCGCGAGGCTCATGATGCGATCGCCAGTCTCGAAAAGCAGATTAAGGATTTAAAGGATGAGGTAAAGGATAAACAATCGGAACTAGATTTAAAGTTACGGTTAAAGCGGCTGGGGGCTGAGGAGTTTCAAGGGGAAACGCGGGAATTGTTGGCGCAGTTAGAGAGTCAAATGGCGGCGCTAAATCCTGATGATAAAAACTATAAACGCAGTCTGACGGCTTTGACTAAGGATAAGTCTGTGTTAGAGGCGCGGTTGTTGCGGGTTGACGATTTGTTAGAGAAAATTGGCGGTCAATTAACGACTGAGGAGGCAAAGGTTTTGATTTTGCAGAAGCTCTATGATTGGGTTAGGGAGCAGTTAACTCGCTATTTGAATGGGGCTAAGCGATCGCTGATTGCTGTAATTGAAAATCTTTGGGATAAGTATGCGGTGTCGAGTCAGGAGTTAGATGCGGAGCGATCGCAGACTTTGTCGGAGTTAAATGAGTTTTTGAGTAAGCTGGGGTATTTGTTGTGATTGCTGTAAATGAGTGGACAAATAGCAGTTTAATTTCTCTGCTTGACGTTATGAAATCTGGGGGAACTCCAAATACATCACGCAGTGATTTCTATGGGGGAGAAATTCCATTTGTTTCAATTGAAGATATGAGTGCAACTAGAAAATATTTGCAACATACTGTCAAAACTTTAACAAGAGAAGGATTAAAAAATTCAAATACTTGGTTAGTTCCTGAGAACTCTCTACTGTATTCAATATATGCAACGCTTGGGCTTGTTCGTATTAGTAAAGTTACTCTAGCTACGAATCAAGCAATATTAGCGATGATTGTTAATTCTAAATTGATTGATCAAGAGTATCTCTATTATTGGTTAGAGTATGTTCGTGATTCTGTTATCAATTTATCTTCACAAACAACACAAAGTAATTTAAACGCTACAACTGTAAAGACTTTTATTGTTCAACATCCAGAAAACAAAAAAGAACAGGAAAAAATTACTGAGGTTTTATCTACGATTGATCGCGTGATCGCCCAAACCGAAGCCATCATCGCCAAGCAGCAACGCATCAAAACGGGACTAATACAGGACTTGCTCACCAAAGGCATTGATGAAAATGGCAATATCCGCAGTGAAGCCACTCATGAGTTTAAAGATTCGGCGATCGGGCGTATTCCAGTTGAGTGGGATATGTCATCTCTAGAAGAATGTTCCCATCGTGTGGTTGTAGGTCTAGCTTCATCTACTACTCATGCTTATAGAGATATAGGCATACCGATGATTAGAAATCAAAACATACGAAAAGGCTATTTTGACGATAGAGAAATTCTATATTTAGATCCGAAATTTGTAGCATTATTTCCAAATAAAGCAACACAAGAGAGAGATGTAATTACTGTCAGAACAGGGGTAAATGTGGGAGATACAGCGATAGTCCCGAAAAAATATGTTGGCTCTCCAACTTTCACTACACTAATTACTTCAACAAAGAAAGATTACCTTCTTCCTGAATATTTAGTATGGTATGTTGCGAGTCAACTAGGTCAGTCGGAACTAAATCGAATTTTAGTTGGTGGTGGTAAAGAAAATCTAAATGTTGGTCAACTCATAAAATTTCGAGTTATTCTCCCGCCAATAGAAGAGCAAAAGCTTATAGTTAAACACATTGAACTAATCCAATCTCAACTTGTTAAAGAACAAAGTACATTAACCAAACGAAAGAAAGTTAAAACTGGACTCATGCAAGACCTCTTAACTGGCAAAGTCCGCGTTACCAACCTCCTCAAAGAAAGGGAGCCAGCCAGCCTATGAGTTCCCCCATTCCACCCCGCGAAACCCTCACCGTTGAATTTAAAAGCGATCTTAAAAAGCTCTCAGATCGTGACCTCATCGAAGCAATTACCTGCCTCGCCAACACCGACGGCGGCGAACTTTGGTTAGGCGTAGAAGACGATGGCACAGCCACAGGACTACATCCAGAACACCGACAGCTAAACGGATTAGTGGGCTTAGTTGCGGCGCGTACATCCCCATCCCTCACCGTCCAAGTCGAAACCCTCACCATTGAAAAGAGAGAAGTTGCTCGGATTCAAGTCCCACAGGCAAAGGGAGAAGTCGCCACAACCAACGGCGTATATTTGCGCCGTCGCCTCAAACATGACGGAACACCCGAATGTGTCCCCATGATGCCCCACGATCGCACCAGTCGCGCTAGTACCTTTGGTTTAGACGTATCGGCTCAACCCGTTGCAGGTAGCACCCTCCAAGACTTTGACCCCCTAGAACGCGAACGCCTCCGCCAATGTATCCAAACCTATGGCGGCGATCGCATCCTTTTAGAACTTGATGACGCAGACCTTGACGGAGCATTAGGACTGACCACCCGACAACCAGACGGGAGCCGCATCCCAACCCTGACAGGATTACTTCTCATCGGACGCGAAACCGCCCTGCGTGACCTCGTACCCACCCATGAATTCGCCTTTCAAGTCATGGCACAGCAAGCCGTCCGCTTTAACGAATTTCGCCGCTTTCCCCTTCTCAAAGCCCTCGACTGGCTAGAAACCAACTTTCGCCCCTACAACCCTGAAGAAGAACTACAAGTCGGTTTATTTCGTGTCCCTGTCCCCAAAGTCGATATGAGTGCCTTTCGAGAGGCGATCGCCAATGCCCTAATTCACCGTGACTATCACCAACTCGGAGCCGTTCACATTCGCCTAGAAGACGATGCCCTTGTCATTAGTAACGCTGGTGGACTAGTCGATGGTGTCACCCTTGCCAACCTCCTCACTACCGAACCCCGTCCCCGCAATCCCCGCCTTGCTGATGCTATGAAACGGATTGGGCTAGTTGAGCGATCGGGACGAGGTATAGACAGCATTTATCGCGGCTTACTCAGATTTGGCAGACCAGCCCCCAACTACAGCAATACAGATAGTAAAAATGTCGTTTTGCGTCTTTCCACCGATGCCGCCGATCTAGAATTTCTTAAACTGGTAGTTGCCGAAGAAAACCGCCAAGGTCATAGCCTGCCCATTGATAGCCTCATCGCCCTAGCCGCCTTGCATGAAACCAAACGACTAAGTGCCGAAGAGTTGGCAAAATATATTCAAAGAGATATCCTCCAAGCTAGAAAAACTTTAGAATCGCTCAATGAAATCGGATTAGTCCAAGCGCATGGCATCACCCGCAGTCGTACCTATACCCTAGCCCCCACCGTTTACCAAGCCGCAGGACAAAAAGCCGAATACACCAGACAAATAGGCTTCTCGAATCTCCAAAATGAACAATTAGTCCTCAACTACGCCGCCCAACATGGGCAAATCAAGCGATCGGATGTTATGGATCTCTGTCGTCTCTCTGAAGGACAAGCAAAAGAATTGCTTAAACGGATGAAGAGTAAGGGAGCTATTATCCTAGATGGCAAAGGGCGCAGTGCCGTTTACAGGGTTAATTTAAACGGATGAAATCGGATGTAAACGGATGAAGCATCCGATTACCGCGACAAATTTATGAGCCTTTATGAGCCAACTTAAATAAAATGCAACCAGATAAAACACCACCAGCCATCAAACTCGATGAACGTAACCACGTCGAAAAGCCATTACTCGATCAACTAACTGGCTTGGGCTGGGAAGTGCGCGACCTCGATCGCACTCAAAAACCACAAGATAGCGATCGCGCCAGTTTTACCGAAGTTGTCCTGTTGCCAATCTTGCGCCAACAACTGCAAATCATTAACCCTTGGCTCGAACCAGACCAGATCGAAGAAGTCATCAAACAACTAACCGCCAACTTTCCGAGCAATAACCTTCTCGAAAATAACCGCCATCTCTTCACCCTCCTCCAAGAAAATACCAGCATCTCCGAAAACCGTAAAACAGGCGAAAAAAGCCCCACCGTTAAATTTGTAGACTTTGCCAATACCGCCAATAACTCCTTTATCGCCATTTGCCAATTTAAGATCCGTATTCTCGGCACAGAAAACCACATCATTCCCGATATTGTCCTCTTTCTCAACGGCTTACCCGTCGTTGTCATCGAGTGCAAATCGCCCAAAGTACAGGATGCAATACCAGAAGCGATCGACCAACTCATGCGCTACAGCGAACAACGCGGCGCAAAAGGCGAAGGCAACGCCCCCCTATTTTTTTATAACCAGTTCATCATCGCCACCTGTCGCACCGAAGCCAAATTTGGCACAATCACCACCCACAACCAAAAATACTTTTATCGCTGGGCTGACCCATTCCCCCGCATCCTCGAAGACCTCGATCACGGAGCCAGTAGCCCCAACGATCAACAGCGTCTTGTCGCAGGAATGTTAGACCAAAGTAACCTGCTTGAAATCATCCGTAACTTTACCCTCTTCTCCGTCAATGACAAAGGCGAAACCATCAAAATCGTGGGGCGTTACCAACAATTTCGCGCCGTCAAAAAAGCAATCAACCGACTACTAGAAGGCAAAACCCCGCGAGAACGTAGCGGCATCATTTGGCATACCCAAGGCTCAGGCAAATCCCTCACGATGATGTTTATGGTGCGAGCCATGTACCGCCATCCTAACCTCTGCCAATGGAAAGTTATCTTTGTCACCGATCGCACCCAACTAGAGCAGCAACTAGCCGAAACAGGTCAAAATGTCGGCTTCACCGTCAAACCAGCCGATAGCATTGCCGCACTCAAAGAACTATTGCGAAGCGACTCCTCCGACCTAGTGATGGCAATGATCCATAAATTTCAAGAGCGCGATCTTGCCGAAACTTTCCCCGAACTCAACACCAGCACCAACATTCTGGTAATGACCGATGAGGCGCACCGATCGCAATACAGCCTACTTGGAGCCAATCTCGACAAAGCCATCCCCTACGCTACTCGCATCGGTTACACAGGCACACCCATCGACAAAACTGAGCAGGTCTTTGGTGACTACATTGATAAATACACCATGCGCCAAGCGATTAGCGATAAAGTCACCCTCGAAATTGTTTATGAAGGTCGCACCCATAACGCTGAAGTACCAGACCAGTCAGCGATGGATAGCGCTTTTGAGGATGTTTTTAGTGACTATAACCTTACCGAACGCCTCCAGATTTTAGGTTACGGTTCCCGTGATGCCTACCTCGAAGCCGAATCAACGATCGCCGCCAAAGCAAAGGATATTGTTAACCACTATTTGCCATCCATTTTCACCAATGGCTACAAAGCCCAAGTAGTCGCTACCTCTCGCGAAGCCGCCGTCCGCTACAAAACCCACATCGATATAGCTTTAGCTGATGCGATCACCCAACTAGAAATATCTAATCCTCATAACATCAATCTCGAACGACTCAAAAAGCTTAAAACCGATGTAGTTATTTCAAGCAGTAACAACGATTTACCCCACCTAAAGCCCTACACGAACGACCCAAAGACTAAGATTGCCAGCTTTAAACTGCCCTTTGATAGCGAAGATAACGGCATTACAGGCGATATCGGTATACTCATCGTCAACAATATGCTGCTTACTGGCTTTGATGCTCCTGTTGAGCAGGTGATGTATCTCGATAAAGTCATCCAAGCCCATAGTCTGCTTCAGGCGATCGCCCGTGTTAACCGTGTTGGTGGGGCTGATAAAGACAAAGGTTTTGTTGTCGATTATGTAGGCGTAGGACATCACCTCAAGAAAGCCCTCGATAGCTATGACGAACGCGAACAAAAGGAAGTTGAAGACACCCTTAGTTTTCCTGAAGCAGAAATTCGTCTGTTAGAAACAGACCATCGGACGATTATGGAAATGCTTGCCGAAAATGGACTAACTGACCTAACCGATACGGATGCTTTCTACGATCTCTTCTACGACGAAGATATTCGCTTTAAATATATTCTTGCCTTCAAGCAATTTACCCGTAGCCTGAACCTCGTTTATCCCGCTAAAGAAGCCCTTGCATTTATATCTGATCATCAGGCACTAACCAACATCAACATCCAAGCTGAGCGACACTTTCACGATTCTCGCCTCAGTATGAAAGGTATTCCCGCCAAACTCCGAGCAATTACCGATGCTTACCTAGTTTCCACAGGCATCGATCTCAAAATTAAACCAATCTCAATCCTCGATGAAGACTTTGAAAAGGAAGTCAATCAGCGATCACGCACCAAAACCAAAGCCGCCGCGATCGAACACGCTCTCCGTCACCACATTGATATTGATTTAGATGATGACCCCGATCTCCAAGCATCCTTTGCGGCAGCCCTTGCCCAAATCCTCGAACAATTTAAAGACAACTGGCAACAAATCTACATCGAATTAGAGAAACTCCGCCAACGGGTCAGAGATGCAGAAAATGAACCCACCTATGGCTTGCACAAGAAAAAGCAAATGCCCTTTTTCAGAATGTTCAAGAGCGAGCTTTTTGGCAATACCGAACTAACCGAAGATCTGATCGCCCAAAACGTAGCATTAACGCAACAAGTGTTTATGGTGGTTGAGCGCGAATTACAACTAGCTGGTTTCTGGGAAAGTATTCCCGCCCGTAATAAACTCAAGGCGGAAATTCAAAAAATTCTCTTGTCCCCTGAATTTAAGAATCTACCGAACATCATCAAAAATCGCAATCAGATCATCTCGCGAGTTATGGAGTTAGCCGAAAAAAATAGCGATCGCATTCTATACGCTGACTAAATTAACCAAAATGAAACTTGATTACGCAGTCATCTACTCCTCAAAACGCAAAACGCTCACGATTACAGTTGAGCGCGATCGCTCCGTTGTCGTCAAAGCGCCCACAGGCACATCACCCGAAAAAATTAATGCGATTGTTGAGTCTCGCAAACTATGGCTGTACCAGAAAACTAACCACGAACAAAAGTATCACCCACCTCTCCCCCCAGGAAAAGAATTAATCAGTGGTGAGTCTCTACCCTATCTAGGACGCAACTATCGACTAGAGCTATCAGACAGTATCAAAGAAGTTCAATTTATCAGTAATCGATTTTTAGTACCCAAAACCCAAGCAAATCATCGCGGCGACATCTTTAAAAACTGGTACATCAAAAAAGCTGAAGAGAAAATTCTCCCCCGCGTTCAATTTCATGCCCAACGCATGGGGACAGAGTTCAACCTAGCCAAGATTACAGACAGTAAATATCATTGGGGTTCCTGTACGCCAAAAAACAACCTAAATTTTAACTGGCGATTAGTCAAAGCTCCCATGTTTGTCATTGACTATGTAATCGTTCACGAATTAGCCCACCTGATTGAGCCTAACCATACGCCTCGTTTCTGGAACATCATCAAAGCTCAATTAGCCACAATGGACAAAGCTAAGCAATGGCTAAAAGATAATGGCGAACTATTAGAGCAAAATTTATAACAATTAATCATTTTTAGAATAGCAAACAGACAAAATTGGGACTGATTCGCAACCTCGTAAAAATCAATAACTTGCAGAAAACTTCAAAGTATCATCCGCACCACGAACAACCCCATAACTCTTGAGTGAATCGATAAAAGCAATCTGCACCAGTGAGGCGATCGGTACATCAGTCAAAAATCGAGATTGTTTCAACAAATCCGAGAGATCGATGTATGCTTATTCTGAGGTTTTTTATCCAAAGGAGGATCACAGATAAAATGTATCCCTTCAAAAGCAAAAAGCCAGTGCCTGAGAACCACTAGCTTCTTGACTACCCGAAGGTATCTATTCAATTAAATAAACGGAAACGGACAGATATTGCTTTAGCTGGGCAAGATTTGTTCAATGCTTTCTTATATCTTAATGCAAGATATGAGTTTGGCAACAGTTTTTGCTGGAAATTTTTTCAAATTCAGCAAAAATAATTATTGAACACATCTAAAAAATCTGTCTGTTTCCTGATTGAAAACGCTACAACCTTTACAATCAGGACAATCCAGATGTATTTGAAAATTCAAGCCTTGCCCAAGCAAAATGGCAAGGAAAAAGTATTTAGCAATCGTGCAGGAGGTAAAAATTGACTTACCTCCAAAAAGATCTCAATTCAAGCCGCAAATCTTCATATAAGACCCTACTACCTGCTGATCTGATCGAGCAAAAATTTGCAGCACTATTCCCGCACGGATGGGAATGGCTAACTAATCGAGACGGACAATGGACCACCAACACCAAATATCCCCTAACGCCCAGAGACCTAATTGAAAAATGGCGATCGCCAAACGAGATCATAGGCGTAAGATTTGGCAAAGAAACCAGCTACTTAATGCTAGACATCGATGCAGGCAGCCAATACCACCCACAACACAACGAACAAGCCCTAACAGCAATCCGCGCCGCCATGGAAAGCATCGGCTTAGTACGCCATATCGCCATCCAATCATCAGCCTCCCAAGGACTGCACCTATACTTCCCACTGCCCTACAGCATCAACACATTTAAACTAGCCTGTGCCGCCCGCCATGCCCTAGAAAAAGCCAAACTAACCATCAAAGACGGAACCATCGAACAATTCCCCAACACCAAAGCCTTTAACACCCAATTCAAAGGACATAGATTACCCCTACAAGAAAGTAGTTATATCCTCAACGACGACCTCCAGCCCCACAGTCAAACCCTAGAAACATTTCTAAACCTATGGGACCAAGCCGCGATCGCCCAAGATCTAGAACTACTAGAAACCGCAATTGCCAAAGCACCAAAACCAAGAACCTATCAAACTCAACCACAGGGCAAAGGTACAGAATGGAGAGCCAACATCGAAGCAAGAATTGAGATCGGCTGGACAGGCAAAGGACAAACCAACGAAATGTTATTTCAAATCGCGATCAAGCATCGCGTCTTTGACGGGATTGACGATCCACACGAACTAGCCCAAGCGATCGCCGCAACTGCCAAAAACTGCCAAGGATTCTACGAGCACTCCAACCACACCAGAGAAATCGAAAGCAGAGCGCTTTATACAGCCCAAAGCGTAATGATTACCCATTATCCCTACGGTAGCCAAGCAACCAACCAAAACAACCTCCCAACCAAGAAAAATCAACAAGAAAAACAACCAACAGCCATCGAGCGAATTACCCAAGCAATCGCACAACTAAACGATCTTACCTTCAGCAAAGTTCGTGAAGCGATCGCCGCAATTAGAGCGATCGCCAAGTGCAGCCCCACCACCTTATACAAACCAGAAATCAAGAAACTATGGCAACCCCTAGTAAAAAGCTGTAACACAACCTCTAGCAACAATTTCAGACCAACAGAAACAGAAAAACCAGAAAATCAGACAGATTTCCAAAAGCCTAAAATCATTACAGAGAGCCTTGTTACAGGTAAAGCCACTAATGAAGTGTTTTTAGTTGAATCAGAAGAAGAAAAAATTAATCAATTCAACCCTATCCCTTTGCCCGAAGTCTCCAGATTTTCTGATGAAAGCTTAAAACCCATACATGAAAAAGAATACAAGCCAATTATGACTTTTAATCAGGCAATGGCGATCGCGTCAATTTGCCCCAGTCCACCAATACCCGAAAACTCCAAATGCTACAAACCCAAAGAGATACCACGACAAAATCCATCAACCGTTGAAAAAATTCAAGTAATTGTGAATGCTGATCCAAGCAAAGCGCGATCGCAATTGGCAATGCTCAAAGCTAAATTACTAATGCCTTGGCTTAAAGCTGAGGAGAGATTTCAAACTAAAGAAGCGATCGTTTGGTTAGAGAATTATCTGGATAAGAATTGTCTTTTAGATGCTTAAAAATGGCTTAAATCAGGAAAAGTCGGATCGAGAATCTATTCGATAGTGAATGGGCATTCCGCAGGGAGATCTTTGTAATTTAATGGGGTTTCCCGCACGACCAACGCTAAACTTGATACAAAAGCCGAGGCAATCACTTTGGGTAAATATGGCTTCAGGCTAGGGTTTTCCTTTAATGATTCTGATGATTTGTCCCGTTGCTCTATAGCTCTATAATAGTTGCCTTCCAACTCTTGCTACGGTTGTCTGGCTGATATTGCCATTTCAGAAGATGTCCGATTAGGATACCTAGACAGTTTCTCAACTCTTGCCGTTGTTGCTTGCCCAAAGACTCAATTTCTTCCACCAAATTTTCAATATCTAATTCCTGCCATTTTCCAGAATTTAATAGATTAGATTGCTCCAAAGTCCAAGCATAAAAATCTGTATCGTAAAGTTTTGCTGCCATTCTTTTTAACCCTCTTAACGTGACATAGAAGCCTTTCTACAATGTAGAGATTGTTAGCAGCAATGCGATCGCCATTCTATAGATAACAATACTTGCTCCGATCTCAAAATTTGGAAAGAAAAAGTTGGTTAGTTGGTCACGAGAGAAAAGCGCGATCGCTATTGGCAATGCTCAAAGCCAAATTACTAATGCCTTGGTTGAAGATAGCTTGAATCAAAAGCTAAACTCTATCAAGTTTAGCCTGTCAGAAAATGTGAGATTTAAATTTAGGAGATTTTTAAAATCTTTTTTCCAAGCTTTTATGCTCAAAACTATTTGACATTTTGAGGAAAATTTTTACTAAACCTGTCGAGTAACACATTACTTGTCGCCGTTAACAAATTAGTGTCGTTATTAATAATACTAGAAGTATACAGATATCTTCTTATTGTTAACAAATTAATGTCG
>NZ_JACJQY010000051.1 GCF_014696925.1 Phormidium tenue FACHB-1050 | reverse complement strand
GGTGACTGTGAGTTCACCACTACCATTAAGGCTAGCCAAATCTGGCTGTCCCAAGTTAACGTTAAAACCACCCGTGAAACTGGAGTTATATTTAGCCGTTGATCCACCAATGGTCGCGATAGGATTAGTGATCTTGGCATAACTGCCTAAGCTAATCTCAGTGGCACTGATGGTTGCTGTTTTCCAATCTAGTCCAGCTTGACCAATAGTCGCATCCGTGACTGTGGCTGCTGTATCATTCAGTTTTGGAATTGTGAGATCTGCATTTTCGATTTTGAGAGCTTTGCTGGCACGATCATATTGGATATTATTTGCCTTGAACTGGAGAATCTCGGAAACCGTGACCTCTACACCAACATTTTCACTCTTGTAATCCCATTTTTTGGTTTGGCTTTGGTAATTGATTTTGAAGCCTCCCTTCGGCTGGATAGCACCAAAATCAGAGCCAAAATTCAGTTTTAATTCCCCTTGAATATCTAGACTGCAATTATCTGTTGTTTGCTCCAACTTGATACTTGGCTTGACGAGCTTAAACCAAGGAAATATTTCGATTTCTGATGGAGGCGAATTTAGCCATGTATCTGAAAATGATTGGATTTCTTGAGTAACATCCTGAACAAAGGTTGCAATTTCTGGAAATGGTTCATTACTAAACTGGATTTGCCCTGCCCCTTTGCGTTGAACGGCAGTTTTTTGAGAATTTTGCTGAACTACATGGGTCAATTCATGGGCGAGAAGTTCTTGACCTTGACGACTGCGCGGCTGGTATGCACCTTGCTTAAAAAAGATGTCAGTTCCTGTGGTAAAAGCGATCGCCTGAATCGAGTGGCTTAACTGATGAGATTTTTCATTAGTATGGATACGCACATGTCTGAAATCAGCATGAAATGCTTCTTCAAGGGGTTCACGCACATCCTCTGGAATTGCTTGCCCCTGCCCCCTTTGCTGCTGGATCGTGGTCTCGAATTGTGGAGTTACAGCCGTGCCTGTGGGTGCAGATGTCGGAGCAACTGCTTTCGGCATAATGCGTTTGCTATCTATCGGCTCAGCTTTGCGGATGGGATCTGTGTTAATACGTTTAACAACCTGAGCCGCTACCCGATCCGCTTGCTGTTCATGGCGATCGCCTGCCTTAGTCAGTTTCAACTTGGGTTGTACTACTAGCCCCTGAGAACCTCCCCGTGCCAACTCCTGTGATAAACCTCGAAAGCCAGATGATGAATGTAGACTCTGCCTCTGTATCCTGTCCATTGGCATAGAGGATATCTGTGGCAATTTCCTCTGAGCCTGCAAAACACGCCCCAAAGCCTGATTGGTCAAAAGTTCCTGCGGCTCTTCACGCAGCATAGCAGACTCTTGCTTACTAGCTGTATTTGTTGAAGAAGCTGCTTTTACTGTTTGATGTTGACCTTGTCGCGAATTGCCCATGATTATTTCATCCTTAACTTTCTGAAGTTTGGGTCAACATCAAACCAATATACTAATTGCCCGAATAGAACTTTGATGTTGAACTTATTATCTGTAATTTATGTACCTTTAACTCGCATATTTGTAGTCATAAAAGTACCAGTACCCGAATATTGCGGCGTAGCGTCAGGAACTGGCCCCGCAGGTGTCGGCTGTTGAGCTGGCACAAGAACTTGAAACTTCGCATTAAACGTTCCTCCCTTCAGTAAAACTGGCTTATTATTCGATTTTGTGCGTAGAGCTTTTTGATTCGGTGCTAGGGAAGCAATACTTAGCATACCAACACCAGGAATAGGGTGCGATGCAGTGATGTAGGGACAACCAGGAACCATAACTGTTTTTTCATCTCCATCAATACAAGCCATTTTTTTATTAATCATCATTTTTCCTGTTCCCATTAAATTGCCTGGGATCACCGTGACGATCGCCGCCCCAAAAGCAGGATTAAACATCGCTAAATCACCCGTTGTTAAAATAAAATCCGCCATAACTGTGGAACCTCAAATATTTAGCAAACCTATCTTTTCGGGGATTTAAATTAATCAATTCAATCAATCCAGTCATCTTCTTGGATATTAGCTCGGAGCATTGCGGGAGTGACTCGACCAAGAATGGTGTTTCCACTCATTGTGCCATTGGTATTTTGATGACAAATTTCTAACGCATGAACCCTTGGGCTTAGTTCAAAATTCTCCACCAAAATAACCAAAGAAGTAGGTCGCTGATTGAGATTAAAATTAATCTGAATCGTCACTGTCCCTGTCACAGTCTGATTATTGAGATTCTGTATAACTATATAAAATCCCTGAATATTCTTGAGAAACCGCTCATAGGGCATATGGTGAGTAACCCGAATGCCCTGATCTACAAACTCCAATTCAGGAGTATAGGGCGGTAAAGCAGCGGTTTGCGACTGCATTCGGACTACTAAAAGATGACTGATTTTTTGCAATTCCTCTGGACTGATAGCTTGTGGCTCGATAAAAGCTTCAATTTCGATTCGACGTTTATCGGGCGTATCAAAGAGATGAAATCGATAAATTCGTTCTAGCCATTGGGAATTGGGAACAATACGTAATGTATCGCCGATCTCTGCACCCAACAATGTATTGCCGATTTTGTACTCGGCGCGACGGGTATAAACCTGAAGCGTCAAATTTTCTGGATCGATAGGCAATTGCATAGTTTGATCGGCACTGGAACCAAGGCGCGTACTGCCCTGCATCTGATCCCATCGGGTTCTGGGTTTATAGATGCGAAGCCTTGCATCATGGACAAGGCGCATAGTCTGACCTCGGCGCGTTCCAAGGTGCGTATTCCCATCAATGTAATGGGTTTGGGACTGATCGAGGCGCAGGGGAGGTTCGCTCTGTAGTCTTAGAGTAGTCTGAGGATCATCGGTGAGGCGACTACTGCCAGACATCTCCTCGACTGGTCGCCAAGGTCGATAGATTCTGAGGTTTGGTTCTAGACGAAAGGGAGCAGTCAAGAGGACGACAGAGACACGTTGATGGTTTAGAGTGAAGTTGAGTTGGACGGTCATAGTACCGCTGAGATGGCGATCGCTTAAATTTGCCAAAGCCACAAAATAACCATTGGGATTCGCCAACATCTTTTCATAGAAAACTGTCTGCCTTACCACTGGTCCCATTTGACTGCCGTTCGGCTCTAACACCTCCGTTTTGCCCTGAATGCGGATTAAGATCTGTTCCGCTAATGCTGGTTCAAACAGTGTTGGATCAAGGGCAACAGACACTTCTACCTGTACCTTCTGACCTGACGGGGCTTCAAACATTGCAAAAGGATAACAACAACCCCAAGTTTGGGTCAGTTGCATCGTCAACGTTAAAATGCGGAGCGCATAGAAAGTATGGGCAGGTTTCTCTTCGTTGATGATCGCCTGAGCTGCGCGGCATTCTCGCCAGTAGCGATCGGGCTGAATCACCTGATTACTGGGCAAGGCTAATTGCACTTGAAAATAATGGGGGCGATCGGCAAACTCAAAGACGGAAATCGTTCGTTCGGGATAGCTCAACCCAGAATTTTCTAGGTAGATCGTGAGCATTTTTTTGAGTCCGAGAATAGTGCCCCGCAGGCGATACAGTGGCACAATCTGGCTAATAAACTGTCGTTTTACCTCCTCATCCCAATCTTCCCGCAAGCTTAGAGCCACCCAACCCGCTAACCAAGGCAAAAAGTCAGCAGGTGTCTGTTGAGGATCGAGATAGGTATGGATCTGGGAAATAACAGTTTCGAGACCCACGGGGGATTCTGATCCTGAAGTCAGAATATGAGGTCGAAATGGGACTGGCTCAAGGGAAGGAATCCCACTCAAGCCCTGCTCAAAGGCAAGTAGAAACCGACCCAAAAATGGATCGCTTTGCAGATAGGCTGGGAGATATTCTAAATAACTGCTTAGATATTTGGTTTCCATGTTGTTCCGAACCGTTGCAAAGTTTGAATTGAGCCAATCTGGATCTGCACTAATTCGTGCTCGCGAATTGACAGCCCAATTAGTTGATTTTGCTCGTTGTATTTTTGGCGATCGCCTTCAACACCAGTCAATTCTATGGCTTCCACATAGTCAACTCCCGCCAGCCCATCGAGGAGTTGATAGAGTTCTGAAAGGTAGATGTCATTGCCGAAGGGGTAGCCTTGTCCATCCCAAAATTCATGGGAATCGAGGCGAGCAAAAAAATGTTGAATACGTTCTTTTGCTTGATCTTGCACAATCCTGAAGTTGGCGCTGTCTTCTAGATAGAGCGTGGCGGACAATGTGACATTAACGTAATGGGGTTCAACGATATGCAGGTGCGTGGTGATCAAGCGACGTTGGTTGAGGAACCGCTTGAGGGTGTGCCGCAACAGGGTCGTATCCTCTTGGAAATGACGGGGCATCACTACGAGGCTGATGTGAGCTTCGACAACCTGATCGATGTCGGCATTGTCTAAATCTCGTTCAGGAAGGCAATGGACACGGGCAATTTCAGCATTTGCCCCAAATTCCCGTGGAGCAGTTTTAGTTTGTAGCCAATCGTGGAGAATCAGTTGCGTAAAATCGGCGGAAGTGACGGCGCGGTAAGGTTGGCGCAGTTGGGCAAGGGTCGTTTGAATTTCACTCTGGAGCAAGTTAGCTTGAGCGGCAGTGGAGAGTCCACTGGGAATTGTCCAAGGTTTACCCTTGAGCAGGGAAAGAAAGATGGCTTGGTTGGAATTAGGAATTTGGTTGAGGCGGTATAGAACCATTTCGGTCAACCAAGCCAATAGTTCAATGAGCACAATCCCCGTATCGGCAGGATTGTAATCAGTCCATTCGGGAGCTTCGATGGGAATGCGCCCGATCGCCTCTTCCACAAGGTCAGCGTAGGTGCGATCGTCTAGATTAGAAAGAGGGATAGGCATAGCTTAGGTACTAATTTCAGGTAGTTTTAGCTCAATCTGGTGGATTCCCGAATAGATCAAGGTTTGCTGATCGACGATCGCATCGGCGGGCTGAATTTCGAGGGCATGGACATAGCGCACACCAGAGACAGCTTCGATGACAGCATAGACATCAGAATGGTGGGGGCGACGACCAAATTGCCAACCACTCCCCTGTTGTCCCCCTGTCAAGGGATGGAAAAAACTTTGGAGAGCTTTCAGCACATCAGCTTTAACGGTTCCAGCATTAGCGACGTTCTGGGGAACAATCTCGGTATTAACACGGATTTCCTGCCATTTAGGTCCAGAAACGCGGAGTTTAAGTGTAGGAACATAGCGTGCCTTGAGGAATTGGGAAACACGGTTAAGGAGAGCAAGATTAGGCGTTGGTTGACGGTCGGTGCTGTGGGGGACAATGATTACTTGAACCCAACCAGCATTGAGTTCATTGTTGAAAACTTTGAAGACATCGATCTCGTTGCCAGCGATCGCCTGATGGTTGGGGTCAGGATGAGGATCAATCCAGAGTTCTTCAAGGAGGGGACTAAAGTCGGGAGCCATCATGTCAGGGGTGATCACCTGCACACGAGCAATGTCAACGGAGGCTTCATAGGTGAGATCAGCGAAGTCTTGGGCAGTCACTGATCGATCGCCATGACGGAGACGTTGTGGCGATCGCACCTTCAAGCGCTCAAGGGATTCTTGGTTACTGCCCCCTTGGGAGGCTTCCCAATTGATCACTTGGGCGATATAGGGAATCGTTGTCTTCAGTTCCGTGATGGTTTGAGCATCTCGATTGCCTCGGATTCCACCACCCATGCAATAAGTATTTAGGCGAATATTATTGCGTCCACGGGGTGGGATCTTTCCTGCTTGACCATCCCCAAACCGAATTTTCCCCAATTGCCTATCGATTACATAATGGCGATCATTAGGAGCAGAGCTATGAAAATCTGGTACTTCTTGCCAACGTACCCAGACAGTTTCAAGGCGACCTGTTTCATCATAATGGGTGGCGATCGCCTCATCGCCAAAGTGCTGACGTAAATATCGTTGTTCCGACTCCGATGGCAAGCGTCCCTCTTCAACTACTAAGGATTCACCCCACAAAATTGGAAACTGACTTACATTTAGCACCTGATTTGGCTCATGGTTACTCGATCCTAGTATTTCTCCATTCAGAGTGATGGATTGATTTGCCCAAGTCGTATTTGTTCGTACTGCACAGAGACGGGGTGGTACAGGAAAATCCCCTGCGCGAGCCACCCAACGAGCAAAGTAACGCATCATGCTATAGAGATTATATAGTTCATAGGAGATAGCCCACCGCCATAGATAAAACAAAACTATAGGCAAAGATTGCCAATCTAACGGCTGCTGGCGTATCCGTAACCAATAGCATTGCTGCCCAAAATGGGGTGAAGTAATCCAATCGGTGGGGCCGACAAACTGGATCAACCCCTTTTCTAAAAATCCCTGAGTCTCGTCCGCTACGGTCAAGGGTAGCCACCCCTTGGGACTGGGATATTCCCATACTAAGCGCTGGGTATTACTAAGCTGAACGGTCTGATTTGCTTTTGGAGCAACACTTTCAGGGTTCGGAGGTTGGATTTGCAGATAAAGCGTATTGGCTCGGTTGGGGAAAGGACGGTTAAACCCTAGATAAAGAGAAGAATCTCGATGGATCTGGGGAGTAAGCGGATGGAACGATCGCAATACCCTTGTAGCATTGAGATGATCGTAATCTAAGGGCTTAACTAAAATCACCTGTTGGCGATCGCGATCAATCAGTTCAATCTGCCCCAGTTCGACCGTTTGTCCCGTAAACTTGACAATTTCCCCAACTGCCAACGCACTTACATCGTTTAACTCTACGACCCTTTCACCAGCAAAAGCAGAACGATGGAGAAACAACTCTAGGGCATCGCCATCTGCAAAAATAAAATCGTTGTAAGACTTGATCTTGGCTGTTTGTTCTAGAAAACAGCGATAGGTCAGAGTAATCGATTGCAGAATTGGCGGCTCAAATATATCTGATGTTTGCTCAGTGATAGCAAACTTACTGAGGATACGACTGCCCGCAGTGTAAGCGTTACGTGTGGCCCGATTTAGGACGACAACGGATGTGGCAGGACGAATGGCGACGATTTTGGCTTCCTCTTGGCGAGTCGGTTCCATTCCTGACTGAAGACGAATTGTATCCTCAACAGCCAAAGCCTCAATGTTATCCACCACAATCTCAGTTTGACCAATGGCGATCGCTGTCGAAAGCATGGTCACATCGTTATACATCACATATTGACGGGTACGCCCTCGGCTCCCATATATTCCCTGCACAATCCGCGCCCTTAGCCAATAGCTTTCCTCACCCATTGGCAATGGTGGTAATGTGGCAGGAAATTGAAACGTCCCTGTCACACTTCCTTCGACTAACCGCAATGGAGCCGCATCCGACAGCCACCGAAATTTTTCGGCATCTTCGGTACTCTCAATGGTCTGCCATTGCTGTCCACAGCCTACTTCCCAAAGCAGTTCTAAATCATCTGTATAACGAGGCACTTGGCTTAATTGCGCCTGTATTTCGATCGCCATGCTCGGTTGAATTAGACGCTGATCTAACGCCATCAGAAATGTGTCGTTATACTGCGGCGTTGTGCCAAAGGGATAGAAATCTTTACTAAGATCTAGCCTAATCGTATTAAAAAAGCATTCCTTGGGGAGAGCTGTTTGATCAATATTGGTGGTCACAAGGCTGGGCAACAGTTCAGGTAAATTTTGCCGATGATGGGGACTCAAACTCACTCGTAACCATTTTGCTGAAACCCCATCTACCTCAACCTCTTTCAGTTTCGGCAATTGCGTGATAGTCACTAGTACCTGCGATCGCTTCGATCCACTTCCACACTCACATTCTACAGCCGTCAAGGGTTGCCAAGATTTTCCATCCCACGTCATCCAATCCCGTAACCGAAAAGCAAGCTGTGTGGCACTCTCTGGAGAATCCGTCTCAAAGGTCACGGTGATTGTCTCCAACTTCGGTAAGTCAAACAGCTCCTTTCCATGCAAATAAAGATAATGCTCTACGGTCGTATCACCATGAAAGACAGGAAATGGCTCATGGACAGCATCAACAACTGTCGCAATATGACGATCGCTATAGTAGTCACGATCCTCAATCACAAAAATTGAAGTAAGTTGGGTATTAGTGACCAGTAACTCCCGCTCTGTCTCGAACACAACTTCTTCATCTTTCCCCTCTGGAGGGGGAGCCGCAATTCTCGTCTGTTTCGGAACTAAGGCTTCAACTGGACTGCCAGCCGCTAAGTTAAACGTGACTGGAACCCGTGATGGTTGAGGTGGGATCAACTCCGTGCCAATCAGATTCATAAACGCGAGCTGATTGCGATTAGGAACCTGATTGAGGCGATCCTGCACCACAGTCATCATATGACCGAAAATTCGTATCAGGGCCAAACCCACATCAGCAGATTGAGAAGATTGAGATTCTGGGGATCTCCAATCCGTGTAGGATTTCGCCAGCTTTAAACTATGCTGAACGATATCTTCATAACTACGCTGATCTAGCTTTGGCGGTTCCAAGGACATATCTTTTACTAGAGATGATTTACTAGAGATGATTTACTAGAGATGATTTACTAGAGATGATTTACTGGAGATAAAAGGGATAAACAAGGTTAAACTCGTTGGTTGTCGTTCGGACTTGGTAATTAATCGAAATTTGTAATAAGTTTGGGTGGGTAAATTGCGGTAATAAATCAATATCTAAAATATCAATACGGGGTTCCCATTCAATTAATGCAGCCCTTACATCACTAATAATTTGCCCTACCGTTCCTGCTGTATTCGGCGCGAAAATATGATCATGAATTCGACAACCAAACTCAGGACGCATTAGCCTTTCTCCTCGTGCAGTACTGAGTATCGCCCAAATTGATTGACGCACTGCTGCTTCATACTTTGCAGTCTGGATCTGCTGTGTTTGATCTAGTTGGATCGGTAGTGACCAACCAACTCCTAAAAAATCAATATCCATTACATCACCTCCAACGCCCCGTTATTTACCTTTACCCCCGCCGAACAGTTCAATTCAAGCCCAGATTTTGAACTAAACTCTCCTTTCATTTTTGCTTGAATATTACAATTAGAACCAGCATTGATTTTGATATCCTGTTCAGTTTTAAGCTCCAAATTTTTACACTCTATTACTATATCATCGTCACTACTTTTAATCGAAACTTTTCCCTTAGCCTTAATAATTAAATCCTTCTCAACTTCAATTTGCATTGAGTCATTTTCGCAATCAATCGTAATTTTATTTTTGCCACTTTTATCCTGAATAATAAATTTTTCTTTATCCTCAGTGTCATCGAAAACAATCATGTGACCACTGCGAGATTTAATAAACCGTTTATTATTTTCGCCATCATCATTTTTTTCAGGTGGTTTATCCTTACCATTCCATAAACTTCCTAAAATGTAAGGAAATGACATATCCCCATGTTCAAAGGCAACTAGCACTTCATCATCTACTTCGGGTAAAAAATAAAAGCCGCGATCATCCCCTGCCATCGGAGTCATCACTCGCGCCCAAGGACTTTCATCATCATCAGTTAACCAAGGGAATTTAACTTTTACACGACCTAGACCATCGTCATCCTTAATATTTGTAACTACAGCGATCGTGACACCATAAAATCGTGCCGTGCGATCGTCAGGAATTAATAAATCCAATCCCATCATGATGCGGTTCTCCTTGCGGTAAATGATGTTTGATAGCCAGATTTGTGACTATAGTGATGTTCAGTTGAAGTCACATAGTAGAGTCCACTAAAGCGTTTTCCTACTTCTTGAATATCGATTACTTTGGCAATTTGTACGGTGGGATTTCCTGCACAACTTCCTTCGGCTGTAATATAGGCAAGCGCCATATCTTTGAACTGTCCCAGAGCAATTTGATCTGCTTCTGCTTTGGTTCTTATTGGTTGATGCACAATCGTAGCGATCGAAGAGCCAAAACTATCGACTACCTGCGGGCCAGTTTTTTTACCTGACATCTTACTACCCTCTTTCCCTGCTGCGGCTTTCCCTAAGGATTCCTTCTTATCATCTGGTAACCATCCCCTTACCTCAACTTTTTCAACTTGATTCATCGTACTTAAACGAGGGAAAAACTCGCTTAATCCTTCTTTGAATTTTAGGGTTAATACTTTTTGACTATCAATCTGAGGAGGTTGGAAAGAAATATTTTTTTTCTCAATAACTATTTCATAACCAATTCGTTCAGCCCGACTTTTTAAGAAATCCCAATCCGTCTGATTATGTTGCAAAACATAATCATGTTTAACTTCACTATCTTTAACTTTTGGCGTTAAATTTCGCGCTCTGGCAATATCACTAAAAATGTCACTATCTTTCATTTTGGTAAATGATTTGGTTTTCGAGCCTCTTAAAAGTCGATGTCTTAGATCATGTCCTCTAACTACTAGTCTAGGCGTAGCTCCCTGACTAAATTCTGGCTCTAATCCTGTAATTTCACCAAAAATAATAGTTTTAAGCGTATTTTGATAACCCATTTTTATTTCGACTTCATTCCCAATATCAAATAAACTATCGTCAATCCATGTAAACTTACTTTTTGCTAGATCCCAACTCAGAAATTCCAAAGTGAACATGCTCGGAGCATCAATATCTTCAAATACTGTTAACTCTAAAAGATCAGCATCAGCTTTCGTCGATAATTTTTGTCCTTGAATTAGGACTTCGACATTAGGAGAGAGCGTTTTAACACCAGAATATTCAGACATTTATTACTATTATTGATTTATTGATTAATATTAGTTTTGTATAGATAAACTTTTTAATATGAGATCCTCAATGGCGGAATAGTCAAGACCAATCCTGCTGTTAAGGCTCGGGGATTTATTAGATTATTTTCATTGGCGATAATTCGCCATAATGCTGGATCACCATATTCTTCATTGGCAATACTGCTTAAGGTTTCACCTCGGCGGACAATGCGTACTGGATCATCAATTAGATTGGCTTCCTTTCTCCGTTTTTCTAAATCTGCCCACTCTCGAAAAGTACAGTTTAAGGTGGCTCGAACTGGCGTTCCATCTTCTAGAAAATGAGTTAAGGTTTTACTGACTCTTTCCAAAAATCCATCGGGCAATAGGACGCTGTCATTGCCGCCAATTTTCCCCCAACTCAACTTGCAACGAGGCGGACGTTTTGTATCTGTGCCAATTTTAGGATGGGTTAAATTAAAGATTTTCTTCGTATATTTTTGGACATTCTCTGGTGGAGATCCGCTTAGAGTTGTGTCAAAAAATAGATTAATTGTTAAAGTCGCTAGCTCATTTGCCGCTGTAGGGTAACCACTATCCAATCGCCAACCCGTTTTGTCAATTTGGAGTTGGTTAGGATTAAACAGTACTTCGATTTCCTCAGCAAAATCGCCTTCTTGATCCTTCTCAGCCTTAATTTTTAATTTCTCTAGAGCCATTTTCTTTTCCCTCTTCTTTCACCTTCAACAATAAGACGTTGGATTATTTTTCGTTCTACTTTTGCTACTAGTAAATCAATGTTAATTTCGTTTGTTTCCCTCATTTCAGGATTATTTTGAGTTTTCATAAAAGCATTTGAATTTTGATTAGCATGATTAGCGATCGCAGGTGGTTGTGCTGTGGATAATGCTGAAGAAGCGTTAGTCTGGATTGATGAGGTTGAGGTTGGGGAAGTAATCGTGCTGTCAGATCTAGTAATCACCTTTGAATTGGTGGGATAACTCTGATTTGGGTGACTTCCCATAGTCTCTGATGCTGAATTGGTAGAGTTATGACGGGACAAAAGTAGAGGCTCAAAGGTCTGCTCAGAAGTTTCTAATATTGCTTGAACTGTGGGGAAAATGGGAGGCTGGATGAGAGACAAAGAATTAGAAGGAGAAACTTTTTCTCTAACTATTTGAGTGACCAAGGAAGAAGAGGTTAGTTGTTTCTTAAGATCAGTGACTGGGGTTGAATTATTGACTTTTATGGTCTTGGGATTAATGGAGGTAGTAACTATTTTATTTTCATTGACTGTAGTTGGATTCAATGGGGTCAATACCAAATCATCTTGAGATGAGTAGACCGTTTGAGCAAAAGTTTGCAGATCATTGTCACCTGTTGTGCTGACTATATTTTGGGTCGTAAAGTTAGGACGAACTGTAGAGGGTTCTAGGTCTTTCTGCTCAAAGGAGTTAGACTCCTGAGTAATTCTTTGAACTAGAGATTCGGGCGAAGTTTGAGAAGTCGGGACATCAATCTTGCTAGCTTTAATCAAAAGCGGCGACTCCAAGGCAGAAACTTCAATACTTGTTACAGTTGACGATGGTAACGATGTAATGGGATCAGCATAAACTATTGGCATTGGGTTATGGGGATTTGCAGAGGATGCCCATGAAATTTCTGCAACTTCAGGTGAACTGTCTGACCATGACGCTCTAGCGATGGGATTATCTGGTAAGTTCGGATCTAGGTTTAGCAAATTTTCTAAAGGAGCGATCGCATCTAGCGCTAAAGGATAAGTCGGAGCATCAGTGACCGTAGATATCAAAGGTTGTACATTGATCATATTGGGAGCAGCATTATCATAACGAGCTTGAATGACACCTTCGCTAACAGGCTGAATAACCAAGGGTTGAGAGAGTTCAGGCTGAGCATCAGAAAGCACAGTTGTCTGAAGATGCTTAGTATTAACAGGATTAATTTGTTTGGCTTGTAATGAAGAGAGTTGATGCTCTGATGTCTCTGAGGATATATTTGAGGCAAAACTCAAAGGCTCTGACGGTAACGCAGATGGCGGATTGGAGATCGGAACGATCGCAGTCTGAGGGAGGTTGGGAATTTGGGTTAAGGTCTGCTCAGTTTGTATGGCTTCTGTAGGTGTATCTGTACGCAAAATCGATAGTCTGGGTAAGGATGGTTCCGAAGGTATAGGCAACCCTCGATCTAGCAGCGTCGGATCTAAGTTTTGTGGAAGCTGCACAAAGGATAGTTTTTGCTCTGAAGATGCGATCGCGCTCACTGGCGTTACAGATGCTTCTACTGAGGCTATTGGACTTGATGAAATCTCCTGTTGCACTATGGGCATTACATCTGATAGCAAATCAACCTCAGTAGCAATCGGCTTAACAGTCACATCCGTTATGAGATCTCCTAAAATAGAGCTTTCTGAAGTTTGCTTTTCTGTATTTGGATGATGAGTTGATGTTTGACTAATTGCTATCTCGGTATTTTTTACAGTATTTGGGGCAGGCGATCGCCTCTTGTTTTTAGTCTGTTTCGACTTGGCTGTGGTTAACTGTTTTTCTGATTCCTTACTTACCTTTGTCCCAGACTCTCGTTGTGCTTGAATTATCGGCATATCCACAGCACCTATCATGATTGGCGCGATGTCCTGTGTGATCGCCTTAATTGGTGTTACAGATGCTTCTATTGAGGCTATTGGATTTGAAGAGATTTCCTGTTGCACTACGGGCATTACCTCTGATAGTGAGTCAAACTCGGTAGCGATCGCTTTAACAATTACATCCGTTGAGTCATTTGATACATGAATATTACTTGGATCAGCATTATCATAACGAGCTTGAATGACACCTTCGCTAACAGGCTGAATAATCAAGGGTTGAGAAGATTCAGGCTGAAAAGTAGAAAGCAAAGTTATCTCAGTCTGCTCCGTACTAACAGGATTAATTTGTTTGGCTTGTAATGAAGAGAGTTGATGCCCTGATGTCTCTGAGGATATGTTTGAGGCAAAACTCAAAGGTTCCGATGGTAATGCAGATGGCGGATTGGAGATCGGAACGATCGCAGTCTGAGGGAGGTTGGGAATTTGGGTTAAGGACTGCTCAGTTTGTATGGCTGCTGTAGGTGTATCTGTACGCAAAATCGATGTTTTGGGTAAGGATGGTTCCGAAGATATAGGCAACCCTCGATCTAGCAGCGTCGAATCTAAGTTTTGTGGAAGTTGCACAAAGGATAGTTTTTGCTCTGAAGAGGCGATCGCAGGAATAAAACTAATTGACTCAGATACGGGATCAACAGATCTTGCATTGATGCTTAAATCCTCCTTAGCTAGAACTACAGGCTCACTTGAGGCTATTGGAATAGATGGAATTTCCTGCTGCACTATGGGCATTACATCTGATGGTGAGTCAACCTCGTTAGCGATCACTTTAACAATTACATCCGTTGTGAGATCTTCTGAGATGGAGATTTCAGAAGTTTGCTGTGCTGTGTTTGGATGATGAGGCTGTGAATCTTGCTTTAAATCTTGCTGTGAATCTTGATTAGTAAGTGTCTTAGAAATTTTTACACTATTCGAGATCGGCGATCGCATCTCTTGTTTTGCCCCTACAAAAGCCCCCTGCAAATCATCTACTGCCTGATTATCCAATTCAGAACTTTGGGCATAGACAATGGGAACTTGTTCCGCATCCAATTCAACAATCGTTGACCAACGATTCAATTGCTGATCCAACAAGGGTAAGCGATTCTCTAAAGCTTGAAAACGCTCAAGCAAACCCTCAGACATCCGATGATTAGTCACACCTGGACGCTTTAAGGGTCGAGTTAAACGTTGTACAAGCCGAGGATCAAAATTCATACATTTATTGAGACCAATAAAAACACACAACAGGACTGAAATTCTAGAATGCTAGGCTTTGTACACACCTCGATGGACTAATTCCATGCGCTCAAAAGCAACTTGTGTACCTGTTGCATTTAATTGCGGTCCTTCCCATGCCACAGGATATGCTTTTTTGAAATTCCAAGCGATCACTTTTGATTGCTTACTGTCTTTTAGGATGATCGTGCCATTTTGTAGACGAATTTTACCGCGAGTCACATCCTCATACCATTTCCAAAGATCATCCCTTTCTGTTAATCCCCGAACTAAGACTAAATTCGGATAATCCATTTGCTTAGGAAAGCGATGAATATGATGATTAACCCCACCTTCCACATAGGTCTCAAGCTCTAATTTGCCGCTTAAGCCAATCACCTCGGAAAACCCACCAACCGTTAAGCCTTCAATTTCAACTGCAAAATTAAAAGCCATATAGGGATCACGAGGTTTTTCTTTTTCTCCTTTCTTTTGAGATTGTGCCATTTCCTAGCCTCTATACAAATGGGAACAATAACAATCTGTAATCTAAACAAATCAATTTAAAATTCATGAACGACCGTGATTCGATTGTTTGTTAATTTGTTGATTAATCTGAGCAACTTGCGAAACCCATTGTTGACGCTCCCAATGCTCCATATTTAGCACGTTTTCGTAAGACCAATGAAAATGATAGGAAAGGTATGCTACCTCCTCTAGCAGACGCTTGTGGGGGTAGCATGTCACTCCCCCACTAGGTCTGTTTCTACCTCAAATTCACCGTTGCAATGGGGACAAGCAACCCGAAATCGCGTATGACCATTTCGATTAATCCGTTGGTAGAAATCCTGAAGATAAGCTAAATCTCCAGAAAACAACTCCTCAATAATTTTAGTGTTGAGTTGCTCGATCGTACCTAATCTAGTGATTACCCTTGCTAACAGAATAATCACTAGATAGCCTGAATTTTTCTGTACTCTAGGATCGCGGAGTGGCGTAATTTCATCTGTGGCTCTGGAGAGTCGCATGACTCCCTCTCGATGCAAGCATCCTTCAGAGTCAACATAGCCATGCGGTAAAGTAAATGGAAATTCAGTTTGATACATTTTTTAATTCATTAACCAACAGTTACGCCTTCATGAACTAGTTCCAATGACTCGATCGCTACTTCACTACCAGTCGCATTAAACTCAGGTCCATTCCAATTAGTTGGCCAGCAGTTCTCCAAATTCCAACGAATTTTTTCCTCGCCTTTATCATCTGCCAAAATAATAGAGACATTTTTTCTTTCTGGTTCACCATCAAGCAGTTGGCGATGCCATTTCCACAACTCATCGTTATCAGTAAAGCCCCGTTTCAAGCTGATGTTGCCGAAGCTATTCAAACCCGGAAGTTGACGTTGAGCCAAGTTTTTATCTGTCCCTTCACGATAGGTACTAGCGGTTCGAGTTCCCGTCAATCCACTACATTCGCGAAATCCAGCATGGACAATACCATCCCATTCCACCCAAAAGTTATAACTGTTATAAGGATCGTGGGTATCTTTAATATTCGGCATGGAATCTATTCTCCCTTAGTAAAATCAAGTGAATAATTAGTAACAGTCTAGGCAAAGGTGATACCGCTACTTCCATGGATTAAGGAAATAACAATAAACTCTGCGGGGGTTGTGGGTGATAAACCCACCTCAGCCACCACTTGCCCTGCATTGCGAACCTCTAAAGGGTTTGTTTCTTCATCACATTTGACATAAAATGCTTCTTCGGGTTCTTGACCTTGAAGTGCGCCTTTCTGCCAAAGGAATTCACAGTAAACAGTCAGTTCTCGTGCAATACGAGTCCATAATGTTGTGTCATTGGGTTCAAAAACAATTCCCATCAGATTATGTTCAGCCCACCGTAAAACAGTAATAATTAAACGGCGAACATTCACGTATTGCCAGCCTGGAACCTGACTAACAGTTCTCGCTCCCCAAACACGAATACCTCTACTCTTAAA
The DNA here is from genome assembly GCF_014696925.1 of Phormidium tenue FACHB-1050. Classification (GTDB taxonomy): domain Bacteria; phylum Cyanobacteriota; class Cyanobacteriia; order Pseudanabaenales; family Pseudanabaenaceae; genus Pseudanabaena. The sequence continues at coordinate 21,085 of NZ_JACJQY010000051.1, read as the reverse complement.
ACTATGAATCCAGTTCACGCCAGCACCATGCTCGATATTAAGACGTTGCCAATCTGAAGCCGATAAGGCAAGACTAATGTCTAGAACACCTTTGATTACATAGTTGGCTGGAGCGCGATGCACACCACTTTCTCGATCATTTTGGGCATAAATCCCAGCGATATGTCCACAGGGTGGAATAGGATAGGAAACTGTTTCAACCATAATCCAAGACCCGTAAATTGCGCCATTGTTGCCAATGAGCTGTTGTCGCTGTTGATTGATTTCCTCAAGATTAGCGGTGTTAAGGCTATCGAGAATGGCAAAACGATCGCCCATGCGATCGCAGTGTTCAAGCACTAAGGCTTGTAACTGCATGATCTCGCGGATTGAAGTCAATTGCATGATGTCAGGCACACAAATGAGATCAATAGTATTCAGAGCTTCAATGGTTTGTAATCCCTGACCAAGGGTATCCATTGACAAAGTAAAAGAAGTATCGTATTGGGAAACATTTGGCAGCAGTAGGACATAACATAAACGCCCCCCGTTTTCAAAAAAGCCCCGTACCGCATGGGTTAAATAGTCACTCACTGGATAGTCTGCAAATTGCTGTAAGAACTGCGGCCAAAGAGTGAGCATTTTGGGGATTGAAAGCAATTCAAGCGGTTGATTGTCTTGAGATTGAGTAACTCCCAAAAATACTGGGACACCAGTTATTAAGCCATCTCTCGGAATTAAGGCAATATCCTGAAGGATGACTCCCGGTGCAGTTAATGTTGGATAAGGAGAATTAAAGAGACTCACTAGACAATTTTTCCCGTGATAATTGTGGGCGTTTTGTTTATCCTTAAGCTTTATCTTCTGTCACGATTTGTGTAATACGGAAAATCACAAATTCAGCAGGTTCAATCACCGCAACGCCAATTTCTGTCACCACCTGTCCCAATTTCCGCACATCAATCGGGTTGGTTTCAGCATCACATTTAACAAAGAATGCTTCTTGGGGAGTTGTCCCAAATAAAGCGCCTTTACGCCATTCATTGGTTAAAAATGCAGAAATATTGCGACGAATTCTCGCCCAAAGCTCTGGGGTATTGGGTTCAAAGACTGTCCATTGTGTCCCTTCATCAATTGATTCACGGATATAGTTGAACTGTCTCCGAATATTGATGTATTTAAAGTCGGGATTGTCTTTGCCTGCTCCTAAGGTTCTTGCTCCCCAAATCCGAATGTTCCCATTAAGATTGCGGATGCAGTTAATCCCCATTTGGTTGAGGGGTTCTTGTTTAATCTTGCTAATTTCTTGCTTCAAGCCCACTGCACCCAATATAGGCTCATTAGCAGGAGCCTTGTGGACTCCACGATGATTATCGACGCGGGCATAAACCCCAGCGATATAACCACTAGGTGGGACGAATTTGGGAGCATTGGTGATGGGATCAAAGACTTGAATCCAAGGGAAGTATACTGCTGCGTAGTCAGAGTTACCTAATATTGTAGATTTTGATCCGCCTGGTTCGAGTTTCTCCTGATCTACTTCAATGTCTTCTCCTGTGTCCAAAATGGCGAAGCGATCGCCTAATAGACGACAGTGAATGTCAATTTTACCAAGTGTCGATTTTTCCGTTACCCCCGGAGCTGCAACGATCGCAATTTCGTCAATTGCTTCAAATCGATCTAAGGCAACATCAATATCTTTTTCGGCTTTGACCCAAGTAACAAAACAGCGAGTTCCACCATTTCTAAAAAAGCCATAAACTGCATGGGCAAGGATATTTTGTCCAGGATCAGTAGAGAAATCTCCAAAATACTTCTTGAATTCACTGAAGTTTGTACAAAGCTGGACTTCACCCACCTTGATGGATGTGGCAAGTATGACAGCATCTTCAGCCTTCTTTTGGTCTTGCAGTACAACTGAATATTGGTCATCTCCAATAATAAAGTCGCCTTTTTTCGCAAGAGGATTTGGCTCAACTGTTGGTGGTGGAGTGGGTACTAGCTCATCACCAATAGGATCTTTCTTCGACTTTGTTTTAGTCGATGCAACAGGAGATAAAGAGGCAAGTGAAATAATTCCAATAAACCCCGCTGTGCTTGTTCCAACTCCTGCAATGGGAGCCAGTCCAGAAGCAACTTCTTCAACGTAGACACCTGGCGACAAATAGGTAGGCATTCTTATCTATTCCTTTACCTGAAATTGGTAATGATTGATTACATAAACTAAATCAACGATCACTGAGAAACTAACTGAAAATCGAGTTGTTTGATATCTCCTGTCTCTAAATAAACTTGGTGCTGTTGGGTTACATAACCTTGAGCCGATACTATTAAAGTTGTGAAAGGCTTATTTGGCTCTAACGCAACTAGACGATAATTCCATTTTCCCTGCCCGTTTTGATTAACTGTTTTAGAGCTAATAGCGTAGTCTTCATTTTGATAAACTTTGACTTTTGCCATGTCAACTAATTCATTATTTATTGAATCAATGACCTTTCCAAAAACTGTTGTTGGATTGAGCTTTAGAATTAGTTTTATTCTATCAGAAAAAGGGATATTTAGATCCGATTCAACATTACTTTTTATATCAGAAATTTCTACTTCAATTGTAGTATTTGCATAACGCATTCCAGCAATAGGAAGTGATGCTTCTAATCGATAAGTACCTGTTGGTAAATCAGTAAAATAGAACCATCCATCCAAGGTGGAATATGTTCGTTCTGAACATTCAGTATTTATGATTTTGTCAGATTGAAAATAATCCAGAAGATTCTGTAGTAATTGAAATTTTTGGCAATTATTTAGAGATGGATCAGCTATTAGTGTTTTGAATAATTCTAGTTTCTCCTTATTATTTATCTGGGGATTAATCAGGCGTTCTTGAAACTCTTGAATTATTGGTGATAAGTATTCAAGAGAGGTATTCAGAATTCTTGAATATGATTGCTTCATCCATAAACTGTCGGGTAAACCGAAGAGTTGGGCTTTGAAAATCACAACATCAATAAATTTATCTGGAGCCTGAACGATTTTGATCCTTGCCCCCGCGATCGCATCACCAGTGAGAGCATTGATGACTTGTCCTGCTAATGCAACTTGATGGCGGCGTTTTTGCTTTAACATCTGGGCTTAATGAGAGTTAAAATTGTGGACTTATAGCAGTTTTTTAATGAGTACCTGCTCATTTGAAAACAAAAAATCAATCCCATTCAGTTTTTGCGGTTTTCATTTTGCAGTAAGCAAAATGAAAACCATGACAGGGTGAAATTAGGACAGCCGTGAGAGTCGAGGAACATTTTCCAAGACCAGAGGAAATTCTCCAGTATCTTTCTCAATCGGTATAGCAATGGTGACAGTCCAATGTAACGAAACTTTAGCCTTTCCACCCATTACTTGCCAAAATTCACTTGGACTTTGCAAATAGCCAGACTGCATAGCAGTTAGCACCACTGGCAATTCTTGGTTTTGTAAACTCCCCTGCAACATTTCGGGAGGTATAACTGAATGAGTTAACAGCAATTTCATGATTTTGCTCAAGATATGGTGTTCTTGTTGCGGATCATCAGCATTTACCCAGACGGTAATTAGATAAGAACAATCTATCCTTGCTGGAGGTTGGGTTTTAACAGCCGTGCCATTGTCACGACGTTGCATCGTCCATTCTCGACTCCGCAATTCTAAATTTTCTCGCACATCATAGAGAAAAAGATTAATTGCGGGCTTCTGCTGCATCCCTCCTTCTGTTGGCAGCTCAAAACTGATGGAAACACTTGTTTCCTCTGAGTTTTGTAAATCTGGCAGTTTATGAATCAGAAACTTTTTGAGGGTACTGTCCAAGTCGTCTAACATTTAGTTATTCCTCCTTGGCTAAAGGTTCGGTGGGTTGCTCATTCCCGCTCTCAGTCACGATCGCCAGTTCTTCCTCCAACACTTGAATGGCTCCACTAATCCGAATCAAAGTTTCGCGCAAGCCCGACTTTTTAGCTTCTAAATTTGCCAAGACTTGCTGCCCTGCTTCATATTCAGTTTTTAGGGATTGAAGTCGTTTTTGCAATTGTTCTTGCATAGGGAAATACCTGACATAGTAAAAATCAAGCGAGAATGATTATTTAGACAAAATAGGGGAGTTCTAGATCGTGAGAGCCAATTTCTCGGAAATAGATCCTGTCCTCAAATTTGTCACGTTCTTCCCCTTGTAGGGTTAGATCAACCTTAATGCTGATCAGTTGGGTCATCCGATCACTTGGATTAGTAAGATTTAACGCCTTGGTAATCATATCGGCGGGAATACGCGCTGCAATATAACGGTTATGTGGCTTACTATTCCAATGCCGTGCAAAAGGATTGTCATAGGTGGCGAGAAAGCGTTCAATGGATTGATAGGTGTCCCCGATTTTGATCGAAAGCCCTGTATGTAAACATCCATTCCAATCAGCATTATGTTCAATTAAATACAACAACTTATCCCGACCAGAAGGAACAACGGGAACCCGAATTTCGTAAGTCATGTAATTATCGAAGCACGCTAAGATATCGCCGTGATAATCATGCTTGTCCCATAGCATAGGATCTCCTTGATTTACGCGATCTGCCCAGTAATAACCTAAAGCCGATTGAGCTGCATGACCCCATGGATTTTGGCTAAAGGCGACCCCTGATAGCATAAACCACCTTCCATTATCACCTTTATGAATCAGCTTCACCTGCCCCGACTGACCTACGGGAATTGGCAACCACTGGTGATAGGGTCGAGATGAGTCCCCCAATGACCCATCTGGACAGTAGCAATTGCTATTTCTGAATCCTCCTGTCCAATTGCCCAAATTTCGGAATACTTGACCATCTGTGGAAAACTGAGCATTCACAATATGATGCTCGTGAGCATTGGCGAGCCTCACCCAGACTGTGTCATAGCCAGAGGGAATCTTAACGATTGCGCCTCCACTGTCCTCTTTACCTACGCCATAACGAATCGCCTCACGCCACGCATAAGATCCTTTTACCTTCCAAGTTGTATTGTCATAGGAGGTATTAGGGAGATCATTTGACTTAGTGATCACTCCTGCCTTTTCAGCAGCAAAAATGTCTTGATATATAGTCGGATTTTGGGGATCGGTGGAGCCAGCAGGATACATTCGATGGCGCATCGGGTTGATTATCTCCAGATGTTTCGCCCGAAGCGTTTCATGGACGATTAATTTTCCAGTGTCACGTTCGACGGTCAAGCGAGGCTTTTCAACTCCATCCTCCGAAGCAAGCAACCGCAAAAGAGAAGTCGGGTCATTGTCTTCTTCTGAACCCTTGATCTTCCAACCCACCATTTTGCCATCTTTCTCAGCAAGACGAACGGGAGGGGCTTCTCCCGTGGGCTTGCCTGCATTAGCTAGAGCTGCCGCGATATGGTCTTTGACCGCCCTTTCTGAGGGGATGACATTAGAGCGATCTGCTCCTGCGGGAATGCTCTGGGAAATCCCTTCAATGAGGGTATCACCCAATTGCAACGTACCTGCCACCGTCAAATTGCCTTTAATGCCCAAGTCCTTTCCATCACTGCGGAGGGTGATGTCTTCTGCGGATCCCGGAAGACGCACGCCAGAATATTGGCGCACACTTGAGTCGATTATTACTTGTTCATCTACAAGCATTACCTTAGCCAATGTGATCGTTTTGGCATCATCGGATTGAATGGCTTCTAGAGTGATAAGAGGTGTCTCTTCAAAGCGCGTATAACTATCTGGAATTTCTGGCTGTTGTAACAGTTTGGGTTCTTGGTGATAGCGCAGACATAGCCAGCCCAAGCTATTGATTTTTCTGGTCACGGCTTCGGGAAGGATAATTAGATTCCCTTCTCCATCGATAGCTGTTCCCGACTTAATGATCACCTCAGGTTGCCCAGCGATCGCCTCCACTTCAAGCCCTTCAACAATGCCTGCTAAATGTAGACGGCTGTTGACATAGCGTTGGCGATCGCTGAGATAGCGATGGGCTAGCTCAAAGTCTTCATCAAGTAAGTACTGCCCCGGGAAATAGTTAGGCCGTTGTAGCGCGAAATTAACCCAATCTTTTTGTGATGACATAATTTGACATAAAGAAGTTGTGATTAACAGATAGCTAGATAACTCTTTAGACTTTACCTAGTAAAGGAAAGCATCTCCATACAATTAAATTTCTTTCCTTTTGTTAGGAACAGAAATAAAAATCTGAAATATAGACTCTTATTTATATAGCGATTTTCAATCAAGCAAGGTACAAAGGTTTGTTTCCCAGCCTGCGGTGGGGAAACAAACCTTTACCTCAATAGTCTGACAAACGCTACAAGCAACTAAATGTTACATAAAGAGAATTACTTTGATATTGAGATTTAGGAGTGGAATGGAGCACAGTCGCCAAGATCTCCAGCTTAAAATTAAGGACACCCCCCGTATGGTTGTCCCTAAATATTAGCAAAAGATTTAGTATCTATGTTCCAGATAATCTTAATAACAGATCTAAGTATATACTGAAAACATCCTACTATAAAAGTATTCTTTTGAAGTAAGATTACATATATTCTTTTTCCATCACTTTAAACCATACTATAGTGATGGGGGAAATTGCAGTGACTTTTATTAATTAATTTAACAAAATGTTAAATATTCAATTAGTAACGCGATGTGTAACTATTTTTGAGATACTACTCTGAAGTTGTTTAGGATACTAAAAATTCAAACTACTCATTAGTACAGTACGAAAAACAAGATACCAAGTTGGGATCATCTTCTGACTTTTATGATTCATGGCTTAGAAATAGCTTTTAAGCCTGTCATGATACAGTTTTACACGAATCGTTGCCATACCCGATACTGATTACCCATGGTTCGGGTATTTTCATTACTTTGACGACCATTAAAGCGATGCTTTCATAGTCCACTTCAAAATCTCGAAAAAATCTCTGTAATCGCTTGTAACGTGATTCAACTTTAGCTCCACTACTAAAACCTGTAGCGATTTCGGCTAGATTTACTGTCTTTACTTTTATGAGAGCGATCAAGAATATTGACACAAATACTACTATTGCTGCATTCCATTGCAGATGTTGCTGTAATGGAATGCAGCAATAGGTTAATCTCTTTCATAGGGGCTTTGTTTTTGATATGGTTATATTCTATAAAATCCCTTCCCACCTACTTTTGCAACTTTTTGTCCTGACTAAGCTCTGAAATATAAAATTGCTCAAGTCGTTGGATATGATTCTTAATGTCATATTGTTGAGCGCAAAGAAAAGCATTGTTAATGATTTTTTCTCGAAGGTGCGTATCGCTTAAGAGTGCTAATATTCCCTCAGAAATTTGATCGCTATTCTTATAATCAACCACCCAAGCATTTTCTTGATGAACAGCATGATCCGCCGCACTTCCGCCAAGGGTAATTACTGAAGGAACTCGCGAAAGCATCGCATCTACATACACCTGACCGAAGGTTTCTTGAATAGAATCTGTCGGTGCATGGACAAAAACAGTAAATAGCTTAAACAGCGCAAACAGATCGGTTTCAAACGGGATTTCGATATAGCTCTGCTTAGGTAATTGTGATAGCTTTTCGCTAATGCTGAGGATATCATCGTATTGAGGAGACACAATATCTTCTTTATGCGCCTTACGGATTTTTTCTTGCAAGTCTGTGCGATCGATTCCTGTTCCCGCAAGGACTAAGAGTGCGTTTGGATAAATGTCGAGAACTTTTTTATAGGCTTCAATAACATATTCAACACCTTTCCATCGGACATATCTCGCCGCCACTCCGATAACAGGACCTTGATGATTTCCCAAATATTTAGCTCGCAATTTCTCAATGCGTGAAGTTTCTACATTCTCATATTCACTAACATCAAATCCTGTCGGTATCAGTGTAATCTTATGCTCAGGAATACCATCTTCGATCATGCCTTCTTTGCTTTTATTGGTCACTCCAATCACATTGGTAGCACATTCCCAAATCAAACGATGTTTACTAGCCGCATGGCGTGCATAGTATTTAATAGAAGGGTGTTCCCTTGTGAAAATCCGCACGGGAACCTTGGCATAATAGGCGGCTTGCATTCCTGCCAAACTCCCAGCAAACCAATGGGTGTGAACAATATCAGTCTGATTTTTTAGCAAATGATCGTAGAGAAATTTGACCATTTCTGGGGTATTGCTATAGTCTGGATAAGAAGTAACCGTGCAAGGAATATTGAGATCCTGCAAATAAGAAATCATGGGATCGCTTTCATTGAGGATGATATAATCAATGGCAAATTTACTCTTGTCAATATATTTAGCAACTAACTCAAAGGGAACCCAACGAATGGGATGGGTAAAGATGTAGGTAACTTTTACGGGTAAATTCAATTTCTCTGGTGCTGTCATTATTGCTCCTCAAGTAGTTATTTTTGAAAAGCAATTTATGGGTCTTTTCAAATTTTATCAGAAGAAGTACAACCGAATATGTAACAATAGAATACCAAGAGATAATTTTTTTTGCATTAATTCCACTTAACCTACTACCTAAATTCAAAATGGCTCATTCTCCTTGGTGGAAATCTTCCGTTGTTTATCAGATTTATATACGCAGTTTTCAGGATTCCAATGGAGATGGTATTGGTGATTTATTAGGCATTATCCAGAGACTTGATTATTTAAAATGGTTAGGGATTGAGGCTATTTGGGTGACACCATTCTATCCTTCTCCTATGGCTGATTTTGGTTATGATGTTAGCGATCACACTAATGTTGATCCTATCTTTGGTGACCTTTCAGAATTAGATACTTTGATCGAAGCTTGCCACGATCGCCATCTCAAGATTGTCATTGACTTTGTTGCGGCTCATACCTCCGATCAACATTCTTGGTTTAAAGAATCGCGCAGTTCGAGAACGAATCCTAAACGCGACTGGTATATCTGGAAAGATCCTAGTGCCGATGGTGGCTTGCCTAATAATTGGCTAGGTCGTTTTGACGGGCTTTCGGCGTGGGAGTGGGATCACAAAACAGAGCAGTATTATCTACATTCGTTTCTCAAAGAGCAACCAGATATTAATTGGCGTAGCCCTGAAGCAAAAGAAGCAATGTTGAATGTACTTCATTTCTGGTTACAGCGAGGTGTGGATGGCATTCGTGTAGATGCCGCCTATCGAGCCTATAAGGATTTGCAGTTTCGAGATAATCCCGTCAATCCCGACTGGCATATGGGAATGGAACCATCTGATCGCCTGATTGAAGTTTTTAGCAAAAACATACCAGAAATCCACGATTATAATCGTATGCTCCGAACGCTGGTTGATCAGTATAGCGATCGCCTTTTGCAAGGAGAACTCTACAAATCCCTAGAAGAAATTGTTACACATTACGGAGCCGATGACGAGCTACATTTACCGCTCAATTCAGAATTAATGTCATCGAGCTGTCAATGGAATGCCGAGAGCGTCAGAGAAGTGGTTGATCGCTATGAGCGATTACTTCCTGAAAAGGCTTGGCCGAATTGGTCATTAAGTAATCATGACAAGCATCGCCTCGCCAGCCGAATTGGACCTGCTCAAGCAAAAATTGCCATGATGCTATTGCTCACCCTTCGCGGAACACCCACAATCTATTATGGAGATGAACTGGGGATGGAGGATGGCTGGATTCCTGCTGAGCATATCCAAGATCCTTGGGAAATAAAAGCTCCTGGTATTGGTGTTGGTCGCGATCCCGAACGCACTCCGATGCTTTGGGATGACTCCCCTAATGGGGGTTTCTGTGCTGAATCAGTCCAACCTTGGCTACCGATTACCCATGACTACAATAGTCTTAATGTCAAGGCACAAAAACAGAACTCTCGCTCTTTTCTTTCTTTAACGCGATCGCTTTTACATTTACGTCAGCAACAATCCGCCCTACAGCTTGGTGATTACATTTCTTTGTACTCTCCCCCACAGCTTTTCTGCTACCGCCGCTTTAACAAGACATCAGACATTCTTATCGCTTTGAATTTCAGTTCTGAATACCAAGAATGGATATTACCGATAGAGTTTCGTAACCAATCAACAGTTATCCTCTCTACCCTTATGGATCGCCGAGGAGGGAAATTGAGGGAAATCGTTGAGTTGCGAGAAAACGAAGGTCTGATCATCGAACGTATTAAGTAATCATAATTATCTCGGACTAATAGCGTTAGTCCTATTTTCTAACACTCTGGGCTGTGAGTTTTTTGCTGTAGTTAGTTGCACATCGTGTGTAGTAGAGAATCCTTAAGATCTGCTCATATACTGTCCATTTATCGGGATGTTGACTAACTTAGCGCAAAGTTTGACCCAAATCTTCTTTTTCTGTGCCTGAGGATAGTAATTTAATGGCGACAAAAGGATAAACACCCTCTTGCCAAACAACATAAATCAAGCGTAGTTCTCTTTCATTATAAAGACGAGAAACATCTAATACAGCAAGCCAATCCCATTGAGTATGGCACAGATCATAAATAGATGTTCAAGTCTCTGGCTGTGAAAATATTTTCAGCTTTGTAGAAGGGGGAACGAAAGGTTTGGCGCAGTAATTCTGGTTGGAGTAGATGAAATTCGTCTGGCAAACCAAGACCTTCTGGGTCTTGACTGGGTAAGTCGTACATGGTTGGTACTTTTGCGGGGGAAGAGTTTGATACATATTGTTGACCCCAATCATGATCCTATTTTTTAATTTAGTATTGCTTTGGGACAAAAGAGATATCAGAGTTTGATCTTTGCTTGATTCGATGATACACCTACAAATCTAGTTTTATCTTGTTCACCAACATAAGGACCTTGTTTGACTTCGATCATTTCAATTTCTTCTAACACTTCAAATCCATGTCCGCCAGTAACTAACAAAATCACGTCACCAGATTCAAGGATGCGGCTTTCTAGATATTGTTGATGATCATTATAAAAATCAACTCGTAGTTTACCTTTTTTGATAAATAACACTTCTTGGGTATAAGTCACCTCTCTGAGAACAGGATTATGAACATGAGGTTCAATAATTTTGCCTATAGGGTGATGCATATAGGCAAGTTGTTGAGACAATTCATTTGGAGTAAAGAAATGGATACCTGTTCCTTGGAAACGGTGCAATAGAATGATTGCGAGTAGTTGATTTTGGTAATTAACTTGTTCGAGCATTGCATATTATAATCTTTTTGATAATTCGGCAATTAAAAGATGAAATGTAAAATTGTTCAAGCACCTTTCTCAAATCAATCGCTGAAAGTATTGCTATATATTGCTTTTAAGCCTGCCACGATAAAATTTTACACGAATCGTTGTCATACACGAATATTGTCGAAAACAACGTTATCAGAAACTTTTGTTGGGGTTTACTGAGTAGACTGGGTAGTATAAAATTTGTGCTATTCATTTTTGGTGCTGGTGTTCAGGTAGTCCAAAAAAGGAAGGGATTGGGTTTATCACGTTTTGCCTGTAGTTTAGAGCTAGTAACGATCTTATTTTTTGAACGTTTATGAGTGTCCTTTCCTTTTTAGGACTACCCAATAACTGCACCTTAATACGATGAATGACTTTTTTCTCTATTTCCTAATTCTGTCCGCAGTATTGCTAAAGTGCAATCAGTTTTATTGACAGTTTCTATTTGTGCAGTAGTTGTCATAAATTTCACTACCCCCCAATAGTTTAATGACTAAATCTTGATTCCCAAACGCACTTCCTTATCAATGCGTGTAAGTATAATTTTCGGTTCCTTAGCGAAATAGTCATCAGTGGCTTTCCGTGAACCCGCCCAACATCCATAGTCGTCAATGATCAGAACCCCTCCTGTGGAGAGGCGAGGATAGAGAATCTCAAATTCGGCGGCGGTGGATTCATACCAATCAGTATCTAAACGCAAAACGGAGATAGTTTCTGGCTTGGTTTTTGGTAAGGTTTCAATGACATTTCCTTCAATAAAATGAATTTCAAAATCAAAATCATAGGCTGAGAAAGATGCTTTTACGTCATCCAATAAAGCGTAACACCAACCAATATCATCTCCATATTTGTCGATCATTTCAAAGCCTGTGTTTCCGCGTTTGTCAATGTCAAATTCGGTAGGGGTGGGCATTCCCTGAAATGTGTCATACAGATATAGTTTGCGATCGCTAATGTTGCGTGACTTCAGAATCAGCGCCACCAGTAGAGAGCTACCACCACGCCAAACTCCGCATTCGACAATATCGCCAGGAATATTTCGATCCAGAACATAATTAACTGATGTGTAAAGGGCAAAAACCGCCTCTTTACTAGTCATTGTGTAGGGCATGACCTGTTGATATAAATCCATGAATACGGAATCTTTATCAATATCTGGCGTAACTGGATCGATCATTTTCACTTGATGCTTGGTAGAGAAAACAATTGTTCGTTCAGTAGTCATAGAAATAATAAAAGTTTAGGAATGGTTAGGCAAAATCGAATTTACAAAGCTTTAGTGATTATACATTGTATTTAGCTTTTCCCTAAAGACTGTTGGGAAAGTTTTCATTCTATTGAATTAGAACTAAAAGTTGTAGCTTATTATGATTTTACTCATATTCTAGTTTGTGTGGATAAGGCATTGGTCAACTAATTGGGGATAGTTGCTGAAAGGCTCATTTAATGCAAACTCAATCACTCTTTAACAGTCCAGAGCCATCGTGTTAATTCATATCTTGATGATGCAACGCAGATTATTCAGAACGTTCTATTGCAATCCGTTCCTAAGGTGTAATCTTGGTATTACAAATATTTACTGAAAGCGAATTGAAATACTAGGTGGAATACCCAGTTTAATGTCAACAACAATGTCTTTCAAAATTGAAATATAAACAGATTCAAGTTGTTGATGACACTTTTTAGCCATAAGTACAGCATTAAGAATAGCAACTAATAATTTGTTGTTTTCATTTTCTTTTTTGATACGTTCAATCGCTTCTGGTTTGATCTTATCTATAGAACCGATCAAAGTCGTTTTAACTTGTGGTAATAGTCCAGCTTCAATGCTAAAACCCTGAACTGTTAAACCTAATTCTTCTACATAAGGAAGAAGCCGTTTATATTCGCTAATAACCAAGTCGATTTTGTCTTGAGCTATGTCAGCTAGCTCTCCCGTTTCTTCTTGAATTTTATCGGTAAAATTTTTGGCTTGTTCTGTAATATTTTGAGGAAGCTTGACTTTGTTTTGATTGAAAAAATACAGAATACTAGCAACTACAACGAGCAAACCCAGTCCTACCCAGAGTAAATTTTCAGACAGAGGTGACAAAGATAAAAAAGAACTTACTTGACCTAAAACCGAAGATAAATCAGTATCAAACATCACAATCAACTTCATTTTCACAAAATAAATCAACATAACTACAAACGCATAAAGAAGAGATTGGTTATCCTATAAACTAGGTTCACCTTTCCGTGATATCCACCCGTGTTTCCCTAAGAGAAATCCTTAAATCATTGCAAAGCAATAAATTAAGGATTAATTTGGTTTTTATAAAGAATATAAAACAAGAAAGTAATCGTAATTTGCAATAAAATGCTGACTACCTCTCAAGTAACTGAGATTGTTTTCTTGTATAATTCTTATTTATCAATCCCTCCCGTTATTTCTATACTCAACTATAGAGTAAGATACTGCAAATATAACACAGATTCCGAAAATAACAACTACTTAGTTTGTTTCAATCACTTCTTATGAATTGATATTAAGTGGAACTCCCAGATCGCGCTCCCTTGAAAGAGAGGAGAAGTAAAGCCAATTTATTGTTCCTATCTCCCCAAAGGTAGCTGGACTAGAAATGAGAGGCTTGCGAGTTGGCATTACACATATTGAAAAAATTAAATTTTATGGGGAGTATTTCCTATGCATTCTATCTATTACATACGCCGAGCGCTATACTAATGTACAAATACTTTCCTTGGCAGGGAACGGTTTTTAGTTTCTCACTAGGTTTATTGATTTGGCTTTGTATCACGATATTATTATCTGCTTTTCTCGAACTTATCATACAGCCAAGGATTAAACAGTATTGCTTGGGGTGATTATGAAACTCAGAAAGATAAATTGCTCAAGTAGCATATAAGGTAAAATGGATGTATAAATCTTGAGCTACATTCTCTCTTAATTGAGAATTAAAAAAACAAAGAGAGCTGAATCTGATGCAACCGCTTGAAGAACCTGTTTTTATTACCCTGTGCGATGCCAATAGCCCACTTGTCCAACCACTATATTCATCACTACGGGGGAACTTACGAATTATTGAAACTTACAGTCCGCATTTAGGGCTACTCTCGAAGATTTTCAAGGTTCGCGATTTTTTGGCTGCTGATACTGATATTGTGGACAATTCCATCATCGTGTTTACGGATGCCTATGATGTGCTATGTATTCGTTATGATCCCAATGGGTTAGTAACGGACTTCAAAAATACAGGGAAAGATCTGATTATTGGCGCAGAAACTATATTTTGTCACCATAGTTCTGATACACTTCCCTTCTTTCTGAATAATTATTCTGGACAGAAGGCGAAATATCTTAACAGTGGATTTATCATTGGCTACAAATGGGCTTATCTGCGGATGCTCAACTATATAGTTGATAATTTTGTGGATAAATATATGATGGATAGCCGACAGAACGATCAACGAGTGATTTCACGATTTATGTTAGAAAACTCTGACATGAATTTATTAAATATGGATATTGATAGTACTTTCAAGTTCTGTTATACCCATACTTATGACAATAATCCTCTAAATCACGATAATTTATCTGCTTACTTTGTCCATGTAACTTGGCTTGCTCTGGGGGTTCAAAAACAAGCTTACGATGAGATCCGCAGCATTTTTCATATTTAGAGTTTAGTTCTGTTCTGTATGTTGTTGAATTTGACTCAAAATATCAGTCATCGGCCAGTATCCCCATGATTCTGTAACTTTATGGTTTTCAAACTTGAAGATTTCTAAAGCTTCAAATTCAACTCTTGCGCCACTCGCAGGAATTCCCGCAAATTCACCTAGATGAGTGGCTGTAAAGTAACCGCGAAAGGCAATTTTTTCGCCTTCTTCAATGAGGTCATTAATCACTACTTGAATGTCAGGGAAGGCTGTGTGGGTTAGTTTAAGAATAGAAATCGCATCTTCTACACTCCTCACTTGAGGCAATCCATGATCGTAGTAATCGGCTGCAAAGTAATCATGGAGATCTTCGTAATTTTTGTTGTTATAAATATCAAAGAAATATGTGAGGATCTCTTTATTGGTAGGATATTGAGACATTTTTTATTACTAACAATACTAGATGTTGATAGACTAGATTAGCTTAAATCACTAACGATCGCAGCACAAAAGTTACGAGACAAAGAAAAAACAAACAAAAATACATTAGC
Source organism: Phormidium tenue FACHB-1050 (assembly GCF_014696925.1). Taxonomy (GTDB): domain Bacteria; phylum Cyanobacteriota; class Cyanobacteriia; order Pseudanabaenales; family Pseudanabaenaceae; genus Pseudanabaena. Next base: position 5,722 of record NZ_JACJQY010000051.1, on the reverse strand, counting down.
ATGATCCCTCAAATTCAACCTTGGATTGATGATAGTGAATGGCAGGAAGTTAAGCGAGTGATGGATTCCACCTACTTGACTGAGAATAAAGTAACGGAACAGTTTGAAGCTAGTCTGAAGGCTGTAACGGGGGCAGAACATATAATTGCTGTTTTCAATGGTACGGTGGCTTTATATTGCATCCTCAAATCTTTGAATATTGGCGATGGCGATGAAGTGATTGTCCCTGACATGACCTTTGTGGCTTCATCGAATGCGGTAATTATGGCAGGTGCAAAACCTGTTTTCTGTCCAGTTAGAGCCGATACGCTCTGCATTGATGTTGAGGCAGCAGCAACTATGGTCAATGACAAGACTAAGGCGATTATGCCTGTGCATTTGTATGGTCAGAGTGCCGATATAGATGCGGTACTTGAATTTGCAAAGCGCTTTGATTTGAAAGTAGTTGAAGATGCCGCACAGGCGATCGGTGTGGAGTTTAACGATCGCCATGTTGGTTATTATGGAGACGCGGGGGCGATTTCCTTTTATGGTAACAAAACAATTACCTGTGGTGAGGGTGGGGTTATTTTGACCGACAATGATGCGATCGCGGAAACCTGTCGGCGGCTGAAGAATCACGGGCGATCTCGCCGTGGCACTTTTATCCATGAACAGATTGGCTTTAATTTCGCAATGACGGAAATGCAAGCAGCCGTTGGTGTGGCTCAAGTGCGAAAGCTACCTACCATCATTGAGCGTAAACAGCAAATCCATGAAGCTTATATGTCAAGGTTAGCTGATATACCCCAGTTAAAGCCTCTTTTCATCGATCCACGCTGTAAGCCTGTGCATTGGTTCACTTCCTTTTATGCTGAAAATCGCCATGAACTAGCGGACTATTTAGCGAAACAGGGAATTCAAACCAGACTGTTTTTCTGTCCTTTGCATCTGCAACCTTGCTATGCAGGCTGGGGAGATCCGCGTATGGACTATTCCGTTAGTACAAACGCTTATGAGCGTGGCATTTCGTTACCATCTTCCTATAGCCTGACTGAACAAGAACTAGATTTAGTGATCACCGAAATTCATCGGTTCTATCAGTAACTCATGTTACGCAGAGGTCTAGCAAAGCCCTCACCCCTAGCCCCTCTCTCGCAGGCGAGGGGGAACAAGAAAACAATAAAATCTTCCTCCCCCTCGCCTTGCGGGAGAGGGGGCTGGGGGGTGAGGGCTTTGCTAGACCTCTGCGTAAGATAAGTCAGTAATTCTATTAACAGTTCTATCAGCGTTATAGGAGCGATCGCAAATGGAATTACCACCTTCTCAAACCGCCGACTATCTGTACTACCGCGAAAAAGTAATTACGGCTCTAGCCGATCTACCTCAAGGTAATTTATTATCTGAGGCGATCGCTTCTGGTTATGACTTTCTACATTTGGTTAATCCCGAACAGGTGGCAGATGTCACCAAAATTCAGGTGCGAGAGGGACATGGCTCTCAAGATCTCAATGATCAACCACTTAACACCCAGTTTCAAGCTTACTTAGAAACCGTGATTAATCCCCAGATTGAGAGTGGTTTGCTAAGCGATCGCACCAAATCTGGAAGTTATGACGATCGCAAAGTGCGCTGGTCTGGGGCAGGCGTAGTTGGGTTTTGGGAGCGCAGTCAAGACACCTTCATCCTAGAAGTTGGACCGACTAGTTACCCTCAATGTCATCTAGACATAACTCGAAGTCCTTTAGAATCACTAAAGTTGATGCTGCGAGGTTTGACAAATTACCAAGATCCCTATGCCTATTTTGCTAGGGGTATTGGGGTAGCGGTGATTCCTTTGACTACGGATGGAAATGTCTATATTGGTAGGCGCTTGAATTCATCGGACTATACAGGTGTTCTCAACTTTGTGGGCGGATGGGCGACATTTGCGGCGACATCTCAAGACATCAATTTTTATCAAGACGCTCAACAGGAGTTATGGGAAGAAATGAAAATTGCCATGACTTTAAATGAGACTAATACTCGTTTTATCGGTATATCTGGTCATCCAATTACGGGAGAAGTTGATTTAGTCTTTGTGGTGCAAACGGAAATAGGCGATCGCCATTTTGAATCAGGAGAGCGATCGGGATATTGGGATGAGCATTCTTCTTTAGTTCGGATTAGCAATAAAACTGAAGCTCAAACTCTCTTAGAATATGGATTGTTACCCGAAAAGAAAGAACCTTGTGGCTTAATGTTTTCTTCCCGCTTAGGTTTAGAATATTTAGCTAAATATCATTGGTGATTTATGAAATTGGTCATTGTGCGTCATGGTGAAACTGAGTCGAATGTACAACATAAGGTAATGGGACAACTCGATAGTCCCTTAACCTTTAAGGGTATCCAACAGGCTAAAGCCATTGCCGATCGCCTACGTCGGCTGAAATTCACTAGCATTTATAGCAGTGACTTGGGGCGTGCAGTGCAAACTGCCAATATAATTGCCGAGACATGTGGAAAGCAAATCATTTTTGATGCAGAATTACGAGAATGGAATATGGGAATATTTGAGGGATTAACTGTCTCTGAAATGCACGAAAAATTTCCCCAAGAACGACAAGACTACGAACAGATTGGCGATGAATATATCATTCCTAAGGGCGAAAGTTTAACCCAGTGCAGAGCTAGAGGTTTTCGTATCCTGAATGCGATCGCTGAACGTCACTCCGATGAAAACGTAGTGGTGGTAACTCATGGTTGTGTCCTCATGGGATTTTTTGAAATGGTACTCGATCTGCGATCGGGAAATACTTGGCGGTTCAAACTAGATAATGCCAACTTTTGCACCTTTGAATATGTAAAGGAACGCTGGAGTCTTGTCGTCTGGAATGATGTGAGCCATCTAGAAATGATAGAACCCTGCATAGTTTAGTATTTACGAATGACCGATCCTAAAATTCGATCAATTGCCGCCAGTACCTCATCGCTTAGTTTTAGCCCTGATGCAGCCGCATTATCGACAATTTGTTCGGGACGGCTAGCACCGATAATCGCGGAAACTACATACTCAGAACGGAGTACCCAAGCTAAAGCCAACTGGGACATACTCACTCCTACTTCTTGGGCGATCGGTTTTAGTTGCTGTACGGCAGTAAGAATGCGATCGCTAAATAACTCCTCTAACAAATACCAATTCATCTGATCATTAGCTGCACGAGAATCTTTCGGTGGAGCTTGTTGGGGCTGATATTTTCCAGTCAGGACACCCTGAGCCAAAGGCGACCAGACAATCTGACCAATCCCATTGGCGGCACATAGGGGAAACACTTCCGCTTCAGGATTGCGCCATAGCATCGAATACTGTGGCTGACTAGAAACAAAGTGTTCCGTATCAGCAAAACTAAAAGCTGCTTGAATTTGATCGGGACTCCATTCACTAAAGCCAATGTAACGCGCCTTGCCCTGACGCACTACCTCCGTGAGCGCCGTCATCGTTTCCTCTAAGGGAGTCTCTGGATCATAGCGATGACATTGATAGAGATCAACATAATCGGTACGCAATCGACTCAAGGAAGCATCAATTTGTTTGAGGATCTGAGGTGCAGATAGTCCTTTATCGGTCGGTGACATCGGGAAAAAAACTTTGGTGGCGAGCAGATAATGCGATCGCTCAATTCCTTGTAAAACTTCTCCTAGAAATGACTCCGCACCACCCGCCGCATAGGAATTAGAAGTATCAATGAAATTAATACCTAAGTCAAAGGCTTTACGAATACAAGCCTCGGCATTTTGCCTTTCTACACCCTCATTAACCCCCCAAGAACCAAGACTAATTTCTGAAACCAACAATTCGCTATTACCCAATTTTCGGTATTTCATAGATTCACAACTGCCTCTTTTTCTTCATTTGATTCTTCATTTGTTTGCAACGTCATCGGGATCTGCAATCCCAAAATTAACGTGCAAGATATCATAAATAAAGATAAAGCCAACCATAAAAAATGATTGCTATGAAAATAAAAGGTTGCTAAACATAGAGAAGTAATCCCCAGAAAACCACTCACCAAGTAAGAATTGCGGACAGCACCGCCCTCACTCAAACCCGCAAAATATCCATCAAGAATATACGCAAATCCTGCGCTCACAACCACAAGCGGTATCCAATCAATATAAACTTTAGCAGCTTCAATTAATTCACCATGACTAGTAAATACATGGAATAGGGGCTCAACCCCAACAACAGCCGCCAGCCCAACCACCACACCAATTACTAAATTAGTGCCTAAAGCTATCTGCAAAAGTGGAACAAATTTATCCGTTGCTCCCTGACCTTGAAATTGACCAATAAAAGTCGCCGTAGCATATTCCACGCCATCACACATATACATACTGAGAGCCACCATTTGCAACAGTAAAACATTTTCCGCCAGAACTTCAGTTCCCAATGTGGCGCTAAAAGCATTAAAAAGAATGAATATACATACGATCACGATGGAGCGAACTGATAGATTGCCATTCAACACAAAAGCCGCCTTCAGTGCTGACCAGTTTAGAATTTTACCTGTTAAACCTGCGATTTCTTTAAAAGAAACTTCGCGCCCAATCATTACCAGCGCTACCAATAGGGTTATATATTGACTAATCGCTTGAGAAAGCCCAGCCCCCATACTTGCCCAGTTCCAAATGACTATGTACAGGTAATTTAGAACAACATTCGCAACATTGCCAATAATAGTTAATAAAAGAACTTTACGGTTTTGTTCTTGTCCCAGCAGCCAGCCAATTAAGACTAGGTTGACAAAAGCCGCAGGCGCACCCCAAATCCGACTATTGAAATAACTAATCCCTGCAAGTTGGACATCGGGAGCCGCGTTCAGCAATATAAACCCGATCTTGCTTAAAGGATATTGCAACAGCAGAAAAAGTAGCCCTAAGCCTAAAGCAATTAAAGCATTTTGCAGTCCTGCTAGCAGTATCGCCTCGCGATCGTCTCGTCCAACGGCTTGAGAGGTAATCGCGGTTGTGCCAGACTTGATAAAGGAGCAACTCTCATAGAGAAAGTCAAAGATAATCGCCCCTAGCGCTACACCTGCTAAATAGCTAATACTTGACAAATGCCCTAAGAAAGCCACGCTGATTGCCCCCGATAGCGGTATGGTGATATTCGATACCACATTGACAGCAGCAACTTTTAGAAAGCGATATAAAAATTCGGGTTGCAACAATGTCAAATCCTCTTGGGCTGTATATTTGAGTACGGTCTTAAGTTGAGTTTATCAGTTTTTTAATTGCTCAACCTAGAAGGAATCAGGGTTTCAGCCATTTTGCTTATTTGAAAGACATCTAAATGTTTTCATTTTCATTAAACAAATGGCGAATTACTGTTTTATTTATTAAATTATAAAGATAATTATTAATTTATAAGTTATACGAACACTGTTTTTTGTTGATTGTTCTAGGTTGAGCAGTTACTCAATTTTATCGGTATTTTTTTGCGTAAGGCTAGTTTGAAATGGCACTGGTCAGTTAAGGCGTGAGGGAATGAAAACCGCGTAATGATAGTAACTCCAGCATGGAAAGCGGTCCATGATATAGCCCGATCGCCGTGACTGGGGTCTTGTTTTTACCTAAGCCAACATGATGTCTTCGCTCATGTACTGGAGTCTAGACTAAGTTGATTAAAAAAATCAAAAAAAGAGCAGGAAAAAGTAACCCAGAGAATGGATAACTGAGCAAATCCAAGAGAATGAAAAGGAGA
>NZ_JACJQY010000050.1 GCF_014696925.1 Phormidium tenue FACHB-1050 | reverse complement strand
CGCTTTCACTTATTTCTAATCTATATACCCCTGCCATTTTTTTATCCTCTTTCTCCTTTTTCTCTTATATCATCTGTTGCCTCTTCTTTGTGTTTTGGTATAAGAACTTGGGCTATTTAAAGTTCTGATTTCTGAGCAAGTCATCGAAGAATGCGATTGCAATATGAGTTCTGTGTCAATATGATAGTTAACTTTTTGCTAACATAAAATAAGCAGATTGAGCAGGTAATTAAAAATGCAGACACTTTTAAAAGTAGAAGATGCTGTAATTTCAGTGTTACGAACCTTACCACCAGACAAGCAACAAGAATTACTCGATTTTGCAGAGTTTTTACAAGCCAAAGCTATGGTTAAGCGACCACGTAAAAGTATCAAAGGTTTGTGTGCTGATCTAAATATTGATATTACTGAAGAAGATATTAGAACAGCAAGACAAGAAATGTGGGGTAATTTCCCTAAAGATATTGAACTATGAGTGCAATTGTTGCAGATACACATACCCTAATTTGGTATATCACTAAGCCCAATTATCTTTCGACTGAAGCTTACGCTGCTCTTGAGAATACATCTAACGAGGAATATCCCATATTTCTCTCATCTATTTCCATGGTTGAGATATGCTATCTCACTGAAAAAGGCAGAATCTCTCCAATAGTTCTTGAAAGAATCAAGTTAGCCTTGAGCCAAAAAGACTCAGTAATCGAAGTAATACCTCTCGATTATCAAATTGCCTTGACTATCCAACAGATTGATCGAACAATTGTTCCTGAGATGCCTGATCGCATTATTGCTGCAACTGCTCTATATCTTGGTTTGCCTCTAGTGACAAAAGATCACAAAATTAGAGACCTATCAGTTATTCAAACTATTTGGTAAAGCTACCAAGTACTGAATTGTAAGCGATCGCATACGCCTACAACACCAAGGCTACAAGTCCTGATATGATCGTCAGGCAGAATCACCGTTAACAGATCAACGAAATTCTAGCGAAAATCCCTAGCGAACATCAGCGAATACCTCCAGCAATATGCGTCTATCTCAAATGCTCTGGGTCACTCTGCGTGAAGATCCCGCCGAAGCAGAACTCACAAGTCACAAACTCTTACTGCGTGCAGGCTACATCAGGCGCGTAGGTTCAGGCTTGTATGTATACTTGCCGCTCATGTGGCGCGTTTTGCAAAAGATATCGGCGATCGTCCGCGAAGAGATGAACGACACAGGGGCGCAAGAATGCCTATTAACGCAACTGCAACCTGCGGAACTATGGCAAGAGTCAGGACGCTGGGATACCTATACTAAAGCCGAAGGGATTATGTTTGCCCTCACCGATCGCGCTAATCGTGAAGTCGGGCTGGGTCCTACCCACGAAGAAATTATTACAGCGATCGCTAGAGATACGATTCGCTCCTATCGTCAATTGCCACAGCATTTATATCAAATCCAAACCAAATTCCGCGATGAGATTCGTCCTCGTTTTGGCTTGATGCGTGGTCGTGAGTTCATCATGAAGGATGGCTACTCGTTCCATGAAAATGAAGAGAGCCTCAAAGAAACCTATTACGAAATGGATCGCGCCTATCGCAAGATGTTCGATCGCTGTGGTCTGAAATTCAGAGCAGTAGAGGCAGATTCGGGCGCGATCGGTGGTTCGGGTTCGCAGGAGTTTATGGTGCTAGCGGAAGCTGGTGAAGATGATATTCTCTTTACCGAAGATAGCAGCTATGCCGCCAATGTGGAGAAGGCTGTATCTTTACCACCTGAGGCTGTGCCTTCGCTTTTCGACAAGTTTGAGAAAGTGCATACTCCCAAAAAGGGAACTATTGAAACTGTATGCAAGTTGCTGAAATGCGACCCCACCCAAGTTGTGAAACAGGTTCTTTATCAAGTTGTTTATGATAATGGCACAACAGTTTTAGTATTAGTTAGCATTCGCGGCGATCGCGATGTTAATGAAGTAAAACTCCAAAATGAACTGACGAAACTAGCAAGTAACTATGGTGGGAAAGCTGTTATAAACCTCCAAGTTGCTGATCCAGAATCTCAGCAAAAATGGGCGCATTCCAAACTTCCTGTCGGATTTATCTCACCAAGTCTGGATGATTCCTATATTGACAAGAGTTCCACAGTTTCTCAAAAGTTTCTGCGCTTAGCCGATCGCACTGTTGAGCATCTACAAAATTTTGTCACGGGTGCAGATGAAGCTGATTATCACGTTGTCGGCGCAAATTGGGGTAAGGAATTTACATTACCCACAGTTGTAAATCTTGATAAAGCCAAAGCAGGCGATCGCGCAGTTCATGATCCTTCCCAAATCTTGCAAACTGCCAGAGGCATTGAAGTTGGTCATATCTTCCAATTGGGAACCAAATACTCGCAAGCAATGAAGGCGACCTTCACCAATGAGCAAGGCGAAGAACTGCCCTTAGTCATGGGTTGCTATGGTTTAGGTGTCTCGCGCCTCGCCCAAGCTGCCGTTGAGCAGTCCTACGACAAAGACGGCATCATCTGGAATAAAGCGATCGCGCCTTACCATGTGATTGTCACTGTGCCGAATGTGGGTGATGCTAAGCAAATGGATGTAGGCGAGAGGCTTTACACTGCCCTTGATGCGGCAGGTGTAGAGGTATTGCTAGATGATCGCGATGAACGGGCTGGTGTCAAGTTCAAGGATGCTGATCTTGTGGGTATTCCCTATCGGGTGGTTACAGGTAAGGCGATCGCTGATGGCAAAGTCGAAATCGTCAATCGGGCGACGAAGGTGGCAACTTTGGTAGAGATTGAGTCAGTGGTGGAGTATCTACAGAACGAACTCAAGTAAAATAACAGCCTTGCACTCAAGTGCAGGCTGAAAGCTAAAACCCGTTGAAACGGGTTGCTATTATTATTTAGTCTGCTTTAGCAGACTTGAGCTTTTAGCCAAGAACTTGAGTTCTTGGCTTATTTTTATTCATCATCGTCATAGTCAGGATATTGTTCTGGAGCCTTGCCTTTTTTATCGATTACTTTTGCCTTTTTGAGCTTAGGATCAGGTTCATCAATACTTTCTAAGACCACATTAAACTCCCACCAGTCGCCAAAATCAAACACATAGGTAATGCGATCGCCGATATTAATTTGCCAATCTCTCAGCAAAACTTTATCGGTAAAAATGGCATCTTCTTCATATTGAGTATCAGGATGATAAGTGCTTTTGATGAAGCCTTGGCGATCTTTGTAGATGAATTGATGTAGATGATCGTTTGCAAAATCAAAGGCTTTGAGAATTGCGGAACTGAAATCATAGAGTGTGAGATGAGAAGGAATGGCAATCTTACGCCATATGGTTTCTGTAGAAAATTTATCCTTAGATTTTTGGATATGGATTTGAATGGACACTTTAAAAGTAAAGATCCCATCTTGGGCTTCAGGCTCAGGCAATTGTAAATTATTCTCCCATGTGGGAAATAGCTCAAGCGCTTGAAATTCTTCTTGCAATATCTCTGTTGGAGTTAAATTCTGCACGACTATATCGAGTTTAGGCGATGAAGATGGCTTTTCTATAAATAAATCTGAAATATCATCTCCAGATTCACTCAACATTCCCTTTTTCCAATTAGTTTTGTCCAATAGCTCCATCATGGCTGTCCCAAATGGTAATGCTTTTACCTTAGTTACCCGCCAACCTTTACCCGCAAGAGGTTCCGCATCTTTTAATTCCACAAATCCAAACAGATTTAACAAAGCCAAGTTATGCAGTTTCGCATAATTCAGCCAATTGTTATTTTTAGAACCATCCGTAAAATTCAAATCTCCTTTAGCTAAATCTCTCCAACTATGAAACACAGAAAACCATTCAGGAATAAGCCGTCTACCATCACCCATAATGTCTTCAGTGGCATAATAGATCCATGTAGCAAGGAGATTAAAATACTTCTCAATTACGCTTAATCGCTGCCATGATTGCAGAACTTGCGGATCAACGTGCAGTATATTTTTCTTTTTGTCTAGTTGTACCTGCGCGATCGCTGAGCCTCGCAATAATAGATAGAGTCCGTGAATATATGGGTAAGATTTTTGGCTAGGGCGCTGAAAGTCGATTTTGGTTGGGTGACTGAGCCTTTCATTGAGATCTGTGAGATATTTTGGAGCGATCGCATGTTGATTGGCGCTTACTTCGACTTTGTGAAGTTGTAGAAACTCGATAAACGTCTCAAAATCCTGCACAATTGCATTGGGTTGATTAGTTGTAAAAAACTGTTGGCTTAACAACCGTTTTGATGAGTCAGATAGAGTTTCTTTGGTGGTATTGTCAATTGGGAAGAGACTTAACGACTTAAACATAGGTTTCTATCCTAACTAGAAGTTTCTGACGAATTTAAATTAATGGGTGAAGGTTCTTTGTTCTCATTGTTAGAAGGAATTAAATATTTCTGGATTTGTTCGCCAATCTTTTCATTACCCGCAGTTTTGGATATAAAAGCCGTAGCACCAACAAATTTAGATCTCAGGCGATCGAACAACGTATCATTGCTAGTCAAAATCAAGATAGGCGTATCTTTAAACTCTGGTATGCGGCGAATTTGCGTGCAGAGTTCATAACCACCAACAATCGGCATCACCAAATCTAAAATAATCATCTCTGGTCTCATTTCCACTAATAATGGCAATACATTAATAGAATCCCGAATCCCTAGAAACCCAAATCCAAAGACTGTAACTATCTGTTCGATAGTTGCACATACTTGATTGCTGTCATCGACACAGGCAATAAGAGGGCGAGCCATCAGGTCGATTTTTTTCTGAGGTGGGCTACTCTCTGACAACTGGGCTGATTCATTTCTTGTCGCACTTAGAGAAAGAGCCGCAATCGGAGATTCGATATCCTGAACTTCCACTAACCCGACCATACCGCGATGATAATATGCCATCAATGACTGTACGAGGTTAAGCAGGTCTTTCTTCATCCATGTCGCTAACTCCCGCAGCGATCGCCTCCCATCAAGGATTGTAATCAAAGTTTTATAAGTGAGTTCGGACGCTTCTTCCTTAAGTTGTGATGGGCGCTTAATCCAAGGTGCAAGATTGGGTGAAAAATCTGCAATTCCCGCTTTGCGCCATGTTAACCATTCTTGGTGAGCTTGGTCAATTGCATGTTCCGCATGGATCAATGCAATCACAGGGGTAATCTCATCTTCAAAATCACAGTAATAGTTGATCTTTTCATTAGCCGCACATTGGATAATGTCAAACAATACCTCCTGAACAAACCCTTCAATAATCGGTGTAATTTGCTCACGGGTTAAAACCATGCGTTTCATCAGGATTACCAATACTTGATAGTCCCAAAGTCGAATCTCATCTATAGTGCGAAAAGAAATTTTATTGAAGTCTATCTGTAGTTTATACTGGCCCATTAGTCTTCGCCAACGGCGATAATTATGCGCTCCCCCCGAAGCCCACACCAGCCTTCCATGACAGTAGTAGATACTCCATTTGTAATCTTTGACACTATGAAGTTCCAGCTTGCCAGTAAACTGCTTGCGACCATAGCCACGTAACTGTTCAACAAGGCTATAAACGGCTAGATTATCTGTATCCATGTGTCATCTATACGTCCTATGAAATTGAGCTATCTAGTTTCAAGGATAGAAAAAAAGCTGCTTTTCAAAAACAAGATGAGCTTGCTATTAAAAGCTTTTTTTCGATAAAACTATATTCAAAAGAATACAGTAATTCTCATTATCAAGTCGATTTTTGAGGTTTCATTTGGCAATTCTCATTATCAAATCGCTTAGCATTACAAGAATTGAAAAAACACAGCAATTTTGGTAAAAATATACCAAAGACAGATTTTTATCAGAAATTGTTTTTATAGCTATCGCCACCTGTATCAGGACAAATCAAAACCGAAATAGTGTGAGGCGGCGCTTCGCGCCGCCTCACACTATTTCGGTTTTATGTCCTAACAAGAATGGCGACAGCTACATATAGCAAAGCAAGTTTTGCTTAGGACCCAAAACCCAAGAATCGAGTGGCGGCACTTCGCGCCGCCACTCGATTCTTGGGTTTTGGGTTGTACTAGCTAACTCTTTTTTTGCTATAGGTAGCTAGGCGATTAATAGAAAACGCTAAAACCCATGACGCACGCACAGCGTGCATCATAGGTTTTAGCACTGGGTTTCAATTATGCCACTATATATATGTAGCGATTAGTACTCTGACGATTTGTGTCCGATTCTGTAGTATCTTGATTGAGACTTGGAGCTTAACATCTTACAACTTTTAGGTTTATTCCATACCCATGTCGAAGTCATCTAGAACCAACAAATCTGCTAAACAAAAGCAATCAGCAATGCTGATGTATATCGGCATTGGGGCGGCTGTGATTGCCGCAGGAGCAGGGGGTGCGTATTTCTATTTTACGCAGAAAGCACAGGCGATTAAAGGGATTTTAGGTGCGGCGGCGGCGATCCCTCAAGAAGCACAAGTGGTGATGGCTTTTAATACCAAAGTTGAGCCTTGGAATAAACTGGCGCAATTTGGCACACCCGCCTCCCAAAAGCTGATCAGTGAAAGTATTACTAAGTCTCCGTTAAATTCGTTGCTAGTCCAGAGCAAAACTGAATATAGTCGCGATGTGCAGCCTTGGTTAGAGGGTTATATCATTACGGCGCTTGTCCCAAATGCGGCGCAGCCACAAGCACCTGCGGCAACTTTAGTGATTGCCCCAACCCGCGATCGCAGCAAGTCCGATGCTTTTTTGTCAAAATACCGTGAAGCCTTAGCCCAACAAGGGGCAAAATTTACCGCTAAGCAATATAAGGATGTCACCTATTACGAGTCACCCACACGCGACCCAAACAACAGTGTGGTGACGGCAGACATTGGTGGACAGTATGTGGCGATCGCCACTAGCCCAAAATTGATCCAACAGGCGATCGATACCTACAAAGGCAGCAATCCATCCCTTGCCAAGAAACCGATCTTTGCCAAGATTTATGGGGCAACCAATCAAACTAAACTGGTTGAGCCATTAGTGCAAGTTTATCTCGATGGGGAAGTTGCCCTTGAGTTTATTGGCTCTCAAGCTAATCTCAATCTCAACGAAGCAGCGATCGCACAGTCAAAGCGAGAGCTAGATGCCATGACTTTGACGGGTGGTACGCAGAAAGAAGGCTTGCGGTTTGAGATTAATACCTATCTCAAAAATGATAATTCTAATCCCCTTGCCAATAACGAAGCCAAGGTTCTCAATCTCTTACCACAGGAAACCTTTTTATTAGTTTCGGGCGTAAATCTCTATCAGTCATGGCAATCGCTAGTTGCCCAAGCCAAGGGTAACTCCAGTTCCGCACAACTGATTGAGCAGATTCGTAAAGCCGTAAAGGATAGTACTAAACTCGATCTCGATCAGGATATTCTTAAATGGATGAATGGTGAATTTGCGATCGCTGCTATTCCTAATAATCAAGGGATCTTAGCGAATCCAGGGTTTGGATTTGTGGCGATCGCTCAAGCCAGCGATCAAAATGCTGCTAAGACAGCCCTTGACAAAATTGATAAGGTTGCCCAAACAAATTCTGGCGGGTTACTGCCGAAAGGAGTTGATCTCAAACCCAAGCAAATTGGTGATAAATCGGTGATTACTTGGGCGATCGGCAATACCAATGTGGCAACACGCGGCACGTTAGATAATAACTTTGTGTTCTGGTCTATGGGCGATCTTGCCGATACATTTGTGCCGACTCCTGCTAATAATTTGCCACAAAGTAGTTCTTTCAAAATTCTCACTACCGACATTCCTAAATCCAATGGCGGCTATTTCTATCTGAATATGACTACGGCGCTTTCCCTTGCCGATCGCCTCTTGCCACCTGAAGTCAAATCTAATCCTAGTTTTACCGAAATTCGGTCTGTGCTTGATGCCATTAACGGCATTGCCGTAACTTCCACCAATGTCGATGCCAAAACTACCCGCCTAGATTTCTTATTTACGCTGAAGCCCACCCCTGGTAATTAGATATACTCCCTTCCCAGTCAAGAAATAGCGTTGCGGGGCTTCGCCCCGCAACGCTATTTCTTGGTTTTATATGTCTATTTCTTCGCTGGAAAGGGAGTATATCTCAAAAAAATGTAGTGGCAATTCATGAATTGCCACTACATTTTTTTGATGATTGTATAGCTGAGATTGCTATATTAGCTATGCAATCAAAATATAAAAATCCTTAATACCTTTAACAAAAAATGGTTACAGCAGCACCTAATACTCAATCTGATACTAGCGCCCGTGACCTATTTCAGGCTGCTTACGAAAATCGCTATACATGGGATCATAATTTTCCAGGCTTAACTGCCAATGTATCCGTAGCGATCGATGGCGTAGCCCGTACTGGCAAGGCAAAGATTGCGCCAGACTTGACCGTTGAAGTAAGCATGGACGAACCACAACTGATTGAACGCACCACCCGCACCCCTAGTGGCGAAGAAAAGACAGTTTCTGTGGATGAAGGTCAAGAATGGCTATATAACCAACTGCGCGATGTGGTGACCCATCGCAAGCGCAAAACCTTTGACGAAGCCCACGGCAAATCATCCTTTAACCTTGGCGCAACCGATGAGTCGGGAGCCGTAGAAATCTTGGTTACTGGTGACTCAATGGGATCAAACTACAAAGTCCGTGGCAAAGAGATCTCAATGGTCAGCCGTGTAATGGGACGGATTGGATTTGTAATTAATCACCTTGGTCACTTGGATACTGGCGAAGGTTATATTTCATCTCTTTATACTGCGGTGTTCCGCAATCCAATGAATGATGAAATCGTGCGTCAAGCTCGTTTTGAAGATATCTACGAAAAGCTTGGTAATTACTATGTGATGTCCAAACAAATCGTGCAATCTAACGAGCAAGGTCAAACCAAAAACTACGAAATTATCTTTAGTGATATTCAGCTACTCGGCTAGAGTGTGTTCGGGTTGCAGCGCAAAGCGCTGTAAACCGAACCACAATCTCTTGTGGTTTGTTTGATCGGAAATTGCTGTAATAACTTTGCAAGGCAAAGTTATTCACAACAAAGAACAAGGGGCTTAAGTCCCTTGCCAGTCTTCACAAAATTGATGGCGGCGACAAGTATGAGAACCGATTTAGAAAGGTTATTGATTTCGGAAGCAGAGCTATTGGAATTGACAGGTTTCGATCGCCAACAGATTTTGCCATCACTACAGTTGACTTCACGACAGATCAAAATCCAACGCGCGATCGCCTTAGGGGTTACCGCGATTAACTTTATCTCCTTTGCTAGTATCTTTTTGCCGCCGCTACGAATTGCGGGAATGATATTTTTGATTAGTTTGCTATTGGGGGCATTGAGTTTAGCGATCGAATTTGTGGAAGTAACTGTACTTTTCTTTTGTGTGGCTTTAGGTGCAGCTATTTATTCGCTTTATGTTCTGATAGGAGCGCCATTAGGGATGATTTTGCTATACCTTGGCTTGGCGATCGTTAGCGGAATTATTGCTTTATTGCTCACAAGATTAATTATGCAGCAATGGCGAATGTCAAAAAATTTACATCGCCAAAAAGGGATTCCCAAAGTTATTTTGCGCCTATTTACGGAAGTTGACAAATGCAATAAGACGATCCGTGACATTGATGTATTTGATCAATTACAAGATGCAGGCAATCCAATCAAATTAGAGTCTAGGGAATCCGCGATCGCAGCCTTAAGAATGACTCGCAATGACATTGTCCGCGCCCTCAAAACTGAACGAATTTTACGGGAGCATCCCGATTTTCATCCTGATCGCTTTGATATTGATTTAAATGCTTTTGAAGCGATCCAGATCAATAATCGAGCTAAGGAATATGGACGTATTTTTGATACGACTTTGCAAATTGCGATCGATGTCCAGAAAGCGATGACAGAATTACAAGAATTCACTTCAGATCTTCCATAAAACCCCAAAAGCATGAGGCAGAGCAGGGCAACACCTCACGCTTTTGGGGTAATACTGATATTATATGGAAGGAATGCCTGCGATAATAGAAATCAAGGGCTGGCACGGGGGCGTAGCCCCTACAAAATCTAAATTATTGGAGTAGGGGCAATCCCCCCGTGGTTGCCCTGCTTTGCTAGCAGCAAGAGATTCATCATCAGAGTTCTATGTATAGCTGTCGCCAAGTGTATGAGGACATAAAACCCAAGAAGAGAATGGCGGCGCGAAGCGCCGCCATTCTCTTCTTGGGTTTTGATTTTGTACTAGCACAATCGACGGTAGCTATAACATGAGTTAATACTGGTGGTGACAGCTATATCTCAGTACAAAGTACAGTAAGTTAAAGTAAGAGAATATTTTTAAGCCGCTAGATGCTTTTATGAACGACTACAAAAATGAAAACGATACTTTAGATGAAGATGAGCTATTTCGGTTGGGAGGGAAAACAACAAACTTTGTAATTGTGCCTGCGGAAATTCGCTATCACCATATTAAAGTTGAAGATTTGGATAAACCCGTAGCGGCGATCGCTTATAACGGCTTTACCTATAGTCTATTTCGCACTAGTTTTGACTGGGCTGAAGTCCAAAAAATCACTAGCCGACTTTCCTCAGCTTATGTAATTACGGTTATTTCCAAAGGGTGGGCGATTTGGACTTTTGAATATTAGTTTCGTTGTTCGAGAAGTTCGGCAAAAGCTTGCTCAAAATCTTCACTGGTAATCTTGAGATTTTCAAGCAGATTAGAAGCATCACGCTGATGACGACGGATCGCAAAAATGGCGGCGCGATTACTTAGAAAAGCAAGATCGGCTCCATTCCAATTCTCGGTACGGTCAGCCCAAACATCTAAATTGAGATGATCGTCAAGGGGGCGATCGCGATTATGTACTTCTAAAATCGAACTACGGCTATCGTGATCGGGTAAATCTACCATCATATGTAATTCGATGCGCCCCGATCGCAATAGCGCAGGATCGATAAAATCACGGCGATTGGTTGCCCCAATCACCAATAGTCCTTCAGCAGATTGCAGACCATCGAGTTCCGTTAGTAACTGACCAATCACGCGATCGCTTACACCACTGTCGCCTTGATAGCTACCTCTCGCAGGTGCAAGGGTATCGATCTCATCAATAAATATCACGCAGGGAGCCGCCTGCCGCGCTTGAGCAAATAACTGTCTAATTGATTGTTCGGAAGCTCCAACCCATTTAGTTAGCAATTCCGAACCCGCAACGGCAATAAAATTTGCTTGGGCTTGAGTGGCGATCGCTTTAGCGAGTAAAGTCTTGCCAGTCCCTGGCGGTCCATAGAGGAGGACTCCACGGGTTGCCTTAGCGCGGGTATGGGCATAGAGTGCGGGATCAACTAATGCGCCTGCTACTGCTTCCTGAAGAGTTTGCTTAACTTTCGCTAGTCCACCGATTTCAGACCATTGCACAGTAGGAACTTGAATTTGCAGCGATCGCAACACGGCTGGGTGAACCTGCTTTAAAGCAAATTCAAAATCTGCACGATTCACATCAAGGTTTTCAGGAATATCCGCCACACTGGTTACTTGTCGCCGCAAAGCATTAGTCGCCGCTACTTGGCAAAGTCCCTTAATATCTGCTCCCACATAACCATAGGCGCGATCGGCAATATCATCTAAATCCACATCACCAGTCAAAGGCATTGATCGCGTATGGATTTCTAGAATTTCACGCCGCGCATGGCGATCGGGTATGGGGAAAATAATCTCGCGATCGAATCTTCCTGGACGACGGAGGGCAGGATCGATCGCATCGGGGCGATTGGTAGCGGCTAACACGATTACGCCCTTAGTCTCGGCAAATCCATCCATTAAGCCTAGCAATTGTGCTACTAGACGCTTTTCCACTTCTCCTTCTACATTTGCCCTATTAGGAACGAGAGCATCAATTTCGTCGATAAAAATCAAACAGGGTGAAGATTTCGCCGCTTTCTCAAATACCTGTCGTAACCGAGTTTCGGCTTCACCATAGTATTTACTAATGATTTCTGGCCCCACGATCGCAATGTAATTTACGCCCAACAGAGTTGCAAGCGATCGCGCCGTTAGAGTTTTGCCAGTGCCTGGAGGACCAACGAGCAGAACGCCTTTAGGTGGTTCTAGCCCTAATTTAGCCAAAATATCAGGACGCTTTAGGGGAATTTCGACTAAATCACGCAACTGCGCTAGGGTATCGCCCAATCCGCCCACTAGTTCCGCGATCGCCTGTGGTTTTTCGGTTGGAGAATTATCTTTTTCAGGTTTGACCACATCAGGGGAAGTGACTTCGCTGCTTCCACCTGTTGCTGTAGCAGCACGAGGCGATCGGGGAATATTACCGCGACGGGGAATGCTGGATAATGGACGGGAAGTAACATTTACCTCAGTATGAATTTCGCCAGATTTCTGCTTCTCATCCAGTTTTTGGGCAAGATCGATGAGTTGATCAAGATTCAGTAATTGCTTAACATCATCCACTAAAGATTCAAAGCCTTCCACTTTGAAAGCAAATTTGTCCTTAAAACTATCTTTGTCATTACTCATCGATGCTAGTTCCTATTGATCATCTAGAGAGAGTTGCGGCGCTTCGCGCCGCAACTCTCTCTACGCAGCTATATGTCAACGCTGATTCTAACTCTGATTTAGGGGCGATCGCATCAGCATAAAGTAGAGGGAGATGCTAAGCGGCTCTCTACTTATACCAAGATAAGAAATGGCTACGCCATTTCTTATCTTGAAAACCCTTAATCGGTTTAGTTTTTAATTCACAAAAGTGTGATCACACTTTTGTGAATTGGTATTACACAAATATTGTGATCTCAAATATGAAAAATGCGTCTCTATGTAATGTTTTTGTCTACGGCACACTCAAGCCCAATGAAGCCAATTATGCAGAATATTGTGCGGGTAAAGCGATCGCTCAGCAACAAGCGATCGCCTATGGTGAATTATTTGCGCTGCCAATGGGTTATCCTGCGATGACTGTCGGTAAAGCTCAAGTGCATGGATATCTGCTCTCTTTTCCTGATGCAAGTATTTTAGAGTCATTGGATGAGTTAGAGGATTATCAAAGCGATCGGGCATCTCATGAGAATTTATATGATCGACGACTGATAGAAGTTTTTGATTTGCAAGACGAATCTCTTGGAATGGCATGGGCATATTTTATGGAATTAGCACAAGTCACCAAATTTGTAGGTATCGCTCAACCTGATGGCTTGTGGACTCAGAACCACGAAATATTTTAAAAGCGATGCTTTGCAACGCTTTTAAAATATTTCTTTAAGTAACTGACGTTACGTGGAATGAAGATTGCCCTCACCCCACAGCCCCCTCTCCCAGAGCTACCGTGTACACACAAGTCACCAAGAACTCAAGTTCTTGGCTAAAAGCTAAAGTCATCTAAAGATGACTGAAAATGACTGAACAAAATCAACCCGTTTTAACGGGTTTTAGCTCTTAGCCCGCACTTGAGTGCAGGGCGTTCTTGATGTGTGCAGACAAAATCTAGACTTGTGTGTACACGGTAGCTCCCTTTGGGAGAGGGGCTAGGGGTGAGGGTCTTAGAAACTCCCACGTAACATCAGTAAGTAATATCAATTAAGCACTGAGATATTTAGCAGTAATTACATGTAGGACGGGTTAGAGATCGCGTAACCCATCATCTTTAACTGTATAGATGGGTTACATTACATTAACGCATCCTACAAGTGATTAAGACTTCCTACTTATGACTTTTAATCCATTTAAGCACTGAAGTACTTAGCTATAGGATGATGCACAATCAACGCAGTTGTTGACTGCTCGGGATAGAGTTGCTCGCTCTCATCCATCTCTAGCCCAACTCGCTTCGCGTCGAGCAGATCGAGAAGCTTGTACTGATCCTGCATGTTTGGACAGGCGGGATAGCCAAAACTGTAGCGAGAACCATGATAACGCTGGGCGAGAATATCGCGGATATTATCAGGATCTTCGCCGCCGAAGCCTAGCTCATGGCGAATGCGCGTATGTGACCACTCCGCGATCGCCTCCGCCATCTGCACCGCTAAGCCATGAAAATAGAGGTAATCAGTATATTGATTTGCCTTGAATAGCCCTTGAGCAAACTCAGTGGCAATATGTCCAACTGTGACGGCTTGCAGTGGCAATACATCAATGATTCCCGAATCCTTTGGCGAGAAGAAATCAGCGATACAGAGACGACGTTGGGATTTTTGGCGGGGGAACACAAAGGAATTGATTGGCTCAGCATTCTTGATGTTGTCGATATCTTTAGGATCGTACACATAAACCGTATTACCTTCCGCCAATACAGGAAAATACCCATAGACTAGGGTTGGTTCTAGCAACTTCTCCTTAATTACCCGTTCTTTCCATGTTTCCAGAATCGGATAAACGGTTTCTTGCAGGAATAGATCGTACTCCTCACGAGACTGTCCTTGAGGCTTGCGGAATTGCCATTGACCAGCAAAGAGAGCTTGCAAATCTAGATTCCAAAATAGTTCCTCAATGGGAATATCTGCACCTTGGAGAATCTTGGTTCCCCAGTAAGGAGGATTGGGACGGGGGATATTAGTATCTACTGAATCCGATCGCTCAATATCTAAATAGCGCTCTGCAAGAGACGCTTCTTTTTTAGCCTTATCCTCAGCCGCAGTTGTTAAGTCTTTCTCAGTAGTATCAATAACAACGGCTAATTCTTCATCCAAGAAGCCTTTAGCATCTTCCCATTTACCCTCAGACTTGGCGGGCATATATTTGTCCATGAAGTTGAGGTCAGAGAAGGCATCTTTACCGTAGATTACCTTGCCGTTATAGACATTCTGACAATCGGTATAGACAAATTTTGGAGTCAGCGCCGCACCACCGAGAATGACGGGAACGCTGATGCCACGATTATTAAATTCTTGCAAGTTATCCTTCATGAAGGCAGTGGATTTGACCAATAAGCCGCTCATGGCAATGCAATCAGCGTTGCATTCTTCATAGGCTTTGATAATATTCTCCACCGATTGCTTGATGCCGATGTTTACGACTTTGTAGCCGTTGTTGGAGAGAATGATATCGACCAGATTTTTACCAATATCATGGACATCGCCTTTGACAGTGGCAATCAGGAATACGCCTTTATTTGCGCCCTCTTCCTTCTCCATAAACTTCTCTAGGAAAGCAACGGCGGATTTCATAGTTTCGGCAGATTGCAGTACAAAGGGAAGTTGCATCTGTCCTGAGCCAAAGAGTTCACCAACGACTTTCATACCATCAAGCAGGAATTGGTTAATGATCGTGAGTGGTTCGTAGGTTTTAAGAGCTTCGGTGAGTGCATCATCTAAACCAATGCGATCGCCATCAATAATATGATTTTTAAGTTTCTCCTCAATCGTGAGATTATCATCAACGACTTTAATACGCTTGGCGGAAACCCCTTCAAAGAGTTTCGTAAATTCACCAAGGGGATCGTAGGTGCAGATATCACCATCGAATTGGCGCTGATCGAAGATCAATTGACGGGCTACTTCTAATTCCCTTTCAGGAATGCGATTCAGTGGCACAATCTTACTAGCATGAACAATCGATGAATCCATCCCGACTTTCATCGCTTCATGCAAAAACACCGAATTGAGGACGATGCGAGAAGCAGGATTTAGACCAAAGGAAACATTGGAAACACCTAGCAATACATGGGTTTCGGGCATCGCTTCCTTGATGCGGCGAATTGATTCGATGGTAGCAGCAGCATTCTGACGATCCTCTTCGATCCCTGTAGAAATCGGCAAAGCGAGCGTATCAAAGAAAATCTCACTGGCTGGCATTCCTAATTCTTCCGTCGCCTGTTTGTAAGCACGGGAAGCAATGTGGAACTTTTTGTCAGCAGTTCGCGCCATGCCCTCTTCATCAATCGTACCGATGACGATGCCTGCGCCGTATTGCTTGGCAAGGCTCACGACTTTACAGAAGCGTTCTTCTCCATCCTCATAATTAGTGGAATTGAGAATACATTTACCACCCGCAACTTTCAGCCCTGCTTCCATCTTTTCCCATTCAGTGGAGTCCAGCATCAGGGGCAAAGTGACGTTAGTGACGAGGCGCGAGACTAGTTCATGCATATCGCGCACGCCATCGCGTCCCACATAGTCCACGTTGACATCGAGGACATGTGCGCCTTCCTTAACTTGTGACCTAGCGATCGCCACTAGCCCATCCCAATCCTCAGCATTGAGCAAATCGCGAGTTTTCTTAGAGCCACTGGCATTTAATCTCTCACCCACAATGAGGAATGAATTATCTTGAATATAGGGTTGAGAGCTATAAATAGAAGCCGCCGAAGGAGTGACTAGAGGTTCGCGCTTTTTCGGTTTGAGAGTC
The DNA here is from genome assembly GCF_014696925.1 of Phormidium tenue FACHB-1050. GTDB lineage: Bacteria > Cyanobacteriota > Cyanobacteriia > Pseudanabaenales > Pseudanabaenaceae > Pseudanabaena. The sequence goes on along the minus strand of NZ_JACJQY010000050.1, from coordinate 21,917 downwards.
TTCGCGGCATCGGCTAAAGCCTTGATGTGCGATGGTCTTGTGCCACAACAACCACCGATAATCTGCACCCCTAAATCTTCAACAAAGTGCGCTAGATGCCCTTTAAGATCATCAGGAGTAAGGCGATAAAAAGCTTGTCCACCCACATTTTCAGGTAACCCCGCATTTGGCACACATGACACCACAAAGGGAGAATGGGCACTCAAATACTGCATATGCTCCTTCATCAGGTCGGGACCCGTCGCGCAGTTCAGCCCTAAGATATCGATGGGATAGGGTTCAAGAATAGTCACCACTGCGGAAATGTCGGAACCAACCAGCATTGTGCCAGTAGTTTCCATCGTTACGGAAACCATGACTGGGATGCGTGGCTTGCCTTCAGCGGTTTTCTTATCAAAAAATTCCGCGATCGCATTCAGGGCTACCTTAATTTGCAGAACATCCTGACAGGTTTCAATTAAGAGTAAATCTGCACCGCCATCATACAGTCCTTCGATCTGCTCGATAAATGACTGCTTCATCGTATCGAAATCGATATGGAGCAGGGTCGGTAACTTGGTGGTTGGACCGATCGAACCTGCTACAAAACGGGGTTTCTCAGGGGTAGAAAATTCGGCAGCTACGGACTTGGCTAACTCGGTAGCCTTTTTGCTAAGTTCATAGGCGAGATGCCCCAAATTATATTCGTTTAAGACGATCGATGTACCGCCAAAGGTATCCGTCTCGATCACATCCGCCCCCGCCGCCAAAAAGTCACGATGCACCGTCGCCACTGCTTCAGGTTTCGTCATCACCAGATACTCGTTGCAACCCTCATACTCTGCACCACCGAAGTCTTCGGCGGTCAGGTTTTGGACTTGCAAATTTGTACCCATCGCACCATCAAAGACGATGACGGGGCGATCGCTGCTGTGAAGACGTTCCAGAAACAGGCTGGTCATTTGATCAATACCTTAAGCTAACAAAGTGACTCTAGGAATTCATTCTAGCAATATCTCTATGTTTTTTACCTTTTCCCTAATCCTATAGCAATGTAATACAACAACACAAAATGGCTACGCCATTTTTGTGTTGTGAAAACCCTTTTATAGCAATGTAAGAGATAGCTCGGACAAAAATCAAAACCCAAAAGATGAGTGGCGGCGCTTCGCGCCGCCACTCATCTTTTGGGTTTTGATGTCCTAAGCAAAACTTACATTGCTATAGAAAATTTATTGTGGTTCGTTTGATCGGAAATTGCTGTAAATTCGATTGAGACGATAGCCCATACTGTGAACAGTCTCGATTAAATCTTCGTTAGCTCCTGCGGCTTTCAGCTTTTGGCGTAACCCACGAATATGAACCTTTACTGTATGTTCTTCTGGAGGTGATTCCAAAGACCAAACATGTTCGATCATCACGCTGCGGCTCAAAACTCGTCTACCATTGCGTAATAGCAATTCTAAAAGTGCATATTCCTTGGGTGTTAAATGGATAGGATTGATCCCATAGCCTACTTCGCAAGTGCTTGGATTAAGATACAATTCACCCCACTCTAAAACTGGTGAGGCACTCAGACTGCCTCGACGTAGCAAAGCCCGAATCCGTGCAAACAGCTTTTGTAAATCGACGGGTTTAACAATATAGTCATCGGCTCCTACATCTAGCCCGTTAATTTCATCATTGATCGTATCGCAAGCGGTGAGCATGAGGATTGGTAAGCTGTAACCATGCGATCGCAAGCGATGACAAAGACTAATACCATCTAATTCTGGCAACATTAAATCCAGTAGCATCAAATCATATTCTAGAGACTGAGCTTGATACCACGCAGATTCGCCATCAGTGGCAATATCAACAACGTAACGTGCATCGATTAGAGCTTCAGCCAAGGTTTCGGCAAGGCGAACATCATCTTCAACTAGAAGAATCCTCATAGCGTTGGAAAACCTTGTTTTGGGAATTTATTTTTGGGGGAGACATGATTACTTATCCCCTGATTTTACAAAAGTTTGTCCCAAAATTCTATTGTCGCTAGGATTGGAGTTGTGATACACAGCTATCGCCAAGTCTATTACAGCGCTTTGTGTTTTCTCAAAACCCAAAAGATTTGAAGGAAGTGGTGCTAAGCATCACTTCCTTCATACAAAACCTCAGTTAGCTGTCGCCATTCTTGTTAAGACATGAACCCCAAATAGTGTGAGGCGGCGCGAAGCGCCGCCTCACACTATTTGGATTTTGATTTGTCCTAATACAGGTAGCTATAGCCATATCATAAAATCGGACTAACTACTTCAAATATATATTACCGAAAATCAAGATTTGTTGCTTTCAATCATTCTTTCCGTTTTCTTTACAATTTCCTGATCAGTTTCCTTACTTTTGATATGGGACTATCTAGGCAGTGAGATAGACCAAATCCATCTCCCGATGCTGCACTTGAAGCATCTCAGATCTAAAGACACCAACAATTTTTTTAATAAAATTTTAAGTTATTTGTTCGGTCAATTTAAACCACTTTTAGGAGAATATTTGTGTCGCTTCCATTATTAGAGTACAAACCCTTATCTCAAAACCAGCGTGTTGCTGGTTTTGAAGTCGCGAGTGATGAGCAACCTCGGATTTATAGTGCCGACAGTTTGCTATCTGGCTTTGAGCTAGATCTTTTAATCAGGGCAGCTTATCGTCAAATCTGTAATGAGCAGCAGATGCTCGAAAATCATCGTCAACTGAATTTAGAATCTCAGCTACGATCAGGGCTAATTACAGTTAGAGGATTCATTCGCGGCTTGGTATTGTCTGATTCCTTCAGACGACTGACGTTTGACTGTAATAATAACTATCGCTTTGTCGAGATTTGCATCCAGCGAATTCTTGGTCGTAATGTCTATAGCGATCGCGAAAAGATTGCATGGTCGATTGTAATTGCAACTAAAGGACTCCAAGCTTTTGTTGATGAACTGTTAAATAGTGAAGAATATCTAAATAACTTTGGCGATAACATTGTTCCCTATCAACGTCGGCGCATTTTGCCTCATCGCACTAGAGGCGAAGTCACCTTTGCTCACATAGCGCGTTATGGTGCTGATTATCGCGATCGCTTGCCCAAACAGGTCTTCACTGGCAATAAAGGTGCGGCAAAATTGGATTATGTGCGTTGGGAATGGCAAAAGAACCCACCTGCTATTGTTGGCAAGATTGGAGCAGGAATTACTATTGGCGGGGCTGTCTTTGTTTGCCTCCTAATATCCTTAGTCTTACTTGGATTATAGTTTCTGTAAAATCATCCCCAAACTCCAAATGGCGTAGCTATTTTGCATTTTTAAAACCCTTAAGAGTTCTGCAATTTAATAAAGGAACTGATTGTTGATGGCGTAGTGAAGCCGCACCATCAACAATCAGTTCCTTTATTTCCTAAAAAGGCTTTGGCTCTTAATCTTTTGGGTTTTATTCTTTTTTTGCGGCTTTTAGAATAGCCAATGTTAATATGAAAATCGCTCTAGTATATAGTACTTATCGCTTTATACTTGTAGGAATAGTTGCTTATGACCAGTGTTTCTGCGATTGTTGTTTTTCTAATTCTCCTACTGCTATTGGTAAGTTCTTTCTTGGTAGTAAGAGAAAGAAAACGTTGTCGGCGGATAGAAAATTTATTGAGACAGCAAAGCAATCGCGAACGATTGGTCACACAGATAGCGCTACAAATTCGGCAATCCCTTGATCTGGAACAAGTTCTAGCAACCACTGTAAAGGAGGTTCAGGAGTTCTTGCAAGCTGATCGGGTCTTAATCTATCGACTTTGGGACGATGGTACTGGTAGCGCTATTTATGAAACTGTTTTACCGCCCTATCCCAGTATTTTAGGTCAAGTATTTCCCGAAGAAGTTTTTCCCAAAAAATACCATCAAGCCTACTCCTTGGGGAAAGTTCGCTCCATTGTTAATGTTGAACAAGAAAATGTAGAATCTTGTCTGGCTGACTTCGTAAAACAGTTTGGTGTTCACGCTAAATTAGTTGTACCAATTATTCAAGAAAATCGTGAAAGCGGCAATTTAGACACTTCTCAGACCTATTTATGGGGATTACTAATAGCTCATCAATGCAATTATCCTCGGCAATGGGAAGATTGGGAAGTGGAACTAATGAAGCAACTAGCAACCCAAGTTGCGATCGCGATTCAACAATCAGAACTTTGTAAACAACTTCAGCAGCTTAATACACAACTAGAACAACGAGTCCAACAGCGCACAGCCGAACTCGCTAAGGCTAACGCTTCTCTGATGACAGAAATTTCTGAACGACAGCGTACTGAACTTGCACTACGTCACACCAATGAAACATTACAAGCTCTTGTCAGCGCTTCTCCTCGTGCTATTTTTATGCTGGATATAGAAGGGATAGTAAAGATCTGGAACCCTGCTGCTGAACAAATGTTTGGTTGGAAGGAAGATGAGGTGGTCGATTATCTTAGTCCAATTCTATTGGATGATCAATTAGAAGATTGTACAACACTGCAAAATAGTGTGCTTCAGGGCAAAACATATACAAGAGTGGAAATGACTCGCCATAGAAAAGATGGCTCAGCGATCGATATCATCTTTTCGGCTGCTCCTCTAACTGATAACAATGGACATATTAATGGCATCGTTGCTGTGATCGCTGATATTACTGAGCAGAAACTTCAAGCTGAACAAGTCCGTTTACTACAATCGGTTGTGATCAATACAAATGACGCAATCATTATCACTGAAGCAGAACCCATAGATGCTCCAGGACCTCGCATTATCTATGTAAACGAAGCGTTTACAAGAATTACTGGCTATCAACCCCACGAAGTATTAGGTCAGACTCCACGAATTTTACAAGGTGCTAAGACCGATCAAGCAGAACTTCATAAAGTCCGAAAAGCTTTATCTCTTTGGAAATCCGTTACGATTGAAGTGATCAACTATCGCAAAGACGGTTCAGAATTTTGGAATGAATTTAGTTTGGTTCCTGTGGCTGATGCTAAGGGCTTTTATACTCATTGGATTGCGGTGCAGCGCGATACAACAGAGCGCAAAAAAGTTGAACAAGCCATGCGACATAGTGAGCAACGCTTCCGATCGCTAATCGAAAATGCCTTAGATATCATTATGATTCTTGAGATAAATGGCACAATTGGCTATGTTAGCCCATCGGTTGAAAAGGTCTTAGGTTATGGTGTTGTCGATCTATTGGACAAAAATATAAAGGATTTTATCCATTTAGAAGATTGGACAATCACTAGCGATCGCTTAACTAATCCAGCATCATCTGAATTGCAACGACCGATTGAGTTTCGGCATCGCCATCAAGATGGAACTTGGCGGATTCTTGAAGCCATCAGTCAACCCTTTGTAGATAGTACCGACATTCTGCGGATGATGGTGAATGCTCGCGATATCACCGAACGCAAACGTCTTGATGAAATTCGACTTGCCTTAGAACGGGAAAAAGAACTTAGCGCTCTCAAAACGCGCTTTTTCTCTATGGCATCCCATGAGTTTCGTACCCCCCTAAGTACGGCTTTAGCGGCAGCACAGGTTCTTGAGAATTCTCAACATCAATGGGACAATACCGAAAAACGATTACGCAATCTACATCGTATTCAAGATTCTGTTAGAAATATGGTGCAGTTACTTGACGATATTTTGACAATCAATCGCGCTGAGACAGGCAAACTTGCATTTAATCCCAAATCTTTAGCATTAGAGGCATACTGTCGTCATTTTATTGAAGAGATGCAACTCAGTGCAGGTACTCAACACCAACTTAATTTTACTTGTTACGGTAAATCGCAGCATGTTTGTCTGGATGAAAAATTATTGCGATCAATGCTCTCTAACTTACTCTCCAACGCTATTAAATATTCTCCACAGGGTGGCAGTATCTCTCTTTCTCTAGAATTTCAATTAAATGATCTCATAATCAAAGTTCAAGATCGCGGGATTGGTATTTCATCAGAAGATCAAAAACAATTGTTTGAACCATTTTACCGAGGTAAAAATGTCAAAACCATATCTGGTACTGGCTTAGGCTTAGTTGTCGTCAAAAAATGTGTGGATTTGCATCAAGGAAATATTGCTATTAATAGCGAAGTTAGCCAAGGAACAACATGTATAATCACTATTCCCTTGAGATATAGTGATCTCTATAGAAATTAGCTTAGAAATGAAAATTAATTAACTGACGTTACGTGGAACGCAGATGATGAATTTCCTACTGCTAGCGTGACAGGGCAAGCACGGGGGCATTGCCCCTACCTGTACAATTTAGAACTAGTAGGGGCTGCGCCCCCGTGCCAGCCCCCAACCTTGAGGGTCGCAGGAATTCCTTCCACGTAACATCAGTTAATTAACTTGTGCAATTAAAACCAAAATTTGTAGTGGCGGGCGAAGCCCGCCACTACAAATTTTGGTTTTAATTAATTTTCATTCCTTAGCTAGTACAAACCAAAACCCAAGAATCGAGTGGCGGCGCTTCGCGCCGCCACTCGATTCTTGGGTTTTATATCCTAAGCAAAACTTGCTTTGCTATAAATCTTTTTTGCGATGAAACATCCCTTTCTGTTATTAAATTTGTAACCAACCCTATTTTTGCCCTGACTACATTTATGCTAAATAGCTAGATGAAATACGAGGTTTCGGCTATGAAGAATATGGCGATTGGGGTGGCAATGTTAACTTTTTTATCTTGCTTGCCATTGCAGATTGTGATCAGTGAAAGCATTCAAGCTCAAACAGCAGTAGATCGCCAAGCTGAAGCAGATCGGCTTTTAGAAAGAGGAAACCAGTTAAATCGAGTTAGCCAATTTCGAGAAGCATTGCGAGTATTTGAGAAATCGCTACAGATTTATCGTGAAATCAAAAATCTTAAAGGTGAAGGGAATGCACTCAACAATATTGGCAATACATATAACTCACTGGGAAATTATCCAAAATCAATTGAATATCATCAGCAGTCGCTAGCTGTTGCTAAAAAACTTGGCGATCGCGATAATCAAGGAAATTCCTTAGGGAATTTAGGCAATGTCTACTATGCGATCGGACAGTACACTAAGGCTATTGAGTACCATGAACAGGCTTTGGCTCTTAAACAACAAATCGGCGATCGCTACGGTGAAGGACGTTCGCTAGGCAATCTTGGCAATGCCTACAATCTGCTTGGACAGTATAACAAAGCCGTTGAATACTATCAGAAGTGTTTGCCGATTTTGAGAGAAATCGACGATCGCGACGGAGAATCAGATTTGTATATTGCCCTTGGTATTGCCTATGATGGACTTGGTAAGTATCAAACTGCCATTGAGCAATATCAGAAATCTTTAGCCATCAAAAAGGAAATCGGCGATCGCAATGGTGAAGCTGATGCCTTGAATACTCTTGGTGCAGCCTATAGCGTTCTTGGCGAGAATCAAAAGGCAATTGATTATTATCAGCAATCATTAGATCTCAAAAAGCAAGTAGGCGCTCGGAGTGGCGAAGCCGACGCTCTCAATAACCTTGGCAATGTGTACAATACCCTTAAACAATATCCCAAAGCGATCGGATATTTTCAACAAGCCTTAGTGATTGCTCGGCAAATCGGCTATCGTAATACAGAAGGACGCGCCCTCAATAATCTTGGTGGAGCTTATCGTTCTCTGGGAGATACTCAAACAGCGATCGTCAATTACCAACAAGCTCTAGAAATTGCCAAACAAATAGGTGATCGTGATGGAGAAAGCGGTTCACTCAACAGTTTAGCGATCGCCTACAATTCACTCGGACAATTTCAAAAAGCAATTGATTATTACCAGCAATCTTTGGCTGTTGCTATCCAAATTAGTAATCGGGCTGGGGAGGGACGTTTATTAAATAATCTTGGTATTTTCTTCTCCCAACAAAATCAACCCGAACTAGCGATTCTTTTTTATAAGCGATCGATTAATGTTCGAGAATCTATTCGCAAAAATATTAGTGGACTCAGCAAAGAATCTCAGAAATCATATCTATCGACTATTGAGAAATCCTATCGCCGTCTGGCTGACCTCTTGCTAACCCAAGGACGGGTTATGGAAGCATTGCAAGTTATTGATTTGTTAAAAGTTCAAGAGCTAGAAGACTATCTCAAAAACATCAAGGGAACTGATCGCACATCTCAGGGAGTAAGGCTTTTAGAAGTCGAGAAAGCTTTTATGAAGAATTTCTCAGTGATTAATTTTGAGCAGATGTCTGAGTTAAACAGCAAATTAGCTAATCAGATTCAACAAATCCCTAAATCAGAACTTAATAAAGTGCCTGACTATCTCCAGAAAATCCCCCAAGGCACAGTCCTATTTTATCCACTCATTCTGGAAAATCGTCTAGAATTGGTGCTTTTTTCTCAGGGAAATCTACCAATTAGTCGTACTGTAAATATCACACAAGATGAGCTAAAGACTTTAATTGAAGAGTTCAAAGTAGAATTGCTAGATCTTAGTTCTGAAGACTTTAAGGAGCCTGCATCAAAGCTTTATAACATCTTGATTAAACCAATCGAATCAGAACTGAAGCAAGCGAAAGCGGATACAATTCTCTATGCTCCTGACGGGATGTTGCGCTATGTTCCCCTTTCGGCTTTATACGATCCAGAGGCTAACGATGGTAAACATTGGTTAATTGAAAAATATCGCATCAGCTATCTCATCGCCTATAGTCTGAGTGACTTTACTCCTAAATCAAAGGCTGAATTCAGTGTTCTCGCTGGTGCATTTGGGGGCAAAGGCGGTGAGAGAAGATTTGGGCAGTCAGGATTGCCTGCCACGATTAAAGAAGTCCAAACGATCGCTAGTTCCTTTCAGGACTCAGTTACACTTCAAGAGGAAAAGTTTAGCCGCCAAGCTGTGGAGGCTCTACTTGAAAATCATAATATTATCCACTTGGCAACCCATGCTGAGTTTAATGTTGGTGCGCCTGAAACCTCATTTATCGTTTTTGGTAACGGTGACAAAATTAGACTAAATGAAATTAGTGATTGGCAACTCCCAAATGTTGAGCTAATCATCCTCAGTGCTTGTCAGACAGGAGTGGGCAAACTGGGCGATGGGGTGGAGATTTTAGGTTTTGGCTATCAAGTTAAAAAGGCTGGTGCAAAATCAGCGATCGCCTCCCTCTGGAAAGTCGATGATGTTGGTACACAAGTCTTAATGGAAGCCTTTTATAGAGAAATACAAAAGGATGATGTGTCTATTGCTGAGGCTTTACGCCGAGCGCAAGTATCACTGATCAAATCACCACAATACAACCATCCCAATTATTGGTCAGCCTTTTTTGTGCTTGGGAGTGGTTCCTAAAAATGTATGGCTGTCGCCAGTCTGGACATAAACCCCAGAAGTGAATGGCGGCGTAGAGCTGCACTATTCACTTCTGGGGTTTGGATTTCGCTATACAATTATTTAGTAACTTCAAAGGTGATGTTATGGCTTCACGGTTATATGCGATCGCAATTTTTGCTTTAACTGGGTTTGTGGGATTAGCTACTGATCTAACTTTCACACCTATACTTACCCAAGCCCAGCCCATGCAATCTCGCAAATTTGAAGCAGATCGTCTGTTCAATCAAGGGCTGCAACAAGCTCAATTGAGTCAGTTCCATGAAGCCTTGCAATTTGCCGAACAAGCATTACAGATTTACCAAGAAATCGGTGACTATCCCAGTCAAGCTAATACTCAACTTTTGATTGGTAATGTCTACTTAATTTTTGGTCAATACGATAACGCCATTAATACTTTCAGCAAAAGTCTGGAAATTGCTAAGCAATTGGGAATTCCTAATTTAGAAGTGAAACTTCTCAACAATTTAGGAGCTGCTTATTTTGCTTTAGGACAATATCAAAAGGCTATTGACCAGCATCAAAGGGGACTAGCCCTTGCTCGTAACCTAGCCGATCGCCAAGGTGAAAGTCTGATTCTTGGGCTATTAGGTAATGACTACGTGGCTCTGGGGCAATATCAAAAAGCTTTAGACTTCTATCAACAATACCTAGCAGCGACCAAAGATATCCGCGATCGTCAAGGAGAAGCCTATGCACTGGGCAATATTGGTAACACCTACGCCTATTTAGGTCAGTACCAAAAAGCTGTAGACTGGCTCCAGCAAAGCTTAACTCTGGTCAGAGCGATCGGCGATCGCCGTGGAGAAGGCAAGGCTCTGGAAAATCTCGGTAATGCCTATGCCTATTTAAGCAAATACCAGCAAGCGATTGAGGTTTATCAACAGGCTCTAGTAATCTATCAGCAAATCGGCGATCGCAATGGAGAAGCAACGGCTTTAGGTAATCTGGGCAATGCATTTAATGCGATCGGGCAACATCAAAAAGCCATTGATTATTTGCAGCAGACCTTAGAGATTGTCCAAACTATTAAAGATCGTCAAGCGGAAGGTGCAACATTAGGGAATCTGGGTAATGCTTACTATGCGCTCAAACAATATGAAAAGGCTCTAGATTTATATCGGCAGCACCTTGTAGTTGTCCGCCAAATAGGTGAACGCAAAGGTGAAGCAAATGCCAATGCTGCGATTGCGGCTACCCTAGTTAATCTCAATCAGACTAGCTTAGCGATCGCCTTCTATAAGTCTTCCATTGGGATTACAGAATCCATCCGTAAAGATATTCGGAGTCTAGGTAAAGAAGATCGTCAATCCTATTTACAAACAGTCGCCGATCGCTATCGCCATCTCGCAGATCTCCTGCTCAATCAAGGGCGTGTTATTGAAGCTCTCCAAGTTCTAGATTTACTCAAAGTCCAAGAACTAGAAGACTATCTCAAAAACATTAAGGGTAATGACCGAACTGCCCAAGGCGTGAGGATGTTAGAGCCAGAGAAATCTACTAGCGATAAGCTATTAGCGGTTAGCTTTGAGAATAGTCATGAAATTAACAGCCAACTTGCTAGCAAAATCCAACAGCTTCCCAAATCAGAGATCAATCGAGTTCCTGATTATCTAAAACAAATCCCCCAAGGCAAGGTCTTACTTTATCCTCTAATTTTACGCGATCGCTTAGAGTTAATCCTCTTCTCTAACAACAATATTCCCGTTAATCGTACTGTTGAAATCTCTCAAGAAAAACTAGAAAAATTAATTGCTGAATATAGAAGTGGACTCCTTGATGCTGGCTCTGAAGATGTCCAAGAATCTGCGAGAGAACTATACAATTTGTTGATTAAACCTGTCGAAACTGAACTTGCACAAGCCAAAGCGGAAACAATTCTCTACGCAACCGATGGAAAATTGCGATATGTTCCTTTAGCGGCGCTATACGATGGCAAGCAGTGGCTAATCGAAAAATATCGAGTCAGTAATCTGATTGCCTATATTCTCTCTGACTTTGGGCAACAATCTAAAGCACAGCCTAGCATTCTCGCAGGAGCCTTTGGTGGTAAAGCAGGAGAGCAAAAATTTGGACAAACTGCTTTACCTGCAACCATTAAGGAAGTTCAAGCGATCGCTAATTCTTTCCAAAACTCAGTTACTTTAACTGAAGAAAACTTTAGCCGCCAAGCTATCGAATCAAAATTCAAAAATCACAATATTATCCACCTTGCCACCCATGCGGAGTTTAATATCGGTAGCCCAGAGAATTCCTTCATTATTTTTGGCAATGGCGACAAAATCCGTCTCAATGAAATCAACGATTGGAAAATCCCGAATGTAGATCTAATTGTCCTAAGTGCCTGTCAGACAGGAGTTGGGAAGCTTGGAGATGGAGTAGAGATTTTGGGTTTTGGCTATCAAGTCCAGAAAGCAGGTGCAAAACAAGCGATCGCCTCGCTCTGGAAGGTTGATGATGCTGGTACACAGACTTTGATGGCAGCGTTTTATAAAGAGTTACAAAAAGGTGATGTCACTATTGCCGAAGCTTTACGCCGAGCGCAAATATCACTCATTCGTTCTCAAGCCTATGATCATCCTAATTACTGGTCAGCATTTTTTGCGATCGGCAATGGATTTTAGACAGTATTTACTGCCATCATCACGACATAAAAACTGTTTCCTTGACTAAACTATCTGGATGAATTGCCAGAGTCTGAGTCATTGAGTTTGGGACTTGTAAAGTTGATCGTTGCGCCCAAGAAGGAAAGCATAGCCTTAGCCCATCAGTTAGCTGAACGGGTGGGGCAAGGCGATCGCGAGAGGATGATAGAATTTATTGAGACAGTTTTGCTGTATAAGTTTCCCCAAGTGATTCGAGAGGAGGTTGAGGCGATGTTTACGTTAGGTGATCTCAAGAAAACAAGGGGTTTAGCATTTGCGCCACAATATTCAAACTCCTCACAAAAAATCTCGATCTGCAAATGCTAAACCCTCTTTGCTCTCGCCGATCGCTTGTCTCTGCGTTGTGAGGTTTGGGCGAAGCATTACCGTTTGGATGTTGTGGTGAAATGCCTAAATGGTGGCGGTAATGCTTCGCCCCTACGGGACTTTGTTTGTTTCTGATGAATGCTTAAAAGAATCGGGGAGATGGGGTTACAAGAAAATTTAGTGATATATTGGCTGTGCGGATCGTAGAATTTGGGATGTAATCGCGCCCAAAAGCCCCAAAAATCCCCCACTTTTGCCTTTTGCCTTTCTACTTTTTCCTTGTCAAATTATGATGCCCCATCGCAAGAAATCATCGAAACTCGCTCACTTTTACCTTTTGCCTTTTGCTCTTTGCCTTGTTGGTGGGGCTGAGGTAGTGCAAGCGCAAGTAAGACGAGAGGGTAATGCGGAGATAGCTCAGAAAGTACCAGATGATGGTGATATTCCCATCGATATGTCTGATGATGGAGATATCCCTATATCTCCATCGAACGGAGATATTCCTATTAGAATTCCATCTTTAGTAATTCCTGATACCTCGCAAATAATTCAATCTCGCAAAGCTGAAGCAGATCGACTATTACAGCAGGGAAGTGAAAGGAGAAGGGCTAATGACTATAACAATTCAATTCAACTTGATTTGAAGGCTTTAGCTATCTGTCAAGAAATTAGATACTCTGAATGTAAGGTTGATGCTTTTAACGGTCTTGGACTTGCTTATGATTCGCTTGGGCAATACGAAAAGGCGATTGAATATTATCTACAAAGTCTAAAAATCTCAAGAGAAATCAAAAATCGCCTTGCTGAGGGAAATGTGCTGGGAAATCTGGGAATTGCTTACTATTCTCTCGGCAAATATGACAAAGCAATTGAGTTTCAGTTGCAAAGCTTATCAGTTTCTAGGGAAATCAAAGATCGACGGGGAGAGGGACAGTCACTCGGAAATCTGGCAAATGCTTATAATTCTCTCGGCAAATATGACAAAGCAATTGAGTTTCAGTTGCAAAGTTTAGCGATCGCAAGGGAAATCAAAGATCGACAGGGTGAGGGAAATGCGCTCGGAAATCTAGGCAGTGCCTACAGTAATCTTGGACAATATCAAAAGGCAATTGATTTTTATCAGCAGTCACTAGTGATCGATAAAGAATCAGGGGATCGCAAAGGTGAAGCAATTGCAATCAATAATCTAGGCAGTGCCTACAGTAATCTTGGACAATATCAAAAGGCAATTGAATTCTATGATCGGTCATTAGAAGTCTTTATGCAAATTAGTGATCGCAAAGGTGAAGCATCTTCGCTTAATAATCTAGGCAATGCCTATAACAGTCTTGGGCAATATCAAAGAGCAATTGAATCCCATCAGCAGTCCCTAGCAATTTCAAGGCAAATTGGCGATCAGAATGGTGTATCAAATTCTCTAAATAATCTAGGCAATGCCTACAGTAATCTTGGACAATATCAAAAAGCAATTGACTTCAGTCAGCAATCATTAGAAATCAAAAGGCAGATTGGCGATCGCAAAGGTGAATCAAATTCTCTAAATAATCTAGGCAATGCCTATGATAGACTCGGACAATACCAAAAAGCAATTGATTTCTATCAGCAGTCTCTTGGAATCGACAGGCAAATTGGCAATCTTAGAGGGGAAGGGAATTCTTTAAGTAATCTAGCTAGTACTTACTATAGACTTGGACAATACCAAAAAGCAATTGACTTCAGTCAGCAGTCATTAGCTATTAAAAGGCAAATCGGTGACCGCGAGGGTGAATCAAGTTCTCTAAATAATCTCGGACTTGCCTATGAAAACCTTGGACAATACCAAAAAGCAATTGACTTCCATCAGCAGTCATTAGCAATCACAAGGCAAATTGGTAACCGCAAGGGTGAATCAACTTCTCTAGGTAATCTCGGAGAAGCTTACAGGAAAATTGGAAAATATCAAAAAGCAATTGATTTTTATCAGCAGTCTCTAACAATCACAAAGCAAATCGGTAACCGTGAGGGTGAAGGAGCTTTACTCGGTAATCTTGGGATTGTTCATGACAGCTTTGGACAATCCCAGAAGGCAATTGACTTTTACCAGCAGTCATTAGAAATCTTCAAACAAATCGGCGATCTCAATGGTCAGGCATCTTTGCTCTCTAATCTCGGTATTGCCTATAATATGATTGGACAAACTCAAAAAGCAATTAATTTTTATCAGCAATCCTTAGAAATTTTTAAGAAAATAGGCGATCGTGAGCGTGAAGGATTGTCTCTCAATAATCTAGGTGTTGCCTTCAAAGCTCTGAACCAGATAGAACTAGCAATTCTCTTTTACAAGCAATCGATCAACGTCCGCGAAGCAATCCGCAAAGATATCAAAAAACTCGACAAAGACCTCCAACAATCCTATTTAGCCACAGTCGAAAAGACCTACCGCGACCTCGCCGACACCCTCCTTCAACAAAACCGCATCATCGAAGCCCTGCAAGTCCTCGACCTCCTCAAAGTCCAAGAACTCGAAGACTACCTCAAAAATATCAAAGGCAGCGACAGATCCGCACAGGGAGTCAGACTATTAGCACCAGAGTTAGCTCTTAGCGATAAGCTGCTAGCGGTTAGCTTTGATAATGCTCCAGAACTTAATCGACAACTTGCAAATCAAATCCAGCAACTTCCCAAAACCGAAATCAACAAAGTTCCTGACTATCTCAATCAAATCCCAATGGGAACAGTACTACTCTATCCATTTATTTTAGGCGATCGCCTCGAAATCATCCTCTTCTCCCCCAACAACCTCCCCATCCGCCGCACCACCAAAATCTCCCAAGCTCAACTAGAAACCTTAATTGTTGATTTTAGGACAGGACTCCTTGATCCTAGTTCCGAAGACTTCAGAGAGCCATCACTTCAACTCTATAACCTCCTGATTAAACCCATCGAAGCCGAACTCGTTCAATTCAACACCAAAACAATTCTCTATGCACCCGATGGACAACTACGCTACATTCCCATCGCCGCACTCTACGATGGCAAACAATTGTTAGTTGAGAAATACCAGATTAGCAACCTCATTGCCTACACCCTCTCCGACTTTACACCCCAACCCCAAAATCCACCCAACATCCTCGCAGGAGCCTTTGGCGGTAAAGCTGGAGAGAAAAAATTTGGACAAACAGCCTTACCCGCAACCGTTAAAGAAGTTCAAGCGATCGCCAACTCTTTCCAAAACTCAGTCACCCTCATCGAAGAACAATTTAGTCGTAAAGCCATTGAGTCCAAATTTAAAAACCATAATATTCTCCATCTTGCCACCCATGCCGAATTTAACACTGGTGCGCCAGACAACTCCTTCATCATCTTCGGCAATGGCGACAAAATCCGCCTCAATGAAATCACCGACTGGCAGATTCCGAACATCGATTTGATTATCTTGAGTGCCTGTCAGACAGGAGTAGGCAAACTCGGCAGTGGTGTAGAAATCTTAGGATTTGGCTATCAAGTCCAAAAGGCTGGCGCAAAACAAGCGATCGCTTCTCTCTGGTCAGTAAAAGATGATGAAACAGGTGTGCTGATGTCAGCTTTTTATGCAGAACTACGCAAAGGTGATGTCACTGTCACCGAAGCATTGCGACGCGCTCAGATGTCACTGATCAAATCAAAGAATTACAATCATCCCTTCTACTGGTCAGCATTCTTTGCGATCGGCAATGGATTGTAGATTTGACGGATACGGTTTAGGACATCTGTTGTTAAGCTGGATTGAGTTTTGTAATTCAGGACAAAGTGGCGGCTATGGATAAACATCTGGGTTCGGCAGGACAAATCGCCTTAATCACTTTTTTAGCTTGCCTTCCTGTGCAGATCGCTCTTAGCGATCGCAGCTTTGCCCAAGCCACCATCGACCGCAAAGCCCAAGCCACACAGTTACTAGAACAGGGAACCCAGCTATATCTCCAAAAGAAATATCCTGAAGCAATCGCCACTTGGCAAAAGTCCCTAGAGTTATTTCGAGTTCTCAAAAGCCCCATAGATGAAGCGCGGCTCCTTGGTAACATCGGACTAGCCCATAACTATCTCGGACAGTACCAACAAGCGATCGCCTTTCACGAGCAGTCTCTAGCAATCAGAACGCAAATTAACGACCGTCAAGGACAAAGTAATTCCTATAACAATCTGGGGCTTGCCTATGCCGCCTTAAGACAGTACGACAAGGCGATTGACTTTTACAAGCAAGCCCTAACTATTCGGCAGCAAATTGGCGATCGCAATAATGAGAGAACTACTCTTGGGGGATTAATTGGGATTTATCAAGCTCTAGGCAAATACCAAGAAAATATTTCCTTATATGAACGGGTCGTTACCGTTTCTAGAGAATTAGGCGATCGGCAAAATGAAGCCAATGCCTTATCAAATCTAGGACTTACTTATTATTCGTTACAGAAATATCCACAGGCGATTGAATTCTATCAACAGTCTTTAGTGATTTTTAAACAGCTTAAGGATCAAATTGGTGAAAGCACAACCATCATTAATTTGGCGGTAGCTTACAAAAACTTAGGGCAATATCAGTCAGCAATTACTGCATTACAGGAAGGCTTAGCAATCGCTAAGCAAATTGGTAATCTCTATAATCAATCATCCGCACTTAACAATTTAGGCAACACCTATGTCAATCTTGGTCAGTATCCAAAAGCGATTGAATTTTTACAACAGGATTTGATCATCAAAAAACAACTTGGCGATCGCAATGGTGAAAGCTCAACCCTGAATAATATGGGTAATGCCTACTATTTTTTGGGGCAGTACCAAAAGTCCATTGGTCTATTTGAACAAGCCTTAGCGATCGCCAAACAATATAAGAATATGCTTGCAGAAGGTAATGCTTTGGGAAATTTGGGGCTTGCCTATGGTTCTCTAGGGCAGTATCAAAAATCCTTAGAATTTCATCAGCAGGCGGTAGAAATTTCTAAGCGCATCGGAGATTTCCAAGGTGTCAGTAATTCTCTAAGTAATATTGGTTTGGTCTATAGCAATCTTGGTCAATACCAAAAGTCCATTGAATTTCATCAACAGGCTCTAGTCATTGCGAAACGTATTGGAGATCGCCGCAGTGAAAGCGGTACATTAGGGAACTTAGGGAATGCCTATAGCAGCCTCGGTGACTATGCCAAAGCGATCGACTTCCATGAAAAATCTTTAGCAATTGCTAAAGAGATTGGCGATCGCAATGGAGAAGGAACTTTATTGGGCAACCTTGGAGGGAATTACTACTATTTAGGACAGTACCAAAAAGCAATTAATTTTTATCAGCAATCTCTAACGGTCTTAAAACAAATCGGCGATCGCAATGGTGAAGCCAATATGTTAGGCAATTTAGGATTGGTGTACAGTAACTTAGGGCAGTACCAAAAAGCGCTCGACTTCTTTCAGCCCGCCTTAACCATTTTTCAAACTATTGGCGATCGTAGTGGTGAAGGTAATACTCTTAACAATCTTGGCATTGCCTATCGCAGTTTAAAACAGTATCAGAAGGCAACAGAATCCTATCAGCAAGCCTTGATCATCGCTAGACAAATTGGTAATCGTAACGGCGAAGGTAACGCTCTCAATAACTTGGGACTGATTTACAACGATATTGGTAAGCACCAAGAAAGCATCAACTTCTTTGTCAAAGCTCTAGAAATAGCTCAACAAATTAGTAATCGTAAAGATGAAGGGAATGCCCTGAGCTACCTAGGAGTTGCCTACGGTGCGCTCAAAAAACCTCAAGAGTCCCTTGACTTCTATCAAAAAGCTTTAGCAGTCTCTAGAAAAATTGGCAATCGTGAAGGCGAAAGGGAAATTCTCAATAATCTAGGAGCCTTGCTAGCCTATCAAGCCCAACCTGAAGCGGCGATCGTCTTCTATAAACAATCAATTAATGTTACGGAGTCCATTCGCAAAGATATCAAGAGCTTAGGTAAAGAAGAACAAAAGACTTATTTAAATACCGTAGCCCAAACCTACCGTCGTCTCGCTGATTTACTGCTTCAGCAAGGAAGAGTAATGGAAGCCTTACAAATTATCGATCTGCTCAAAATCCAAGAGTTAGAAGACTATTTCAAAAATGTTAAAGGGAATGAGCGAACTGCGGAGGGAATTAGAATTTTAGCGCCAGAGCAAGCAGTTAGCTCACAGCTATTAGCAATGAACTTTGATAAAATCCCTGAGCTTAATCGTCAGCTAGCCCAGCAGATCCAACAACTGCCTAAGTCAGAGATCAACAAGGTTCCTGAGTATTTGCAAAAGCTACCCCAAGGAGTCGTATTAATTTATCCTTTAAGTCTGAGCGATCGCCTAGAATTAATTCTCTTTTCTGCCAACAATCTACCGATTAGCCGTACTAGCAAAATATCCCAAGCTAAACTCGAAGAATTAATCATTGATTTTAAAACAGGATTATTAGATGCGGGTTCTGAGGATGTGCTAGAACCAGCGACAGAACTATATAACTTGTTGATTAAACCAATCGAAAAGGAACTCATCCAAAATCTACCGATTAGCCGTACTAGCAAAATATCCCAAGCTAAACTCGAAGAATTAATCATTGATTTTAAAACAGGATTATTAGATGCGGGTTCTGAGGATGTGCTAGAACCAGCGACAGAACTATATAACTTGTTGATTAAACCAATCGAAAAGGAACTCATCCAAGCCAAGGCGCAAACTATTCTCTATGCTCCCGATGGACAATTACGTTATGTTCCCCTTGCCGCGCTCTATGATGGCAAGCAATGGCTAGTTGAGAAGTATCGCCTTAGCAATCTCATCTCCTATAGTCTCAGTGACTTTGTCGCTAAGCCTCAAACCTCACCCAGTATTCTAGCTGGAGCGTTTGGCGGCAAAGGCGATGAGCGCAAATTTGGGCAATCTGGATTGCCAGCTACCCTCAAAGAAGTCCAAGCGATCGCCAATTCTTTCCAAAATTCAACTACGCTCACAGAAGAACAATTTAGCCGCCAAGCAATCGAATCTCGGCTCAAAAATTACAATATTCTGCACCTTGCCACCCATGCCGAATTTAATATTGGTACGCCTGAAAACTCCTTCATCATCTTTGGCAATGGCGATAAAATTGGTTTGAATGAAATTACCGATTGGCAAATTCCTAATGTAGAGTTAATCGTCCTTAGTGCTTGCCAAACTGGGACAGGGAAGTTAGACAATGGGATAGAAATTCTTGGTTTTGGTTATCAAGTCCAGAAGGCAGGTGCAAAACAGGCGATCGCTTCTCTCTGGAAAGTCGATGATGCTGGTACACAGGCTCTGATGGCAGCGTTTTATCAAGAGTTACAAAAAGGTGATGTCACGGTTACAGAAGCATTACGCCGAGCGCAAGTTTCTCTGATTAAATCATCTAACTTCAATCATCCTAATTACTGGTCAGCATTCTTTGCGATCGGTAATGGATTGTAGACAGTATTTACACCATCATCACGACTCGAGCCGCAAATGCTAAACCCTCTTCGCTCTCGCCGATAAATTGTGGCTGCGTTGTGAGGTTTGGGCGTAGCATCACCGTTTGAGGATCTCGATGATATGCGTAGATGGTGGCGGTAATGCTACGCCCCTACGGAGAATTGGTGGATTTTGGTTATGTTTTTTGTAACGATCGCCTGTTTTGGGGAATATCGCTTTATGCTGGCTGGTGTGCTACTGCGGGTTTTGATGTAAATGTGAGGATGTCGGCGATGAATAAGGTGATCGGTATTGTAATGTTGGCTTGTTTGTCTTGTTTGCCGATGTCAATCACAATCATTGAAAGTATCCAAGCTCAAACAACACAAGACTCCAAAGCAGAAGCAACTCGACTATTAAGGCAAGGAAATCAGTTATATCAAGCTAGTCGTTATCGAGAAGCCATTCAAACATGGCAACTAGCTTTAGAAATCTATCGCACAATCAAAGATCGTAAAGGTGAAGCAACTATATTCAATAATTTAGGTACTGCCTACGAAAGCTTTGGACAATATCAGAAAGCCATTGATTTCTATCAACAATCTCTAGCGATCACAACCCAAATCAGCGATCGCAAAGGGGAAGCAATGGCACTCAGTAATTTAGGTGGCGCATACGATAGTCTCGGACAGTATCAGAAAGCAATAGATTTCTATCAGCAAGCCCTAGCGATCCAAAAACAAATTGGTCATCGCTATGGAGAAGCAACGTCACTCAATAATTTGGGATTAGCTTATAACAATATTGGACAGTATCAGAAAGCAATAGAATTTTATCAGCAAGCCTTAGCAATCCAAACGCAAATCGACGATCGTGAAGGGGAATCAATATCACTCAATAATTTAGGACTTGCGTCTGACAATCTTGGTCAGTATCAGAAAGCGGCTCTGGATAGCTAATTAGTGATAGACCGATGAAGTCGTTGATTGGCGAGGCTTTACAAGCAAATCGCAGCTAAAGCCTAGGAGCGCTATCAGGTATAGATTACAGATTGATATCACTAATTAGTGAGCCAGTGCCCAGAAAGCTATTGTTTTTTATCAACAAGCCTTAGCAATCCAAACGCAAATTGGCGATCGCAATGGTGTGGCAAGATCACTCAATAATTTGGGAGCTATATACAAAAATCTAGGGCAATACCAGAAAGCAATAGACTTCTATCAGCAATCCTTAGCGATCAAAAAGCAAATTGGTGATCGTGATGGTGAAGCAACGTCACTCAATAATTTGGGACTTGTATATGACTATCTGGGACAGTACCAGAAGGCAATTGATTTTTATCAGCAGTCCGTAGCGATCGCTAAGCAAATCGGTGAGAGCAGTATTGAAGCAAGATCACTCAATAATTTGGGTGCAGCATATGACAGGCTTGGACAATATCAAAAGGCTATTGACTTCTATCGACAAGCTTTAGAAATGCAGGAGAAAATCGGCGATCGCCAAGGCGAGGCTAAGACACTTAATAATTTGGGTATTGTCTACACAAATCTTAGACAGTATCAAAGAGCAATTAATTTACATCAGCAGTCCTTGGCAATCGAAAAGCAAATTGGCGATCGACAAGGTGAGGCAACATCCCTAAATAATTTGGGTTTCAATTTTAATCAACTTGGTCAGACTGAAATCTCGATTCTCTTTTATAAGCAATCTGTTAATGTATTTGAGTCTATTCGCCAAAGCCTCAAGGAACTTAAAGAAGAAGAACAGCAGTCTTTTACCAATACCATTGCAAGTAGCTATCGCAATCTTGCGGATCTTCTGCTCAAACAAGGACGGATTATGGAAGCCCTCCAAGTCCTCGACCTCCTTAAAGTCCAAGAACTCGAAGATTATCTCAAAAATATCAAAGGTAGTGACAGATCGGTGCAAGGTGTCCAACTTTTAGAACCAGAGAAAGCGATTAGCGATAAGTTGTTAGCGGTTAGCTATGACAATAGCAAAGAAATCAATAGTCAACTTGCTAAACAGATTCAACAACTTCCCAAATCAGAAATCAACAAGATACCCGACTATAGCAATCCTAAATGAGTTGTGAGAAAGTAGAAATCAGGAAAATAATTTTAGAAGAGAAAAACATGACCGAAGAACTGCAAGAATTTATCGAGGCAAAT
>NZ_JACJQY010000005.1 GCF_014696925.1 Phormidium tenue FACHB-1050 | reverse complement strand
TTTTTCGTCGTGGTTTTGATTTCCTGCGTCACTTCATCTTTGACCTTCATCTCAATTCCGAGGCTTTCTTCAACTCCATTAAATTTTTGTCCTGTACTTAGAGTTGACATAGTTTTTTATTTTTTATTTAATTCTTTGATGCATAGTAACTAACACCTCATATCACTTTAAAATGTCCCGACGCAGCTCATCAACTACACGTCGATAGTCTGCTTCCGCTTCTCTAGCATTTTTGCCTTTCCATTCTGTAACCAATTTCCCTTCTAAAGCAGCGCGTTCATGGGCTTTGTAAGCTCTCACAAATGCATGAAAAACAGGTACTCCCACCTCTAGTAGAGTATTTTGAGCTTCAAGCGCTTCGTTCAGACATCGCGGATCAACACGGGTGAGGAGAACTCGATGGGGAACTTGAGCAGGTCGCACTGTACTTTTAACAGTATCAATTAGAGCTGTTAAATCCATCGGAGCAGGTGGACTTGGCAAAACCAAATAATCAGCGATCGCGACAACCGTGGCAAGTGCGTGGGAATGTAGCGCAGGTGGTGTATCTACCAATACTAGATCGTAACTGCTGAGTTTCGGTAGTTTTTTTAAATGAGTCGGATCAATTTCTTTGGCAATATCAAAACCCATGTCCTTGTTGCTACGTCCTACCCACCAAGACAAGCTTCCTTGGATGTCAGCATCCACGACTAATACTTTTGTGTCCTGAGCCAAGATACCTGCTAAGGCGATCGCTGTTGTTGTTTTACCCACCCCCCCTTTGCCATTAGTAACGACTACAATTTTTGGGGAATTTGCCATACTCTTAAGCCTCTCAAATAACTTCTAACTAGCAATATAGCGCTTCACGCTCTAATCCAAGAAAACAAAACGGCGTAGCCGTTTTGTTTTCTTGGATTAGGTTTAGTTTTTAATTTACAAAAGTGTGACGACACTTTTGTAAATTAAAAACTAAAATATGAGCCGATGAAAAGCAGCCTGTGGCTGCTTTTCATCGGCTCATATTTTTATCTAGTTTTTTGACTTGGATGGTTTGGTTACAAATAAAACCGCGATCGCTAGACAAGCCAAGCCAACATTAATAGAGATATCGGCAATATTAAAAATCGCAAAGCGAATAATCCGTATATCAATAAAGTCAACTACATAGCCAGCCACAAAGCGATCAATTCCATTACCTGCGGCTCCCGCCAAAATGCAACCATAGCCAACCTGCTCCCAGCGATTTAAGTTTTTACCAAAAATCCCAAAGGCTACTAGCCCCAAACTCACAATCATCGATACCCATTTGAGCCAATCAATCTGACCACTAAACAAGCTAAAAGCCGCACCTGTGTTGGTCGCGTAGGTAAAATGAAATACCCCATTAATCAAGGGAACTGATTTTAGGGGTTTGAGATATTGCACAACTAAATATTTGGAGGCTTGATCGAGAACTAATCCCAAAATTGCCGCAATCCAGTACAGAGAGTTCTCGATTTTGCCAGATGCCATAACTAAAAAAAAATTAAAAAAACTAGAAGCGGAAATAAGGGCGCAAAGCGCCCTTATTTCATTAGCCTATATCAATTAGACCTAGCCATGCTAACAAACCTTTACCAGTGAAAAGCTCGATCGCAACGGCAATGATAAAACCAACCATAGCGGCTCTACCATTTAACCTTTCTGCATAGGTGTTAAATCCCATTTTGGGATCAGTAGCTTGTGGTACTTGAGTTGGTTCAGTCATAATCGCAAAATCCTCATTGTGCATAAAACTTCACACAATTTTATCGCAATCACTCACATAAAATCTCTAAAGAAGCGACATCCAGCAATTCTCATTATATAGCTGTCGCCATTCTTGTTAGGACATAAAACCCAAATAGTGTGAGGCGGCGCGAAGCGCCGCCTCACACTATTTGGGTTTTGATTTGTCCTGATACAGGTGGCTATAGCTATAAGTAGCTAGGCATAATTAGTTACAAAGCAAAACCCGTAAAGTTGCGCCCTTCGGTGGCGCAACTTTACGGGTTTTGGTAATTTATTTCACACAGGTACTTAAAAAACTGATTTTGGTATTTCCAGCGCCGAAGGCGCTGGAAATACCAAAATCAGTTTCATAGTCAAAATTGCTGAGCGACACCACAAAGCATAGATTAAGTTTATTCTGAAACTTTAAGTTTTGTTTTCGGATTGTAACGACCGATTTCTTGTAAACTTAGTTAAATAAATATGTAAAATTATAAAATTTTACTGAATTGCAGCTAGCAACATAGTGGAGTGTAAACTGGCTTGGAAAACCATAAGGAAAAAATTCTAGTTGTAGACGACGAAGCTAGTATCCGTCGAATTCTGGAAACACGTCTGTCGATGATCGGTTACGAGGTCGTCACCGCCGCAGATGGCGAAGAAGCGATCGAAGTTTTTCATAAAGAAAACCCTGACTTGGTGGTTCTTGATGTAATGATGCCAAAGCTCGACGGCTACGGGGTATGTCAAGAGCTTCGCAAAGAATCGGATATCCCGATTATCATGCTGACCGCTTTAGGTGATGTTGCCGATCGCATTACTGGACTCGAATTAGGTGCAGATGATTACGTTGTTAAGCCTTTTTCACCAAAGGAATTAGAAGCGCGAATTCGTTCAGTGTTGCGGCGATTTGATCGCAATGGCACATCAGGCATCCCCAGTTCTGGCGTGATCCATATCAACACGATCAAGATTGATACTAACAAGCGTCAAGTCTATAAGTCCGATGAGCGTATCCGTTTGACGGGTATGGAGTTTAGTTTATTAGAGCTATTGGTCGGACGATCGGGTGAAGCTTTTTCGAGAGCAGAAATTTTGCAAGAGGTCTGGGGATATACACCAGAACGCCATGTGGATACTCGCGTTGTCGATGTCCATATTTCTCGTCTGAGAGCAAAACTCGAAGAAGATCCTAGCAACCCTGAATTAATCTTGACGGCTCGTGGGACAGGCTATCTATTCCAACGCATCATTGATGGCTCAGAAGCGAAACAAGCTTAAAGATTTTGATAAAAGCCTGCCACAGACAGGCTTTTATCAAAAAGATTTATGAAACTTAGCGATCGCTAAATCATAAATTTCTTGCAATCTTTGAGCATGAATAGCAAGCGTAAATTCCGAGTGAAATAAATTATTGCCAGCTATACCAATCTCACGTGCTTTATCAAAATCATGAGCCAAATCGGTGATTGCTGCGGCTAACGCTTGCCTATTATTTGGCTCCACTAAAATTCCTGTTTTCCCATCCTGAACATGTTCAGGGATACCGCCAACGTTACTAGCAATTACTGGGCGAAATCTTGCATAGGCTTCTAAAGTTACTAATCCCGCAGGCTCTGGCCAAACACTAGGAAAAATTACAGCAAAGCTTTGACGATAAAGCTCCTCTAGCTTCTCGCTTTGACACCATCCATGCCAAGTTAAGCGATCGCCAATATTCAAATCCTCTGCCAACTTCCGAACTTGAGGCATTGCCCACCCTTCACCTGCAATGTCAAGATGAATACAAGGATCTAAAAGAGGCATCGTTCTTAGTAACCAATCCAGCCCCTTCTCTGGCACTATCCTACCCACAAACAAGATGCGCTGTTGGTCATGGATGGATTCATTTAGGGGGATATGATTGCTTTGAGGTGCAGCAATGCCACATCTTAGCGTGACTGTCTGAGATTTAGGTAATCCATTTGCTATTAATTGTGATTGAACATAATCACTATTCGCAATCACAGTAATTCCCAAGTTTTTGATTGCTTCTAGCTCACTATAAGCTCTCTTAAAGCTACCAATAATTTCTTCGGGTCTACGACTACCACAACCATCAATCAACTTTCCCCAAGTGCAGCCAAGTACACTCATTTTCCGATCGCATACTTTTGCTTGTCCATATAGATACATAGAACCACTAGGACAGTAGAAGTTATGGTTATGCACAGTGTAAACAACAGGACATTTGTTGGTTATGGATTTAAGCATTTTGGCATCATGCACATGGAGTAATGTACATTGACTTTGATCAACATCATCCAAAGAGCTGATGAAATTTCGATCAAACATATCTGGTAGCGAAGTCAAAAGGCTATTTACATAGGACTCAATTCCACCCACAGAAGATATTCCTATTGTGCAATGTTGAACCTTATTCATTAAAAAAAACTCCTATAGACTAGATTAATTTCCCTATTGCTTGAGGTAAAAACAATTTAAGTAGTCTACGAACTCCCCCTAAGCTAATCCGACTGGTCAAGGGATGATATTTGCTGAAATAAATGTCTAAAGCTTCTTCCCGCCGACCTAAATTAGTCAGTTGCTTGATAGCGATCGGTGCGGAGCGATTGAGTTCGTAATCTTTAGCCCAAGCTATTTCTTTAGGCACATCAGTGTTGAGTATTTGGTAAAAAGACTGAGCCGCTGCATCATCATCTGAGCTTTTAGAAACTGAGGCTTCACTAAGTCGGTATTTTGCAGTGTATTTGTTCAGAAAAAAGAAGTTTGAATATTTCAAGCTAAGTCGAAAGCTAAAATCAAAATCGCAGGCTGTTCCTACTTCTTGATGGGATCGGTAGTTAATAGACTTAGCTGCGGAAGCAAGAACCATATAGCAATCACTTGGAAATTGATGTAATATCGCAGCCTCTAATGAAGAAGGCTGGATCCCTTCTTGCTTATCGGTACGAAAGAACATTTGATTAAGCCCAGTGCTAGCCTCCACATCAACATCACCATCCTCTGAAATTATGTATTGTTTGCCATATGCAGCTACTAAATCTGGATGAAGATTCCAACAACTATTTAAGTCTTCTAGTGCGTTTGGCAGTAACAAATCATCATCGTGCAATAGAACAAGTTTATCGCCTTTTGAATTCTCATATAGGAAGTTGATATTTTCTGCTTGTCCTAAGGAAGGAGAATGCCTTGTATAAAAGATCGGAATTTCACAACTTTTCTTAATATCTACAACGAGTTTTTCGGTTAAGTCATCATTAGAGTCATCACCAATTATGATTTCAATTGGTTGTAAAGTTTGAGCTAGTACTGAATCCAATGCTTCTTTAAGAAAATCTGGTCTCTTATATGTTGGGATACATACGGATATTGATGATGCCATGAGCTTTTGTCTGTGTAGAATAAAATTTATAGTCAGGAAAGATAAGCTTCTTGTAAATTTTAGTATTCTTGTGCTTTAATGATAATGCGCCTGTTTTTAATAATAAATTTATTTTTAGTGTTTCTTCGCTTCTTAATGCAACAATTTTACTTATGAGCATAGGCAAAAGTTTTTTAATGAAAAATAGATTTTCCAAACACTAGCATCGCGGATAATAGCTTAGAGACTAGCAAGCTAATAAAGTATAGCTAATTTCATTAAATCTCAGATTTCCAGATTCACTTTTTTGATACTTTATTAACCAATGAATCTCTTATGTATAATAATCGATAGATTTTTCAACTTAACTAATTACTCTAATTAACAATAATATAACTATGATTGTATTTATAGTACCTTTGAAAAGCGCTAAATACGCAAAATCTTGGGAATTAACTAGTACCCTTTTTGAAAGAACTTTGAGATCTATATGTGGGCAAACCTGCAATGATTTCCACATAGTTGTTGTCTGTAACGAAAAACCGAACATTAACTTCAATACGCAATTTGTAGAATATGTAGAAGTAGATTTGCCTATTCCTGTTGGAGAGTGGTTTATAGGACATAAGGATATGTCAAAAAAATTAACCATTGGATTGGAAAGAAGTAAACAGCTCAGTCCTTCCCATGTCATGGCAGTTGATGCGGATGACCTAATAAGTAATAAAATTGCAGAATTTGTAAAGAAAAACTCTGAACAAACTGGTTGGATCATCAACAGGGGATATATACACGAATTTCAAAACAAGTATTTATATTATCTGCGTAAGGACTTTGGACAATATTGTGGAAGCTCTGTAATTATTAAGCCAGATTTATTTAACTGTCTTTTTATAGAAGAGGATTTCTATGATCATAGATGTACAAGCTTACCTGCACATGAAATTGTTTTAAATAATATTCCTTTTTGTGGTGCGATTTATAGTAGAGCTAATGGAGAAAATAATCTTGCTGTTGCTCCTTTTTATAAAGATATAGTCCCTAAATCTAATCTCATTGCAAATCTAAAACATTTGACTCGTTTTAGATTGATTACCTCTCAAATCAGGAAAGAGTTTGGTTTCTATGAAATATAAAAATTATCCTTATTGATTAAGTAACTAATGTTACGTGGAACGCTGAGATTTGGGCTTGAAGACCAAGCAACTACTTTTACAAATATGTAGGAATTTGGTCTCCAAATCCTCTTTGAAGTCGACATAGAAACATTATGATGACATTTGTCATACGTAACATCAGTAAGTAACAAGATTACAAAATTAAGCTCACACTAAGACATGAACCAATGACAAAATGTAAGGCAACAGCGATAAAGCGATAGTTGAGTAAACGCTCGGCGCGTTCATGGTTTTCGCTAATAAATGTACAGAGTTTCCATGCTATCGGTAAGCTAATTAAGACGATCGCAGTCCAGATGGGGAAAAAATCAAGGACGATCGCGACGATCGCAATCCCATAGATCACAGCACAGATCCAAGGTAAAAGTTGTGCTGAGCGCTTAGTTCCTAGGCGCACAACAGGCGATCGCTTACCTGCGGCAAGATCATCGGCAACTTGATTGAAATGAGAACAGAACAAAATCAGGCTAGTAATAATTCCGACAATAATCGCTGCGGCGATCGAGCCAATTGACCAAGATTTAGTTTGACTATAATAAGCCGCCGAAACTCCTAAGGGACCAAAGGCAAAAAAGCATAAAACTTCACCCCACCCTTGATATCCCAACCGAAATGGGGGACCTTGGTAAATATAGCCGAGAAAACAGCAAAGGGCGATCGCACTAACCACCACAATATCTTGCTGTATCCAAGAAATTGCAAATACGCCACTAATGCCGAGGAGCAGACAAATATTGGCGATCGCAAAGATTAAATTCTTCTTGCCCGTGAGATTGACAACTGAATGCGCCTTATTGATATCAATACCTGTTTCCGCGTCAAATACATCATTGCAGAGATTTTCCCAGACTAAAATCAAAACTGCGGAAACCAGAAACATGAAAAAAATACTCCAGTTAATCGCCCCTGTATTGCGATAAGCGACAGCCGTACCCGTAGCGATCGGCACGATCGCCACACTATACATCGGGAACTTAATCGCCGCCATCCATAATTTGCGAGATGACTTACTAGAGATCTCAGGGGAATCAATGAGGCTTTTTACCATACTGGCTAAGATTGAAGTGCTGATCGCCATCTTAAAACAAAAATGCGATTATCCAATGATTCATACATATAAAACCCAGAAAGTAGGGTGGGGTGCTAAGCGCTCCACTCTACTTTCTGGGTTTTACTAACAAAATTTAGTGAATTATTAAGCTTTGCAAAGTAAGATGGAGATAATTAAACATAAAAAATTAAACGTATAGGTATTGAAAAAGTATGCGCGTTGCGATCGCTGGAGGAGGGTTAGCAGGATTATCCTGTGCCAAGTATTTGGTGGATTTAGGACATCAGCCGATTTTGCTAGAGCGCAGTAACGTTCTCGGCGGCTTGGTAGCAGCATGGAAAGATGCCGATGGCGACTGGATCGAAACAGGGCTACATAATTTTTTTGGCGCTTATCCAAATATGTTGCAACTGATGGGTGAGCTAAATATCCTCGATCGCCTGCAATGGAAACGCCATGCTTTAATTTTTAATCAACCTGAAAAGCCTGGGGTATTGTCATGGTTTGACGTACCTAATATCCCCGCTCCTTTCAATATCATTACCTCGATTCTTCGCAACAACGATATGCTCACTTGGAATCAAAAGATTCGGTTTGCGATCGGGCTAATTCCTGCGATTATTCGTGGTGATGACTATGTTGTGTCGATGGACAAATATACCTTTGAGGAATGGCTAGAGATGCGTGGCATCGGCAAGGACATCACCACTGACATTTTTATTGCCGTTTGCAAATCCCTCAAATTTATCGATCCCAATGTAATTTCGGCAACGATTCCCCTCCGCGCCCTCAATAAGTTTCTCCAACAAAAGGACGGCTCGAAAATTGCCTACCTCGATGGCGCACCTCCTGAGCGTCTCTGTCAGCCGATCGTTGATCATGTCGTGGCAAGAGGCGGCGAAGTCCATACAGGAGTTTCCCTCAAGGAAATTGTCACCGATCAAGATGGCAATATCGAAAAGTTGATCATCCAAAGCACAGATGGTTCACCCAGTCGTGAGGTTTACGCGGATGCATACGTTTCGGCGATGTCAGTGGATGCTTTTAAAAATTACATCCCCTCAACTTGGCAAGGCTTGCCCTATTTTAAACAGCTAGATCATCTAGAAGGTGTACCCGTAATTAGTGTGCAGATCTGGTTTGATCGCAAGCTTACGGATATTGATCACACCCTATTTTCGCGATCGCCCCTGCTCAGCGTATACTCCGATATGAGTAACTCCTGTAAGGAATATGCTGACCCTGATAAATCGATGCTAGAGCTAGTATTTGCCCCTGCTGCCGATTGGATTGATCGTCCCAATAGCGAAATCGTGGAAGCAACGCTGAATGAACTTGCGAAACTATTTCCGCAGCATCTCCCCAGTCCTGCAAAAGTCTTAAAGTCTCATGTCGTCAAGACTCCGAGATCAATTTATACCGCTACTCCAAACCGTGAGCAGTTCCGTCCTAGTCAAGCAACGCCGATCACTAATTTCTTTTTGTCAGGTAGCTATACAGCCCAGCCCTTTTTTGGCAGTATGGAAGGGGCGGTACTTTCTGGTAAGCTAACAGCACAGGAAATTCAT
Source organism: Phormidium tenue FACHB-1050 (assembly GCF_014696925.1). Taxonomy (GTDB): domain Bacteria; phylum Cyanobacteriota; class Cyanobacteriia; order Pseudanabaenales; family Pseudanabaenaceae; genus Pseudanabaena. The sequence continues at coordinate 204,821 of NZ_JACJQY010000005.1, read as the reverse complement.
AAAGCAAGTCAATCTTCTGGAAGTAAAGTCCTTGGTCGAACCTCTAACCAAAACCAGTCAAATCCATCTGTCGTCAGTGCCTAAGTCGATGGGAATGCGTCAGCCAGTCAGTCTGGAGGAAGCCTACGAGATTTGTCGTTGCATCACGGCAAAGTACGCCAAGACTTTTTATCTTGGTACGATGCTGATGTCTGAAGCAAAACGGCGAGCTACTTGGGCGATTTATGCTTGGTGTCGTCGTACTGATGAGCTTGTAGACGGTATGCAGGCAGAAAGCACCGATGCCGAAACGCTTTTTAACTGGGAAAAACAGTTAGAGGCGACGTTCCGTGGCGATCCTATCCATGCCTCAGATATTGCCTTAGCCGATACTGTCCAGAAGTACCCGATGCCAATTCAGCCTTTCAAAGATATGATTTCTGGAATGCGAATGGATTTAAAATACGATCGCTACCAAACCTTTGATGATCTGCATTTGTATTGCTACCGCGTTGCAGGCACTGTGGGCTTGATGTCGGCAGCAATTATGGGCTTTGAGACTAAAGATCCATCGGTAATCAGTACGGCAACTGAGGCGGCGATCGCCTTAGGTATTGCCATGCAGTTAACTAATATTTTGCGTGATATTGGTGAAGATGCTCAGCGAGGACGAATTTATTTGCCCCTTGAGGATCTGCATTATTTTGACTATACCGAAAAAGATTTATTAAGCGGTACGGTTGATGAGCGTTGGATTGAGTTGATGCGTTTTCAAATTCAGAGAGCACGACAGTTTTATCAACATGCTGAGGATGGTATTTCGGCATTATGTCGGGATGCTCGATGGCCAGTATGGTCTTCTCTAATTTTGTATCGCAATATTTTAAAAGCGATCGAACGAAATCACTACGAAGTTTTTAAGCAGCGTGCTTTTGTGCCTAATTCTAACAAAATGCTTACTGTACCTTGGGCATGGCTTAAGGCTCAAACTTCTTGAACTTCTTATAGTTTTTATTGAAAGTGCAGCAATTCTAATTATAAAAATCGGTTTCATAATGAGAATTGCTGTTGAAAGTGTTGATTTGCAACACTTTCAATAAATCTCTGGTATAGCAGTGAAAGCAATAGCTAGAACAAATCAAACTCTAAAAGATAAGGGTTGGCTCTTTGTGCCAACCCTTATCTTTTGACTAAAAACTAAGAAAGAGAGCAAAGCTCTCTTTCTTAGTTTTTATGAGCTTGAGGTAGTCGATACCAAGGGGTTTTAGGATATTGATGATGTTCCCAGTGGTAATGACCAAAGTTATAGCAGCTAAAAAATGACCATAGATTAGAGCCATAACTACTTTGTAAACGAGGAGAAAAATTAGGGTTGCCGTAAACTTGGTGGTGGGGGAGGTAAGTACCAAAAAAGAACAACTGCAAGGAACTCAAAATTAGGGGTAGCAGTCCAAAAAATATCAAATTTGACAATGGGGTATGGAAAATTGTTGTTGAGACAATAGCAATTAGGATCATATTTACTAAAAAAATGATCAGCGATCGCCTTGGGAAATATTCATAAATGAACTTGCAGTACCAAAGTACTGGGTTAGCTGCACTGCCATGAAAATCAGGATCGCTACTTTGAGAAGGAGAGCGATGGTGTTTAAAATGATTTTTAAAACAGAGGTCGTAGGATAAAAATCCATAGGTAATAACTGCAAATCGCCCTATCAGATGGTTGAGATTGCGATTATGGGCAACTAAATTGCCATGAATAGCATCATGGGCAAGAATAAATAATCCTGTATGCAAATAAGTCCGTACCAAAACCGCGCTAATCAACCAGAACCAAGAAGTATTTGAGATTGGAATTGTGAGTAGTTCAAATAGGCTGACAAACCATAGACCAATAATAAGTATGGCTATTAGTAATCCGCTCCAGTCATCCGCTACCAATACCTTTTGTTGTGAAATAAACATTTGCATATTACAGCGCTATGCACTTTTTTTTTACCCAAAGAAATTTTGAAAAAAGCCGCGCGATCGCGCGGCTTTTTTCAAAATGTAACTAAAACTAACGAGCGAAGTTCAGTAACTCTTTAGGAGATGCAAGCAAGTCGATCGCTACAAAGAAGATTTTGCTGTCAGGATCAAGCAGAAAACGCCAAGCAATATTCATGCCAACGCCAGATCCGAACCAAGGAGTTTGCACTTTACCAGTAATCTTGATTTGGGTATAACCACCATCTGCTGGCTCAGAAACACCTTTTTCTGGCACAAGCACAAGATTTTGACATTCTTCTTTAAAAAATCTCAGAACTGCATCTTTACCAACAATTGGTCTCTGGAAAGGAGGCTGTAAAGCACCATCTGGGAGAAATAGAGCAATTAGAGCATCAAAGTCATTGGCATTCATGTTATTCATGTAAGACAGAATTGTGGGGTTGTTTACACCTTCAATACTTACTTGAGTGCGCTTAGACATTTCTTGTGGAGCTACAACTGGCTCAGCAACGCGAGTATATTCACCCAATTTATTAGGGTCATAACCCATATCCACAACTGAATTACGGAGAATTGTGATTTGTTGTCCTGGCTCTAAACCTTTAAGAGTTTCCAAAACTGCTGAAGCATTCGCCGAGAGTTTGTAACCTTCGGGAATTGGTGCAACAATTCCTTCTTCCATCCACTGTCCCAGTTGATACCAGAAGCCTAGTTTAATGTTTTGAGACCAGATTGCATAAGTCCGACAAATAGGAGTGTCAGCACGATTTGCCAAGTCACACATAACCTGAGTTTGTTGCTGAAAACTCATTTTCTTGATTTCATTCAAGGTCAACTCAGCTAGTTGCATACTTGCAGCACCTGGAGCAGCGATCGTTACAGTCTTACCCATCTCAAGGTAAGTAAACCAAATCCAAGCGAGTTGATCTTCAGGACTAAGTTGATTAAACCGAGCTGTGGTAGCAGGTACAACATCAGCTGCTAATGTGCTAGGGAAAATGCTTCTGGCTGAGTTAATTGTGTATGTCATGGGTGTTTTTTGGGTTCAACTATGATGATTTGAGTTCGTACTTTCGTATACAGAAAAAGCTAGCTCTATACTTAAGAATATAAAATCTTAAGATTAAAATTAAAATCTAGTATAAAGATTCGAGAAAAGATGCTACAAGCTTTGTAAGCAAAAGGTTTCCGCTAGAATCGTTTAATTAGATGTAGCCTGAACAACAATGACTATGTATATCTATGATGTTTGAATTTCCTTTAGATATATATACTCATACAGTGTTTACACTTACAAAACCTCTAAGGGTAGATATTAAGTTTTGCTTTGTTAAACTAATCCGCTTAACAAATTATCTATTTAACAAAGTAAAACGGTTTAATAAACACGACGGTTACTAGACTGAGCAAAGTAATTATCATGTTTATTAAGGTGTTGTGATCAAATATACAAAGCAAATATGAAGAGACACCTTCACATTTTTAAATTTTGATTTATTCTAATAATTATGTCGGTAGACATAGATATCGCTCTTCTAAAAGATAGATTTTTATTAAAACTTAATAAAAATCTATCTTTTAGAAATTCTCTTTTATCGTTTACATACATGCAAGTGCTGCAATCTTGGCGATTTTATCGGTATTTAAACCTTCCAATTCACTCAGGTTCAACCAGCCATCCTTAACTAATCCTGCAAACACAAAAACTAGCATGGGCAAGTGATAGTCATATCGACCATCGACTTCATGACGCTTCACACTTAAAAAGTCGTGCAAACGCCACATGTCATCAATTTCAGCTAAATTGCTAGCTTTGTAACGGACTGAATCGATCAGAGAACTAATTTCTCGCTTATAGGCAATATCAAAAGCTTTTCTAGCTACTTCTTCTTCAGTTATTGTCCACTCAGAATTAATTAATTGCATTATGAAAATTTAAAGTGATAATATTTATTTATGTTAAGAATAATAACTATATATCAATACTACGCAATTATCCACTATATTTCTTTACTTTTCTTCAACTATCATTGCTATATCAATGAGGATTTTGCGAACTTTTTTATTGATGCGTTACGTTCCTCTAACACAACCTACGAATAATTAATCTTTCTTACTTAGTTACAATGTGGCATTTTTAGTAAGCTCACACAGAACTTATAAAGCCTATAATCTGAAGATAACTTTTTAGTTGTAATAATCTAATCAAAAGTGCAAGTAGTTAAAACTTATACTAAAATCTAGATTTAGCAATAAGTCCCTCAAAATTCTGAACTTTGACGAAGATTCATGCCATCTCCAACTTCTTCCTCCCTCCGAAATACCTTTGCTCGAACTGAAATCCGTCGTTTGCAAGACTTGCTACCCCCAGAGTTACAGGCTTGGGTAAAAGTACTTAACGCCGATGGTGTCCGTCCGCCACTAATTGCTTGTGAAGAAGCTGGTGGCGATGAGGTGGTAATTTTAGTCGATATGGTGCGCTGGGAACGGATGGCTGAGGATCAGCGCAATCTCCTGTATTGGCATGAGGTCGCACGTATTCAAAATGATGCAGTGCCAAAGGATGGCTGGGAAGTAGCGGCGCTAGCGATCGGCTTAGGTGGTGCAGTTGGAGAGCTTTGGGTTCAAAATGGGTTGCTATTTGTGCTTGCGCTCGGTATTTGTGGTGTGGCTGGGTTTCAGCTATGGCGCAAGGGGACTAGTAAGAAAGATATTCGTAATTTGATCGAGGCTGACCAAGGCGCTATTCGTCTGGCGGTGCGGAATGGTTATCCTTTGCCTGCGGCGTACAAGAGTTTGGGTAGTGCGCTGAAGATTATGCTCAGTGATGCGTCTAAGGGGCGATCGCGTACATTAATCGAAAAACGCCTTGATGCTCTCCGCAATGAAGCTAACAAAGCAAGACGCAATTACGAAAATTGATATATATAGTCCAATAGATGCTCATGCATTTGCACCCAAAGCCTTTAATGTTGCGAACTGCGCTTCAGTTAGATTTGCTACGCCATCAATAATCATGCCTTCGTAAGGACGGATTCATTGCCCCGTGGTGATATTCCAACATTTGAGCGTCTCATACCAACTGCCACTAATCAGCGTTCTGGCATCCTGACTTATCGCCAATGATGCGATCTCCTCATCATCATTAGCTTTCTCCTTTGGCTTGCGCTTCCGCAAAAATACCAGACTAGCCTTTCACCACATATTCAAGTGATTTCAAGCGATCGCTATATTTGCCATAATTGAAATGTGCGAATTACATATTGTGCTTTGCCCCAAAATTTAGGTGAAATACGATGACAGCCCAAATAGTGACACCAAGTTTTACCAGCAATATCCATAAATTTACAGTGCAGCAATATCACCTCATGCACGAAGCAGGTGTTTTTACGGTCGGTGATCGCTACGAGTTAATTAATGGAGAAATTAGAGAAATGTCCCCGATTGGCATCAAACACGCGGTTTGTGTGGCAAAAACAGCAAGATTGTTTCAAGTAAAATTGGGTGATCGGGCATTTATCTGGACGCAAAATCCCATTATCCTTAGAAATTATTCAGAGCCTCAACCAGATCTTGCCATACTCAAATGGCGCGATGATTTTTATGCTAGCGCTTTGCCAACACCAGAGGATATTTTGTTGATTATCGAAGTTGCCGACAGCACGATTGCCTATGACCGTGATGTGAAGATGCCTCTATATGCTGTCAATGGTATTCCTGAAATGTGGTTATTTGATGTAAATCAACAAATTATTGAAGGCTATACACAGCCTTCTTCATCGGGCTATAAGCGAATGCAGCGCTATGAACAGGGTGATACTTTAGCGATGAATACTTTCCCTGAATTTAATTTTAATTGGGAAGATTTATTGTAAAAACTTGATTTAAACACCTGATCTACCGTGAGGTTTAACTCAAGGAAAATTTGTAAGAATAGGCGATCTCTACTAAATTCACTTACTCCCAAGCTTCCAACTCGATCGCCACATTGCGAAACAATGCCAAAATGCGATCGCGTCTGACTTCAAAATTAGCAGCAACCAGAATGAATCCAATCCCTGCGATAATACCAAGCGCCCACATTAAGAAAGAATATTGAGTCACTAAAAGAACCGCTTGGGTGATTACCAACAAAATAAACGTGAACGTTCCCATAAAGAGATAGGCTCTGACCCGAAAAGCTAGTCCTGCCATGATAAAGGCAGCACTCAAGCCCCAAGTTGAGAGCGCAATCGTAGTATTAGAAAAGGAATAAAGAAAGGCAACTAGCCCCATGCCACCGCTTAAGAGAACTCGAAAGGCATGGCGGAGGGCTTTAGTATTAGGCGATCGCAGGTTGGGTTCGACTTGAGCAAAATATAGTCCAGAGAAGCCAATCGCCGCCACATGGATCATCGTATTGATATCGAAACTGGGCGATCCAATTAAAGAGACATAATGGAAAACTGCCCAATTCCATAGAAACACCGTGATGTAGGTAGCACGGATTTGGTCTTGAACTTTGGCATAGATGGCGTAGAAAACACCAACGATGATCAGGCAAGGTGTGGAGATCGCCTGTTGGGTCATAAATATAAAGATCAACGGCAATAGAAAAGCAGAGTTATGCCAAGGACGTTCTGCCCAGCCCCATTCTTCCCAATCTGGCAGATAGAGCATTGTTGTCACGATACAGGCGATCGCCGCCGCATAGGGCTGAATGAAGTTCGCAATCAACCAAGGATTAGGGAAGGCAAAGTAAATAAAATAGGCGATCGCGCCAATCGCGGTAGTTATCCCTGTATAAACCCAGAGATCTGATCCCCCTAAATCCCCCTTATAAAGGGGGACTTGATCTATTCCCCGCTTTATAAAGGAACCTGAATCTATTCCCCCCTTTACAAGGGGGGCTAGGGGGGATCTCTTCCCCTCGGCGATCGCATAGACTGTTAGCGCAGTTCCAATCCCTCCACCAAGTAAACCACCCGTAACCGATGGATTCAAGAAGCTTCCCCATAACAAAAAGATAGCGCTAGCAGCCCAATGTAAATGAGCTGAAATACCAATCTCTCGGATAGAAAGTCTTAAATATGGCGCAATCCCGTTGACAAAGAGTTTGTAGGCATAGGCGATCGCACAACCTAAGGTCGCGAGAATCACCAAGCCATCGCCAAGGCTACCACCTTGAGAACGGGACACCATTTGATAGAAAAGTAACTCATAGGCGGAAAAAGTCGCTACTACCATTGACAAATAGGTAAGTGCTTTGAACATAGGATTGGATTGAGAAGCTCTGCGCCCGATACCAATACCGATGAGGGATGTACTCAGCGAGAATAAACCTGTAAGACTGCTAAAGTTGCCGATTCTCAATAGCGAACCCATCACACCGTAAATCAAGGGAATGACATCCCAACTGCGAGGATATTCATTTTTACCTGAGCGTTGCATCCACCAATCTCCACCTAGTTGGGTGATAAAGCCCAAGGCAATATTGGCGATCGCTAGTTCAAGTGCCGAGCCATTAGTAACTGCGATCGCCCCTGAGGTTAGCAGTTCCACACTCCATGCAACTCCCCATTCTGCCCAAAAAGGAACTTTCGCTGTGGATTGCCAGATTCGATAAATCAGTCCTAGGGTGACCAAAATTGTACTAGGCAGCAGATTTATAAATAGTTGGTCATCACCATTGAAGCCAAAAACAAGAACAGCTAAATAGGTTTGTAAAATCAGAACTGCCGCCGAAATTAAAGCTGACCAAATATCAAAGGCTTGTGAATAGGATTGATTTAAGGATAAATTGAGATTAGGAACTTGGCGATCGCGGCGATATTTGAGCCAATGATTGAGAACATATAGCAAAATGGCACTGAAAACCATGCCATTAGTCCAGAAGATAAACTGGGCTGTTGAGCCATCATTAGATTTGAATTGCCACAGTAAAAAGGCGATAAATAATAGACCATAACCGACGGTATTAAAAGCGGTGAGGAGCGATTTGCTGCGGCGTGTATTCACTAGCATCAGGGCAAAGGCAACACCTAAACCAATCAAACGCGAGCCATCACCTTGCCATGTTAAGAACTGGGCGATCGCGAGTCCTGCAATGCTCAATCTGATTGCCAAATCGCGATCGGCAAATTCGCGCCAAGTTCCTAAAAAGGTTAAAGACAAAGGTACGCTTAACCAAGCCACACCCCAAGAACTGGTTAAAAATAGTAATTCTCTGTTATCACCTTGTCCTGAAAATGGAGCATTCCAGAGCAAGATATAGCTAAGGGCGGCTAAACTTGCGCCAATATGCCATGCGCTATCGCGCCATGCTTGTAGATGGAGATTGCCCTTAGACAATCTCTCAGTGGGTAGAATGCCCTCACCCCCAGCCCCTCTCCCAGAGGAAGAGGGGGGCAAGATGTTTTCAGGAGATTCACTTGCAGAGTGAATCTGGACTTGATTTCTTTCTCCCTTCGCCACTTGGGAGAGGGGCTGGGCGTGAGGGCTAAACTTTCCAATCACTAAAACTGCACTCCATTCAATCACCATTGTGACCAGTAGAAAGCCAACCCATGCAAATATCTCAGTGGAACGAGTGAAGAAGAAAATCCCTGAGATAATTGCACTGAGACTAACGATATGGGCGAAATAAACTAGACTATGCAGATCTTTACTAACAGGCGATCGCCTTGCTTGGACTATTAAGAGCGTGACGGCTGAAAGCGATAGGTTGACAAATATCGGTAGCGGATAACCAAAACTCAGAATAGTCAGCAACACACCAAATCCGAGAGCAAGTAATTCCGCAGTATTGGCTAGATGCAACTTTTGGCGATCGCGATAAATTGCGGCGACAATCAAAGTCATAATCAGATAGGGAAATAGGCAAATGCCAATCAAATTAATTTCAGATTGAGTTTGGAAGAATGCTATTAATTGTTGTACGGAAGTTTCTTTCCAAGCAGCAGGAATTAGCCTTTGACCTAACCAAAGAGTTTGCAAGCCCCACAAAAATAAATAGGTTAAATCAATGGTTTGCTCTAGTTTGATCAGGCGATCGCTGAGTATCCATGCAATTAATAAACTAATCGTCAAGGTTTGCCAAGGATATTGATCCCAAACTGACACTAGCCAACCTAAACCTAGCAAAACTTTGCCTAAATTCGCCTGAAATGACAGATTGGATGGATTTGAGGTAGTTAAATTTGAGGCTTCAGAAGGCGATCGCAACTTTTCTGCTTTGTTCGTAATTTGCACTAGAACCCAGCCACAAACCCCAAAAGCTAAACCTAATTTAAAAACAGAAACATTCCCAAATAAAAGCGCCCGACTAATCAACAAGACTGTACTATAAGCACCCGTAATCAGCGCAAGGGGAAATGTCGAACTGTCGGCAGTATTTAAGCTTTGACGACGATTTAGAAAAGTTGAAATTGCAATCCCACTGATGCCCAAATAGACAGCAATTAATGGATAGTATGGGGATAGAAACCAACCCAGATGTAGCCAACCCAGTAACAAAATCACTAAAACTGAGATTTGGCTAAGTTGTCTTTTGGTGCTTTTTTTCTTTTGATTAGTGGATGCGTCCTCAGATAAAGCTTGAGTTTCGCGAAATGTAAAGGATGTTTGTAATAGAAAAACGGCGATCGCTGAAAGTAAACAACCTGCGATCACACTAATTCCCATTCCCACAGGATTTTTGAGTAACCCTAAACCATCCATCGCCCAGAAATTAGCGGGGACTAGGAGCAATGTCACTAATTGCAAAGCGCGAGTGGTCATTCGCAGACGTTCATTCTTGCTCGTCCAGAAACTCACACCAAAAAATCCCAGCGTATAAGCCAACAACAACAAATACTGGATTTGGGGCGAAAAATTATCCCATTGACTAGCCGCTAGTAATCCCGATGAAACCACCACCAAAAACACGCCCAAAAATAGCAACCACATGGTGCTGAATTCTGATAGTAGCGATCGCACCGTTTGCGCGACTTTACTAGGTTCTTGAGGTGCTTTGGGTTTTATCGGTATCTGCTCAATAGGCGATCGCGGTAATCGCGAACCCGAAATATTGGCAGGTTGGCGCTTTGGTTCCGCAATTGGTAAATCTCTACTAGCGATCGTTTTGTTTGTAACATTTGCCTTAATGTCGCAAACAAAGCGAGTCTCACAAATTAGTTTTACTGATTTCTCTTTGATTAATCCTAACTCTAACCAAAGATCTAGCCCTTGAAGAATCAAATCATTTTGAATCGCCACAACCGTTAAACGATTTGCCGAACTGCGACTATTGCGCCATTTAAAATCCACTTCAGATATCAGATCCCATTCAAACCAAGCATCCAATCCATCAAGGACAACGCTATAGGGAACTGCTATCTCAAGATCAAGGCGCAAATACTGCTGTGGTGAGGCAGTCATGGGCGATCGCTCCAAGTCAAAATTCAGGAATCGCCTTAATTATATAGCTGTCGTCATTCTTGTTAAGACATAAAACCCAAATAGTGTGAGGCGGCGCTTCGCGCCGCCTCACACTATTTGGGTTTTGATTTGTCCTGATACAGGTGGCTATAGCTATATATAGTAATTCTGAATCATTTGTAAAAAAGGTAAGAAGGGGCTTAAAGCCCCTTCTTATAAGCTTCAGCTTCTCAGGACTCATTTACAGCAATTTCCGAGCAAACGAACCACAATAATTTTTTGAAAGTGTTGCAAAGCAACACTTTCAAAAAATTATTGTGGTTCAACAATTCTCATTATAAAAATCGGTTTTTTAAAAGCCCGCCGTTGGCGGGCTTTCAAAAAACCGATTTTGGTGTTTCCAGCGCCGAAGGCGCTGGAAACACCAAAATCGGTTTCGTAATGAGAATTGCTAATTGAAATTACTCCTTGCCATTGCCTTCTTAACTATGTACTAAAATAAATCATATTTATTAGATCAACTATGCGCTACCGTCGTTTTGGCAAAACTGAGATGCTCCTGTCAGTCTTTTCATTGGGAGCAATGCGCTACATGGAATCAGCGGACAATGCCCACAAAACGATCGCCAGAGCATTAGAAGTTGGCATCAATCATATTGAAACAGCTCAAGGCTATGGCAAGAGCGAAGAATTTATCGGCAAAGCGATGCGAAATGGACTTAGCCAACAACGCGATCGCTTTTATCTAACTACCAAAATATCGCCAACTAAAGATGCAGACTCCATGCGTCGCCAAATCGAGCAGTCCCTCAAAAAGATGAATGTGGACTATGTTGATAACTTCGACATACATGGCATTAACTTACAAGAACATCTCGACTTAGTAACCAACCCTCATGGCTGTATGAAAGCAGTCAGAGAAGCTGTTGATCAAAAGATGATTGGTCATGTAGGCTTCTCTACCCATGCGCCCCTTAACGTAATTCTCGATACGATCAACACCGATTTGTTCGAGTCAATTAATCTACATTATTACTACTTCAATCAACGCAATGCCCCTGCGGTACAACTAGCCCATGAAAAAGACATGGGCGTATTTATCATCTCGCCATCGGATAAAGGTGGAATGCTATATGCTCCCTCCGAAGAATTAGCAGGTGTGAGCTATCCCTTCACGGCTCTATATATGTGCGATCGCTTTCTGCTAAGTGATCCCCGTGTACATACCCTTAGCCTTGGTGCAGCTAATCCTGCCGAAATCGACTCGCATCAAGACGCATGGGATAATGATCAGCCAATGTCCGAATTAGAACAAGCTGTTCTTGATTGCATCAATCGTCGCTATACCATCCTCGAAGGCGATCGCTGTTCTCAATGTTATGAATGCTTACCTTGCCCTGAAGAAATCAATATTCCTGAAGTGCTGAGGCTCAGGAATTTAGCAGTCAGTTTTGATATGGTGGAATTTGGCAAATATCGCTACAAAATGTTTGAAAATGCAGGACATTGGTTCCCAGGTCGTAAAGCAATTCGTTGTACGGACTGTGGTGATTGCTTGCCCCGATGTCCAGAGCAATTAGATATTCCCAAGCTTTTGCGTGATACCCATGATCGCTTGCAAGGAGAAGAAGGCAAACGGCTTTGGGAATAACCTGTGGCGCACGCACAGTGTGCGCCACAGGTTTTTGGGGTTTAATTATGCCCAGCTACTCATAGCTGTAGTCAGTCTTGTTAGGACATAAAACCCAAATAGTGTGAAGTGGCGCTTCGCGCCACTTCACACTATTTGGGTTTTGATTTGTCCTGATACAGATGGCTATAGCTATATTAGTTTTTTGGTAGGATGAGATACATTCTGCATTTAGAAACAAATAAAATCTAAAATAAATCTATGGCTTCCAGTTATTCTTTCGATGTGGTTAGCGATTTTGATCATCAAGAACTTGTCAATGCGATCGATCAAACTCGTCGTGAAATTGTTAGTCGCTATGACTTAAAAAGCACTAAGACAGAAGTTGAACTTGAGAAAGAATCAATAACCATTAACACAAATAGTGAAATGACGCTTACCTCTGTGATTGATGTGATGCAATCTAAGGCGATTAAGCGTGGTTTGTCTCTAAAAATCTTTGACTACGGCGAAGTGGAATCTGCTAGCGGTAATCGCGTAGTTCAAAAGATTAAGCTGAAGCGCGGAATTGAGCAAGAGCAAGCCAAGAAACTCTCGAAAACCATCCGTGATAATTTTCCTAAAGCTCAGGCTTCCATTCAAGGTGATGCCTTGCGAGTTACTTCCAAATCAAAAGATGAACTTCAAGAAATCATCCAACTTGTAAAGACAGAAGACTTTCCCCTCGCTCTACAATTTACAAACTATCGTTAATCAATAGAACTTACGCAAAAATGCCTTGAAACTCGCATTTTATAGTAGGGGCAATTCATGAATTGCCCCTACGTTGGGTTATTTTGCGTAAGTCCTATCAAATAAAAAAGGGCGCTTCGCGCCCTTTTTTATTAGGAAACTTTGAACATTTTTTCTAAAATTCTCTGCACGATTTGCCAACCTGTGAAAGTTTGCCAAGCAAAAACACCTATCAAAGCCGTATTTACAGTGATATGTGTAACTCGCGCCCATTCTTTGCCCTGTTGCAATAATGGTGCAAGCGCCGCCGACAATGCAGCTAAAAATGCTAAACCCAAACCTGCTAGCAGATGTCCACCCACAAATAGTTTGCCACTATCGTTGTAAGTGACAGCCATACCGCCGACAGCACCTGCTACCATTAACACCAAAAAAGCTGATCCAAGTTTGTGATGCAGGATATTGTAACGTTTGGATATTAAGGCTTTTTTCTCTTCCCCTTCAGTGCTGCGAATCCTGCGATATTGCCAGCCAACATATCCTGCATAAAGTGCCAAAAATAGAGTTAAGAGCATCAGAAGTGGGTGAGCAAAGGTCACCACAGTTTTAAATGGTTCTGGAATTGCGACAATCATAGTTCTTAGTTGAAGTTAGCAGTTGTGAAGACGCTGTATCAAATCTTATCTTATGTTAATATTCGCTCCAAGAGACGTTAGTGCTGAGCAATAAAAAACTATTTGGGGTTGAACTAATACCAATGCACTAAAGCTCCTCACTCAAGTGCTTGCTATAGCAGCCGTCGATTGTGTTAGGACAAAAGCAAAACTTGCTTTGCTATATTTGTGATGAAAGTAAAATCCTACTAGCCTAAATCTTTAATTAGATTATTATGAAATGTATCTATAGTCAATAACGAAATAACTACAAATATACGCCTAGCAAACATACAAGAATTTTTTGAAAGCTAGCCAAGAATGGCAACCACAGGGGGGATTATCCAAAAATCCAAAGGTTTCCTTAGGGGCTGTGCCATAGGGCAAGCAGCAAACCTATGCCATTATAGGGATTCCTTCCAAGTAACATCAGTTTTAAAAAACTCTTGTGCGGATTTGAGGACAAAGCGCTGTAATTTTCCTATTGTGGATTTTGAGTTTGAGATTAGCTTTATACAAACTTAGATAGCGATCGCTGTTACCATCAATGATAATTTCTGGAAAGGAGCAAGCATCCGATGTCCGTAGTCAATCAGCAAGAAGTTTTGGCAAGCTTTAAAGTTTTGGTAAGCATGGCAAAAGCCGACGGCAAACTGCTCGAAGAAGAGTTTGCCAGTCTTGCCGATACTTTTGAAGAAATTCATCTGCCCGAAGGTGTTACCGTCGATCGCCTCTTGAATGAAGAAGATGCGCCAATTGATGAATTACTGACCCAAATTACCAGCGAAATCGCACAGGAGATGGTTTATCAGTCAGCCTATGCGATGGCAAATATTGATGGTGAATGTAGTTCGGAAGAAAAAGAACTACTAGATAAAATTGGTAAAACTTTTACTAGTTCTAAGCTTTGGGGCAAACAAGAGTGGCTAGAGACCCTAGAGCGTCGCTCTACCAAATCTTCAATTTCGGAGCAGGTACGTCAAATCGACGATCCTGATAAGCGTGCGGCTGAGGTCGAGAATGCTACTACCGATGCCTGTTTTTTAAATGCTGTTTTAGGTGCATTCCCGATCCCAGGGATTGCGATCGCCTTTGATATGTTGATCTACTGGAATCAACTTGATCTCGCCCAAGCGATCGGGCAAAGCTGGGGCTATGACCGCAACCGTGATGATTTCCGCAAAGCTATCTTTGGCAGCTTGGGGATCACTGGCACTAGAATCGCTGTGAGTAACCTAGCTAAGCTAGTTCCTGTGTTCGGCATGGTCGTTGGCGCAACTACAGCCTATGCCAGTACATGGGCGTTGGGTAAGGTTGCCAATGAATACTTTGCTTCGGGTGGTGAGATGGATGCTTTTAGCATTCGTCAAGCCTTTAAAAAAGCGAAGAAAGAGGGTGAAGCGATCTACAAAACTAAAGCTGAAGAAATTGCCGCTAAGAAAAAAGCGATCGAGCCTCAAGTACATTTGCTCAATGAGGAACTAAAAGCAGGAAGTATCACACCTGAAGAATATCAAGAGAAGCTGAAAGAGCTTCTCTAAATCTAAAAAGAAGGGGCGCTATGCGCCCCTTCTTTTTTATGCAAAGCCGCCAAGGCGAATCCCTGCACCTAAAATCGCAAACAAAACGGCTAGGGTTGTGACTCCAATAATGTGATAAGCCAAGGAGTTCAAAGTTTCTTTAGTGAGATTAGGAATGATAAAAAAGCGGGCATGAATCGCCAGTGCTATCGTTCCTAACAATAGTAATAACTTGATGCCAATGTAAGTAGAGAGATATGAATCAAAAGAGAAGAAGTTCTGGAAACTTGGGAAATAAGTCCATGTAAGCCACAGCCCTGTGGTTACCTGTAACAAAAGGGCTGTCAGTCCAAACCCTTCAAAATGTTCTTCAAATTGATGAATGCGATCAGGATCGCGATGTTTGAGAGCTTGAGGTAGCACAGTTGCGGCTAATACCAGATGCCCACCTGTCCAGACAGTGGCTCCTAAGATATGCAAAACAACTAAAATTTTAAATAACATTTTGTGATTTACAGGCGCAACCTGCCTTGGTCTAGGTTTTATGGATATAGCGATCGCATAATTCTGATTAGCTTTGACTTGCTTTGATTTTCTCTAGAGCGATCGCTTTAGGAAAAAGCACATTATTTTCCTTATGAATATGCTGGTGCATATCCTGCTCAAAGTTCAGCAAACTATCAAGCATGGCGCGATAGGCGTTACAAGCCCATTCAGGTGGAGTGTAATTATCAGTGAGTTGACGTAGCTGACCGAGGGCAACGCCAGCTTCATCATGTTCAAATTCCATTTGATGTACAGGATTAGCGATCGTGCCGCAATGGAAAGAGGGAACGGCGGCGCTAGATTCTAACTGACGGATCATCGGGAATAAAATCTTTTCTTCATGCCTCATCCAGCGTTTTCTTGCTGCCACAGCAATAGTCAACTTTGGCTTGTTCAAACAGTCGCGAAAGAGAAGGGCGATCGCGAACGATTTCGCCTACGGTATCGCTGATTTGAAAAGTTGCCATATTTTAGTGTCCTGTTTTTTCTACATCAAAAGTGCTGTAAAGCAGCACTTTCGACAAAATACTTAGCCGTTCACGACATCTTTCTTGTGCTGAGGAGCCGCAGCTACTGCTGCTACCTCGGCCAATAGTTCATCAGCAACTCCCATCTCTTTGAGAGTAATCATCAAATCCTCAGCAACCGCATCAAAGTGAGTACCGTTTAAGCCCTGCTTTTCTACCAACTCCTTGTGAGCTTCGCGCATATAACGCCCGTCATATTTGTCAGTACCACCAAAGGCATAGGTGAGAAAGGCTTTCTGATGCGTCCTTTGCTTCTGCATATCGGTATTCTCAAAAAAGTGTTTGATGCGATCATCTTGTAATACTCTTTCGTAGAAGCGATCGACGGCTACATCAACTGCTGCTGCACCACCAAGCTTTTCAAATAATGTTGTCATATGCAATTTCTGTTTATCTAATCTATTGTCGATAGCATAGGAGAACATCACCTGAGAAGTCTTTGACTTAAGTCAAAACAAACTTAAAAAATTCTTAACTGATGTTATGGCAATGTCAGTTTTACTTAGGATATAAAGCCCCAATAAATGAAGGTGTGGTGCTTCGCACCACACCTTCATTTATTGGGGCATTGATTTGTCCTATCTCTATATAGCAATGTAAGAAATAGCTAGAACAAATCAAAAACCAGATAAGAGAAGGCGGCACGAAGTGCCGCCTTCTCTTATCTGGTTTTTATGTCCTAAGCAAACCTTACATTACTATAGATTGAAACTATTTCTGAAGTTGATGACTTAGACTAAATCCAGACTTTTGTTGAGTCAAAAAAACTTGAATTGAGTAACTTTTACGTTCTCGCAATTTAATTGACAAGTCCCCCCAGATTTCTGCGTAAAGGTTTTGAAAATCATCAAACCAGAATAAAGCTTTAGAACTTACTTGGAAGCTCCAAATTGAGACACGCTACCATTATAAACAGTGTCATCTGGCATACGTGCATTAGTTAGAACTGCACCTACAAACTTAGCACCTGTCAGAATTGCACCTGACAATCTACTTTTGCTCATCGCGGAGTTAGAAAAATCTACATTCGATAAATTCGATCTCAAAAACACAGCAAATTTGAGGTCGGCACTAGTCATGATCGCATTAGAAAAAATGGCATCTGCTGCGACCGCAAATGTTAAATCGCTATTGCTCAGGTTTGCTTTTGTAAAATCAGCCTTACTTAACGTCCCATTAGAGAGATTTGCTTTAGAGAGATTCGCTCCTGTCAGATTTGAGCCAGAGAGGTCAACTCCCAAGAGGACTGCCCCAGAGAGATTGGCGTTACTCAAATTCGCGCCTGTAACCTTGGCTTCATTAAGTAAAGTACCAGATAGATTTGCACCAGATAGATTTGCTTCCTGGAGATAACTACCATACAGATCTTTGTTAGATAGATCAGCTCCTGACAAATCGCACTTTGTACAGGCATTGGTCATCAATAGTTTGTCGAAGTCTTGCCTAGAAAAGGCTTGGGCGGGAAGATCAAAAAGCATGGGGCTGAAGAAAAGAGCGATCGCAATAGTTGGGAAGCCACGAAAAGAATCTTTAATGCTCATATTTTGAGGTTATAGTTTGGCAATAGAATTTGGAAAGAACTTTTGCTTCCTGGATGAATGTAGAGCTACAGTGCTTCGCATCGTAGATCTGCATTGGGTTTTAATTTTGTCTTAATTTTATGTCGTCGGATAAGCAAAATCGAGACCCCCCCGAATTTGCTAAATAATGCAGAACAAAAATCTTTCCATAACAATAGCAGAACAAAACGCGATGTGTAAATATTTTTGAGATATTACTCTGAGGTTGTTTAGGCTATCAAAAATTCAAACTACTCACTAGTGCAGCACGAAAAAACAAGGCTTTCAGACTTGTTACTCCCTTCTCAGTGAAAGAATAGACGTTGCGGCGCTTCGCGCCGCAACGCTATTTCTTGGTTTTACATGTCTATTTCTTCGGTGGGAAGGGAGTAGTTGCATATCGCGTATTAACAAAGCAAAAAAAAGCATCTAAAAAAGTATGTCCTAACCTTTTATTGCTATATGTGGAAAGAATTTTTGCGCTGGTAGAAGTCTAGGGCTGACAAGAGAGTAGAAACACTGAAAATCTACTGAGTGAGGTTTTGGGTTGAGCTTTCAAATGAGCTTATGCTCGTTTGAAAACTGCTATACAAATCTGTGATCTTTGGATTGGAAGTATAGTTGTTGAACGCAACGATCGCATTGAGGAAAATGTTAAACAAATTAGACTTGAGCCATTGGTTGCAGACGATTCTAATTTTTCGAGGATTATCGCCAGAGCAAATCATTCCTTTAGCTCAAATTGCTCAACTGCAAAAGTTTGATAAAGGCGAAGCAATTTTCCTTCAAGATAGTGAAGCAACAGGATTTTTCATAGTCTACACAGGACGAGTTAAGGTTTTTAAAATGGCTGCTAATGGCAAAGAACACATCTTACATTTGCTGAATGTGCAAGATTACTTTGCAGAAGTTCCCGCCCTCGATGGCAAAGCTTTCCCTGCCTCAGCGATCGCTTTGGAATACACAGAATTAATTTTCTTCCCTCGACTTCCCTTTCTCGATTTACTGCACCAATATCCTGCGATCGCAATCAATATGTTGATGAGTATTGCAAATCACTCACGCAAACTCGCGCATATGGTCGAAGAACTCTCTTGCAAAGATGTGCCACAAAGATTAGCGTCCTACTTATTGGATTTGAGCGATCGCGAAAGTGGAGCTAATGTCATAACTCTGGATGTCACCAAAACTCAATTAGCCGCAACTTTAGGAACGATTCCTGCGACTCTATCTAGAGCTTTTTACCGTCTTAGTAGTGAAGGATTAATTACGATCAATGGTTCACAGATTGAGTTATTAGATCGCGATCTCTTGCAAGATACCAGCGATTAGAATAAAGAACCGATTATTTGTGGCGCGGCGAAGCTGCGCCACAAATATGTTAAGCCCCTTGTCTGTGATCAAGCATCAAAGATTGATCTAACTAAGCTCTTTACTACCCATACATCAATGTCATCGGTTCTTACAGCCTCAGCAATTTGCTGAGCACGATCTAGATCGGGCGCAATCGCAAATACTGTTGATCCTGAACCAGACATCATTGCACCAAGACATTCTTGATCTAGCAATTTATTTTTTAGTTCAGCAATTGCAGGATACTGAGGCAATACTACTCGTTCGAGATCGTTGTACAGTAAGCGCCCAATTTTATGAGGTGCAGACTCACCACCAGAAGCAATTGCTGCCACGATTTGACTAGAGAGATTTTGATTTTTGACTTGACTCGTGGCGAGCAACTCCAGCTTTCGGAAAGTTTGATAAGCCCATGCAGTCGCGATCGCAATTTGGCGGGGCTTGCAAATTACTAAGACTAAATCTGTGAGATCGGGCAAAGGTGAAAGCACTTCACCACGACCTGTGGCTAAAGCCGTGCCACCAGAAACACAGAAGGGAATATCAGAACCTAACTGAGCCGCAAAATCACAAATCTGCGACTGGGTGAGTCCCAAATCCCAAAGGCGATCAATCCCCACAAAAACTGCGGCGGCATTAGCTGAACCACCAGCTAAACCAGCCCCCATCGGAATTTTCTTGTCGATCGCAATCTCCATGCCCCCAATCTCTGGGTAGAGGCTTTGCATCAAAGCAGCAGCTTTGTAAGCCAGATTGGAGCGATCGCAAGGTACTTCAGGGTTAGTACAAAGGATTTGAATTTCATCTGTACCGATTTTACGAATATCAACGCGATCGCATAGATCGATACTCTGCAAAATCATCACTAGATCGTGGTAACCATCAGCACGATTCCCCGTGATCTCGAGATAGAGATTAATTTTTGCCGCAGCCTTGAGAGAAATACGCGAGGTCATTGGGAAAAAGTTCGCTTATATATGTGTTGGAGATTTTTTTGATCAGTATCAGATCCACCACGACGCAGTGATCGCATTTGGTTTTCGACCATGAGTTTGGCATCTGCTCGTGAGACAGGCTCAAATTGAACGCCATCAGGACCAGTAGTAATTAGGAAAAACAACCTTTGTGCGTAGAGAGTGGTAAACAAACTACGAAACTCATCTACCCTACATAAGCGAGATAGCAAGCCAAAAGTAGGATGATTTAGATAGTGTTCGGACATTTGGCGGGCTAGAAAATTTAGTAAATTTGATGAACTAGGAGAGGTGAATTTTTTCTGTATCGTAAACAACATGAGTTTAACGAAATAATCAGGGAGGAGGATTTATCAAGAAGCTAAAGAATCCCCAGAGATCAGACAATACAACCTATTCGATAATATTACGCTTACTATTTTGATATGTTAAGTGCGATTAATCAGGAAATGTTATCAAACCTTAACGACTTTTTAGCTAGACTTCGAGTAAATTATGATTCAAATTTTTAATTTTCATGTTCTTTCAAGACTTGTTTTAGTTATAGTCCTGCTCCTTACCCTTTTGACCTCACCCTATCAAGCGATCGCTGCCGAACGTCGTCCTGTGATCCCCGCCCATGGTCAACCAATTCTCAGTGGTAATATGCATGGCTCTGACTGGATGGCGGCTTCCCAAGATTCTAAGCAAGCCTATTGTGAAGAAGCCTTTGCCGCCTTTCGCGGCTCTGCGGCTCAAAGCTATATCATTAGCCATAATATTCAGAGCCTGAGTCCAGAAGGACTATGCGATCGCATGGATCAGTACTATAGCCTCGAAGAATATGCCGATGATCGGCTCGGATCAGCCGCCGCGATCGCCCCCATCCTCTTTGCTGATACACCTCTTGGCACGAAATACTAATAAATAGGTCAACTTGCAGTCTTAACTTTGGGGCGAGGGAACAATGAGATTAAGACCATTGTCTGTGTGCTAAGTGACAGTTAATCAAATTCTAATCCGTATAATTACTCATTAGATATGTTTATGGGTATACAAAAATACACATGACATAAGCTAAAATCTGAGGCATAAATATTTTTGTGGTGTGACCGCGACGTTTTAAAAGCGTTTTAAAGGAAGTATGAGCAAACAAACTGAAGCCCTAACAAAAGAGATTTCTACATTGAACGTAACCGCTAAAAAGTTATATTCCGAAGAAGTTCAAGCCGAACTGGCGGAATTGCAATCTGATATCGATGTTCTTTTCCAGCAATTACAAAGCTTGAGCCGTCAACGCCTGACCACAGTAGGGAGTGCTCAGTAGTGGTTGCCATACAAAATTCCTCACACACTCTTACCCCTGAGACGACCCTCCGCGACATTATTAAAACTATCCCTTCTGAATACTTTGAGAAAAAACCTCTCAGAGCTTGGTTGAGTGTTTTATTTTCCTTAACGACCGCCGCGCTTGGTTATGCCAGCATTGCTTTTTCTCCTTGGTATTTGTTACCCTTTGCTTGGATCTTTACAGGTACGGCTCTCACAGGCTGGTTCGTAATTGGTCATGACTGCGGACATCGTTCCTTCTCCAATAAAATTTGGATTAATGATCTTGTAGGACATATTGCTTTCTTGCCATTAATTTTCCCTTTTCACGGTTGGCGCTTCAAGCATGATCACCATCATCTACATACCAATAAGATGGGCGAGGACAATGCTTGGTATCCTTTCACCGTTGAAGAATATGAAGAAGGTAAAGGTTTGATTTCTGGGGTATATCGCCTAATCCGTACTCGATTTTGGTGGATAGGTTCAATTATTCACTGGGCAAACTTACATTTTGATGCCAGTCTTTATCCTGAGCGTCAGCGTGATCAAGTTAAGTTTTCCTATCGTTTGGTTATCGCTTTTGCAGCGATCGCTTTTCCAGTTTTGATTTACACCACAGGTTTCTTAGGATTCATCAATTTCTTTTTGATGCCTTGGTTGGTTTATCACTTTTGGATGAGTACATTCACGATTGTTCACCACACGATGCCAGATATCCAGTTTAAAGATAAGGATAAATGGCACGCTGCCACCGATCAGCTAACAGGAACTGTCCATTGCGACTATCCTGCTTGGGTAGAATGGCTATGTCACGATATTAATGTGCATGTACCTCACCATGTTTCGACAGGTATTCCTTCGTATAACTTGCGTCTAGCGCACAAGTCTCTTGATGAGAATTGGGGACAGTATCTGTACAAAACTAAGTTTTCTTGGGAATTGATGAAGGATATAGGCGATCGCTGCCATATCTATGACGCAGAAAAATGCTACAAAACCTTTTCTGAAGTTGATGCTAAATCAGTTTAGTTGGCATTAAATTTAATCCTGAAGAAAGAGATGTTGCTAAGCAACATCTCTTTCTTTGTTCAGGGCTGCGCTTTGCGCTGCCCTGAACTTTTGGGATTAATGCTATTGCGAGATTATGTTTCATATTGTAGTATGCATACTACAATATGAAATTAAGACTATGCCTTATCAACAGTTAAATATCTCAACACCCAAGCCTGTCTTGTCTTGGGCTGATCATGATCTAGGTTATGAAGAAACCAAAATGGCAAAAAATGTTGCATCCTTGCCATTTGTGTTTAAGCATGTAGCCCTCATGCCTGACGTACATCTCGGTAAGGGCGCTCTCGTTGGTTCTGTGATTGCCACTAAAGAAGCGATCGTACCTGCGGCGGTAGGCGTAGACATTGGCTGTGGCATGGCAGCAATTAAGACTCCATTTCTTTATGAACAACTAGAAGGTAAGCTTAAGCAAATTCGTTTAGAAATAGAAACTGCAATCCCCGTAGGTTTTAATGACAATAAGGAAGTTGAAAAACCAGTGCTAAATTGGCAAGGATGGCGAGAATTCCGCGAATTACATTCAGGAGTTCAACATCTGGAAGGTAAAGCGATGAAGCAAATGGGTTCTCTAGGTGGAGGTAATCACTTCATAGAGGTTTGCATAGATACAGATAATCAAGTGTGGCTGATGCTTCATTCTGGTTCTCGAAATATTGGCAATATGCTGGCTCAAAGACATATCGATACAGCCAAAAATCTCGCACGGTTAGCGGAAAATTCTTTGCCTGATAAGGATCTTGCTTATTTTATTGCGGGTACTTCTGAATTCGCAGCTTATTGGCGAGATTTGCAATGGGCGCAGGAATATGCACGTTTCAATCGCGATGTCATGATGGCAAGATTTAAGAAGATCATCGAGAAGTTTGCTAGCGGCGGTAAGCCTGTGAAGCCTTTACTAACTGTAAACTGTCATCATAACTATGCAGAAAAAGAAACTCATTTTGGAGAACATGTCTATGTCACTCGCAAAGGTGCAGTAAGGGCAAGAACTGAGGACTACGGAATTATTCCTGGATCAATGGGAGCGAAGTCTTTCATTGTCAAAGGAAAAAGTAATGCCGAAAGTTATTGCTCCTGTTCTCACGGGGCTGGGCGTTTGCTATCGCGGAGTAAGGCGAAGGATCAATTCACTTTAGATGACTTAATTCAGCAGACTCAGGGCATTGAGTGTCGCAAGGATACTGGCATCATTGATGAGATTCCTGCGGCTTATAAACCAATTGAGCAAGTGATGAATCAGCAATCTGATCTAGTAGAAGTAGTTGCGACTTTGAAGCAGATTGTCTGTGTTAAGGGGTAAATAGAGAAAAATGGGAAGAATCGCTTAGCGATTCTTCCCATTTTCCGCCAAGGGCGATCGCTCAAAAAATCTATCCACCCAGCCAACTTACCAAATCATTTTCAAAGCTTAAATGCATTAATTAAAGCTAAATTCAACTGTTGAGTTTGTCGATTGCCTAGTTTTCCTAATCGTCTGGCAATCAGCCCTCGCTCGATTGTCGCAATTCTCGTAACTCTTACCTTAGAAGCAACTTTTAAACCTGTACCTTGAAATTCTTCATCGGTTGGATTAAGTCTAAATTCTCCTTCATTCAGATTCTCAACACCTTGTGAAGATATGAAACATAGTGTTACATCATTATTTCTTGAATCAGCCCATAAAACGATCGCAGGGCGCAGTTTTGTTTGACTTAGATCTGTAAAGGGGAATGGGACTAAAACGATATCTCCCTTATTCACGAGACTGGCTCTCCATCTGCAAGGGTATATAAGTCTGGCTCATCATCTAGAAAGTCCAAAGATTTACCATTTTGAGCCATAAGTGTTAATTCATGGGTGGATGGTTCAGACAAGGAATGAAATAATCTTTCTGTAAAATAGTCCTGTTCTTCTTTGTTAAAGGACAAAACAATCTGGATAATTGACTCGACAAGTTTTGTGTTCATATTCTTGAAAATCTAAATTACTCTGTTAATTTGTAACTTAAAACAAGGGATATAACCATATTTATCTGTTTTATAAAATATAGCGTTTTTCAAGAAAGCGAGTTGTTTAGCTATGTTTCCCCTCCTTTGGCGGGGAAACATAGCTAAACACCCATTTGGGTGACAGAAATTTTGCCAGAGAAGCAGACATCAACATCGGTATTGGGAGCGCGATCGCGAAGATTGTAACGACCTGCATAAGTTACGCGATCGCCATCGACTTTAAACCCCAATGGCAATGGCTGACTCGACTTTTCGCAAAATACAATCTCAGGACTCTTGCCCAAATCTTCAACTTCTAAATGCGGCAAATTCACATTCCAATAGGACTGCGGTGGAAGTTGAATTTCTAACAGTTGCTTAATTACCCTAG
The DNA here is from genome assembly GCF_014696925.1 of Phormidium tenue FACHB-1050. Lineage (GTDB taxonomy): Bacteria > Cyanobacteriota > Cyanobacteriia > Pseudanabaenales > Pseudanabaenaceae > Pseudanabaena. Next base: position 180,222 of record NZ_JACJQY010000005.1, on the reverse strand, counting down.
CAGAAGTCTCGGCTGCCCAATTCCAGTCAAACTCTCTGCGCCGATCGCGATAATGGGAAATAGCGATCGCAGGAACATTATGAAAAGCTGCTTCGCGCACTGCTGCTACTGTCCCCGACATATAGACATCCACGCCCATATTACCGCCATGATTGATGCCCGATAGTACCAGTTTCACATCGCTGTACAAATGCGCGATCGCCACCCTTACACAGTCCGCAGGAGAACCATCAATGGCATAGGCATGTTCGTCACGTTGAGAAATTGCGATCGGTGCATGGGTAGTGACTTGATGTCCGCATCCTGAATATTCTCGGATTGGTGCAGCGATCGCCCCTTTAGTTCCAAATACCAGTTCTGTAGCTTGCTGCAAAGACCAAATCCCTTCAGCATCAATGCCATCGTCATTGGTCAAAATAATTGTCATGTTTTTTAAATATATTCTTACAGCAATAGCGATCCTAAATGATTTGTAAGATTTGGAGGGTTATGAGAGTGCACCCCTTCGGGGCGCACTCTCATAACCTATTTAGGATTGCTAAATTACCGATAAAATGAACTACAAAAGATCCTTTGAGACTGTTGCGAAGCGACAGTCTCAAAGGATCTTTTGGGTTTGAGCGCAAAGCGCTGTAAATGATTAAGCAGCTTGTTCTTCTAGTTGATCCTTGTGTAGCCAGATTGCAGGGGTTGGCACTTTACCAAATTTAATTTGGACATAATCACCACGAAACTCCAATACTTCTCCCCATGTTTCAAATAGGTAAGAAGACCAGCGAGTATCATTTGCCATTGCCTCAGGGCTATTTTCTAATTTTTCACGAATAGCGCGAACGAGTGTGCCTTTCTTCAGAGCCATAATGTTTAATGCAACAAATTATTAAGGATTTATAACTGCTAGTAGGTATTGTATAGCAAACCGATATGTTGTTTTCAGCACCATCCAGCGATTTGCGCCCAAACCCAAACCAAGAAATAATTTAAAAGGGTTGCTTTGCAACCCTTTTAAATTATTTCTTGTGGTTGGATTGGTAATCGCTGTCAGAGATGAAAACAACATATTGCTGTCAAAACATTGCTTTCAAAAAAGCCAAAAGATGAGTGGCGGCACGCAGTGCCGCCACTCATCTTTTGGCTTTTTTGTTAAGATAGCCCCATGAATTAGGTATAACTGCCATGTGCATCTGCATCAATTGCACCTATGTCGATCGCTGCACCACCTATCACTCTGTTGAATCACTACATCTGCAACCACATTTGACAAATCATCCAGACTTTGAAGCAACCTCACCAACGATTAATGTCAATATCCGTACTGAGTCTGAAGACATTCAAATGGAATGGGATGTGGTCGGTTGTGAGAGTTTTACACAAGAGTTGGGAAAATGGATGAAATTACGCCCTGGGGAACTGGTTCCAACTTAAAATATTTTCATCAAAATATAGCAATGTAAAAGATAGCTCGGACAAAAATCAAAACCAAAAAGATGAGTGGCGGCGCGAAGCGCCGCCACTCATCTTTTTGCAAAACTTACATTGCTATATAAGCTGTGCTTTGCACAGCTTATATTTTGGGCTTGTTCATTGCTATACTGCTAAGCCTACAGACTAGGTGCGGGGTTTATGCAAGAAATTGAAAATCTATTTTTTATGTGTTCCTTACTAGGCAACATATTTATAGGGTTCCCCATCAATAATTGTATTCAGCATCAGCAAGATAAACCTAGACTGATATCTAAGCAAATTACTGAGCCTCAAAAGCGATCCACTGCAAATATTGCCACTCAGAAATTAGAATATCAGCGATTGATGCAGTCCTTAGGTGATCGCCAGTTATCCCAATTACCTATAGACAAAGTTCTGCAAACTGTTTCTGCCAAATTTCTAGGTGCAACCTATCGCGAAGGTTTGTTAGATCAAGGCGATGCTGAAAAACTATTTATCTCACTTATAGAATTCGACTGTGTGCTTTTTGTGGAAACGGTTTTAGCATTTTCACGCAATTTACTTTCTCCAAATTCAAGTTATGAGAATTTTGTGAGGAATGTTCAAACAGTTCGATATACAGATGGCAAACTAGATGGTTATTGCAGTCGTTTACATTATTTCTCAGCATGGATACGCGACAATCAAAAAAGGAATATTGTGCGCGATCGCACTGCTGAATTAGGAGGGATTCCTCTCCATAAGACTCTGAACTTTATGAGCAGTAATTGGCAAAAGTATCCACGTCTAAAGAATAATGAAGCCAATCGTCAATGCATTTTAGTAATGGAAAAGCAGATCGCATTAGAGACGAGATCGCATCCACTACAATATATTCCTAGCTCCAAAATTCGTTCTATCTATCCATTACTCAAAGCGGGTGACATTATTGCTGTGACGACGGATATTCAAGGGCTGGATACTACGCATACAGGTTTTGTTTATCCTACTAGCAATGGGATAGGACTGATCCATGCGTCACCATCAGGAAAAGTCAAAGTTTCTCCCGATTTACAGCGTTACGTTGAAGGGGTTGATCATGCGATCGGGATTATGGTTGCAAGTCCCACTCACCCGTAGGGGCGATTCATGAATAGCCCCTACAGAATATTAGAGAACAAGGCGCTTAAGCGCCTTGTTCTCTAATATTCCGAACGCCTAATTGTCAAACAAGCCCATTCTTGCCGCTTCCAAAATGTAGCAATTACCCATTTGTGAGCATCCAGAGCCTCAGCAACCTTTGGTACTTGCTCAACCAAAATTCCACTTAAAATCCCCCAGCCATTTTCACCAACTAGCTTATCGAAATGGGGAACCATATCAACAATGATATCGGCAAGAATATTACAGGTAAACCCATTCGCAGGTGCAGGCATATGGGCAATCAAGTCTTGAATACTGCCTTCTGCAACCCAGATTTTATCTTCAGGAATATCATTTAGTTGGCGATTGTGATTAGTTGCCTTGATCGCCAGAATGTCATTATCGATCGCATAGGTTTGACTTGCCCCAATCAGCAAAGCCCCAATACTGAGAATCCCTGAACCGCAACCAACATCGGCAACCACAATATTATCTTCGGGCTTTGCACCCCAAAGACGCATTTCTAAAGCTTCTAAACAAAGCTGTGTAGTGGCATGAGCGCCAGTACCAAAAGCACTACCAGGATCAAGACGTAGAATTTTGCGATCGCCATCGGTGGGCGGATCAATCCATGCTGGATAAATTACCAACATGTCACCGATTTCCTGTGGACTCCAATGTTGTTTCCAGCTCGATGACCAATCCTCGTCGTTAATTACTGTCCATTGGGTAATTGGTGCTTCGTAATTCCAAGCGATCGCATCTTGCTTTAGCCATAGCGCCAAAGCCGCTAGATCTAAAACATTACCTTTTTCAACAGGCAAATAACTGCTAACGCGAATCTCTCCGTCTTTTTTTTGGCTTGCCATTCCTTGACAGCCAAAATTTTGTAGTCGCCAGAAAATCTGCTCTTCTAGAGACTGTTCGGCTATAACTTGGATTTCCCACCAACTGTTGTTAGAGGTAAGGCTCAAAGGTGACATCTGGCGCTTATGACTATGATATGAATGATTATATTTGGGTACATGCGATCGTGCGAAGCGCTGAATATCGTAACAATCTCTAGTCTTGGATATATTCTTGTTGCTGCAACAGTGCTAATTCTGCTCGTTGCGCTTCACGACCTAAATATGCAGCATGGTCAAATAGTGTAACAGGACAAGGATGGGTGTTTTCAAAGATTTCTACACATAGTTCCTTAGCAGTACGACCTGTAAATAACTGCACTGCTTGGCGATCAACTTTACCTTTAGCAGGAATTGGCTTTCCTGTCTCAGGATCAACGGCTAAGCCCTGCTCATTGATGATATTGCTGTAGTGTTTCGCACAAATTAAATTTTGTTGGCGATCTACATAAATAATAAAGTAGCCACTAGGATCGAGAGCTAGCGATCGCTTTGATAATTGCTCATCAATGGTCTGGAGTTGTTGAGTAAGTAAGTGCGTGTCAGCAGTCAAGTTCATTAACTTTGAGGCAAGAGAATATTTTTCTTATCTATGATACGACTTACAGCGCTGAAGTTTTGCAGAACTGACTGATCCTATACAATGAAACATAGCAATCCTAGATGAGTTTTGAGAGCGCCCGTTCGGGAGGCTCTCAAAACTCTCCAATTCTTACAATATAGAGCAAATTTCCAACTTGCCATAGCCTATAACTAGAGGGGCGATCGCCATGCCAGCCAAAGTACTTGATGGACGTTACAAACTAATTAAGCAAATCGGTGCAGGTGGATTTGGGCATACATTTATCGCGAGGGATATGCGCCGACCTGGATCGCCACCCTGCGTTGTCAAGCAATTAAAACCCGCTAGTGATGATCCTAGTTTTATTCGGGAGGCAAGACGGCTATTTAACACTGAGGCAGAAACTCTTGAAAAGTTAGGCAGGCATGACCAGATCCCACAATTGCTTGCCTATTTTGAGGAAGATAAGCAGTTCTTTTTAGTACAAGAATTTGTAGAAGGGCGATCGCTTCATGACGAACTCAAAGCCCCTTTGCCTGAAGTGTCAGATTTAGATAACGAACCGCAAGATCGGATTCTGGCGGAGCTTGCCAATATAGACGCACCAGTGCGAGACAAACAACTCAGCGAAGTTGAAGTAATTCAGATTTTGAAAGATGTTCTTGATGTTTTGGAATTTGTTCATTCAGAAGGGGTAATCCATCGCGATATTAAGCCAGACAACTTAATTCGCCGTAAGAAAGATCGCAAAATTGTCCTAATTGACTTTGGTGCGGTGAGAGCTATGCAAGATGCTAGTACCCAACTGACCGCCAATGAGAAAGGGGAATCACGATTTACGGTCACCATCGGCACACCTGGTTATATGCCCAGTGAGCAATGTGCAGGGAGACCAACTTACAGCAGTGATATTTATGCTCTGGGTATGGTGGCGATTAAGGCTCTTACAGGTTACGGTCCCACTGATCTGCCAACCGATCCTGCTACGGGGGAACTAGTCTGGCGCGATAAAGCACAGGTTAGTAACGGACTAGCCATGGTATTAACTCGGATGGTGCGATATCACTATACACAACGATATCAATCAATACGTGAGGTCAATCAAGGTATTAGCACCTTTGCGACGATGACTGAAGTGGAGCGTCAAGCCACAACAAGCAAGATTGTCAGGACAACTGTTCTTAATGGAACGGACAAATTAGCTAACTCTAATGTGGCGACTTCTTACAAATCTAGTTCCACCACTCGTCGAACAGTTCCCGCTCCATCTGCTAGCTCTAACTCAGGAGTTCTATTTCTATTTGGTGGACTGTTGGCAGTAGTAGCGGTAATTGCTGCTTTTGCTTTACCAGCAATGATGCGAAATAATCAGCCCGCAGTTATTGTCAATAATCCAGCGATACCTGTCAAGCCGATAGTACCTGAAGCTAGTCCTAGTCCAACATCAGCAACCATTTCTAATACTTCTATAAATCAAGTTATCAATTTAGAAGTTAACAAGGATTCCTTCTTTCCTAGCAAAATCGTGGGCGATGGCACGCATACTTATACAATTCAGGCTAAGTCTGGTCAATTGCTCAGTACAGCAATTACAGGTAATGGACTATTACTTACTGTCCTGAATGCTCAAGGGGTTCCCCTATCCAATGCTGTTAATGTTGTCAATGCCGATGTCCCCATTACATCTGATGGAGCCTATGTCGTGCAGATCAAGGGTATTGGCGGCACTTCTGAGATCCCCTATCAACTAAAACTTAATCTGAAGGAAACGGCGATCGCTCAACCAACAGCCAGTCCCACAACTCCTCCCTTAACTTCTCCATTAGTGTCACCAACTCCCACATCGACAACGCCAATTCCTCCATCCCCAACACCTACAGCAACACCAACACCCCCACCTCCACAAATCGAAATTAAAGTTAGAGATAGATAAGAAGCAAATTTTTTGTGGCACGGCAAAGCCGCGTCATTTCTAGTTTGAGAACACCATGAAAATATATGGAATTGATTTTACGAGCGCACCTAGTAAAACAAAGGTAATTACTTGTGTAGAGTCATTTTTAGAAGCAGATATTCTACATATTGAGAAGTTCTATCGGTTTACAGACTTTCTCTCTTTTATGGAATTTCTTCAGCGATCGCCATCTTGGATTGCTGGGGTGGATTTTCCTTTAGGACAGCCTCGCAAATTAATCGAGAACTTGCAATGGGGAGAAACTTGGGCAGAATATGTTGCTCACATTGGGCAGATGACTAAGCAGGAATTTGTGGAAACCTTAAATCAATATCGTCAGGGTCGAGCTAATGGCGATCGCGAACATTTGCGTCAAACTGATCGGCTCACAGGTGCAATTAGTCCGATGAAAATTTATGGTGTGCCTGTAGGGAAAATGTTTTTTGAAGGCGCACCTAGAATGCTTAAGACTGGGTTTAGCATTTTGCCTTGTCATCCCACTGACGATCCACGCATTGTCATGGAGATTTACCCTGCCCTAATCGCAAGGGGCCTTATTGGCAAGCAAAGCTATAAATCCGATAACAAGCGAAAACAAACCTCAGAAATGAAATTTTTGCGTCAAGAAATAATTAATCAGGTGCGATCGCCTCTATCTCTAACAAAATACGGCTTTGATGTCGAAGTTAATCAACAGCTTAACGGGGAATGTGTAAATGATCCATCAGGAGACACAATCGATGCTGTACTTGCGGCAATTCAAGCAGCACATGCTTCTCGACAAGAAAACTATGGAATTCCTGAAACCTGCGATCGCCTTGAAGGATGGATCTGTGCATAAAAAAGACAGCACGAAGTGCTGTCTTTTTTTATATAGCTATAGCCACCTGTATCAAATCAAAACCCAAATAGTGTGAGGCGGCGCTTCGCGCCGCCTCACACTACTTGGGTTTAAGAATGGCGACAGCTATAGAGTTATAAATTGGCGATCGCTTTTCGCATTAACTCTTTGATAAAAGGCACATCATGGTGAGTTAACTCCCACAAAGTATTGAGATCCACTTCTAAATAGCCAAACATTAAGCTATCACCCACACTAGTCAAGCGTCGCCAATTAATTTGGGGATACTGATCCATAAAACTAATCGGCAATCGCTTCGCCGTTGCACCGATCAGCCCAATCGCCCTTTCTACTGCAAAAATCGTTTTTTGATCGCGACTAAACTGCATAAAATCTATCTCTGATACAAATGACTCCGTAGCCACGATCGCCTCTAAAATGTCCTGTATTTGTACTTCAAGACGATGGTTATTATTCTCGATTTCAGCAGGAATACTCGCTTTACTATTTGTCATTAGCTTTTTTCCCTTCAAAAGACTAGTCTAACATTCAGACGCAATTGCGAAAGTTGACAATATTGCCTATCACAGCGATCGCAGGTGGCGTAAAGTTACTTTCTTGAACAAGTTCAACAATATTACCCAAACAGCCAATTAATTCAGACTGATCGGCGCGGGTTCCCTGACGAATTAAAGCTACAGGTGTCGTTTCAGGTAAGCCAGCCGCGATTACTTTGGGAACAATTTCACCTAAATTATGCAATCCCATATATACCACTATCGTTTCCGCAGCCTGAGCGATCGCTGTCCAGTTAATCTGGGGTCGATATTTCCCCGCCGACTCATGCCCTGTCACAAAAATTACCGACGAGCTAAAATCACGATGGGTCAGGGGAATACCTGCATAGGCAGGAGCAGCAATCCCTGAAGTAATACCAGGAACAACCTCCACTGCAATTCCCGCCGTTCGCAAGTCGGCAAGCTCTTCACCGCCACGCCCAAAAATGAACGGATCTCCCCCTTTCAAACGCACGACTATGGAATGTTCCTGAGCTTTCTCAATTAATAACTTCGTAGTCTCTTCTTGCAGCAAAGAATGATTACCACGACGCTTACCTGCATGAATTTTCTCCGCGATCGGGTTAATCATCGCCAGAATCTCATCGCTGACCAAAGCATCGTAAAGCACTACATCACAGGTTTCTAATAATGCTTTGCCTTTCAGAGTCATCAACCCTGAGTCCCCAGGTCCCGCACCAACTAAATAAACCTTACCTAAAAACCGATCTGAGGCAGGCTTAATAACTTGTTGTAAATCAGTATTTGTCATTCGTTATCAAAACCTTAATCAAAACTTGAGTATCTAAGCCAAATATTGCAAGGCGATCTCATCTTCATTTTCCTCATGTATTGTATTTATAGAAGTTATAAAGTTCATCGCGAAGCGCCGTATTTTATAACAAATCACTCTAATTGTAGAAGTTATAAAGTTCATCGCGAAGCGCTTTACTTTATAAAAATATTCTAGAAGTTAGGAAGTAGATCATGAATCGTCATGTTTCCTAGAAATTGAGACGCAGCCATCTTGTCAAGCCAAATCAAGGAGAAATAAAGAACGCACACATATTTAATTAGTTTAAGAATATGTCTAAAAATCTTCTTGAGATGTAACGAGTACAACGAATCAAAATGAGGCAGGCGTGAATCTTACCGACTTTACTAAAGCAAATCTTACCAAATCAAGCCTAGAAGGAATCAACCTCAAGGGAGCAGATCTCAAGCGCGTTAATCTTAGTAGTGCCAAACTAGCAGATGCGATGCTTTCCAAAGCGAACCTTACAGGTGCATTTCTCCATAAAGCGGATTTAAATCGAGCCAATCTGGTCGAAGCAAATTTAACCGAAGCAAATCTTACCTCCGCTTTCTTAATCAAAGCCGATCTTCAAAGAGCCTGCCTCAATGAAGCCTATTTAGTTGCCGCCAATCTCAATTCGGCTAATTTAACTAGCGCATCTTTGATTAGCGCCGATCTCAGTCTTGCCACCCTCACAGGAGCCTGCCTCAACGGTGCAAATCTCAGTCGGGCTAAGCTGAATGGCACATTTTTTATTGAGTCGAATTTATTGGGAGCAGATCTAAGTGATTCTGACTTCACGGGTGCACTGATGATTAAGGCAAATCTCAGCGGTGCAAACCTAAGTCAGGCTTGCTTGATGAACGTTGATTTGACGGAAGCCAATCTCACAGGCGCAGAGTTGCAGGGAGTCGATCTCAGTGGTGCTATCTTAAATGCCGCAAATCTCAATGCTGTTGATCTTGTTGAGGCTAATTTAAGTGGTGGTTCACTTAGTCGCGCTAACTTGGGCTGGGCAAATTTATTAAGAGCTAATCTAGAAAAAGCAAATTTAGTAGGCTCAGATCTAAGTTGGGCAAATCTGAACGAAGCCAACTTATCCGAAGCTGACTTGAGTTGGACAAATCTCACGGGTGCATTTTTGATGAAATCCAACCTCGGTGGTGCAAATCTGAACGGTGTTAATCTATCCAATGCCAATCTCAGTGGTGCAAATTTAAGTGGTGCTAACTTAATGGGTGCAAATTTAAGTGGCGCTGATTTGAGCAATGTTGATCTACGTGGTGCTTACTTAATCCGCACTAATTTACACAATGCAATTTTGAATGAAGCAAATCTAACGGGTGCAAATCTTGATGAAGCAGTACTAAACGGAGCCAGTTTAAATAGAGCTAATCTCAATCGCGCCAACCTTACTAGAGCTAGTTTGACAGGGGCTAATTTGAAAGGTGCTTTTATGTTGTGGACAAACCTGAGAGGAGCTTTCATGCTATGGACAAATTTAGACGGGGCAAATATGACAGGAGCAATTTTGCCAACGGACAAGTAATAACCGCATAGGAATGGGCAAAGCTCATTCCTATGCGATCGCAAAAATATGGTGTGAAAGAGTAATGAAAGCTAGAGAACTGATCGATCGCTATAACCAAGGCTTTCGAGATTTTAGTGATATCGATCTCAGCCGAGAAAATCTTAGTGGTGTGGGTTTGACCGCAATCAATTTGGCTAATGCCAATCTGAGTGAAGCTAACCTATCCTGCACTACTTTAAATGAAGCCAATTTGTACGGCGCAAAGCTAAATACTACTGTCCTCTACCGCGCTAGCCTCAGCGATGCAAATCTCTGTGAGGCGGATCTAAATGGTGCTAGTCTGATTAAGGCTGATTTGCATGGTGCTAGGTTGGAACGGGCTAATCTAAGGGATGCTGACCTAACTGGCGCAAATCTCAATGCAGTGAGTCTCGCCAACTCTGACTTGACAAGAGCCAATTTAAGTTGTGTGTCTCTAGTCGGAGCCAATCTAGAGGGAGCAAATCTCGCAGAAGCATTTTTGAAAGGAGCAAACTTAGATGGGGCAAAATTAAATGGAGCTAATCTTGAAGGCGCTAATCTAAGTGGAGCAAGTTTTAGCGAAGCTAATCTTAGTCACGCAAATTTCTCGGCATCAGATCTTTCCCATGCAAATTTGTATGCCGTCAACCTCTGTGATGCTTTATTGTCCAAAGCAGATCTAAGTGGGGCAAATCTAAGCAATGCAAATCTAAATGATGCTGATCTCCAAGATGCTGATCTTAACGGTGCATTTTTGATTGACACGCAGTTAGGTCGCGCATGTCTAGAGGGCGCAAATCTTAGTAAATCCAATTGTTATAAAGCTAGTTTTAACGGTGCGTTTTTACTAAGGACAAATCTAAACGGTGCAAATTTGAATTGTACGGATTTCTCCAATGCTTCTCTGCAACCAGTCGATCATGAGGCAGATCGCAATCCAGAGTATGTAATACCAAGTTAATAAATGGCTATGCCATTTATTAACTTGAAAACCCTTTCTGAGTCTGGGTTTTAATTCATAAAAGTGTGGTCGCACTTGCGTGAATTGGTATAGCTGATGAGAAAAGTCAGTAAAAGTTAAGCCATTTGCCGTAGAAACTGTAATGGTATGTAGATACGTCTTGTCTAGAGAGAGAAAACCATAAAAAGCGATCGCGCTAGAAAATAATCAGTTAGGAATGAAACATGAACGCAACTACAAAAGAAGTCGAAAAAGAAACAACATCCCCATCAGCAAAGCTTGCTAGCCCAAAATATAAACGTATTTTATTAAAACTCAGTGGCGAAGCGCTTATGGGCGATCGCAGTTTTGGTATTGATCCTGAAGTGGTTCAAGATATTGCTTTACAGGTTGCTGAAATTGTCAAAGATGGGATCGAAGTAGCGATCGTAGTTGGTGGTGGCAATATCTTTCGGGGCATTAATGGCGCTGCTAAAGGCATGGATCGAGCCACAGCCGATTATATTGGCATGATCGCCACCGTGATGAACGCACTTACTTTACAAGATGCCTTTGAACAATTAGATGAGCCGATTCCTACAAGAGTAATGTCTGCGATCGCCATGCAGGAAATCGCAGAACCATATATTCGCCGCCGTGCCATTCGCCACCTTGAAAACAATCGGGTGGTTATTTTTGGCGCAGGTTCAGGTAATCCCTATTTCACCACTGATACAACGGCGGCTTTACGTGGTGCGGAAATTAATGCTGACGTAATTTTGAAGGCAACTAAAGTTGATGGCATTTATGACTGTGACCCTAAGAAAAATCCTGACGCAAAACGTTATCAATCCGTTAGCTTTGACCATGCCTTAATCAATGATTTGCGCGTAATGGATGCAACAGCCTTTGCCTTATGCAAAGAAAATGGCATTCCAATTATTGTGTTTGATCTTGGTGTTACAGGTAACATTCGTCGCGTCGTCATGGGAGAATCGATTGGTACTTATGTTGGAGGTTCCTGTGAAGTTAACTGATGTTGAGGCGCGAATGCAGAAAGCTGTAGAAGCGACCCAGCACAATTTTAATAGTGTGCGAACGGGGCGTGCTAATGCTTCGCTATTGGATCGAATTACTGTGGAATATTATGGGGCAACACACCTCAAAGCTTTGGCAAATATTTCTTCGCCTGATGCTACGACTTTGATGATTCAGCCTTTTGATCGCAGTAGTATGCGTGCAATTGAGAAGGCTATATCTGAGTCGGATATTGGGCTAACCCCAAACAATGATGGTACTAGCATTCGCCTAAATATTCCGCCGTTAACGACTGATCGCCGTAAAGAGTTGGTAAAAATGGTTTCCAAACTCGCCGAAGAGGGCAAAGTTGCGATTCGTAATGTGCGTCGTGATGCGATCGATTCATTGAGAAAGCTAGAAAAGGCAAAAGAAATTTCTGAAGATGATTCCAAAAGCCAACAAGAACAAGTAGATAAGTTAACGGAAAAGTTCGTTAAAACTATCGATAAGGTAACAGCCGAAAAAGAAAAAGAAATTTCCACAATCTAAAAACAAAAAGAAGCACCCTAAGGGTGCTTCTTTTTGTTTTAAAAAAACAAGGAGCTTTTAGAAATTCATTTCTGCTGCTTGGACTTTTTCGACTTGCTTCTTCTTCAGTACCAACAAAATTTGGGTAACGATGACCGAAGCAAAGAATGCTAGCAACCACTGAATGCGGCGAGGATCTTGAAGGACGATTTCGCCATCATGCTGACCAAAACCACCAACATTAGGATTTGTGGTTAGAGGAGAACCAACTTTCACATCACTGCCAGGTTCTACAACTAGTTCCGCTCCAGCAGGAACTTTCTCAATAGCAATACTGCCATCAGTAGTCTGAACCGAAATTTCATAACCACCGTAGATACCTTCATCTTCATTAGGAGCGATCGGGCTAATCTGAGTAACTAGACCAGAAACAGAAGAAGTATATTCGTTGTTATTGCTCTTTTCGCCAGTAGGATAAACCTGTCCACGACCACGGTTACCGCCAGCACTGACCGCATATTTCAAGAAGTGAACATTCTTGTCCTTAGCAGGATCGGGTGCAAGTACAGGAAAAACAATTTCCGAATAATCATCACCAGATACGGGACCAACTAAAACAATATTTTCTTGGGTATCGCTATAGGGTTGGTAATAGGTATCCTTAGTCTTTTCTTTTAGTTCTTCAGACAAGCGATCTTCAGGAGCAATCTTAAATCCTTCAGGCAATACTAAAACTGCGCCAACGTTCAAACCTGTTTTGCTGCCATCAGCACTTACTTGTTGTTTGGTGTGATCGTAGGGGAGTTTGACAACGGCTTCAAATACGGAGTCGGGTAGCACTGCTTGAGGTAGTTCTAATTCGATTCCCTTTTGGGCGAGGTGGCAGTTAGCGCAGACGATGCGACCTGTAGCTTCGCGAGGATTTTTATAAGCTTCTTGAGCAAAATAAGGATATGCAAAAGCAGAGGGGGCATTAAGCCCAAATAGTAAAGTTAAACTTGTGAGGACACATAGACTGACTCCCACAATCAAACGATTAGCACGGAACAAAGCTTTTTTCATGTATAAGTTCAAATGTAATTCAAATACCAATTTCGATATGTTAAGGATAGATGGCGCTCCTCGTCGTCTATCCTTAACCCTTTATTTTAAGCCCACCAAGGTGCTTCATTAGTGCGGAAGTCAGTTTCTGTCCATGTGCTAAATTGCACCACATCATCGCTAACTGTGGCATGGGCAAGAGCAAGAGACAATGGCGCAGGACCTCGTACAACTTTACCTTCAGCGTTGTACTGAGAGCCATGACAAGGACACATAAATTTGTTTTCGGCAACGTTCCAAGGCACAACGCAACCAAGGTGTGTACAAACTGCGTTTAGTCCATAGGAAGCAATTTCTTTATTGTCGGTAACAACAATATAAGTAGGGTCGCCTTTGAGTCCTTGAGCAAGTACGCGATCGCCTGCTTGATGATCTGCCAAGAACTTTGAAGCAATTACATCATTACCTAGTGCGTCCTTAGCAGCAACGCCACCGCCAGTTCCACCGCGAGAAGGTGGAACAAAATAGGCGAGGAAAGGACCTGCGGCTCCAAGGGTGGTTACGGCCGCAGACCCCCCTAAAATTAAGTTCATAAATTGACGACGGCCCATGCTAGGGACATCGGCGGATGCAGAAGCTTGACTCATAAATTTGACTAAGGATTTGGCTGAGAAATATTACGTTTTATATATCACTTCCTACCATGATATCGACAATCTTTCGACTTCTCTCTAGTTGTTTTGCAACGAAATGTTAAGCGTCGTGATTTTAGGGAATATTGTTAAGCTTAACGGTAGTTGGGGTTAAATTTCTGTAACCCATTCAAGAACGGCAATTCTTATTATGAAACTGATTTTGGTGTTTCCAGCACCTTCGGTGCTGGAAACACCAAAATCAGTTTTTTGAAAGCCTGCCGAAGGTGGGCTTTCAAAAAACCGATTTTTATAATGAGAATTGCTGAATCAAGAACCAAATTTTTGTGGGTGCGGCTTCTCAACACTCTCAAAAATCGGTTCTTGATTTTGTGGTGAGACCTTAAGTGTTTTGGGTTAACAGAGGGGGTAAGCTTAGCTGAAACAGTTTTAATTTTCCTGATTAATTTTCCTGAGACTTGATTATGCCCATATGAATGAAAAATCCCCTTCGCAGTTCTCTAAATATCGGATCTTGGGCTTAGTTGGCAGAGGACAATTTGGCAAGGTTTCATGTGCAAGGATGCGAGATACTGGCAAATTGGTCGCGCTCAAAGAACTAGAACATCAGCGATTTCCTACTAGTAAGCTTTTACGAGAATTGCGCTTTTTATTGACCTTACAGCATGAAAATATTGTTGCCTGTACAGCCCTGATGCATCATCAAAACTATCGCTATTTAGTGATGGACTACTGCGAGGGGGGTACACTCCGCGATCTGATGAACCATAGCCGATCCCTATCAGTGCAGCAATGCTTTGATTTAATCCACGATATTTTACTGGGTTTAGAACATGCCCATGCCGCGAATATTATCCATTGTGATATCAAGCCTGAGAATATACTGCTAAAGATTACGGCCAAGGGATGGCAAGCAAAAATTTCTGACTTTGGCATTGCTCGGCTCAGTCAAGAAATTGATTCTGATGGTAGCAATACTGGCTCACCTGGTTATATGGCTCCTGAAAGATTTTATGGTCAGTTTTCAGCAGGCTCGGATATTTATGCAGTGGGGATTATTTTGTATGAGCTTCTGGTTGGCAAGCGACCATTTACAGGAATGCCTACGGAGTTAATGAATGCTCACTTAAATCATCGGATCGCTATTCCTGATAGTTTGCCCCGATCGCTTGCCAAAATTATTATGCGATCGCTGGAAAAGCTGCCGAAACGTCGGTATATGACAGCTAGTGAAATGCGCCAAGATTTAGAAGCTGTTCAGTCTGAAGATTTTAGCAATATTAAATTGGGGACTGATGCTGAAATCTGTACAACCCTGTTCTTTGCTCAGAAATCCCAACATTTTGCTCAAAAAGATATACCTGAAAAGATTATTGGACTAGCTGGTGCAGAGAAATCGCGTTTTTATAGTACCTCTAAGTTTCTTTTGCACTGGCATAGTTTGGCGTTAGATCAGTCAGAACAGATCGCCAAATCTGAATATGAGATTGAGGCGATCGCTTTTGCCCACAAGACTTTATTCGCGATTACCAAGCAATCAATCTATCAGTTTGGGCAGGGAAAACCAAAATCTCTATATCAATCGTCTCAATTCTTCAAATGGGCGATTTCACCCCATGGCGATTGGTTTGCCGTCTCCACGGGCAAACAATTAGAAATCCGAAATTTAGTTTATGGTCGAGCAATGCGCTTGGAGTTTGCGACTAGAAACTTAAGTTGCATCATTGCCTTCGATCAACATCATTTGTTAGCGATCGCCAATAAGCCAGAAACTAATGAAAGTCGCGCAATCATTATTTCGCGGCGTTGCAACATTATGTATCGCCTATCCCTGCCCATACCGATCAATTCTGGGATTGCCACATTTACCAGCGATCGCGTACTTTTGCTAGAAGCAGGTAATCATAAAAACATCTATTTGCTTGATATCAAGCCCTATCGGCTGATGCGAATTCCCTTAGAGTATGAAGTTTTAATCATGACCGCAACGCCTTGGGGCTATGCGATTACAGCTAATTACAATGAGCACCAGACCATTTTGATATTTTTAGATTTGCACGGTAATAATATTAATAACTTGATTATTGATGGTGAGGTAACAGCGATCGCCCCGATTGACATTAATTTGTTAGCGATCGCAATTTCCGATATATCAGGTTACAAACTGTTCGCTATTAATCTCAAAAAGCTAGAAATTGATCTTGTTTTCTAAAACCAAAAAACATAAAACCCAAAAGATGAGGAGCGGTGCTTCGCACCGCTCCTCATCTTTTGGGTTTTTAATCCACGAAAGTGGGGCTATACCATAAAAGCACTAGCAACTCAACCATAAAAAAAGGGGCGCAAAAGCGCCCCTTTTTTTATGGTTGAGTTGCTGAAGATCGCTTACGTCGCGAAGCTTCAGGCGATTGAATCGGCACAAACTCTTTAGAAGTGTCCGACGACTCAGATCTTGAATCTAAATTTTCTTCATTGTCCAAAGAGTCAGTAGATTGCGCCCGATTAACTCTCAAAATTACACCGTTAGAAATACCATTTTTGACAGGGCTAATCACTGGACTAATCACTGGATTAATAGTTATAGGCTCAGTTGGTGTCTCGATGATTTCTTGTTCATCTAAACTTTCGGCAAATTGTTCTTCTTGTTCCACCGAAAGATTTACTTCGGTATTTGATTCAAATCCTGAATCAGATCTGGACTCCGTTACTGATTCTGCTCTTGAGCGAAGATTGCCAATGTTATTAGCAATCTTTGGCGCTTGACCTGGTAAAGCCACAGTCACAATCACATTGCGAGGGTCTTTAACTTCACGATCTAGTAATACCAAGGGAGAAACACCAATTTGCGAATAAACATCTTGCTCTTCTTCCGTCATTTCCACCACAATTACCTCTGGTGGCTCAATAACTTTGGTGCGAATTTCTCGCTTATTCGGACGTTCGGGTAGATCAGGCGTAACTACAGGGGCAGCCTCAATCACCTCCACTAATTCTTCGCTAGGCTCGGCGATCGCCTTAGCTGTAGAAATGTTCGGCAAAGATAACTTAGTTGGAACTGACCGATCAACTACGACTTCGCGCTCGATGCGTGGCTCAAAACGAGGCTCAACTAAAGGCTCAATCCTAGGCTCGAAACGCGATCGCACATCCGCAGGTATAACTTTTTCTGGTTCACGCGACTCCCGTGGATCTTTGTTGAGCATGGCTCGTTTACCACGTCTACGTAAATTGCCACGTTCTTGATAGCTAGGATGGTTCACCAAATTAGGCTCAAGTCCACCACCCAACTCCGAATCGCCATCTTCATACTCAGAGGTAAAATCAAGCTGATTCGATTGTTTTGATTCCCAAGTGCGTGATGTGGCATCAACAGGTTGTCCCGCAGCTTCCCCAGGCAAATGCATTAGATGTCCCAAGCCACCACAGGTCGAGCAAGGACGACCAAACAATTCATAAATACTCTGACCTTGGCGCTTACGGGTAAGCTCAACTAGCCCCAATTCAGTAAGCTGAGCAATTTGAGGACGGGACTTATCTGCACGTAACGCTTTATTAAAATGTTCTAAAAGTTGCAATTGATCGCGGCGAGTGTCCATATCAATGAAGTCCACCACAATTACGCCAGCAATATTTCGCAGACGAATTTGGCGGGCAATCTCCACAGCCGCTTCGCAGTTTGTCCACAACACCGTCTCACGAGAGGTTTGGGACTTGGTAAAGGAGCCAGAGTTAACGTCAATGACGGTCAAAGCTTCAGTTGGCTCAATAATAATGTAGCCACCACTAGGCAGATCGACTCTAGGCTTAAGGGCTTCACGGATACCAGCATTTACCCGAAAATATTCCAAAATCGGTGTGCGCTCGCGATGATGGTCTAGCATTAAGCCGCTAGGAATTTTGCCATCTGCCCAGCCCAATAAATGTTGCTTAATGCGGCGTAAACCATCGCTAGTATCGGTGACAATCCGATTAACTTCAGTGCTATAGAGATCACGCAATACCCGTTGCACAAAATCCCGTTCGCGATCGAGCAAGGTGGGCTGGCGTGTAGTTGCCACATCCTGCTGAATGCCCTCCCACTGGCGTTGCAAATTATCGAGATCCTCAATGATCTGCTCTTCTGGCATTCCGTCGGCTTCAGTCCGCACCAATATCCCCATACCCGCAGGCTTGACCAAAATGGCAAGGGCGCGAAGACGATTACGTTCAGCCTCACTGCGAATGCGTCGAGATAGGTTTACCCCACGACCAAAGGGCAATAGGACGACATAACGACCAGGTAACGAAATATTTCCTGTTAAACGTGGTCCCTTGTTACCCGTTGGCTCCTTCATCACCTGCACCAGCACACGCTGTTGCGGTACGACTAGATCGCTGATCGAGCCAGACGATCGCCGCATTTTCAAAGGACCGAGATCTGTAATGTGAATAAAGCCGTTGCGATCGCCATCGCCAATATTGACAAAAGCCGCATCAATACTAGTTAAAACATTTTCGACAACGCCCAAGTAAACATCCCCAACTTGGTGAGTTCCTGCGGCCACAACAATTTCTTCAATTTGATCTTCACTAAAAACAGCAGCAATTCGATACTGCTCGGCAATAATTATTTGCTTTGGCATTCAATTTCCTCAGAATTTCTTCGATTCAAAAGAGCCAGCCTAAGAACCTACCAGAAAAATATTTTTTCTAAACTTCGTATAAAAAATATTAAAAAAAATATCTTTCAAACCCTTTAATAAACAGACTCAAAAAAAGTCTTAGGGGCTTTACAACAGAACATACCAATAACGAAAACAAGAAAAAATTTCGATTGCAATCTGCCTATATCGTCAACCAGTCATCTTAGCTATGTACCGAGCTAATAACTGGTCGTTGTGTCTGCTCTGACATCACGATAACGAGACATATTGCTTTGTATGGAAAATTGGTGGGGTTTCGTTAAAAGAATTAGTTATTTCTTAGACTGGCGTTTATTAGACTATCTAAAAGGTGCTTACACCATTTGCCTACAGCATTCAGCCTGTAAGTAAAACAGCGTACTTGATGGTTCAAGTTTATGATTATGGTTAGTAAGCTCGATTACTTAACCAGCAGCTAGATGCGTTTTAGCTAGCAGCCAGCTTAAGCCTATCGTAGTATTATAGCGCAGCGTTGAGCGTTACAATTTCTTAATAGTGTTTTAATATTGATAATTATGTTAGGGGTTCGGTTGTGCTGTACCTCCGACTTTAAAAACCAATAAAACGAGGGTAAAGTTCTGAGTACGCGAGTAGTTATCGTCCGTCACGGCGAAAGTAATTTCAATATCTTAAGCAAAATTCAAGGACGAGGTAATTATGATCGCCCAGAATTGCAGTCCGTCTTGACCGACAAGGGAAAACAGCAGGCTAAGCTCGCAGGAAAAGCGTTATCGAATCTCACTATTGATGTTGCCTATGCTAGTCCTCTAGTTCGCGCTCAAAATACAGCGAAACTTATTTTGGCTGAAAATTTTAATCCTCCAGAACTAAGGACAACTGAGGGTTTACTCGAAATTGATCTCAGTGAGTGGGAATCGATGATCGCTGGTGACGTTAAAGCCCAATTCCCTGAAAAGTATCATCTCTGGCAAAATGAGCCAGAAAAATTTCAATTAGGTGATCGCTACCCCATCCTCGACTTATTTGAACAAGCCAAAGCTTTATGGAATGAGATTTTAGTCACAAATCAAGATCAAACAATTTTGTTGGTGGGGCATAGTGGCATTAATCGCGCTTTAATTTGCTCGGCGATCGGTATCCCTGTCAGTCTATATCACAATATTCAACAAGTTAACTGCGCCATAAGTGTCCTCAATTTCCAAGGAGCAAGTATCACCGACGGCGTGCAGCTTGAATCTCTCAACCTTGCTAGTCATCTTGCCGATATTTCAGGTTCACCATTACCCCCTGTCAAGAAAAATCACAATGGACCGCGCCTGTTATTAGTCCGTCATGGTGAAACCGAGTGGAATCGTCAAAAACGTTTCCAAGGACAAATCGATGTCCCCCTCAATAACAATGGTCATGCCCAAGCGCGCCGCGCCAGTGAATTTTTGGCAAAGGTTAAAATCGATAAAGCCTTTAGCAGTCCAATGTTGCGCCCTAAAGATACGGCTCTAGAAATCTTAGGCAAGCACCCCAACATTAATCTGGAGTTATTTGATGAACTCAAAGAAATTTCCCATGGTCTCTGGGAAGGCAAATTTGAACATGAAATCGAAGCCGAGTTTCCTGGCGAACTAGCTGTATGGCAAGCTCAACCTGAAACCGTGCAAATGCCTGAAGGTGAGAATTTACAGCAGGTTTGGGATCGTGTGGCAATTATTTGGCAAAAAATTGTCGAGTCAGTTCCCGCAGGTGAAACGGCTCTGGTTGTCGCCCATGATGCGGTAAACAAAGCGATTCTTTGTTTATTATTTGGGTTTACACCCGAACAGTTTTGGGTATTTAAGCAAGGTAATGGTGGTGTAAGTGTGATTGATTATCCTCAAGGTGCACAGGGCAGTCCAATCTTGCAATCTGGAAATATTACGACGCACTTATCTGAAGGTGTGCTTGATCGCACGGCCGCAGGCGCTTTGTAATTTGAAGTAAATGGTGCTGAAGCACCATTTACTTCAAACCTTAAGAGAGACGCATTTTCTGCTAATTTGGTGTAAAGGATTTGTCTTAGTATTTTGTTTTAGTATTCGGAGTTTAAATAAAGTGACTATTCTATTCCAACTTTTATTGGCAGCTTTTGTATTGTTTTCCTTCGTTTTGGTGATTGGTGTACCCGTAGCTTACGCATCCCCTAGCTCTTGGAACCAAACAAAGCCTCTGTTATTTCTTGGCTCTTTGATTTGGTTAGCATTTGTAATTGTCATCGGCATTTTGAATGCTTTTGTAGCTTAGACATAGCTAATAAAGCCCCCAAAAAGTTTTACAACGCCTTGCTTAGCAAGGCGTTGTAAAACTTTTACTTTGCTTAATTTTGATTAATATTTGAAAATTGCTACAAATTAAAATTCTATGACCGTTTTTGAAGGTAGCTTTACCAATACAGATAGTTTGCGCTTTGCGATCGTGGTAGCTCGATTTAATGACCTGATCGTCGGTAAGCTTCTCCAAGGATGTCAAGATTCGTTATTGAGACATGGTGTTGATGTTTCAGAGACTGGTAGCCAAGTTGATTATGCATGGGTTCCAGGAAGTCTGGAAATATCAATGGTGGCAAAAGAATTAGCCGATTCAGGACGTTATGACGCAATTATTTGCCTAGGGGCTGTCATTCGTGGGGATACTCCCCATTTTGACTATGTAGCTAATGAGGTTTCTAAGGGAGTTGCGGCAACCTCTTTTCAAACTGGTGTACCGATTATTTTTGGGGTGTTGACCACTGACACGATGCAGCAGGCTCTAGAACGTGCGGGCATCAAGGGCAATAAAGGCTGGGAATTTGGTATGGCGGCGATCGAAATGGCTAACCTTATGCGCCAAATCCGCTCGAAATCTGTTTAAATAAGCGAGCTTTGCTCACTTATTTAAACTATAAATCCTGAGCTTTGTCCTTGGGATGCTTGCCAACTGCGGGCATCGTAATATAAATCTTCTAAACAAATACCGTAAAGAGCATCCTTAAGCTTGCGATCAAGTCTTTGCCATAGGGCAAATGTGACCCAATCAGAGGCGAGTTTTTCCTGTGGCTTGAGTCTGGGCAAAGGATAAGTATCTTCGCCAACCGCCGATAAAATTTCGCCTAGAGAGATTTCTTTAGGCGATCGCTTCAGCTTGTAACCACCTTGTACGCCGCGAACTGACTCCACTAGATCTGCTTGACGCAAGGCTATCAAGATTTTTTCTAAATATGGGGCAGGAATCGATTGGCGATCGCTAATTTCGCGGACTGAGGCAGGCTTACGTTTTGCCCAAACCACCAGATCGAGCATCGCCTTCACACTGTAATGACCCTTTCTGGTTAGTTTCATAAAATCTACGAATTTGGCAAGAGGCGCTTCGCGCCTCTCTCTAAAATATAGAGCGGCAATTTGTGACGCTCTATAAGAACATTAAAAAAGAAAGGACAGATCAACAGGAGCAGGTAGCATTTCGCCGCCGCGCCAATCAAGTACTTGTACCAAAATCAAATAGCCCACACCCAAAACTACGGCGACAACGCCCGTTAAAACTGATATCCACTGCGATCGCTGCATAAGTATAACCAAATAAATTTAAGTAAAAAAATTAGGTGAAAGATCTAAGGAAACCTATAAATTAGCAAAAACACCCAAACTAACTGCTATTATCCCTCTTGAAATATCTTTAAATATCGATACTTAGAAGTACTTTGCGATGATTTTATTCATGTGGCAAAGTGCTATATATCAAGTAAAGCTCTATTTTGATAGGAACAAACTTTGATAATTCTTCGTCCTAAAACTTGAACATAAAAACACAGACATTTAGTCATGTGCAGATTCAAGTCCAGTAGGAGCGAGTAATTGATGAGTTATAGCCTATCTTGGTCAACCAGCATCGGAGGGTACAAGCCCTCCAACTCCGTGTCCGTTGATAAGCTCCCCATCGTTGAACTGGTACAACTGTGCCAAACCGAAGCGCAAACCAGTAAGTCTGCGTTTGCCGAACTTATGCGACGTAATCAGTCCTATGTCGATCAAGTTCTATACAAACTCGCTCCTGACTGGCAAGATCGTGCTGACCTTGCCCAAGAAGTATGGTTGCGTGTTTACCGAAACATCAAGCGCTTACAAGAGCCTGAAAAGTTTCGTGGTTGGCTGAGTCGGATTGCCACTAATTTGTTCTATGACGAATTGCGTAAGCGCAAACGAGTTGGCAACTCAGTTTCCCTCGACGCACCGTTTATGTCTGGCGATGGTGATGAGATGAATTGGGACTTACCTAGCGCCGCCCCTAGCCCGATCGAAAACATGTCTACGCAAGAGTTTTATGAACAACTTCGCAAAGCCATTCAAGATTTGCCTTCTAGTTTCCGTGAAACCATCGTTTTGAGGGAAATTCAAGGTTTGTCTTACGAAGAGATTTCGGAGCTAACAGGTGTATCGCTTGGTACAGTAAAATCACGTATAGCTAGAGCAAGATTAAAGCTACAAGCGCAACTACAACCCTATTTGTCCAATATGTAACGAGGGGTGTATTTAAGTTATGAGTGCTAACCAAATTTTTAATAGTTCTATGATTATTCCAGAGGAGCGCTTTGAGTTACTCAGTGCGTATATAGATGGCGAAGTAACTGAAGCTGAAGAGCAACTTGTCGAACAGTGGCTGTCCGATGATGTTGATTTCCGTCGCCTCTATCAACAACAACTAAAGCTACGTCAATCCTTAATTGATTTGCCAGTGCCTGTGGCAGCCCATTCATCTGTAAAAGCAGAGACAGATGTAATGATTAATCGTGTCTTTGCCGAGATTGACAAGCGATCGCAGCGTCGTAAATGGAAATTGGCAGGTATTGGGATATCCGTGGCGGCTGTGGTTGGGGTATTCGGCTCGATGTTTACCTTTAACTCTAGTCCTCAATTTAGCCCAGTCACAAATAACATCAATGCTCCTAAACAAGTAAAAGAAGAACCAATCTTAATTGCGATGGAAGAGCCACTTGTGCCTTTGCCAAAATCGATGAGTTCTAAATAATTACTCAAAGTGAGAGAGCGCCCTGACGAGCGCTCTCTCACAATTTATTTAAATTGGTCATTTAATACCAATTCACGAAAGTGTTGCCACACTTTTGTGAATTAAAGACCAAACCCAGTAAGAGTTTTAAAAACATAAAATGGCTACGCCATTTTGTGTTTTGGTATAAATCGGCTCTGGTGGGTGATGCATTATTCTTTAAAATTATGTCTAATTTATATATCTGTTATGTATCTGTGGTCGGTTGTATTAGGACAAATCAAAATCCAAGAAGCGAGTAGTGGCGCTTCGCGTCACCACTCGTCTTCTGGTTTTATGTCTCAACATGATGGACAGCAGCCATAAGTGACGGTTTTCCGTCTGGCGGGAAAGATTAACATGAAAAAAAATCTTTAGTAGAATTTAGATATTATTGGTCGCGGAAATAGCTATGAGAGACTCAAACAAAAAATCTCGTTACAAGCAACCTTTGATTTATGCTTCGATGCTCCTTTTAGGTGTAATTTTGGGAGCTTGGGCGGTTGTATCTGGAGTGCGATCGCCAAATACGACGGTAGTTACGCCCGTAACTCAAGTTGCATCGATATCACCAGTGATCGCACAAGAGAGTGACAAAGTTAAATCGATTACCGTACCTCGCAACTATGTGGTGGAAGCCGTTAATCGTACGGGACCCGCAGTAGTTAGAATCAATGCTTCTCGTACTGTTGCTAGCAATCAACAGATTCCTCAGGAATTCTTGGAAGACCCCATGTTTCGCCAATTTTTTGGCGATCAATTACGTCGTATGCCTAGAGAACGGGTTGAACGAGGTACTGGCTCTGGTTTTATCATTAATAAAGAGGGAGACATTATCACCAATGCCCACGTTGTTAGTGGTGCAGACAAGGTAACTGTAATTCTCAAAGATGGTCGCCAAATTGAAGGTAAGGTAATTGGTAGCGATGAACTAACCGATATTGCGGTGGTACAGGTTAAGCCAGACAACTTGCCTACCGTGAGTCTTGGCAGTTCGGCAAATTTACAACCAGGAGACTGGGCGATCGCAATCGGTAATCCACTGGGACTAGACAATACAGTTACGGCTGGCATCATCAGTGCGATCGGTCGTAATAGTGGACAAATCGGTGTTGATAAGCGCGTTAGCTTCATTCAAACCGATGCTGCTATTAATCCTGGTAACTCAGGTGGTCCTTTGCTTAATCAAAATGGCGAAGTTATTGGAGTCAACACTGCGATTATCCAAGGCGCACAGGGTTTAGGTTTTGCAATTCCGATTGAAACTGCTCAGCGCATTGCTAAGCAACTAATTGCGAACGGTAAAGTCAGCCGTGCTTATCTTGGTATTCAAATGGTAACGGTTGATCCAAATGTCAAAAGACAGGTCAATCAAGACACTGAGTTTGGCATCCAAATTTCTGAAGATAAGGGTGTATTGATTACTAGAGTCGTAGATGACTCTCCTGCGGCAAAAGCAGGCGCTAAGCGTGGTGATGTGATTGTCAGATTTAACGATAAAGAAATTTTGACTGCTGATCAAGTTACCCAATTAGTTGAAGATCGAGCAGTTGGTGACAAAATCCGTATGGAAGTTAAGCGTGCTGGTCAAACAGTTGCTTTAAATGTAGAAACTGCACAGTTTCCACAAAAATTCCCTAATTAGGATTATCCAAACAAAAGATCAAAAGCGGCGCAGAGCGCCGCTTTTGATCTTTTGGCATAGTTAGTTCAGTAGACTTTAAATATTTGCAGATAATCCTATGGGTAATTTTATTGGTTGGCTTGGCGCTTTACTATTGATATTTCTGGCAGGATTTGGGCTAACTCAATGGTTAAATTTGCCATTTGGTAATTTTATTGATTGGGGAATTGGCGCAAGCATTTTTGTATGGCTGATTATCATCGTTACTGTGCCTTGGAATGTTTATTTTCAATCTAAGGCTGTACTTAATCAAGCAACAATTTCTAAGGAAAAAGGTATTAATGTCGATGATAACCAATTACCTTATGTCAAATCGCTTGCCCAAAAATCGTTAGGATTAGCGCTGGCATTACATGTAATTTCGGCGATCGCTCTTTATGTTTTAGCATCAAGTGGCATTGGCACTATCGGTTATGTGGGGGCGATCGCTGCACTTTTATTGACGATATTGCGTCCTGCGATTAGCGCCTATGAGTACATATCTCAGAGGTTGAGCGCAATTTACCAGCAAATTGATTATCCTCGCGAAGATGTAATGGAGTTGCGCCAAAGGTTTGCCAATTTGGAAGAGTCAGTACGACAAATTAACGAACAGCTTAGCAGTGAAAATCCCTATTCATGGGTAACGAAATACGCACAGTTTTCTGAGGAAACACGCAAAGATTTATCGAGATTAGGAGCAAATCTCGAAGATCTACGCGCCACCAATGAGCGTGATCATGAGCGCTTAGTCCGAGAGTCACGACAGGCGATCGCGCAACTCAGTACCGACAGTCAGTTTTTGGAGCATGTCCGCGAAATTATTCGCTTTTTTAAGAGTGCCTAAAACCCAAAACAAAGCCTCGCATCGGATTGTTTCAGCCAAATAGCTCATTATTGATTGTTGCAAGTTTGATGTGGGTAGGTTAGCTTTAAACAATGTCATAATTTTTCAACTATCTGAGTATTCTGACCATTGTGCTCTCCGTAATTAGCTATCGCCCCTCTTACTATGACTAACAGATCCATCATTCCCCAAGATGCAACCGTAGTTGAAGGCAGTCAATTCGAGCATTATTTAATTTTGCAAGATCCTGAAGGACAGCAACGAATCTTACTAGATAGTAAGAGCTATGTCCTTGGGCGATCGCCAGAAAATGAGATTGTATTGCGATCGCAGTCAGTATCCCGTGAACACGCAACTTTGACAGGAATAGTAGTACCAGATCCACTATTACAAATATTTCGACTAAGTGACGGCACACCTGAAAAAGGAAAAAGTACCAATGGGCTACTGATCAATGGTGAAATGCGTGACTCTTGGATATTGATGCATGGTGATGAAATTGTTTTTAGTAGCAATACTAGTGCTACCTATCGAATTGAGCCTGACCCACCCTATGCTAACGGTAAGATTAGCCTTTTTTTGGAATGCTTATACGAGCTAGCTCAAAAAAATCGCAAGTTTAATAAATATGATGAGGCTGAAAACTATCTTGAGCAAATTTTAATTGTCAATCAACATTTGTATGGAGAATCTCATCCCCATGTTGCTAATAGTTTAATCGATTTAGCAGTTGTTAGTTATTCACAAAACCTATTTGATAAAACTGAGAAACTATTTCTAGAAGCGATCGCTATTCGTAAGCAAGCATTAGGAGATGATCATCCTGATGTCGCCTCGGCAATGTTAGATCTAGCCGCAATTTATAATGCCCAAGCCCTTTACCAGAAAGCAGAATCATTGTTTTTACAAGCATTAGAAATCAAAAGAAAGGTGTTAGGCGTAGATCATCCAGAAGTTGCGGCGAGTTTAGTGGATTTAGCAGCCATGTACTACTCACAAAAGCGTTATCAAGAAGTCAAAGGGCTTTATGAACAAGCGATCAAAATTTACAAGCGATCGCTTAATGCTAAACATCCTAATATTTTATCAGTCCAGAAAAATCTAGCCAGTATCAAGAAGAAATTACGTCCCAAGTGGCTATCTTTAAATGTGCTAATTCCTATATCTTTAATCGTACTTTCTGGGGTTATTGCCTATACATTCTTTGCCTCTGAAAGAGATATTGCCTGTGTTAAAACGCTTCCTGATGGTAGTGCTCAATCAGTATCTAGTGATGAATGTCGCAAAATCAGTAAATAGCTTTGATCGCGATCGCCCCACCAATCAGCCAAATATTACCGATCAAACGAACCACAAGAAAAAAAATTGAAAGCGTTGCGAAGTAACGCTTTCAATTTTTTTTCTTGGTTTGGGTTTGAGTGCAAAGCTCTGTAGGTGCAGCTTTGGCTGTATGAGGTGAAGCGATCGCTGGTTGCTATAGCAGCTAAACCCCAGAATCGAGTGGCGGCACTTCTCGCCGCCACTCGATTCTGGGGTTTTATGTCCTAAGCAAAACTTGCTTTGCTATAAAATAGGCATAATGGGACTAGCCAATAATTTCACTAGCTATAAAGTTTGATGATTTTCAATAAGCTCGAACCTAAGCAAGCATTAAATAAGACTTATTTAAAAGTTAAGCCTGATCCTGAAAGTGTTCAGGAATTTAAGGCTGTTTTGGCGCGGCTGCTAGAGCTTTGTGATGAGAAAAAGGATGAAGAGTTTAATAAAAATCTGCTGAGTGATTTTTTAAAAAAGAGCTTTTATGGCGATCGCTATTTCATTAATACGAAGGAAAATAGTGATTTGGTAATCCACAATGATAAAAATGTGGAAAGTACGGCTGGGGTGATCTTTGAGACAAAGAAGCCAACTAAAACAGCTAGTGTGGAGATGCCAAAGGTGAGCAATCTCAATACTAAGGCGGTGCAGCAGTTGGTTTTATATTTTTTGCGTGAGCGCGTGACGCTTGGAAACTTTCAGGTTAAGCATTTGGTGGTTACGAATATTTATGAATGGTTTGTTTTTGATGCGGAGATTTTTGATCGCCTATTTTATCGAGATAATGATTTAGTTAAGCAATTTAAAGGTTTTGAAGAGAAGCAATTTAGTAGCAATAAGACGGATGTATTTTATAAAGAGATTGCCAAACCTGCGATCGCTAAGGTTATCGATCAAATTAAGTTCACACATTTTGATTTGCGCGATCTTGAGGATTTGGATTTAATCGATCTTTACAAGATTTTTTCGCCTGAGCATTTATTAAAGCTCCGTTCTGCTAATGACAGCAATAGTTTAAATAAGCCTTTTTACAATGAGTTGCT
Source organism: Phormidium tenue FACHB-1050 (assembly GCF_014696925.1). Lineage (GTDB taxonomy): Bacteria > Cyanobacteriota > Cyanobacteriia > Pseudanabaenales > Pseudanabaenaceae > Pseudanabaena. The sequence continues at coordinate 151,743 of NZ_JACJQY010000005.1, read as the reverse complement.
GCATATCATTGGTTTGACGGAAATTAAGGATAAGGGTAAGAAGTTAATCGGACGGAGGGCAGAAGGCGATCGCCATGATGGTTCTTTGATTGAGAATGCGATTCATGAGCTTGATAGTTCGGATAAAATTTCACAGTTAGAGAAGCCTGAAGAGTTTGGTGAAACCCATGAGGAAAGGCTGTTTAATGTTGCCCTAAGATTGTCAATTACTTGGATTAATCGCGTTTTATTTTTAAAACTATTGGAGGCGCAATTACTGAAGTATCACGATAATGATCAGGATTTTGCGTTTTTAAATTTGGCTAAGATTAAGAGTTACAGCGATTTGAATCGACTCTTTTTTAGTGTGTTGGCTCGTGAGCATGGCGATCGCATTGCCAGCGTGAAGGAGACTTTTGCGAATGTGCCTTATTTGAATAGTTCGCTGTTTGAGTTGACGGATATTGAGCAGAAAACTATTTCGATTAGTAATTTGGCTAGTGAAAATCTACCAATTTTCGGGGCGACGGTGTTGATTGATGGCAATGAGAGAAAGCGATCGGGTGAGTTGAATGCGCTGGAATATCTGTTTGAGTTTCTCCATGCCTATAAGTTTAGTAAGGATGAGTTTGAGGACGAGCAGGAAGATAGTGAGAAGCTGATTAATGCTTCGGTGTTGGGGTTGATTTTTGAGAAGATTAATGGCTATAAGGATGGTTCTTTTTATACGCCGAGTTTCATTACGATGTATATGTGTCGGGAGACGATACGGCGGGCGGTGGTGCAGAAGTTTAATGAGGTGAAGAGTTGGAGTTGTGAGAATATTCAGGATCTCTGTGATGATTTAGGTAGTTATATTAAGGAGAGAGATAGAGTAGTTCGCAGAAATGAGGCGAATGGAATTGTGAATAGTCTCAAAATTTGCGATCCTGCGGTGGGTTCGGGGCATTTTTTGGTGTCGGCTTTGAATGAGATGATTGCGATTAAGCAATATTTGGGGATTTTGCAAGATAGAAATGGAGAGTCTTTAAGTAAATATGAGATTGAGGTGGTAAATGATAAGTTAAAGGTGACTTTGGATGGTAAGTTGTTTGCTTATAATCCTAAAAACAAGGAAAGTCAAAGGGTTCAGGAGGCGCTTTTTCATGAGAAGCAGACAATTATTGAGGGTTGTTTGTTTGGGGTGGATATTAATCCTAATTCAGTAAAAATTTGTCAGTTGCGGTTGTGGATTGAGCTTTTAAAAAATGCTTATTATCGTGTTGATGGCAATCTCGAAACTTTGCCGAATATCGACATTAATATCAAGTGTGGGAATTCTTTGATTAGTCGGTTTGGGTTGGATGTGGATGTGAAGCAGGTTTTGCAGAAGCAGAAGTTTAGTATTGAGCAGTATCGGAATGCGGTGCAGACTTATCGCAGTGCGGAAAGTAAGGCGCAAAAACGCGAGATGGAAAATTTGATCGCAAAGATTAAGAAGAGTTTTAAAATAACGCTACAAGGGATTGATCCAAAGAAAACTAAAGTAAGACGTTTAGAGGGTGAGATTGAAAATCTGCAAGATCAAAAATGGATAATTGAACCGACAAAAGAAGAGAGAAAAGTACAAGAAAGAAAAATTGCTAAACTAAATATTGAAATTGCTAAATTGAATGTTGAAATTGAGGATATTGAAAGCGGTAAGATTTACAAAAATACTTTGGAATGGCGGTTTGAGTTTCCTGAAGTTTTGAATGATGCTGGCGATTTTGTTGGGTTTGATGTCGTAATTGGGAATCCGCCTTATATAAGACAAGAAGAAATCAAAGAGCAAAAACCTTTTTTACAAACTAATTATGCAACCTATTCAGGAACTGCTGATTTGTATGTATTTTTTGTTGAAAAAGGATTTGAAATCTTAAAAGATAAAGGTCAATTTTCTTACATCATGCCTAACAAGTGGATGCAAGCAGGTTATGGAAAAGCGTTAAGAAATTACTTTTTAGAAACTCAATTACAAGCAATTATTGATTTTGGTGATTTGCAAGTATTTGAAGAGGCAACTACTTATCCTTGTATTCTCAATGCTTCAAAACAAAGTAGAAATGCTAATTTTATTTCTGCTTCGGTGAAAACACTTAATTATAGTAATGGATTTGTAAAATATCTAGAAAGTATATCTAATAAAATTACAAGTGAGTCTTTAAGTGATGAAACTTGGATGATTTCTTCTGGTGGAGATCAGAATTTACTGTTAAAGATAAAAAGCAAATATATTTCACTCTCTGAGTATGTTGAGGATAAGTCATTTAGAGGTATTTTAACTGGGCTTACAGAAGCATTTGTAATTAACAAGGAGATTTATAGTGAATTAATTAAAAAAGATGAGAAAAGCTTAGAAATAGTTCGCCCATTTATTTTAGGTCGTAATATAAAACCTTACGCAATACCTGAAGCAGAAAAATATTTAATAAAATTTGAAAAGGGATTCACTAATTCACGAAGAAAAAATCAAGAGGCTTTGACATGGCTATTTAGTGAATATCCAGCTATTTGTGATTATTTGAATCCATTCAAGGACAAAGCAGAAAAAAGAACAGATAAAGGTGATTATTGGTGGGAACTAAGAGCTTGTGATTATTATCAAGAATTTGAAAAACCTAAAATAATGTATCAAAAGTTTCAAGTAAAGCCATGTTTTATCTATGATGATCAAGGGCTTTACTGTAATGATTCTATGTGGATTATTTCAAAGGATGACAAGGTTCTTTTAGCTATTCTTAACTCAAACATGGGTTGGTGGCTAATTTCAAAATATTGTACTGCTATTCAAAACGGCTATCAATTAATTTGGAAATACTTTGGACAGATTCCAATTCCAAAAGCAACCCAAAACCAATCAAAATCAATCACCTCAATTGTTGACAAAATTCTCACTGCTAAAAAAGGCGATCGCCATGCTGACACAAGCGAATTAGAAAAGGCGATCGACGCTTTAGTTTATCAACTTTATGGGTTGACAGAAGAAGAGATTAAAATAGTAGAAGGAGAGAGGTGACAAGGAAAAATTAGAAAGTAAAAAGGAAAAAGTAGAATCAATTTATAAATATCCAATTCAAAAAACTATGACACTTAAAGAACTAGAACCTCAACTACTCGCACTCTCACCCACAGAAAAATCTCAAGCAATTCAACTAATCCTTAATAGCCTATTAAATAGTTGGCATGGCATTGAGAAAACCTTAAACGTATGTGGCGGTGATGCTTGTATCCGTAACACCAGAATCCCAGTTTGGCTATTAGTCAGCTACCAACAACAAGGACTTAGCGATGCAAAAATATTAGAAGCATATCCAACCCTAAATGCAGTTGATCTAGCAAATGCTTGGATATATGCCGAAAGCCATCCCCAAGAAATTGCCAATGCTATCCTTGAAAACGAGGCAGATTAACCAATGGTCAAACGCTATGCAGATGAGCAATTTCCATTGCCTGTCGTCAAAATTTTACGGACATTAGAATATGACATCCTGACCGTACAAGATGCAGGAAAAGCAGAACAAAAAATCCCCGATCCTGAAGTCTTGCACTATGCCATTAGCCTCAATCGAGCCGTCATAACCATGAATCGCCGCGATTTTATTCGTTTACACGCACAAACACCTCAACATAAAGGCATAGTGATTTGTAGAAGCAGCACCAACTGGCAAAAAATGGCTCAGGCTATACACAATCATATCTCTCAATTTGAAACTATAGAAAAACAACTCATTAGAATCAAATTACCATCGTTGTAAACATCACGCCTTGCTGATACGAGCGAATTAGAAAAAGCGATCACTTAGTTTACAAACTCTATCAACTCACCCATGACGAAGTAAAAATCATTGACCCAGAATTTGCACTAACAGAACAAGAATACACAGCAATTAAAATAGGATAAAAAATATGGAAAAAGTTATTAATAAAGTCTCACTCAAGCAACAAACCAGCGACTTCCAATACTGGCAACAACAAACACCCCAAAAACGACTAGAAGCACTCGAACAAACCCGCCAAGAATACCACCAATATAAATACAATGCTCAACCAAGATTTCAAAGAGTTTATACAATTATTAATCTTGACAACCTCAAAAAAAATAAATTAGCCTCTGGGCGACTACAAGACCTAGCCGACTTAGAAAAGCTGCAAGACGAGTAAAGCCCTTGATTATAGATAAAAAATCAACCAAATAGAGGAAACCATAATGTCACAAATCAACACCCAAATCGATCCAGTAACCACCGATAAACTCACATATATTCAACAACAAACTAACCAGACCCTCTCTGATATTTTACGCGATGCCATAGACTCCTATTATCAAAAACTCAAACATCAACACAAACAAACATCCTTTGAAATTCTCGAAGAATCAGGATTTATTGGATGCTGCTCCGTTGAAAGTGACTTATCCACAAACTACAAACAAATCCTAGCGATCGAACTTGAGGCTAAATATGATCATCGCTGATACAGGATTTTGGTTAGCCCTAGCCGATCAACAAGACACCCATCACCAAACCGCCAGACAAAAACTAAGAGAAATTGATGAAAGACTAATCACAACATGGTGCGTTGTTACAGAAACCTGCTATCTATTGCTAAAAAGAAAAGGAGTTCTCGCTCAATCTAGATTTATGGAGTCATTAGCAAATGGAGCCTTCGATACATTCAATCTGAAACCCGATCATGCCCAAAAGATTGCCCAACTCATGCAAAAATACGCCAATCTCCCAATGGACTTAGCCGATGCATCGCTAGTCATTCTCGCCGAAGAACTAGGTCACGGTCGCATCTTGTCAGTAGATTATCGAGATTTCAACACCTATCGTTGGAAAAACACCCAACCATTTCAAAACCTTTTACAGTAAGTAAAAATTCTCACTGCTAAAAAAAACGATCGCCATACTGATACTAGCGAATTAGAAAAGGAATGCGATCGCTTAGTTTACAAACTCTATCAACTCACCTATGAAGAAGTAAAAATTATTGACCCAGAATTTGAACTAACAGAACAAGAATACACAGCCATTAAAATAGAGTTAAATCCTTGACATGAGCTAAACAAAATCAAACAACAAGCAAAAATACTATGAAAAACACCAACTCATTATTTACTCGAATCACCCAAACTGCTGGACAATGCGGCGGTCGTCCCTGCATTAGAGGAATGCGAATCCGCGTCACAGATATATTAGAAATGCTTGCCGAAAACGTTAGCATCACTGAAATATTAGAAGACTTCCCTGACTTAGAACTTGCCGACATTCAAGCCTGTCTAATCTTTGCCGCACGCCGTACAGATTTTCCGAGACTAACCGCATGAATATCTGGATTGATGCCCAACTTCCACCCACCCTCGCCAACTGGATATCCAGCAATTTTGATATAACAGCAACATCGTTAAAAGAAATCTCGCTACGAGATGCCAAAGATATAGAAATATTTGAAGCCGCCAAATTTGCGAATGCAATCATTATGACAAAAGATAGTGACTTTATAGACCTAGTATGTCGTCTAGGTACACCACCTCAAATCCTATGGATCACCTGTGGCAATGTCACCAATCGCAACTTACGGCAACTTCTCACCGCAACTCTATCAGCAGCATTAGAACAAATTAAACAAGGAGAAGCGATCGTTGAGATAAGTAATAAATAGCTAAAAATGCGATCGCCATGCTGATACAAGCGAATTAGAAAAGGCGATTAATAATTTAGTTTCCCAAAAAAATGGCTAGACCTATTGTGAAGCTGAGCCACAGCAAAAAACAGATACGGGTTAGTTTGAGAGCCTGTGAAATCTTAGGTGCAGCGATCGCCTCAATTGCATCTCCCAAGAAAGGCTTTTGTTTGATAAGTCCCTGATAGCGATTTTCACCGCCTAGCTGCACTTGCAAGATGGCTGCATAGACACATTCGCTCCATCCTGAATTGGGGCTAGGGTCTTGCTTAGCATCACGTTGGCAGATCTGCCAAACATAAATCGGCTTGCCTGATAGTAAAGCTAAAGTAAGCACCGTAAGCCGACAGGGTAGCCAAGTAAGCACATCATCGGTTTTGGCGCTGAACCAACCGAGATCGGAATAGGGTGCTTCCCGATAGCCCACCATTGAGTCGAGGGTGCTAGATGCTTTGTAGGCGATCGCGAGGGCTACACCACCATAATCAAACAATACCGAACCAATCAAAGCATAAAACAATGGCGAAGTAACAGCATCGATCGCATTTTCGGTCACAGTTTCTAGCACCGCCCGTAAAATTTCTAATTCTGTCAAATCGGCTGTGTCTCGCCCCACATAACGACTCAACTCTTGGCGAGCATTTTCAATATTTCCCGTTTGTAAGACTGCTAATACCGACTCGGCAGCATCACGAAGACTACGCCCCGCAAAACAAGCGGCGAGCATGATGCTAGAAACTGCGATCGCTAAAAGAGGGTGGACTTTTGATGCGGCTATGGCAATCGACCAACCAACAACTCCACCTCCTAAAATCATGCTAATTCCTAAAATTACGCCTAAAATCTTCATGGTTATGGGCGCAAAGCGAGGAATGCGGGTGTTCGTGACAGGATCTTGGATCAGCACCAAATTAGTAAACCGCGATATTAACCATCCCATCACCTGTACTGGATGCAACCAATCAAAAGGGTCACCAATTAAGCGATCAAGACTAGCTGCCAAGACTAAAATCAGCAAGTTTACATTTATTCCATTTAGGTGTAAATCTAGGAATGGGTTCAAAGCGATCATCATTAGTTCGAGAATAGAAGTTGCTCAGTTCACAGTCCAATTATTGTTGAGATAGATTTTGCTCACCTCAATAATAATGAGTTCTATTTAATTTTTGATTCTTAGCATCCGTGATTCAATCTCTTGCCAAGTTTTGCGGGAAATAGCGATCGCCTCATTTTTACATTGCACCATTAACAAATTTGCATAGAGATAGTTCTCTAAATTTGTGATTTCTTGATATGAAAGCTGATTGGAATCCAATGGAAGATATAGAGTTTGCAACCAAGTGCGGCTAATCTGATTACGAAACTGTAATCGCACATCAAAGGGTTGCTCATAACTAGGAGCTTGCGTATGCAACTCATTCAATTTTTCACTTAAAGCTCTAAAGTTAATTTGGCTTGGGTCATAGTCAACCTTAAGCAAAGACTGTTCTAAGTGAGAACAAAGTTGCATTGCCAAATCAAGTTCTGTGGAACTATCAAAATCTAGAGCTTGAGCAAGACTCAGAGAGAGTTCTGCTTCAAAAATCTTGTCAAAATTCAGCGGTGAATCAAACATCTCATAAAGGTTGCGAGCCAAGAATAGCATTCTTGTCAAACTTAGGGCAGGTGCGAGTTCCGTCAGAAAACGAGGGCGAGCAAGAAACAAAGTCGCAATTCGTTTGGATATGTTCTTTAAGTCACCTGATGAGTTAACAGCTACTTTCTCTAACCAAATTAGCAGATTAGTGAGTTTTGATGAATTAATGTATTGAGCAGCCTGAAATTCTATATCAGTTAACAGTTCCTCCGCATTACCGCGCATCATTCCTGCAAGGAAAAGGAAAACATTTTGCCAATGGCGATCGTGAAGATAATTAGCAACTAAATTTTTAGTTTGATTATGTCTATGTATATAAAGAGCAACAAAATATTCTTGAAAATTAATATGGGTAAAGCTAAAACTAGCTCCACTTTCAGACTTAATAATTTTACAAATTCCAATTTTCTTCAAAATCTTGAATACAAAATCAGTGGATAGTTCTTGAAGCCCTTGAAAATAGTTGGCTAGCATATCCTCTAAATAAGTCGCCACTACCTCTAAAGGCAATGTTAGCTTTCGGACTTCAAAACCTCTAAAGGCAATTTCGGCGAGTATTAGCTCCAAAATATCAGTACTAAGGCTGTTAAAAGCTTCAATATTATCTAGCTGTTGATTCAGAACCTGTTCTTCAATTAGTAACTGAATACTTTTTTGATAAAGTCCACTAACATTTCTGGGCAAGCTATAGTGGCGATCGCACAATAGGCAGAGCAGAGATAAACTCAACGGTGATTTCGCTAATTCCCTAGCGATCGTATTGACCTGTAAAATCTCCCAACAACGTTGAGCTATTATCGACGCATTGTCACTAAATACATCTTGAGAGGAATCATTTTTAAAAGTCTGATTGAGCGTACACCACTTATGAATATATTCCTGTACATGTAAATCCCCCCAAGACTGAAGTTCAACTTCTAGAAATTGACCAAAACTATTTTCATAGGAATCCAAACGACTAGAAACAATATAACGATTACGTGGATAAGCCGTTACAAAATCTTTGATCATGCGGGAAAGTTGATTATGAGATAAAGCAGCCTCATTTAGTCCATCAATTAGAATTAGTAACTTTCCCTGTTCTAACATCCATAACGCCAGCTCCTGTGATATGGGAAACCCACACTTCTCAAGCTCTTCTGCGATCGCCTGTAACAAATTATCTGTAGTTCGATAGAACTTGTGGATATGTAAAAATACAGGCAGAACATCATGCTTGTAACGACTCTTAGGATAGCGTAAAGCTTCAGATCCAATATATTTTAGATAAGTTGTTTTACCTGAAGCGGGAAGCCCCAAAACCATCAGATATTCTTCTTCATTGGCAATATTCAAACCCAGCAAATTGTGACCTTTACAGGAGGCACTTCTTTGAAGATCGCGAGTAAAGGCTTCCTCTAGATCATCTACCGACTCAAAACTACGAATTGAAGTATGGGCTTGAAATTTTTGGGCAATATAAATTGAAGCTAAAGAAGTAGATCTTTGAGTGCCAATTACCTGAATAGCAGTATAAGATTCTACATAATTTTTGATATAACGAAGCACAGCCTTAGAAATCGCATGATTAAGATATACTTGATCGACTTCATCCCTGCTCTCATTTTTGTTGTCAATAAATTCTGACAATAACACTTCAAATCTATTGACAACTTCACGAATGCTTTGCTCTTGTTTTGTATCTACTGCCATTCTAAAATGCGCTCAAATAACGCCCAAACAATATTAAATAATTTTGCCTAAACGTGCTATATGCAAGGTGCTTTTTACCCTTGAGGCAAACTTGGGCAAAGGATTATCCTATGATAGTCTTATCAACACAATTGTATAGTAAACAGAGACTACTTTCCCACCCAAGAACGTAGATACTATAAAGCCAAGAACTAATGACGTGGGGCAAGGTTTCACACCATCAATTCTTACAGCAATCACCAATCAAATAACCCCAAAGATTCTTTAAGAGTGTTGCTAAGCAACACTCTTAAAGAATCTTTGGGGTTGGGTTTGAGAGCAAAGTACTGTGACTGAGAAGGAAGTGTCTATTAAACACCATTGCATTATTACCTTATGTTGCATTTAGTTTGTAAATACACATATTAGAGAGATAATTAATTTCGGGGTTGGAAAATGATAAACCTTAATTTGGGGGAAGTCGATGAGCAGATTAAGCAGGATGATTTATCCTCATGATACTGCGATCCTAAAAAGGGTTTCGCACTTGTTTTGATTAACAATAATTAAGGTTTAGAAAGTATTTCTCCCAAAAAATTCTTATAACTATCTTAAAGAGTGAAGCATCTATGGTACTCGATCCTCAGGCTTTCATGGCAACTATGGAGAAACGTATATCTTTCTCCGATTCTGACAAAGCTCTACTCAAAGAAAATGCTGCATGGGGAAAGTCGATCGCCCTGCAAATGGCAGAAGTCTTTTATGCCTATCTTGCTCGCGATCCCGAAATGTATGAAATCCTTAACGCTAAGGAAGGTAGAATGCACCGCTTAAATGAGACCTTCATTGAGTGGTTTGGGGAAATGTTTACAGGTATGGATAATTGGGGAAGTGCCTATGCAGCCCGTCGTTGGCGGATTGGATTAGTGCATGTGCAGATCGGGATTGGTCCACAGCATGTTGTTCCTGCGATGGCAACTGTGGTCAATGAAGTTGGAAAACACCTGAAGTCAGCAGGGCTTACTGAGGATTTGCGAGAATCATTAGGTAGAATCTGCATGATCGATCTTGCTTTCATTGAACAAGCTTATGTTGAAGTTTCTTCACAGGCTGTTCTCAGGGAAACTGGCTGGACTGAGGGGTTGTTTAAGCGTATGATCTCTACGGGGGCAGCAGGCATGAAATAGGAGTGCCATTAAAAAAAATATTGAGGTTATTATGCGTACTGAACTTGGTGAATTTAGTAGTATTGTTTGTTTTAAAGCGGTAGTGACTGGGACTGAAGAAGCCCTAGGAGAAAAAGCCGCAGCGATCGCGCTGATCTCCGCAGGTCGCAATCGAGGCAAGCAACTTGCCGAACAGCTTGGAGTTAAAGGGAAAAACATTTCTCATGACGAACTTGTTCCCCTTCTTCAAAAAGCTTTGGGTAAAGATGGGACTAGGCTTTGCATTGTAGACAATATTGAGGAAACCAATGCATCAATCAAAGTCTTCTGTCGAGAAACAATTTGCTCTGCTGGTGAACCCGAAGGTTCCCCTCGTAAACTGACTTTTACACTGGGAGCAATTCAAGGTGTGCTGGAGCAGCTTGAGGGAAAACGTCTGCGTGGTAAGCAAACAGAATCTGTTTTGCGTGGCGGTTCCCATGATGTGATCGAGTATGAGGTTATCGGTTAGCTGCATACTCTTTTCACTAAATCTACAAAACTAAGTCTACAAAACTAAATCTACAAATAATTCAAAATTCAAAACAAGGAGAAAGATAATGGGTATTAACGTTGCGAAGCTGGAAAGTATTTTACAAAATCTGGTAACCAGCACCAGTGATGTCCAAGGAGCAGCCCTAGTATCGCCTGATGGCTTGCCTCTAGCTTCTACTTTACCAAGTGGAATGGACGAAGAGAGAGTATCAGCGATGTCAGCCGCAATGCTCTCTCTTGGTGAGCGCATTGGTAATGAGCTATCTAGAGGTGTAATCGATCGCCTATACGTTGAAGGCGACAAAGGCTATGGCATCTTGACCAGTTGTGGTGAAGAAGCAGTACTCTTGGTATTGGCAAGTAAAGCCGCGAAACAAGGTTTGTTGATGCTGGAGATCAAGCGAGTGACTGGTGATCTGAAGGCGGCTCTTGCCTAGTTAAATTTTCTAGTTAAATTTTCACGGATGCTATGCATCCGTGAAAATTTTACCGAATTAGATATCTCTAGGCAAAGAACAAAAAAAATTTATGGAAATTATGCGCTTGGTTGTAGCTGGCACTGTTGGGGCGGGGAAGTCAACCTTTATTCGGACAGTAAGTGAAATCGATGTTGTTGATACTGATCGCCGCGCCACCGATGAAACAGCAGAAATAAAACATAAAACCACTGTCGCGATGGACTTTGGTAGATTGACCTTTGGTCCTGAGATGGCTCTACATATTTATGGAACTCCCGGACAACAGCGCTTTGACTTTATGTGGGATATTTTGATTCGCAAAGCCCATGCTTTCATTCTCCTAGTTGCCGCCCATCGTCCCCATGAGTTTCGTTATGCAAGGCGCATTCTGAGTTATATGAATCGACGGGTGCAGATTCCTTACATCATTGGGATTACCCATATGGACTGTGAAGGTGCATGGTCAAGTGAAAATATCAAGCTAGCTTTGGGTTTTGTCGATGAGAAAAATCAACCCCCAGTCATCGTTTTGAATGCAGAGGAGCGCGATACAGTTATTCAGGCGATCGTTGCTTTGGTGCAATACTATATTCAAAGGTCTGCTGCTTGATGTGATTGTTTATTCTAGCTACATAACAGCCGAAAACAAGTTAATCCAAATCTTCATAGATTATAGCTCTCAGCATTTACTCTCTAATTTACAGTTATGGCAATTACAGGCTCTTTATCTGAGTTTTCCCTCCCAGAGATATTTCAGTTTTTGGATCAAGGACAAAAAACTGGCATCTTAACGATTAGAGATCCCCAAAATGTACAGACGGGAAAACCTTTTTTACGGCATATTTGGCTTCAAAATGGAAGAGTTGTCGCAGCAGGCGATCGCTTAGATAATCGTGGACTAGTGCGATTGATCGAACAAAGAGGTTGGCTGAATGACACCCAAAGAGTAGAACTAGAACGCTTGATCAAAGAGGATGCGCTTTTGGGACTCAATCTAAAATCCTTGGGTATATTGCAGCCAGATCAACTCAAACTATTATTTAGTGTTCAAGTACTTCGACAAGTTTGTGCGCTCTTTCAGGTGGAGACAGGATTATTTCGTTTTGATGCCAATGCAAATTTGCCTAAGGCGGAAATGACAGGATTAAGTTTACCTGCTACGGAAACGACACTAATGGGATTACGCAGTCTCAAGGATTGGAATATTCTCGAAAGTAAGTTACCTGAAGCAAATTCGACTTTATTCAATATTATTTCTGGTCAATCTCCATTACGTTTGGATAATAATGAGACGCAAGTATGGTCACTGGCGGATGGTTACACAAGCATCAAAAAAATGGCAGAACAACTTAGTTTACCGATCGCCAAGGCACAACAAATAGCATTTCGATTGATTGTAGTGGGACTGGTAGAGGAAGTTCCTGATATTGATATGGGAATGTCTAGTAATTCTAATAATACGGATAATACTATTGCGATCGCTGGGGAGACGAATGGACAAGTCGGCAACACCACAGAGCGAACACCAATTAGTAATACTTTTTTACAAAGTCTAGTTGGTTTTTTGCAGCATAAAGCTTAATACCAAATCACAAAATGGCGTAGCCATTTTGTGATTTTAAAACCCTTACTGGGTTTAGTTTTTAATTCCCGAAAGTGTAGCCACACTTTCGGGAATTGGTATAAATAGATTAGCAAGAGTGTGCCCCTGTGGGGCACACTCTTGCTAATAAAAAAGAATTACCTTCGATTGATATTTATGAAAGCCATCTCTGTTTTAGGAACTTCATCTAATGCTGGAAAAAGCTGGATGGTCACAGCTTTAGGAGCATGGCTAAGGCGCAATGGTGTCAAAGTTGCCCCATTTAAAGCCCAAAATATGTCAAATAACTCCTATGTAACTTTGGAGGGCGGGGAAATAGGACGAGCGCAAGCAGTGCAAGCGATCGCTTGTGGGATGCGTCCAATCGTAGAAATGAATCCAATTCTGTTAAAGCCATCAGGAAATGGAACTTCGCAATTGGTTCTATTAGGTGAAGCACGTCAACATATTGCGGCAATTGATTACTATCAGCATATCGAAGCGCTCTGGGAAACCGTACGGGACACCCTTGAGTTTTGGCGCGATCGCTGTGATGTTTTGCTATTAGAAGGTGCTGGCAGTCCTGTAGAACTAAATCTCATGCATCGCGATCTTGTGAATTTACGCCCAATCATTCATTTGCAAGGACGTTGGATTCTTGTGGGTGATATTGAGAAGGGCGGTGTATTTGCTCAGATAATTGGCACAAATCAGCTTCTACCCGAACCAGCAAAGGATTTAGGATTAGGCTTTATTGTCAACAAATTTCGTGGGGATTTAAGGTTATTTAGTGATGCCGAAAAGCACTTTCGTAACTATATGCCAAATCTCCCCTATTTAGGAGTTCTTCCCTATGCTTCAGATTTGCAACCTGAGAGCGAAGATAGTTTATGCAGTGAAGCAGAAGCTAAAGGGCAAGGTGCAAAGATTGCATGGATTAGATTTCCCCATTTGTCCAATTCCCAAGATAGTCAGCCTTGGCAATTGGATTTAGGAATAGAAACCGTTTGGGCGCAGACAGTTGCCGATCTAGACAATGCGAAGATAATCATTCTCCCAGGTAGTAAAAACACCCTTAGCGATTTGCAATGGTTACGAACTACAGGCTTAGCAGATGCAATTCTCGCAGCACATCGGCGTGGCGTGCCGATCGCTGGTATCTGTGGTGGTTATCAGATGTTAGGGAAATATCTATGCGATCGCTCAGGAGTGGCTGGTACTCAAGGTGAAGTAGCAGGATTAGGGCTACTACCAATTAGCACCGAATTTATGGCAACCAAACAGGTACGTCAGGTACAAGCGATTTGGCAAAGGTCGCAATCTATCGATAAATGGATGACCTATGAGATTCATATGGGTGTTACTCACTTAATTGACGGAAGTGAATCTTCGCAAATCCAGCCTTTGTTGCAAGTGCAAGGCGATCGCGAGTTTCGTGATGAAGGAATGCAATGCGATCGGGTTTGGGGTAGTTATTTGCATGGTCTATTTGAGTCCGCCAATGTCCGCAAAGCTTTAACTCAATTAGCGAATATTTCTGAGCATCAAATTTCTTCCCAGTCTTGGCAAGAACATCAGCAAAGTCTCTATAACAACATGGCAGATTTAATCGAAACACATCTAGATATGACTCCAATTCGTCGCTATCTGGATATCTAAACTACTTCATAATGGATAACTTAATTTTTTTCTGGTAAGCTAGATTTCAGTAAATTGTTAGAGAACCAATGAATTTATGGATGCTAATATTTGCATTAACTTGGAGTTAGTTGATTCTTTACTCTGTCGGTTTTCAGATTGTAATATGAATTTCATACTCTCTTTCAACTATGGCTAAAGACCTATTTCATCAAGCAGTCAAACAAGCCCTAATCAAAGATGGGTGGACAATTACCAGCGATCCCTTAACCATTCGGATAGATCGCGTTAAACTAGAAATAGATCTAGCGGCTGAAAAAGTATTTGCTGCTGAGAAAGATGGACAGAAAATCGCAGTAGAAGTTAAAAGCTTTATCAATCCCTCCAATATCAGTGACTTTCATAATGCATTAGGGCAATTTCTCAGTTATCGCCTTGCCCTGCAAATGACAGAAGCTAATCGAATTCTTTTATCGCCTTGCCCTGCAAATGACAGAAGCTAATCGAATTCTTTATTTAGCCATCCCTATTGATGTTTTTAACACCTTTTTTCAAGAACGCTTTACCCAAGCCGCAATAGTTCAGTATGACCTAAAAATCCTAGCCTACGAACCAAATACAGAGGAGATAATCCAATGGAAAAAATAGCCAAATATCGCCAAATTGTCCGCGAATTACTAATTGCCCATGCCACCACAAACGAGCCAAACATCGAATGTCAACTCATCTTTGACACAGAACACGATCACTATCAAATTCTTGATCTTGGCTGGCAAGGACTAACCCGTATTTATGCCTGTTATATCCATTTAGACATTAAGAATGGCAAAATCTGGATTCAGCACAACATGACCGAAGCCGATCTTGGTCAAGAGCTTGTTGAAAAAGGTGTACCAGCATCAGATATTGTGTTAGGTCTGCATCCGCCCTACAAACGCCCCTACACTAACTACGGCGTTGCCTAAAGCCATAGTATTAAGCGAAATTGCAAAGTTTAAATTGGTTTCTACGCCTTGAAGCGTGATATTTTAGCTTGAGATGCCTACACTCAGTCCTTAGAAACCATGCTGCTTGAAGTCGAAAACTTGACTATTCGTTATGGCGATGCAGAACCTGCGGTCGATCGCGTTACTTTCCACTTACAAGCAGGTGAAGCACTAGGGTTAATCGGTGAAAGTGGCTGTGGTAAATCGACGATAGGGAGATCGCTAATTAAGCTATTACCCCAATATGCCAGCACTGAAGGGACAATCTGTGTCGATGGCGAAGCGATCGCCGAGAAAAAAGATGGCACATGGCGCGGCGAAAAAGTCGGCTTAATTTTTCAAGATCCGATGACAAGGCTCGATCCATTGATGAGCATAGAGGCGCATGGTTTAGAGGTATTAGAGTCCCATTATCCTAAGATATCAGCCCAGTCCGCAAAACAACGCCTCAATGATGCGCTCAAAGCCGTTCGTATCGATCCATCGCGAGCTAAACAATATCCCCATGAATTTAGCGGTGGGATGCGTCAGAGAGTAGCGATCGCCCTTTCGTTGCTGTTAAATCCTGTTTTACTGATTGCCGATGAACCAACCACCAGTCTTGATGTCACCGTTGCCACCGATATTCTCAAAGAACTAACTGAACTTCGCAAAAGCCGTTCTATGGGTTTACTATTGGTCACACACGATCTGGGTATGGTTGCCGAATATTGCGATCGCATTGCCGTGATGTATAACGGGGTAATTGTGGAGACAGGCTCAGTTGAAGAAATTTTCCGTTCCCCCCAACATCCTTATACCCAAAGCTTACTGGCTTCGGTTCTGCATTTTCATCCTGAAGTATTATCTTCTAGTTTAGATATTCAGGAAGTTCCTGAAGTCCAAGATCAAGATATTCCTGAAGCTATTCCAGAAAACATTTCAGAAAATGTTCTAGAGGAGAGTCAAGAGCAGGAAGAGGTTAAAGTAATTGAAAAAATTCAGCCCCCTCTCAAATCGTCACCCAGAGTAATTCTCTATGTCAACAATCTGCAAAAGCATTATGTAACAGGTGGAAATTTACTAACAAGATTAGTTGATCCTTCGATTGGTTTAGTTAAAGCCGTTGATGGCATTGACTTGGAAATACTCTCAGGGGAAACCTTTGGCATTATTGGCGAAAGTGGCTCTGGCAAAAGTACAACGGGAAGAGCGATTTTGCAATTGATCAAACCCGATCGCGGTTCAGTACGGTTTAATAGCGTCGAATTAACTAAGCTCAAAGGTGAACAATTGCGCCAAATGCGATCGCAGATGCAAATGATTTTTCAAGATCCGCGTGCTTGCTTTAGTCCTTATATGAGCGTATTTCGCAGCGTTGCCGATCCATTAATGATTCATAACCTTGCCCCCGATCTTGACTCAGCCCGCGAAAGAGTCTATGCCATCCTCGAAAAAGTAGGACTGAATTCCCAACTATCCGAACGCTATCCTTCAGATTTGTCGGGTGGTCAATTGCAGAGAGTCGCGATCGCCCGTGCGTTGATTACTAACCCTAAATTAGTGATCTGTGATGAGCCTGTGAGTATGCTCGATGCTTCGATCCAGAGCCAAGTTTTACGGTTAATGCGCGATCTCAAGCAAGAATTTAAGCTTACCTATATTTTCATTACCCATGATCTTGCTGTGGCTCAATTTTTCTGCGATCGCATTGCCGTGATGCGTAGCGGTAAGATTGTAGAGCAGGGCAGTACCGCAGAAGTGTTGACTAATCCTCAGCACGAATATACCAAGGCTTTGATTGCTTCAATTCCCCGTATTCCTTACATCAATAGCTAAACCCAAAGAATTTCCAAAAATGTTGCTATGCAACACTTTTGGAAATTCTTTAGATACAACTTCTTTGAAAACTGCGACAATGCCCGACTCCCAAAAGAATTTCTTCCTTGATTCTCACTTCCTTAATCCCGATCGTTCTAATCTTGAAGACATCCGCAAGTTGGGATATGCCTTTGTCGATTTGATAGTAGATTCAGTGTTGGATACTCAAAATCAGCCCTTTGTCAAAGATGAGTCTTCTTTTGATATTCTCATTCCTGAACAAGGACAAGATTTGCAAGAATTATTGGCAGAAGTGCGATCGCAGATTTTGCCACGTACTGTTAACTTCCAGAATCCTCGCTATATGGGACATATGGATAGTGTGCCTAGTGCGATCACGATCTGGGCAGATGCGCTAGTTTCAGCGATTAACAACAACATGCTGAGCTATGAACTTGCTCCCGTATTTACGGAAATGGAAGCACAATTGATGCAATGGTTTGGCAATCTCTTTGGCATGGGAACTAATTGTTTTGGAACACTGACTGCTGGCGGTAGCCTTGCTAATATTTCAGGGCTATTATTAGCGAGAAACTGGAAAAAACCTCAGAGCAAGGCTTTAGGCGATTCCAGTAATTTAGTGGCTTTTGTCTCTGATGCCGCCCATACATCCTTTGAGAAAGCGATGAATGTGATTGGCGTTGGCAAAGAGAACTTAGTGCGAGTTCCCACAAACTATCGTGGCGAAATTATTTTAGAAGAATTAGAATCTGCTATTCAAAAAGCAATTAGAGAAGGAAAGCAACCCTTTTTTGTAGCGGCGATCGCAGGCACTACGGTAACAGGAGCCATTGATCCGATTCAATCAGTGGGAGAAATTGCTAAACGTTATGACTGTTGGTTTCATATCGATGCCGCCTATGGTGGAGCAGGTATTTTTACACCTAAGCTAAAACCTTTATTCCAAGGCTGTGAACTTGCCGACTCCATGACATTCAATCCCCAAAAGTGGCTATGGGTAGCGCGAACCTGTGCCATGTTGATTGTTAAAAATAAGCAGCATCTTGTTGATGGCTTTGATGGGGAGCTTCCCTATATGGATGATCGCACACTCAATTTTGGGAATCTCAATTTGCAGGGAACCAGACGTACCGATAGCCTTAAGTTATGGATGGCTTTGAAGGCGATGGGAATTTCGGGTTGTCGTTATCTTGTGGAGCGATCGCTTGATCTATCTGACAGTCTGCGCCAATGGATTGATGATTCACCAGAATTAGAACTAGTCTGCGAACCAACTTTAAATATTATTTGCCTCAAATCCAACGATCCGCAGCTTAGTAGTGCCGCCCTACGCCAACAATGGATCGATGCAGGTAAATTATGGCTGTCTTTGCCCCTATGGAAAGGCGATCGTATTCTCAAAGCCGTAGTTTTACATCCTTACGCAGGGCAATAAAAAAGGCGTTTACTTGACGCACCCCTCATCCCCCAGCCCCTTCTCCCGCAGGAGAAGGGGAGAATATTAGATTTCTTGTTCCCCTCTCCTGCGGGAGAGGGGCTAGGGGTGAGGGCTTAGCGCTTTGGTGTGTCAAGTATATTAACGCTATAAAAAAGAGGTGTTCTCGCAAAGCGAGAACACCTTAATTAACCAAGATGTGTAATTAACGCTTGGCGCATGATCTCAATGGGGACAGGTTGATCTAACCAAAACTCCAACCCGATCGCCCCTTGATTGATCAGCATCTCCAACCCATCGATCGCCTTGAGTCCCCTAGCAGCCGCAATTTGCAAAAACTTTGTGGGGCGTGGTGTATAAATTAGATCATAGGCGATCGCCTGATCGGGCAGTAGATCCATCTCTGCTTCAGAAATTGGTGTATTAGGATCACTTGCCATCCCAATCGGCGTGGCATTGATCACAATTCCCGCAACTTCTAGCAAATGCGGTATTGAAGTCCAAGGATGTACCCGCAGATTGTAATCGTGGAGCTGGCTAGTCATCGCTCCATGAAATTTTTTCATCTTCTTAGAATCGCGTCCCACCACATGAATGACAGGACAGCCTAACTCCAAACAAGCCGCCACAACCGCCTTAGCTGCCCCACCACTACCAAGGATCACCGCAGGACTATTTCCCCAGTCACAATTAAGTTGCTTGAGTGGGCTTAAAAAACCTGCCACATCCGTATTTGTGCCAACCCAGCGATCGCCAACTCGCTTTACCGTATTGACAGCCCCCACAGCTTTGGCGATCGGCAAGACTTCATCAAGTAACGGAATCACTTCAACTTTATGGGGAATGGTCAGGTTAAAGCCTTGGACTGATTGAATAGCTTTTAGTCCAGCGATCGCCGCAGGTAAATCCTCTACGGGGATGGGAAACGGCACATACACATAGTCAAATCCCATTGAGGCGATCGCGGCATTGTGCATCACAGGCGAAAGGCTATGACTGACGGGAAAACCCATCACCCCTAAAATTTTGGTTGTTCCTAAGATGCTTCCGCCCATAGTTGCTGACCTCACGCAATTAAAAAACTATGACACAAATGTTGCCCTTAAAGGCAAACAACCTGTAGATTAGATGCGCTGCATCTCCTCTAATCTACGGATTTACCAACGGAGTAATTCAGCGCATAACTCCAACTCAGTAAACGCAGCCACAAACGAGGATTTGTCGGTTCGAGCCAAGTTTGACAACTACGCATGAGTTGAGGCAACCATCCACCTAGTAAGGCGTTAGCCAAAGAACTACGGGTAAAGGCTCCATAACTCGATAGCCATTTCAAGAGATCCTTTGTCCCAGCCATTTCTATAATCCAAAGAATTAACTTGGGATTTTTAAATGCCGCAATCAAGGCGAGACGGTTAAACATTAACCAATTAAGGCGATCTTTGATAAAGCGATCGCTTACGGGTTGTGGCTCATCAGCAAGCAATCCAAAGAAAGTATTGAGCATCGAGTTAACGCGCTCTGGCGGTAAATGCATTCCCGTCGGAACCATCATTCCCTTAGAAAATAGCCAAGTAACGGCAATATTACTTTGATAAGCATTAATCTGGCTAAGATCATCAGCTCTGAGCAAATCATGTTTCAGTGCTGTATCCAGCAAAGTTGCTAGACGTGGCAAGTTGCGAACGAGGGAACCAAAGCCTGTAAAGACTAGGGGCGATTGTAAGGAAGCAGCATCACCGATCGCTAAAATTCGATCAAAGGCACATTTTTTTGAATCCTCATTGAGGCTGTAATGTCCTGTGATATAGCCGAAAGTTGCTTTCTTCCAAGTCAGTTTTTCCATATCACAACGGCGATATTCAGGCAAAATCGTGAAAAAGTCCTCATACATTTCCAGCAACGATCCTGCGTTCTCTGGATGCACTTGGTGGTAATGGAACAGATAAATCGTCAGTTCATCCTTTTCCGCAGGAAAGAGTTCCCAAATTAATTGTCTACCTCGCGAGATATCGCCATGACTGAAGAGAACATCACCATATTGGGAATCCCATACATGCTTATCAATTCCTTCTAAAACTGCGCCCACGGTCGGACAGACACTATCAAAGGCTTGCCCTGCATTCAGTTGCTGAGCGATCGCTGAAGCCGATCCCATCGCATCAATTACTAAGCGCGAATTTAGAATTACCTCTGCATCCGTTTCCAAATTCTTCGCAAAGATGGTCGCTCCACTATCGTTAATTACTACTTTCTGAAATTCAGTGCGATCGCAAATTACGGCTCCGTACTGATGTAATTTCTTACTACAAATTTCCAATAAACGATTGGTATCGATCGCAATATTTAAAACCGTAGGCGTATGCAGCACCTTAGCCTTAAGATGTGGTGGATTATTACTATCAAAAAACTTGTTAAAGCCATCGACATATTCCGCCGTAATCATTAATTCAAATTCTTCTTTAGTGAAGAGTCCAAAGTCAATGAGATTTTGGAATTCTGCACGGGAAATGTTCCATTCGCGATTCATTCTTCCAAAGGGAATGCGCTCGACTAAGCACACACTATACCCCAACTTTGCCATCATCGCCGCATGGATTGCCCCCAATGCACCACCGAGATACACGATGTCATAGACAACGTCGGGCTTTACAGAGTTAGCTTGTGAATCTTCAAAAATCACCTGCTTGGAAGTTTTAGGGTCTTTGACACTTTCCCGCCAACGTTTTTCCCACCAATAGACTCGATTGAGATCATATTCACCATTGGGAATCCGTTGAAAGAATTTAACCGTAAGCGGATACTCTTCAGCGAGGGCTTCAAAAATTGATTGATTTGAGGCGATCGCAGGTGGCTGTTTAAACTCATAGGGAAAAGCTTGACGCGCCGCCTTGGTCAAATGCTCAAGAAATTCCTTCTCGCCATCCATCACCTCATCCGTCCAGCGAAACACCTTGAGGTAAGTCGTGCGTTGTAATGACCAGATAAATACTGATAATTGCGCGATCGCTCCTGAGCGATTTTGGCGATCGAGGATAAAGCCATGCTTAGCAGCGGATTTTTTCCCAAAGGGACATTGGTACTCAGACTGGAGCCATGTTTTCACGGCTGCAACTTGAGGCGTAGGAATCTCGATGTAAAGTAACTGCTGCATGGCTAAATCAATATCTTCAGTGTTCTAATTTTGGCATATATCGTGATTTGGATCAGATTCGCAAGTTTTCTAACTGTGTAATCCACTGATTAAAATGCGGACATTTTTCTCTGATTTTTACCAACCCAATTTTCTGGATTACTTGAGGAGCTAAAGTAGTTTTTAATTTTTCGTATCTAGGGATAATTTTTGCAAGTCGTTTAGAAGGAGCAGTAGTTACTCCTTGGTTAATGAATTCAGGAGATGAATAACTACTGCATTCTGTGGACAATCGATTGATTTCATTTTGGTATGTATCATATTCAGGAAAACTTTTATATATCTCCTCTAAATTTGTAAAAATTAAAGATTCAATTTCATGTAACTGAATATATGGAATGAAACGATTATCATTAATACTATTTGCAAAAGCAGTTTCTAACAATCCAACTTTATGATAAGGATCTAATAATTTATTAGCTTGCTCAAATGATGGAAATTCATTTGGTAAAGCATATAGATCGAACATAGTTGTAAATCTTACATCTTGTTTACTTTGTTGCTTTAGCCAGCGATTAATATCATTTTCAACTTTTGCATAATTTTCTAATCCACCTTTTTTACCTTTAGCTTTACTAGTTGTTACTCGGCAAGCAGATGTAGAAATTTGAAATTGTCCTAAATGATCAGCCAAAGAGTTGTTTACAAATAGTTCTTCTGTTTGCCCTTCAACAATAATATTTAAACGAATCATCGGCTAGGTCTCCCACCGATAACATTTTTATTCCATAGCTCAGATAATGAGTATTCTTCTAACCAATCTGTAAGAGATGATGAATCTAATCTTTTAAAATAAGATTCTCGATTATTTCTCTCAACAACAATAACTTCTTCTGGCTCAAAACAATCCACTAATAACGGTGATTGTGTCGCTAGAATTACTTGACAGCGATTAGCAACACTATTAATTAAGCCCCCAATAATGTTAATAGCATAGGGATGTAATCCTAGTTCTGGCTCGTCTAAAATTAAAACATCAGGTAGACTGTCGGAAGGTTGTAATAAAAGCGTTACTAAAGCCATTGCTCTTAAGGTTCCGTCTGATGCTTGATGGGGACTAAAAATTAAGTCAGTCCCTAATTCTTGCCACTGTAAAATTACGGTGTTATGCCTAGGAATAAATATAAAATCAGCAAAAAATGGAATAATTTGTCTAAGAGTTTCTACAACTCTTTGATAGTAACGAGGCTCATTTTCTCTAACTCTTAAAAGAAATGGGGCTAAATTCCCAGCATCTTCTTTAAGAAATTGGTTGTCATCAATATTCCACTTTTGTTTAAACCGAGCAGTTTTTGATGTGTCATGAAACTGATAAGTAGCAATTTTTCTTATAGAAGCAGATATGCTGTCCTTAATTTTTTTGTGTTCTGAATCATTAATTATTCTGGATTCTTTGTACCCCATCTCATCGGGAGATAACCAATCCTTGGAATCAGGAAAATTGTCGTCATGGAAAAAATCAAAAATATTCCCCTGACTATGGTCAGTATAACTGTATGCTTCTCTACCAAATACAAAAGTATCTGTAGCTGCATAATCAAGTTTAAACTTATAGTCAAAATTTAACTTGTAGTTATGATCAACACCTAGCGCTTTTACATCAAACTCAAAATTAAGTTCAGCTTCAATTTGTGAAGTAGCTGCGGCTCCATCAAATAGCAATGAATTTGCTCCATCTGATTGTCCAACAAAAAGCTGTAATTGCCCAGGCGATCGCATCATCCAATGTAGCAACTTAAAAAAAGAAATAAAATTAGATTTACCTGAACCATTAGCGCCGATTAAAACGTTGATGGGAGATAAATCTAATTCTAATTCTTTAATTGATTTAAAGCCTTTAATGCTGATGTGTTTAAGCATGGCGATCGCCTAGTTTCACACTTAAGGTTTGACAATCAAAATACCGTAGGCATCAGGATTGAGGTATTTGCGAACAGCAGCTTGAATGTCCTCTTTGGTGATGGATTTCATGAGATCGGGATAGTTTAAAGCTGGCTCTAGCGAACCGACAATGCGATCATAATAGCCGTAGATACCTGCACGTTCTTTCGGTGATTCATTGCCGAAGATAAAGCGATTGCTAACTTGAGTGCGAATTTTTGCTAATTCCTCATCAGTAACAGGAGTTTCATGTAATTTGAGGATATGTTCGCGAATTGCTTGCTCCACGATCGCCACATCTTCCACATTCAACTTCGCAAATACTTGAAAAGTTCCTTGCCAACGCATCGCTGAATTGCTCACGGAAATGCGATCGACAATCCGCCGATTTTCGCGTAAGTCCTGCACCATCCGCGAAGTGCGTCCACTACCGAGAATGTTCGCCAAAATACTTAAGGGATAGGTTTCCGCTAAATCCCTTAAGCCAGCGACGCGCCATGACATACTCAGTCTGGCTTGCTTCAGACTTGAATCAGTGACTTCCCGCCGCACAACTTCCGTAAATGGTTTTTCGTATGTAAAGTCTTTGTGCTTTGGTTGGACAGCGATCGCATCTCCATCATTTTGAGTCTCAAAATAATTCGCAATCACACCGATCATCTCGCTGACAGGTAAATTACCCACAACGGCGATCGTCATATTTTGGGGCGCATACCATTGGCGATGAAACGATCGCATTTGCTCTGAGGTGACGTTTTCAATCACATCTACGGGTCCCAGAACAGCACGACGGTAGGGTAACTGCTCATACACTAATTCCGTAATATGACGATAAATACGGCGATCGGGATTATCTTCACTGCGGCGAATTTCTTCTAGTACCACATGACGTTCGCGCTGAAATTCTTCGTCAGGAATGCTAGATTTTAGGACTATATCCAGTTGTAGAGGTGCAAGTTTCGCAAAATCTTTAGGTGCAACATTAATATAAAAATGCGTGTAGTCCTGACTAGTAGCCGCATTAGTATTACCACCATGAGACTCGATCGCCTGTTCAAATTCCCCTAAGCCAAGGCGATCGCTGCCCTTAAACACCATATGCTCTAGGAAATGTGCCATACCGTTGATATCATCACTCTCGACCGCAGAGCCAACGTCAACCCAAATACTGAGATTGACCGCATCTACAGGAATCTGTTCGGCAATAATCTTCACCCCATTGGGCAGAATATGCTGAGTGGGAGCAGTGGAGACTGAAGCCTGATCAAGCTGATCTTGATCAAGAGCAGCTACATCTAACCGACGTGGAATGACGATCGCTGGCATGGCAAATTTAAGGTTTTTTACTAAATTTTTAAATAAAAATCGCTTTTATATTTGATTCTAGGTGGCGCATAGCGTCACCTAGCCAAAATCACATTCTTTCTAGAGCTTGCAATTTGTAATAAGCTTCTCGCAGTTGCAAGCCAGAAGTATCTTCTAGCATAGCAGCAAAATCATAGGACTCTTGGTAAGCAGCGCGTGATTTTGGCAGATTTCCAAAAGATAAGTACAAATCACCCAAATATCGCTGTGCGATCGCCGCCGTTTCGAGATCGCCCATTACCAAAGCCAAGCTTGATCGATTTTGCAATAATTCCTCGATCCGATAAAAATTAGGGACTTCAAGATAAGCCGCAATCAAGCGATCGCTTGCCACTGCCATCAATGGATAATTGCGATATTGGCGGGCGATCGTTAGAGCCATGCCATAGTCCTTGATCGCTGATTTGTAATTGTCCAACGACATGAAACTATCGCCGCTATTGACATAGACATAGCCCTCACCGATCGTCTCACGGAGTGGATATTTTTTGATCGATGCATAATAGAGCTTGATCGCCGCCATATGGTCGCCATAACGTCCTGCGATTAAGCCTTTGTTATTCAGAGCAAGCGCAGTATTCAGACCTTGATCATTTTGAATAGCCAGATCAAGAGTTTCCTTGTTCAGTTTCGCCGCAGATTCCAGTTTATTTTGGGCAATTTCAAAACTGACCAAATTATTGGAGCTTTCTAACTTTGCGCCATTGTCTTGCAAAGTATTGGCATAACGGATTCTTTGGCGAGTTGTATCTTGAGCGGCGTTCGCTGCTCCCATCATTTCATAGGCATCACTCACCCTTGCCAGAGTGTAGGCGATCGCAGGTTGGTCATTAATGCGGCGGTAATAGCCGATCGCATAGAGCCAAGTTTTAATGGCTTCGCGCGGTTTACCATCTTTGAGTTGTACATAGCCAAGATCAAGCAAGCGATCGGCTTCATTGCGAACAGCCCGATTTGCGGGGTTAACAGTTGTGTTCTGCGCCTGTGTCGGCATCGGCACAATAATCGCCCCCACAAATGCCGCTAAAATCGTCGCGCCGATATTAGCAACCGACATTTTCTGATGCTTTCTATACATATCCCTACATCCTCACCAATAAGGTGGACATATTGTAGCGACATAAAAGCAATTTTTTATAGAAGTTTTCTGACTTTTTCTGACATTTTTTCATGCCGCGCTTTGCAAAGCTTTCAAAAACTTCTCTGGACTACTTCAAAAGCACCACAACTCTATAAATATGGCTTTGATATAATTTAGGCTACGCATTTTGAGGAAATCTATGATTACACTCACTCAAGCAAAGTCTGTTTCAGAACTGGAGCAAGAGCAAAAACTAGAGCTAAATTTTGACCAGTTTTTAGAGCAATGTCCTGAAGATGGTCGCTATGAACTAGTAGATGGCAAAATGGTAAAAAAATTAGCAACAAGAATTCATTACGATGTCGCTGGATTAATCATGGATGCGATTAAGGATGAGATTAAGCGCCTCCAGTTAAACTATGTGGTCAATGATGTGGCAGCAGTTTTAACCACAAATAAAAAAGGTAAAGAACAGGGTAGACATCCAGATGTCAGTGTCATAAATCGAGATGTTTGGCGGAGCGATCGCCTAAACCATCGGGGCATCCGCAAACCAATTCAACTTGCTGTCGAAGTAGTATCTACAAATTGGGAAGATGATTATATTGATAAACTCGAAGAATACGAACGTTTAGGAATTCCTGAGTATTGGATTGTTGATTATTTAGCAATCGGTTCTCGCGACTATTTAGGCGATCCGAAGCTCCCTTCTGTGCTGATATTCACTTTAGACACAGAAGGCAAATATCAAATGACAATATTTCAAAACAGCGATCGCATAGTTTCGCCAACTTTTCCAGAATTAAATCTCACTGTTGAGCAAATTATGGCTGCTTAGATAATGCTCAAAACTAAGCCCTTCAGATACGCTCCTTCAGGATGAAAAATACTCGTAGGATGATCGGCAGGATGGGTTAAATGATGTAAAACCTTGATTGTACGACCTGACTCGATCGCCGCCGCCGTCACCGCACCCGTAAAATTCTCCACATTCACTACTTGAGAGCAAGAAAAGGTGAATAGCAAACCACCACTTTTTAATTTAGACATGGCTTGCAAATTCAACCGTCGATAGGCTTGCATTGCTGAATGTCGCGCCGACAAACTTTTAGCAAAAGCAGGTGGGTCAAGCACGATCGCATCATAATCGCGATCGCATTGCTTCAGAAAATCAAAGACATCGCCTGTAAAAGAAGTATGGGTCGCCTGACGCTCAGCATCAAAATTTGCAGCAATATTCCGATCTGTCCATTCCATCGCCTTGACTGAGCTATCAATCGAATGTACTTCTCGCGCCCCCGCCGCCACTGCATAAACAGAGAATCCACCCGAATAGCAGAAGGTATTTAAAACTTTTTTGCCTGTCGCATATTTACCAAACAAGCGCCGATTTTCGCGTTGATCTAAGAAAAAGCCTGTCTTTTGTCCCCTTTCCCAATCAACAATAAAGCGATGTCCATATTCTAAAACTTCAGCACTATCAGTGGATTTTTTACCAATTAATAAACCATCCTGAGACTGAGTTTGTGATTTGCGCGAAAGAGTCGCCGAGCTTTTGTCATAAACAGCTTGCAAGCGATCGCCATAAATTTCCTTTAATATTTCTGCAATTTCCTGCCGATATCCATATGTTCCCAGTGAATGGCACTGCAAAACCGCTGTCTCACCATAAACATCAATAATTAATCCTGCTAACCCGTCACCTTCAGAATTAATCAAGCGATAGCAATTTGTCTCTGGATTATCGATTAATCCTAATTGCTTTCTCAGAATAAATGCTTGCTGGAGGCGATCGCGCAATAAACTTTGCATCGACTCCACAGGCTGAAACGATAGCACCTTAATCGCAATGCTACCCATACCCCACAAGCCAATTGCTAAAAACTTGCCATCTTCGCTATAGGCTTCTACCAAGTCACCATCATTGACTTGTCCTTGCATTTTGGCGATCGCACCCGAAAAGATCCAAGGGTGAAAACGCTGAACCGCATCGACTTTTTTACGATAAATAATCGCACGGGGCAACGGTAACATGGCTAATAACTTTTAAGTAGGGTTGCTAAACATAACATAGAAATGAGTAGGGTGGGCAAGCCCCACTCTACTTTCCATCAAAACCAATGTTAGTGTTTTCAGTGCCGCAGGCGCTAAAAACACTAACATTGGTTTTGATGAGAATTGCTGTCCGCTAATGACATTTATGTTATTCTCAAGAAGCTATCGTTATTGATAATGCTATGACTTCTGCGGAGACTACCTATTCACCTGAATCCCTAAAGGCTGAACTCAACTCAAAAGGTTGTCGCATGACACCGCAGCGCGAGGTGATTTTAAGTACATTTCAAACCTTACCAGAAGGACAACATCTTAGTGCTGAGGATCTCTACGAACGCCTAAAAGCACAAGGTGAGAATATTAGTCTTTCGACAATTTACCGCACTGTAAAAATGATGGCGCGGATGGGGATTTTGCGTGAACTCGAACTCACTGAAGACCATAAGCATTATGAAATTAATCAGCCCAAGCCTCACCATCATCACCATTTAGTCTGCGTCAAAACCAATCGGGTGATTGAGTTTAAAAATGATCAAATTCTTACAATTAGTAAAAAAGTTGCTGACAAGTATGGCTTCTCTGTCCTAGATTGCCAACTCACAATTATTGGTGTTAGTCCTGAAGGACAGCGATCAATCTTTTAAAACCATTTAAACCAAGAGGGCGCAAAGCACCCTCTTGGTTTAAATGGTTTTAGCAAAATCTTCCTGTGCATAAATTTTGAATCTGTCTAAATCCGCTTGCAAAGTGGATTCAACAACCTGTCCCAGAAACAAATTATCCATAAGCTGCCCGATCGCAGGAATTGCATAGGCAATGCTTAACTTCACAATCGTCATGTTATTAGGACGACCATAAAACCTTACAGCACCACGATTTGGCAGACCGCCAATCGACTCCCACTGAATAATTTGATTGGGAATTTGCTTCAGAATTCGAGATTTCCAAGTAAAGGTTAAGCCATTTGTGCCGAGTTTCCAAGCAGATATTTCAGGATCGGCAGTGACTACCACAGAGTCAATCCACTTCATCCAACGGGGCATAGCTTGCAAATCTGACCACAACGACCACGCATATTCCACGGGAATAGCCACTTCAGTTTGGACGGTATGTTCTAGCCAATCACTCATTGGATAATCGTTAATTTTTACTTACACTCATCATAATAACAAAGCAATCTCAATAAACGAAAGTGAAAAGCGTTTTGGTGTTTCTCGCGCCTAGAAACACCAAAATGCTTTTCTATAAAGTATTGCTTTACGATACTTTTCACCTTTGTTTACAAATACAAGACTTTCGGAATAGTTAAGAAGACTAGACTAAGTGACAACAATCGTAATAAAATGTTAAGAATGTATAGCTAGTTTGACCACTGGAAGAGTTGACTGTGGGTTTATTACGCCATTTTACGAAAGACATCGGCATTGACCTTGGTACTGCCAACACACTTATTTATGTGTCTGGCGAAGGTATCGTTCTGCAAGAGCCATCCGTTGTCGCGATCGATCAACGCGATAAGACTGCCTATGCAGTCGGAAATGAAGCCAATAAAATGATCGGTCGCACCCCCGGTGACATCATTGCAGTGCGCCCCCTCAAAGATGGCGTAATTGCCGACTTTGACTCCGCTGAGTTGATGCTGCGCTCATTCATTCAGAAAGTTAAGAAAGGTGTTTTTAATCCACGTATTGCGATCGGCATTCCTAGTGGTGTAACAGGCGTGGAATGGCGTGCTGTCATGGATGCCGCCCGTCGTGCTGGAGCAAGTGAAGTTTACCCAATTGATGAGCCGATCGCGGCGGCGATCGGGGCAGGACTACCTGTAACCGAAGCTACGGGGAACATGATCATTGACATTGGTGGTGGTACTACCGAAGTTGCCGTCATGAGTTTGCAGGGAATTGTATTGAGTGAATCCGTGCGTGTTGCAGGTGACGAACTCAGCGAAGCCATCATGAAGTACATGAAGACTGTACATAACCTCGTCGTTGGGGAACGGACTTCAGAAGAAATTAAAATTAAAATTGGTTCAGCTTATCCCATTAAAGAGGAAACTTCGATGGAGGTAAGAGGGTTGCACCTGCTATCAGGATTACCCCGTACCGTCACTGTAAAGTCTTCGGAAATTCGCGAAAGCATGAGTGAACCACTCTCTGTGATTATTGAAGCAGTGAAGCGAACACTAGAGCGTACACCTCCTGAACTAGCCGCTGATATTATCGATCGCGGTATTATGTTAGCTGGTGGTGGAGCCATGCTGAATGGTATTGACACCCTGATTAGTCATGAGACTGGAATTATCACTCATATTGCCCCAGCCCCTTTGGACTGTGTGGTAATTGGTGCTGGGCGCGTTTTAGAAGATTATAAAAATCTTGGTCGTGTATTAACCAGTCGCTTGAAAAGTTTATAGGTAAATTTTTCATGGATTCAATCCGTAGTTGGTGGGAGCGTTATAGCTTTCAAACTGTTGTGGTTACTGCTGGAATTGGGCTGGCGTGGTTTATCCGCCAAACTCAAGGTGTAGCGATTATGGAAACCTATCAGTTTCTCAGCCGCCCTTTTCAATCAAGTGTATCTAAGCAAGAATTATTGCAAGATGCTCAAGTACGCGAACTTCGCTATCGCTTGACTGAGTTAGAGTCCCAAAATCAGAGAATGAAAGAGCTTTTGAAGGTAAGAGTAACCCCAAGAGATGTCGGTATTTGGGCAACGGTTATCGGTCGTGGGGCTGACTCTTGGTGGAATCAAATCTTAATTGGCAAAGGTAGCAATGATGGGATTAAATCAGGTGCTGTAGTGGTAGCACCTGGAGGTTTAGTTGGTCGTGTTACCCATGTTTCCCCCAACAGTAGTCAGATTTTGCTAATCAGTGATCCAAATAGTCAGGTTGGTGTGGTTGTTAGTCGCAGTCGTTTTAGTGGAATGCTCAAAGGACAAAGCCAAAATACAGCGACCCTAGACTTTTTTGAGCGCGATCCTGATGTAAAAGTTGGAGATATTGTGCATACTTCACAATTTAGTACTCTATTTCCTGAAAATGTGCCTGTTGGTCGGATTAAATCCATAAATCTTGATAAGCAACCAGCACCTGAAGCGATCGTCGAGTTTTCGACTCCTTTAGGATTACTAGATTATGTAGAGGTATATCCTTTCCAAGAGAAGCTATAACCCAGTCATCAGAAATAATGCTCGATCGCAAAGTTTCCCTACCTAAAAAATTTTTAAACTGGGCTGTGACCATTGGTTCACTGCTAATTTGTATCTTAGCGATGTATACCAGATTTCCAGGTATGACCTTGATGGGAATTGCTCCTAACTGGCTACTGATCTGGCTAGTAACTTGGAGTGTCAACCGTCCTGTATTTTTGTCAGTAATGGCAGGGGTTGCCATAGGATTTATACAGGACGGTATGACCTTTGTGGACATGCATGTTTCACCAACTCATGCTTTGGGACTAGCGATTACTGGTGGACTAACCTCACTTTTGCAGAAACAGCGATACATGCAAGAGGACTTTATTTCGATCGCATTAATTGTGTTTGGCATGGCGGTAATTGTGGAGACCATGCACGCAGTGCAACTAACTACTATGGGAGCCGACATGGATAATGTTTGGACTCTACAACAACGGATTGCCCTTAGTTCAGCAATTTTGAGTAGTTTATGGTCACCTGCTATTTACTTCCCTCTCAGTCGTTGGTGGCGATCGCTCGAAAAGCAAGAAGATTAATTTGGTGGCGATCGCTCGAAAAGCAAGAAGATTAATTTGGCAGCACCTTGAGAAGTTCTAAATAGGTAAGGATTGGCATCGCAAAGCGCCGCCAATCAAGACTTGCGTTTTGATTTGTCCTATTACACTTGGCAATAGCTATAACACAAGTATCGTGGAGTAAAAATGGAATATCTATGGAATATCTATTTTTAGGCTTAGCGATCGCTTTGGTGATCGGTTTTGAGTTCGTGAATGGATTTCATGACACAGCTAATGCTGTAGCGACTGTGATTTATACAAATACACTCAAGCCAACATACGCAGTTATTTGGTCAGGAATTTGCAATTTATTAGGTGTGATAACATCTAGCGGCGCAGTAGCCTTTTCTATCGTGGCTTTATTGCCTGTGGAACTATTAGTTAAAGCTGATTCAAGTAAAAGCTTGATTATGGTTGCGGCTTTACTTATTTCCGCAATTATTTGGAATTTGGGAACTTGGTATTTGGGATTACCTGTATCTAGTACACATACATTAATTGGTGTAATTCTGGGAATTGGTTTAGCTAATTCAGTTTTATCTACAGGGCAAAACTGGTGGGATGGCATAAATTGGCTAAAAATGCAGGAAGTTTTTCTTTCCCTTATTATTTCACCATTGCTCGGATTTTGTGGAGCTGCATTATTATTCCTAATCGCTAAAGCCCTGATTAAACAAGAAAATCTCTATACATCACCAGCAGCAGAGGATACTCCATCACTAGGGATTAGGTCGTTGCTAATTTTGACCTGTGCAGGAGTCAGTTTTGCCCATGGCTCTAATGATGGACAAAAAGGAATGGGGCTAATGATGCTGATTTTAGTAATTTTATTGCCAAGTAGCTTCTCTTTAAATATGGATACTAGCTCTCAAGCGATCGCCCAATTAGTTACTACATCAAAAGCAGTTATTCCTATATTTACATCACAGATATCCAAACCTTCAGTTCATAATTTGATTTTTGAGAATAGTCAAATAGAACTTACAAACTTCTTAAAACCACAAGGTCAACTAAATGAAAATACTTGGCGATCGCTAGCTTCTGAAAGTCAATTAATTAGCAATAGTTTGTCGCTCAGTAGTAATTTTGTAGATTTGCCAGAGAGCGATCGCCCTCAAATTAGAAATGATATTTATCTTGTTGCTAGTGCAATTACTAAATTAGACAATCAACAAAAATTAGCTAACCTTGATCAAAAACATTTATTAATTGCCTATAGAAATCAATTAGATAAAATCACCCACTTCATTCCCTATTGGGTAAAGATTACCATTGCTCTTGCACTCGGAGCAGGAACAATGATTGGATGGAAACGAGTTGTTGTTACTGTCGGTGAAAAAATTGGTAAAGAGCCGCTTAACTACGCTCAAGGGGCGATCGCTGAGCTAGTGACCATGACCACGATTGGTACAGCCGATTATTTCGGATTACCCGTTAGCACTACCCATATACTTTCATCGGGCATCGCTGGCTCGATGGTTGCAAATCGGGTTGGTGTTCAGAGTAATACTTTGAAAAACTTGCTACTAGCTTGGTTTTTAACATTACCAGTTTGTATTCTGCTTGGATTTGGAACATATACTATTAGTCTATTTGCAGTTCATCAACAGTTTCTCGGTTTGAGTTAAAGGCTAAAAAATAGAAAGGGTACTAAGCATACTTCCCATTTTTTAGCCTTTAATTGATCAAAACTGCTAAATTTAATTAATAATTAATACAGGACTGTAGTTAAAACTACCTTTATCTGCTGTTTTTTAGATCTTTGTAAAGCTAAGCCCCCGTAAATCATATGCCTAAAAAGTCCACAGTTATTTCCCCTTCAATCTTGTCTGCTGACTTTAGCCGTTTAGGTGACGACATTCGTGCAGTTGATGCGGCGGGTGCAGATTGGATTCACGTTGATGTGATGGATGGACGCTTCGTGCCAAACATTACCATTGGACCATTGGTAGTTTCGGCTATTCGTCCTGTTACTACAAAGATTTTAGATGTGCATTTGATGATTGCTGAGCCAGAAAGATATGTACCTGACTTCGCTAAGGCTGGCGCAGATATCATCACCGTTCATGCTGAACATACCGCTTGCCCTCACCTACATCGCAATCTTTGCCAAATCAAGGAACTTGGTAAACTCGCTGGTGTCTCCCTCAATCCTTCAACCCCTTTGAGCTTTATTGAGTATGTTCTCGATCTATGCGACTTGGTTTTGATCATGAGTGTGAACCCCGGCTTTGGTGGTCAGAGCTTTATTCCTAACGTGATTCCTAAAATCGCTAAGTTGCGTCAAATGTGTGACGATCGCGGACTTGATCCTTGGATTGAAGTTGATGGCGGTCTCAAGGCTAACAACACTTGGCAAGTTTTAGAAGCTGGTGCTAATGCGATCGTTGCGGGTTCCGCAGTATTTAACGCTCCTGACTATGCTGAAGCGATCAAGGGTATTCGTAACAGCAAGCGTCCTGAGCTTGTCACAGCCTAATTAATCAAAAAAGAGAGGCGGCGCAATGCGCCGCCTCTCTTTTTTGGTGGTAATTTAGAAGCGAAAGGGAAAGATGTTGCGATCAGAGAAATGACAGAAACTAAAGCATTGAAATACGCTTATTACTCAGGATGTGTTGCTAAGGGTGCTTGCAAAGAGCTACATGCATCGACAAATGCGATCGCACAAGCCTTAGGAATTGAACTGGTGGAATTGACTAAAGCAACCTGTTGTGGTTCTGGCACATTCAAGGAAACTGACGAACTGATGGAGGACGTGATCAATGCCCGCAATATTTCTCTTGCCGAAGAATTAAATCTCACAGTAATGACGCAATGTAGTACCTGTCAGGGGGTACTTGGTCGTGTCAACGATAAACTTAAAAGCTCAGATTCCACGCGCAAAGACGAAGTAAATGCGCTGCTAAATACTCAAGGACATAATTTCCAAGGTTCTACGGAAGTTTTGCATTTACTCTGGATTCTGATCCGCGACTATGGCTTAGAAAATATCGCCGCTAAAGTAACTCGTTCTTTAGCTAATCTTAAATGTGCTTCCTTTTATGGTTGCTACTTATTGCGATCGCAAACAGTCACTCGTTTTGACGATCCCTTCAAACCTGAATCTCTAGAAAATATTTTTCGTACAGTTGGTGCAACTCCTGTGTATTACGAAGGACGTGTGCAATGTTGTGGATGGCCAATTTCCAGCTATGCCCCCAAAGAATCTTTCTCAATGGCAGGACGACATCTAACTGCGGCGATCGCCGCAGGCGCAGATTGTATTGTTACGCCATGTCCTCTTTGTCATCTCAATCTCGATTCACGTCAACCTGAAGTCGAAAAGGTGATTGGGCATAAATTAGGGATTCCGATTTTGCATTTACCTCAATTGATCGGACTAGCGATCGGTATTGATCCGAAAGTCCTGGGCTTAGATCGTCATATCGTTTCCACAAGTTCTGTCTTACAAAAACTTGCTTTGCAGTAATCCTAAATGATTTGAGAGAGTGCGCCCCGACGGGGCGCACTCTCTCAAATCATTTAGGATTACTCTATAATTTTAATAACAATTGCCAATTACCTAGATACATTGCCGCTTGTGCAGATAGCACTGCTTGTGTCATGACTCCAGCCACTGTTTCTAATATTGCAACCACTGAGAATAAAACACCAGAAAGCAATCCCACACCCGAAATCTTTTACCCTTCCGAGGATGGTGAACCCTTGGCAGAAACTTCTATTCATGCTGATGCGATTATTGCCACTGTTGATGTATTACGAAATTATTTAGCAATCGCTTTTCAGGAGCGATCGCCTGTTGTCCTTGCTGACCAATTTCTTTACTATGCCCAAGGCTTTCCCAAGCTGAGAGTGTCGCCTGATGTAATGGTGATCTTCGAGATTCCACAAGTACCATACGACAATTATAAAATTTGGGAAACAGGTAAGGTTCCCAGCATTATTTTTGAGATTACCTCTCCTAAAACTCAGGCAAAAGATAAAGAATTTAAAAGAAATCTGTATGAGGATATAGGGGTACAAGAGTATTGGCTTTTTGATCCTAAGGGTGAGTGGATAACTGAAAAGCTGCGTGGCTATCGACTCGATTACAGGGAACGCGATGATGACAATATCTACTACCCAATTACGGATGGATGTAGTCAAGTTTTGGGCTTGCGCCTAGAGGTCGAAGAACATCTAATTAATTTTTATCAGTTAGACACAGGTGAAAAATTATTAATGCCTGTTGAGCTACTATTTGCACTACAAAATCAAAAGCACCTTACTATTCAAGAAAGCCAACGTGCCGAACAAGAAAGCCAACGTGCCGAACAAGAAAGCCAACGTGCTAATGCTGCGGAATTGCAAATAAAACAATTACGAGATCGCCTTATTTCTTTAGGTATTGATCCAGATTTATCTTTATAAAAAATAAAAAAAGCAGTTCAAATAGTGAACTGCTTTTTTATGGGCAAAGAGAGAATCGAACTCTCATGACCGAAGTCGTCAGATTTTGAGTCTGATGCGTCTACCAATTCCGCCATTCGCCCTTTTTTCAAGATTTATATCATACAACAAGAATGGTGCATCTTGTCAAATATTTTTTGACGCTTTTTGTGGCGATCGCCTTATATAGCAATGTAAGTTTTGCTCAGGACATAAAACCCAAAAGATGAGTGGCGGCGCGAAGCGCTGCTACTCATCTTTTGGGTTTTGAGCCGTCCTATCTATCTCTTGCATTGCTATACCAATTTGCGAAAGTGTGATAAACACTTTTGTGGATTAAAAACTAAATCCAGTAATGGTTTTCAAGTTAAGAAATGGCTACGCCATTTCTTAACTTGGTATTACTTTAGGTAATTGCGATCGCGATCGCTATGATGTTTAGATTGAGAAACTGTGCGAACTAATCCCTAATTTAATTAATCTAATAAATTTTTACCAATGGCAAAACTAGAGCGTTTAATTATGCTGGCGGAAGATGAGTTAGTGCAATACAGCACAAACGCCCGCAAAATCGAAAAACTACGCCAAAAAATCGGCTTATCCCTCAATAGAGCGGAACAAAAACAGGCAAAAGCTGAGTTACTCGCAGTCATGCCCACCGACGACATTAGCAAAATTGTAGAAAAAAATCGTCAATCCGTATCTCTGCCTTTTTGGGGTATTGCAGGGCTAGGTTTGTTGCTAGGTATATCAATGGAACAGCCTTTAGATTTTATTGCAACTGTTATTGGCACTGGAGCAGCGATCGCTTTACAAAAATGGGGATGGAAACTCCAAGCTAAACGTCTAGTCTTACAAACCCTAGAAGATATCGAAGAACGCACTCCACGCTAATAAAAAGAATTACGGCACTTCGTGCCGTAATTCTTTTATATTTAAAGACTGTGTAAACAACACAGTCTTTAAATATATTTATAGTCAATGCTGCAAGTCGCTCTCATCTATCCCGAAATTCCGCCTAATACTGGCAATATTGCCCGCACCTGTGCTGCTACAAATACACATTTGCATCTAGTTGAGCCTCTGGGCTTTGAAATTAGCGATCGACAACTCAAGCGGGCAGGCATAGACTATTGGGAATATGTAAATGTAACTGTGCATCCCAATATTGAATCCTTACGCGAAGCATCCAATGGAGCAAGGTGGATTTGCTTTAGTGCACGTGGAGCAAAACATTTTCGAGAATTTCAATACCAAGATGGTGACTGGCTATTATTTGGCAGTGAATCCAGTGGCTTACCTCCAGAAGTACTTGCTAATAATCCTGCGGTTTATATCCCTATGGAACATCCTAAGGTTCGTAGTCTTAATCTCTCTGTGAGTGCGGCCCTAGGCTTATTTGAAGCCAGACGACAATTAGGAATGTAAAAGAAGAGGGGCAATGCCCCTCTTCTTTTACAGCAACTACCGATTAAGTAAACTAAGAGATTTTTTGAAAGTGTTGCGAAACAACACTTTCAAAAAATCTCTTAGTTTGGGTTTGAGCGCAAAGCGTTATAAGTTTTAAGTAACTAGTGCGTCGTAGGTGGCTTTGAATCCTGCTTGTTGTAGAGCTTTAACAGCAGTTTCTTCATCTTCGACCCAAAACTGATTACCTAGGCGCACTAACTTTGGCATATATTCGATCGCCGCAATTACAGGGATTTTGCCAGAGTTATCAGGTTCGTTTCTGCCATAGCTAGAATTGCCATAACCAGAATTGCCTTGATTGGAATTACTATAATTAGGATTAGGATTTAAGGCGGTTTTAAGTTGTTGTAAGACTTGCCGATCGCTTGCCTGTTCGCGAGTGAGTTCGACCCGCACCATCCTCACGGACTCAATTGGCTGCATATTGTCGATGATTAATTGTGTCTGCTCATCGCGGCGATCAATCTTTCCCCACACCATCAAACGTTTATCTTTTTCGAGAAGATGCTTTACTTTGTCAAAGGTTTTTGGGAAAACCACAGCTTCAGTGCTGCCAGTCAGATCTTCTAGCTGCAAAATAGCCATGCGATCGCCTTTTTTGGTGACCACTTCTTTGATATCCAGAATTAAAGCGATCGCTGTCACAATTTTGGTTTCTGATGAATCAGGAATATCACAAAGATTAATCGGAGCCATTAATTTTGCGGAACGGCTGACCACACTGAGGGGGTGATCGGAAATATAGAAACCTAATAATTCCTTTTCCATCCTCAGCTTTTCTTGAGATGAATAGTCCTGAACACGGGTAGTCGTAGGAGCAGTATCAAAGGTTTTGGTATTACTACTTTCACCAAAGAAATCAAAAAGGTTGCCCTGACCTGATGCTAGCTCTTTGGCACGGCGTGAAGCCCATTCCATGGTGATGTCGAGATCATTCATCAACTGATGGCGATTTGGCTCTAGTAAATCTAACGCGCCAGTTTGAATTAAAGCTTCTAAGGCTTTTTTGTTTAGCGATCGCGAATCGAGGCGACTACATAAATCCGCCAAAGATGTAAAAGCCCCATCTTGACGCGCCTGTAAAATTGAAGCGATCGGTCCTGCCCCAAGATTTTTAATAGCCGCTAAGCCAAATAGAATCTGATGTCCATGGGGAGTAAAGTCTTCACCTGAACTATTTACATCAGGTGGGACAACAGGAATCCCCATACTGCGACAGTTAGCAATATATCGCTGTACTTTGTCTTGGTCGCCACTGACCGAAGACAACAAAGCCGCCATGTATTCAACGGGATAGTTTGCTTTAAGATAAGCAGTTTGATAGGTTACATATCCATAGGCGACGCTATGGGATTTATTAAAACAGTTTGAGGCAATATAGCCGTTATTTAATAAAAAATTGTGATCTTGTTCTAAGCCAATATCGAAAACACATTGTATGCCCAACGATTTACGGCTAACGATTTTCATATTTACTTCCTAAAATAAGAACCAATAAATTATAAGCGTTGCAGGGCAACGCTTATAATTTATTGGTTCTTATGGTTCAAAACCTTCTAATTCAGGTACTTCAGCTACTAGATGTACACCTTGGATATATAGTGAGCGACCATATTTACCAACGTTCTCTAAGCGTAGTTTGCCGCCTTGCTTCTTAGCTTGCACTGCCATATCGATCGCTGCGCCTACGCCTCTACTGACGATCTTGGTCACTCCTTCAAAATCCAAAACGATCGCTGATAATTTGCGGTCAATAAATGGTTGCACGGCTTGTCTAAAATAGGGAACCGTGGTTACACTCAAAGCACCATTCAGTTTGAGAATAACTTGATCGCCATCAATTTGTTCGACGATCTTGAGTTCATCTTGTAAAAATGAGGAATGAGTCATGATTGGAGAATGGGTTTGGGGATAGACAGGAACTTACTCATACGGACTGTTGTACCTTGATTGGTAGATTCGATCTCGACCTTATCAACCAGCGCTTTGATCATATGTATACCAAAACCACCATTTTTGACACCAATCTCGGATATCAAATCAAAATCTGGCGGAGGTACACTATCGATATCAAAACCCGATCCACGATCATGGACTTCTACAATTAGGCTGGTATTTGCCGCGAAAACTACAACTTCTACGTCAAGATCAGATGTACTGTAAAGAACCGCATTAACCAAAGCTTCCGTAAGAGCTTGTACGATATCTTGCACAGCATCAGGATCAAACCCCATTTTTGTAGCGAGTACTTCGACTGCTGCGATGGGAATGTCCTCGATTCCCTCAACGGGTGGAATTGAGATTCGCAGCTTTAAAGGCTTCTCACTCATGGGGAGTCATTCTGTAGCTTTGATTAGCTTTGCCAGATGTAATATACCACACGTTTTTAACCTATGTTTGCAAAACCAGTTAATTTTTGATAAAGCTTTTCAAAAAAGTATCATAATTTCCAAGTTTTTGATATCAATTTTCTTACTCCTTACCAGTCTACAACTAGATATTAAAACCCAAGAATTTAGTGTTGCGGCGCTTCGCGCCGCAACACTAAATTCTTGGGTAAGATCAACGCCTAATCATGATTGCCCCAACTTCTGATTGCTTCAGCGATCGCCGCCATTGATCCTGACGCAATAATTAGTAATACGCTGAGGGCATTTAATTCGGGCGTAACACCCCCACTCCGTAGTGACGAGAAAATGGCGATCGGTAGTGTAGTCGAGCCAACGCCTGCGGTGAAATAAGCAATTACAAAGTCATCCATACTGAGAATAAACGCGAGCAGACAGCCTGACACAATCCCTGGTAAAAGCTGTGGCAGCAATACTCGCAAAAAAGCTTGAACAGGGGTAGCGCCTAAATCAAGAGCCGCTTCTTCAAGTTTGGGATCGATCGTGGCAAGACGACTGGAAACCACTACGGCAACATAGGCTAGGCAAAAAACAATATGGGCAATTACAATCGTGACTAGGCTAAGTGGTAACTTAATTGCTGCAAAAAATACGAGAGTTGCTACGGCGATCGCAATGTCAGGAATGATCAATGGCAAATAAGTAACACCACGATATAGACTCTTGCCTGGAAAATAATAGCGGGCTAAACCAACAGCCGTCAGCGTACCTAATACGGCGGAGATCGATACCGCAGTTAGCGCCACACTAAGACTATTTTTTAAGGCTGCAAGCAGAGTTGGATTTTGGAGGAACTTGGCATACCAAGCCCAAGTAAACCCAGTCCATTTCGATGGTGAAGGGGATTGATTAAAGCTAAAGATTGTAAGGACAGCGATCGGCAAGTACATGTAAAAGAAGGCAAGGACTGTATACCAAGTTTGCCAACGCTTAACGGTCGGGACATTGATTTGATTAGCCATCACTTACCACCCTGCGATCGCCATATTTAATCAGCAAAGCAATCACAATTGTTACAGCAAGAATTAGCACCATACTGAGAGCCGAGCCAAACCCTCGGTTGCTACTTGCACCTAGAAATTGCAACTCAATAATTGAGGCGATCGTGCGACTACCAGGTCCACCTAATAGCTGTGGGTTAATGTAATCGCTAAAACTAGTAATTGATACCAGCGCTGATCCCGCGATAATCCCTGATGAAACCTGTGGAACTGTAACTTGCCAGAAAGTTTGTTTGGCATTAGCCCCAAGGTCAGCCGCCGCCTCAAGTAGGCGTAAATCTAGACGTTCTAGCGAAGTATAGAGCACTAAAACCATATAGGGCAGATAGGTGTAAATCATGCCAATAATCACCCCTTCAGCCTTGTTTAAAACATTGATACCTGATAGCCCAATGAAGTTAAGAAAGGTATTTAAAACTCCTGTCGGGCGCAAAATTGTAATCCATGCATAGGATCTCAATAGGGATGAAGTCCAGAGAGGCAAGACAAATAGTAGTAGCAAAATATTGCGCCAGCGCTTAGGAGCAATCACCGCCAGCCAGTAAGCGACAGGGAAACCTAAAACCAGACAAAATCCCGTCGTGATCATTGCATAAAGCAACGATCGCCATACGACGACTAGATAGATAAAGTTGCCACCAACGAACTCAAATACTCTTTGGTAGTTGTCTAGCCCAAACTCAGTTTTACCTAAAGGGACAAGGCTCTGAATTAAAATAAAAGCTGTTGGAATAATCAAAAATGCGATCAACCAAAAGCCACTGGGAAAAAGCAAGGCGACAGGCTCAAGCCATTTGAGGCGACGTACTGATTTCTGGTTAGGATCAGGGGTAATGTCTGAAGTGCTATTCACAGGCATGTTTAGAAGTAAAGAACTCGTGAGTCAACACCTTGCGATCGCAGATAGCGAGATACTGCTTCTGCTGAATCGCGACTTTGGTAAGCACCTGCATGGATATAAGTACCGCGCCCAGAGTTAGAGAAAAAGGCGTTAGGAACATATTGACGCACTCGTGACAGCAAAAACTGATTGCTTGCTGTTGCAGGTACAGCCGCCACATAGCGGAAAGCCGAATTTTGAGCAGCTTGAGGGATCTGAGTCTCGGTAGTACCCGTATAGGTAGAGACTGTCTGAGGCTGCACTGTAAAGTTATTAGCTGCAACAATAGAGTTGTCATAGGTCATTGGCACTACTGTTGTTGCAGATGCCGCAGGAATAAATCCTGTCTGTGGCGGCACATAACCAGTGGTTTGGCTATAACCTGTCGCTTGCAAACTTGGTTGCACATAAGAGGTTACTGCTGATTGTGTGTAAGTAGTTGGTTGAACATACCCTGATTGCACAATTTGGGTTTGCGGGACAACTGTCTGAGTCACAACTTGGCGAGTCTCTGGGACTAGTACTTGCTGCCAACGGGGGACAAGCACTTGCTGTGTCTGTACTTGAGGAACGACAGTATTGGTTGTGATCTGCTGATATTGGTTTTGGTTATAAGCGATCGCTTGTTGAGGTACGGAGTTAAAAACTTGTGGCTGAGAGTCAGACTGAAAGCTTACTGATTGAACAGTAGAACTTGGTTGAATTACAACTTGTTGGGGGCTAGGCAAAGAGACTACTGAGGAGGATGAGGTTTCTGGGAAAGGAACTTGAACATTACTTTCCTTGCCCCCTGAAGATCTAAAATACTTTTGAGCAGACAGTCCCGATTGTTGCAAAGCGATCGCGAGGCTATCAGCACTAATTTCAGAATTAAACGTACCTGCTTGAACTACAGGTTGATCGTTGATCTTGGTTGCAAAAGCAGTTGGGGAGACAGTGCGAACTCGTTGTAATGTTGCAGCATCATTACCTGCAACAAAAATCACAAAACGTGCCGAGGCGGCTTGGGTGATCGTCAAAGATGCGATCGCCACAGAGCCGAGAATACTAAACCTTTTGACCCAATTCACAGCAGTACATCCTCACACTTGAATGTAATAACGGTTAAGTTTAACTCAACTAGATAAAGTGATGATTTTTCTAGCCAAAATTATTTGGTTTATTTAAGCACTTAATTCATCAAAATATGACAGGCTGGAGTAGATAACAACAATTATCTGTACAGATATAACAATCTTATTTTATTTGTGAGATTAAATGGTTTGAGAGAGTGCGCCCCTTCGGGGCGCACTCTCTCAAACCATCTAGGATTGCTATATCAATCAAACAGACCTCAAGACATTTTGGTTTGGGGATGGTTCGCAACACTTTCCCAAAACATCTTAGTTTGGAGTTGAGTGCTGGAGGAT
Organism: Phormidium tenue FACHB-1050; assembly: GCF_014696925.1. Taxonomy (GTDB): domain Bacteria; phylum Cyanobacteriota; class Cyanobacteriia; order Pseudanabaenales; family Pseudanabaenaceae; genus Pseudanabaena. The sequence goes on along the minus strand of NZ_JACJQY010000005.1, from coordinate 108,208 downwards.
AGGCGGGCTAAGCAATGTTCGTTCTACATCTTTACTAAATCTATTTACAGAGTCTAATTAAAGTAAGCATATGGAAAAAATTAAAGCTGGTTTAAATATTGTGATTTTTATCTTTTTAGCAGGTTTTATCGGCTTAGAAGTTTGGACATTAGTATCACATCTCTTAAAGACGTAAAGTAAATACGTCTCTAAAAGCCGCATTTACAGCCAAACCCAAAATAGAGTTGTGGTGCAAAGCACCACAACTCTATTTTGGGTTTGGCGAGTGTAGTTACACTTTCGTGAATTATAGCTATAGCCACCTGTATGAGGGCAAATCAAAACCCAAATAGTGTGAGGCGGCGCTTCGCGCCGCCTCACACTATTTGGGTTTTATGTCCAAGAATGGCGACAGCTATAGAAACAAAACCCAGTAAGGGTTTTAAAAACACAAAATGGCGTAGCCATTTTGTGTTTTGGTATTACGCCTTCGGTGGAATACTGCGAATTTCCGAATAAAACTTAGAAGATTGGACTCGGCGATCGCTAGCAAGCTCACCTTTTACCAAAGTTGCCACGCGAAATCTTAAGTTAGGATTTCCATACCAAATGCGCTCCTCGATCACATTTTGAGCAGTCACTGTATGAATTGTGAGAGATTCATCTGCACCAAGCTCATAGACACCCTTACCTTGGCTGGTCAAAATCAAGCCTTTTTGTGGTGAAGCGAGATCATTAGGGACAGGCACGATTAAAGCATTACCTTTGGGCTTATTACTGCTTAGAGATTCTTCTTCCCATGACATCTTCATCGGATGCATGACAGTATTTGGATCAATGTCATACTTCTGGCAAATTGCCATCAAATCTGGATCATCAATATTTAAGGCAGTAATCTCAATTACAGAGCGAGTGTCACTACCATTTCCCTGACTAAATTGATGATCGCTGCGTTGCGATCGCCAACGACCGACAAAGAGTTCAAGAAATTGATGAATATCCATTAGTGAAGATAGTGAAAAATAAAGACAAGACTTAGGGAAACCAACAAATTTTATAGTAATTTGCAGACAAAGCAAAGGGGGCGCTAAGCGCCCCCTTTGCTTTCGGGGTGTTAAAGAGTAAGGAGTTTTACACCTTGCCCTCTAATACCAATTCACAAAAGTGTGACAACAACACTGTTGTGAATTAAAAACCAAACCCAGTAAGGGTTTTCAAATTAAGAAATGGCTACGCCATTTCTTAATTTGGTATAGGTTGAGATTAGCGACGAGGAACTAGACGTTCGTAGTCAAGATTTTGAGCAGATACAGGGGTTGATGTAGCAGGAGCAGTCGCGATGCTACGAGCCATATTCAAGAACAAAGCTGGATCGCCTGTTTTTGGCGCTCTGTCGGTAACCACATAGCTGCGGACAGTATTTTGCCAGATAAGTTGAGGGAAGCCCAACTGTGCACGATGGTAAGCATCGTAGCGAGGAGACTTGAGGTTGAAAGGCACTTCGCCAATTCTTTGGCTAGGTAGAACGCGACGGCGTTGGTAAGGCAAGATATCATCGCCAAAAGCTTCAAGATATTCATCACTGTCGAGCAATGCATCAATAAAGCCTTCAATACCTTTGGTCGCAACTACGATTGACCAAGCAATTTTTTCTTTTTCGCTATAAACATCACGACCAAGAACACGCTGTACAGTTTGCTCTACAAAACGATAGTTGCTGTTTTTGTCATAAAAACTGCTTCTATAAGTTTTTGAGAGTACTAGTCCACGCACAAACTGTCTGACCGAGATATTGCCAGAACGCAATTGCGATTCTAGAGTAACTTCGCGATCGGTTGCAAAAGCATGGAAGAAAATTTGACGATAGGCAGCTTCAATCAGTTCACCTAGATCACCACTAGAAAGCAGGTTTGCAGTGTTATAAATACGAGGTGTGCTGTCACTACCGACTGTAAAACCAGCGACGCGAGAATTTTGCGATGCTGGAGCGTAATTCAACAAAGGAAGAGCCACGTTTAAATCTCCAAAATGTTATCGAAAAGTTATAAAAATACCTATTCCCAAACATACAATGAGTTTGGGGCTAAATAAGCTAAATATAATTACGAGAGGCTAATCTCTAGTCAATGATAGGATAGGCGAAATTAGCTAGTTCTAATTGCTTCACATAAGTTTACTTTTCAGAAAGCAGCTGAAACCTTGTATTACCCCTTCCTAGCCCATAAATTAAGTTGCTGTCATGATTTTTGATTATCGTAAGTTTGCCGATCGCTTTTGGACATGGCGCGGCTATAGGATTGGTTATTGTGCTGAGGGATTAGATGATCAAGGATTAGCAAAAGATAAGCCTGCAATTGTCCTGATTCATGGGTTTGGCGCGTCGGTGGGACATTGGCGCAAAAATGTGCCAGTTTTGGCACAAAAATTTAGAGTTTATGCGATCGATTTAATAGGGTTTGGATCTTCGGCTCAGCCAAAACCGAGTGAGTTGCCCTATACCTTCGAGACTTGGGGGCATCAGGTTGCTGATTTTGTGCGTGAGGTGGTGGGCGATCGCGCCATGTTGGTAGGTAATTCGATCGGCGCAGTAGTTGCTATGCAAGCGGCGATCTATGCCCCTGAACTGATTACCAGAACGGTATTAATTAATTGTTCATTACGGCTATTACAAGAACAAAATCAATTATCTATGCCTTGGTTGAAGCGCTTAGGCGTAAAGACTGTTCAAAACATCTTGGGTAATCGGGCGATCGCCAAGTTGTTTTTTGATCAAGTCCGTCAACCGCGATCGGTAAAACAAATTTTGTCACAAGCCTATATAGATCGTAGTGCTATTACCGATGAGTTAATTGAAATCTTAATCAAGCCTGCTCAAAATCCTAATGCTGTTGATGTGTTTATGGCTTTTGTGCGTTATTCACAGGGACCAAGACCTGAAGATTTGCTGGCGATTTTACCTTGTGAGGCGATCGTGCTGTGGGGCGAGCGTGATCCTTGGGAGCCGATAGAATTGGGACGTAAGTCTTTTACAAGATTTGATTGTGTTAAGGAATTTATTGACATTCCCAATGCGGGGCATTGTCCGCAGGATGAAGTGCCAGAGGTAATTAATGGCATTTTGCTAAGGATGATAAACGCATAGATTTGAGTGTATATAGCAAAGCAAGTTTTGCTTAGGACATAAAACCCAAGAAGTGAGGGGCGGCGCTTCGCGCCGCCCCTCATCTTTTGTCACTCACTACTAACCAACAGTAAATCTTCAATATTTCGCATCATGCTATTACAGATATTATCTAGTGGTAAATCGTTGGCATCATGACCAAAGGGATCTTCAATTTGAATACCAATTTCTTCAATTCCTAAGAGAGTAAAACTAATCAGAGCGACGATTGGTCCAGTCATCCATTCTAGTTGATCGACCATTTGGAAGGGAAGTGACAAAGAGTAAATCATTAATAATTGCTTTAAATGGATAGAATAAGCAAGAGGAATTGGGGTTCTAAGAATACGTTCACAAATGCCTGCAACATCAATCATGTAGTTTAAAAGTTGAACCATGTCACTAAGCTGATAGCGATCAAGCTTGTCTTGTTGAGCTTGTTCTTGAAGATAGCTACTAATCCAAAAGGCAATTTCAAGAGGTGGATGATTCATCGTTTTAAGGCGATGAAATTGTTCAGAAGAGAGGTTGGCTTCGAGTTCAGCGTTCACTGGTTCCGATCGCAAATGTAGTTTTAAGGCGATCGCAAAGGCTGTTAATAGCTTAACTGCCGCAACTTTAGCTTGGCGATCTCTTGGTTGTTGCTCTGAAATAGCTACTAAAATTTGTCGCGATAGGTTTCGTACTGTATTAACGAGAGTTCCCCATGCTTTGCGTCCTTCCCAAAAGCGTTCATAGGCTGTATTGGTACGGAATACGAGCAATAAACCTAGTACGATATTAGGAATAATGCTACCTAAAATTGGTAGAGAAACTTTGATATTTAAGAGATGAAGAATATAAATTACAACCCCAAACAATCCACATAATAGCGATCGCGGCAAGACTTCTGGAACTACTGAGCCTTTCCAACGTAGTGCAATATGAAACCAACTATCCTTTTTTTTCATTAGAGATCGCGAATTAGGATTGCTACATGCAAGAAAGCTCTGAAATTATAGGTTAAGATCCCTGCCTTTGTCTGAGCAAGTATAGCTGTAGTCAAGTGTATTAGGACAAATCAAAACCCAAATAGTGTGAGGCGGCGCTTCGCGCCGCCTCACACTATTTGGGTTTTATGTCTTAACAAGAATGGCGACGGCTATAATACCAATTCACGAAAGTGTTGCTACACTTTTGTGAATTAAAAACCAAACCCAGTAAGGGTTTTAAAGCCACAAAATGGCGTAGCTATTTTGTGGCTTGGTGTAAAGACTATTTGCAAATTTAGAAAAAAGCAGGACTCTTGGCGTTTATTTAGGTTCCTTTTAAAAAATGTAGAGACAATTCATAAATTGCCTCTACATTTTTTGTCTCCCTCAATGGTATAAAAGTAAGGATGGCAATGGAGCTTGCCGAAACCGCCTTGCGTTATCGATTGTTTTTGTAACGTTTAAAAGGCTGATAGCTCCTACTTATTCCGACTTGTGGCGGAAGAGTAGGACTGCGCGGATGCCTAGATCAATTTTTCCTCTACAAGTCACGCTCAACATTTCAAGATCAACGTGACGTGATGTTAGAAAGTATTATTTGGATTTTGGTGATGGGTTTCTTTGTCGGGCAGATCGCTCGACGGCTGCAAATCCCTGCTCTTGTTGGCATGATACTGGTGGGCGTTCTTTTAGGAGCGCAGGTAGGCAATGTAATTAGTTCCGAAGTGCTAGGTGCGGCTAAGTCCTTCCGCACGATCGCTGTGATGGTGATTTTGATGAAAGCAGGGTTGGGGCTTGATCGCGAAAAACTCACACAACAGGGAACTGTCGCCTTAAGATTAGGATTTTTACCTGCGGCTTGTGAAGCGATCGCGATCGCCATTGCGTCGATGTGGTTACTTCAGTTTGATTTTTTAACGGGACTATTACTAGGCTGCATTATTGGCGCAGAATCTCCTGCTGTCATCGTACCCGCGATGCTACGACTGAAAAGCTTAGGATGGGGAGTAACCAAAGGGATTACTGATGCCATTCTTACAGGTAGTGCTTTGTCAAATGTATTGCTTCTGATGGTGTTTAGCCTACTGCTCCCATTTCTATCCCAAAGCCCAGCAACAGGTATAACTTGGCAATTACTTCCATTTCAAATCATCATCCAAATTACATTAGGTGTAATAATGGGATGGGTCTCGGCTCGAATGCTAGTATCACTGTTAATCAAGCAGAATTGGACTCAAAATGCCGTTCAGGATTCTTTAGTTTCCGCAAGTATCGCTCTCTGGCTGGTAGTGCTAGCCGACCATCTTCCTGTTTTCTCTGGCTATATGGCGGTGATGGCGATGGGATTTTTCTTAATAGAACTAGATGCACCTCTAGCTCGCAGACTACGAGGCGGCTTTGATAGTTTATGGACGATCGCCGAAATTATTTTGTTTGTGTTACTAGGAGCAAGTATTCAACTGAATGTTTTAGGAAACAATCTGCTAGTAGGGCTATTGATATTAGGAATTGGAACTTTGATTGGGCGATCGCTAGGTTGGTATCTGTCTACTGTGGGTAGTAATTGGACATGGAAGGAGCAGTTATTTCTATTGCCAGCCAACTCCGCTAAGGCGACAGTACAGGCGGCTATTGGGGCAATTCCTTTGGCGCAGGGGATTACTGGTGGTGAGACAATTTTAGCGATCGCCGCGCTTTCGATTTTAGTCACTGCGCCTTTGGGTGCATGGGCGATTCCTACCTTTGCTCCCAAACTTCTAGAACGCGGCGAAGTCGATCCCACAAAAGTAGCGATTTCGGGTTGTCCAGTTTTCCTTGCTGCCATAGATGACTCTGTCCTAGCAACAGATGTTTTAGTTAAAGCCGCAGACTTAGCAAGGCGTAGTGATGGCGAGGTGATTGTTTTGTATGTAGATAATCTTGGCGATCAACAGGCGATCGCGCTTTTGCAAGGAAAATCTCAAAAGCTCTTATCAGATATTCGCTATGAGTTTTTAAGCCTGTCAGGTACAGTTCCCGAAGAGATTCTTCGGGTGGCTGAATCTCGCAAAGTAACGGATATTGTAATCGGCAAACGAGGACATCAACCTTGGGAACAGGTGCTAGTGGGTTCTGTTTCTCAAGCAGTTTTAGAAACGAGTTTTATCCCTGTGATTCTAGTAGAATCAAGTTCTGAGCAATCTATTTATAGCTAGACCCAAAAGAAAAGTGGCGGCGCTTCGCGCCGCCACTTTTCTTTTGGGTCTAGGCGGCACTTCGCGCTGCCTATCCACTAGAGACAATTTGAAGTAACGGGTTTGGCTAATAAATCTAATAACAGCCTATGCAATAAATTGGTCTGCTCCAGCATTGCCATATGTCCACAGTTAGGGAGTTCAAATACATTCTCACCATAGCCATTAAAAGAATGATGAAAACTAGCAAGATGGCTTACATACTTTGGTTCCATAATTTTGTCATTTGCCCCAGCAACAAAATAAACTGGTTGTCTCAACTTCGATACGATCTGCGGCAATTTGTGAACTTCTACTTCACTAGTAGAACCCAGCAAAGTTCCTCTCGCAGATGGATACTTAGCAGACACAAAATCGATCGCTCTTTGTCTCCCCCAATCACGATCTAAGGTGCTGTAAACACTATCTTTAGCAAATTGGGCATGAACTAAGGGAAGATTCTTCAGCCATTGGGGACGCAATCTTAAAAGAATTTTACCTGCGGTACGAAATTTCTCAAACTCTTCTTTGATATAAATGCCGCCACCTGCATTCAAGCAAACCACACCCAAAACCCGATCGCTTAATAAATTAGCAGCCCATAAAGCAATTGCACCACCGAGTGAATGCCCCACCAACCAAACTTGAGAAATCTCTAAACGATCAAGCAATTCTTCTAAATCCCTCGCATAGCTAATTAGCGAGTATTCATCGCGATCGCCAATTTCAGAAAGTCCAAACCCCCGTAGATCATAAGCTAAACATTGGAAATCAGGTTTTAACTGAGCAATCAATGGTTGCCAATAAGCTTTACTTAGCATCCAACCATGCAAAAAAGCAATTGTGGGAGCTTTATGCTTCGACTGAGCAGGAGAAGTGAGGCTGTAGCTGTGTTTGGCTCCTTGAATGATGACACTAGACATATAGAGAAAAGCCTATAGTTGCAAACAAAATGCGATCGCTGATCCAATAATATAGCAAGACAAGTAGTTTAAGCACCTTGTTCCATAGATAGGTATAGGGTTTTCCTATGGATAACGTAAAGCGCTATATTAGTTTATAGAGAAAGTAATCCGTCTGTAAGCAAATTTCTGGGCAAATGACTAGGATCAAACAAGTAAATCGCCTGCAATCACAAATTAGTCAAGCAATTCAAGCCAATCAGCAAGAGCCGATAGAACCTTTTGTGGTGGCTGCGTTTTATCATTTTACAGAATTATCAGATTATGAAACCATGCGAACTCCACTCAAGGAGTTTTGTAATGCTCTCAAACTTAAAGGGACGATCCTATTAGCTAAGGAAGGAATTAACTCCACGATCGCAGGTAGTCGCGAAGCGATCGATGCTTTACTAGCCCGTTTGCGTAACGATCCTCGTCTTCACAACTTAGAGCATAAGGAATCCTATTGTGACGGAATTCCATTTCAAAAGATGAAAGTAAGGCTTAAAAAGGAAATTGTGACTCTGGGTGTACCAGATATTGATCCTAGATATCGAGTTGGTACTTATGTTGCACCTAAAGATTGGAATACATTAATTGCCGATCCTGATGTGATTGTGATTGATACGCGCAATAACTATGAAGTGGAATTTGGCACATTTAAAGGGGCGATCAATCCTAATTTAGAAACTTTTGGTGAGTTTCCTGACTATGTAAAAGCACAACTAAGTCCTGAGAAACATCAAAAAGTTGCTATGTTCTGCACAGGCGGAATTCGATGTGAGAAGGCTAGTGCCTATATGCTCTCTCAAGGTTTTAGCGAGGTGTATCATCTTAAAGGTGGCATTCTCAAATATATAGAAGAAGTGCCAAAGGAAGAAAGTGTTTGGGAAGGTGAATGTTTTGTCTTTGACGATCGCATCAGCATTGATCGAGTTTAAATAAAGTGCCGCGCTTCGCGCAGCACTTTATTTGAGTTTAAGCGCAAAGCGCTGTACGTAACGAGACTGATCGGGATCGAACCGATGGCCTAGCGCTTAGGAGGCGCTCGCTCTATCCAACTGAGCTACAGTCTCTCTTGATCAAATCACAAATATATTCACAAAAGTGACTCAGACATTATAGCAATTGCTCGTGAATTATACCAAGACACAAAATGGCTACGCCATTTTGTGTCTTTAAAACCCTTACAGGGTTTAGTTTTTAACTCACAAAATTGTTGCCACACTTTAGTGAATTGGTATTAGAAGCGATCGCCTCAAATTGTCTAATGACAAAACAAAAGTAGCGACGCTTCGCGTCGCCACTTTTGTTTTGTGACTTATCGAGATGTAATTGATAGCCCTTCAACGATCATTGCAGGTACATATAGCGAGCCGTGCCATTGCCGATCGCTGCCTACCGCCACAACATGATTGAGCGCAGTATAGACATTTCCCGATAGCATCGTATCCTTGACCCGTCCGATAATTTTGCCATTTTTGACACGGTAGCCCAAATCCACATTGATCGAAAAATCTCCTGACAGATCCAGATCATCACCTAAGACCTGATCGACGATTAAGCCATTTTTTAAAGTTGCCGCGAGTTCCAAAATATCACCTTGGATCGTTTGACTAGCCGCGATCGCCAAATTAAATAATCCAGGACTAGGATAATTTCCTAAATCTCCGCGAAAGCCATTGCCTGTCGCCTTAATTCCCAACTCTTTACAAGTACGCATATCACCATAAAAACCTTTCAAAATTCCGCGAGCAATCCAAGTAACTTCCTGTGTCGGTGTACCTTCATCATCAAAAGGAGAACTATAAACGCCAAAATTAGGATGTTGGGTAACCGTGAAAATATCAGAAATTACAGGCTGTCCAGTTTTGTCTAGCCAAGGTGTCGCTTTTTGCTGCACCTGTCTCCCACTCATAGCGATCGCCACCACACCCCATAACAAATCCGCCGCCTTGCCCGTAAAGATCACAGGCGATTTTGCCGATGGAGCAGGAGCATTTTTCTTCGCCCAATCGAGATATTGCAAAACTTTTTTGGCGATCGCATCAGGTGGTAAATTACCCCGTTCCGATTGACCATACCAAACATTGAGAAAGTCATCTCCCCGCGTTAACTCCGCACTCAGAGAGCCATCTACCGTAATATCGGTATAGCCACAGTCCAAACCTTTACTATTGAGGATGCGTACCGTTTCACGACCACAATCCCAATCTGCACCACACACAGCCTCAGGATAATGATCGATCACCTGCGCGATCGCCTGTTTTCCCCAATCAACCATCTGCTCAACAGTAACTTCCTGTCCATATAGTTTCGGATAGTCAGCAACAGTTGATTCGCGCAATAAGATCTCTTCAGGTTCATTCAAAGCACTTAAGGCGATCGCCTGCTGAACCAAATCTTCAGGCTCTACGGCTCCATAGGCGATCGCTAAGCCCACTTTGCCATCTTTCCAAATCCTTAACCCCACCCCCTCTGAGTCAATACTCTCTAGCTGTTTCAACCGATTTGCCTCAAAAAATACGGGTCGAGAAACTGAGCTTGAAGCATATACCTCGGCTGCTTCAGTTCCCGATTTGAGCGCAAGTTCTAATAATTGTTCAGGGTTAAGTGTCATAGCGATCTCTGGCTTATAAAAGAAAGTGCAAAGCACTTTCTTTTATAAGCTTATCAGGACAGCTATTCGACACCTTCATATCGCCAAGCAACAGGATCGATCGCTGCCCCATTCACATATAATCCCCAATGTAAATGTGGTCCCGTCACTGCACCTGTCGCCCCGACTGCGCCAATTACTTGACCAGCCTTCACAAAATCTCCTTCTTTCACATAGATTTTACTGAGATGCAGAAAGATACTTGCCACGCCCTGACCGTGATCTAACCCGATCGTATTGCCATGCAAAAGAAAACCCTGAGATACAGTCCCTACTAAACGGATATATCCAGATGCTGGTGCAATTACAGGGGAACCAGTGCCTCCCGCATAGTCAACACCACGATGATAATAGTCATCAGCGAATACCCCATTGTAATAACGCTGAATCCCAAAGCCCGTCGTGATTTCACCTTCATTTGGTCTTAGGAATGCACCATTCCAAAATTTCTGAGGTGTCACTAATTTTTTAAAAGCTGAAACCTTGTCCCATTCATAATCTGTAGGTTCTGATCCACCACCCGAATCATTAATCCAAATACTTTGAGTCGGAAATTTGCGATCGCCTAACTGCATTGGCAAGGTTTGTTGTAAACCATCAGCCTTGACTATCACTTGTCTTAGACCAGCCTTATCCAATGGAGTCGTGGGAATAAATGCTCGCCAACGATTTTGAGTCATGGGGAAGGCGGGATATTGTTGGTTATTTACCGATACTGTTGGCGGCGTGCTTGCAGGTTTATCGGTAGCAATCCAAACTGATACCGTATCGCCAAGTCTGGGTGCATTGGGTTTAAGCATTGATTGCAATGCATCGGCACGAGATACAGTGAAGATTACAGAGGCGATCGCCGATAGTAAACTTAGACCAATTAGCAGTGGTAATTTGAGATGGAATTTCGGGGGATAAGCAACCATAGCAATAACAGGGGTAAAGAACTTAAAGAAGCGTTGTACTAAGCACAACGCTTCTTGTTTTTAAGGAATCAAAGGAATCGTGGCACTACGAGTGAATTGCTCATAGGCTGAATCTAAGTTAAGAGGATATATCGCCTTAAATTTGTAATCTTTGTAAGCATCAGGAATTTTGGCAAATTTTTCTAACACTTGCTCCTTAGACAAAATTTGACCTTTCCATTCCAAAGCCATGCGCTCTAACCAACTGAAATAAGCCTGTTGAGCCTGTAAACCCGTTACATTGGTAACATCACCATGTCCGGGGACAACCTTAGCATCAGGATAAGTAGCAATTAAGCGATACAGACTTCCTTGCCATTGACGAATATCACTATCAGCAGTGTAAGGAATGCGCTTATTAAATACCATATCCCCTGTAAACAGAACCTTGGCATCGGGTACGTAAGCTACTAGATCCGTTCCTGCCGAATGTCCGTCTACGCGCTCAATCCTAACTTGGCGATCGCCTAGCCAAAGATCTGTTTGGCTATTAATAATCACCGTTGGCGGCGTAATACCACCAGTATTATTTTTGCCACTTTGAATATATTCACGAATTACGCCGCGCCCAAGCACAGGGATCTCTCGCTTCACGAAAACTGAGTTTGCACCTGTGTGATCAGAGTGATAATGCGTATTCAAAACATACTTGATTGGCTTATCTGTCAATGATTTGACGGTGGAGATCATCATCTCACCTAGTTCAGGGGTTTGGAATGGATCAATCACCAACACCCCATCACTACCAATCACAATGCCGCCATTAGCGATCGCTACCGCAGGACTCGCAGGCGGAAAATCAGTACTGGCAACTAGGGCATAAATTCCTTGAGCAATCTCTTGTAGTTGCAAGCCTGCATTTTGTAGGCTTACAGTCTTAATACTTGTTTCGGCAGATGGGTTTTGAGCCTGAACTTGTGGCTGACTTTGAGCATTAGCAGGGCTCCACCTATGTCCGAGTGTTATTGACATTACTGTGGCGATCGCCGCCAACAAAAATGCCAAAAGGTATTTAATCTTTAGCTTTTTCAGCATCTTCATTCCTTAGAGCTAGATTTTGAAGCTTAGCAGCTTCAAAACTAGTGTAAACCAAATCCAAAACCTAAAAAGGGAATGGGGCGCTTCGCGCCCCATTCCCTTTAAAACTAAAAAGCCCAGAGTTATGAAAGCATTAAACTCAGTAACACTTTCGTCACCAATTAGCCACTTTCATAAGTCTGGGCTTTTCTGAAATTTTGCTTGTGTTGAACTTGAAAGTTGAACTCTAGAGCTTAACTTCGATGTCCACACCAGCCGCTAAATCAAGCTTCATCAATGCATCAATAGTTTTTGCCGATGGTTGGTAAATATCAATAATCCGACTATGGGTACGGGTTTCAAAATGCTCACGGGAGTCTTTGTCTACGTGAGGAGATCTGAGAACGCAATAGATACGACGACGGGTTGGCAGAGGAATAGGACCAACAGCCGCAGCGTTTGTACGATTAGCAGTTTCGACGATTTTTTCGCAGGATGAATCTAGCAGGCGATGATCGAAAGCTTTTAGACGAATCCGAATCTTTTGTTGTTGAGGTGCCACAGTTCTTAGGGATTTATTCGGGTAAAATTTTCAGCGTTTCTTATATTACCACCGCAACAACCTAAAATCAAATAATTTGATCGGCGATTCTCATTATTTAAGGATCGTTTTTTTGAAAGCCCGCCGTAGATGGGATTTCAAAAAACTGATTTTGGTGTTTCCCGTGCCTTTGGCGCGGGAAACACCAAAATCAGTTTCATATTCGATTTGTCGATTACTATCCTGTTACAATTGCTAGATAGATACATCCACACAATTTTATCTAGCTAGAAATATGTCTTTGCTTCTTTCTGCCCCCATATTGGCTGCAATTGTCTATGCCGTGATCGCAGGTACATATTTACTGGTGATCCCCTTAATCGTGTTGTTTTATTTCAAGGCGCGTTGGTACAAAACAGGATCTGTAGAAAGAGTATTTCTATGCTTTCTTGCCTTTTTCTTCTTTCCAGGACTGTTACTACTTTCTCCCTTCTTTAACTTTCGACCCACAGCACGGCAAATTTGAGCCTGAATTAAACTGAGCGATTCCTGCTCAGTTTAACGAAAAATATTTCAGAGATTAAAAATATGCGCCGCATTGATGCCCTAGCAATTACCCTTGCTTTTTTTGGATTTGGTGGAGTTGCCTTTTGGCTGTTTCGCTCCTCTGGATTGGATGCGACTAATGCGGGTGTTTGGAGTCAAGTGGTTTTAGTTGGTGTATTAATCGCTTGGATTTCCACCTATGTGTTTCGGGCGGTCACAAAGACGATGACTTACAATCAGCAGCTAGATGAGTACAAAAAAGCAGTGCTCACCAAGAAGTTAGAGGAAATGTCTCCTGAAGAGCGAGAGACTTTACTTGCAGAAGTAGCTGCCGAAAATCTATTAGCTCAAAATGCCGTCAAAGATGAATGAATCAGCGATCGCCTTACTATTCTCTATTTCATCCTAAGCCACTTGCCAAGCGGATTAGTTCCTTTGGCTTCCCAAGAGATTTGGGCGATCGCTTTCAAATAATCCAAAAATGGCTATGTTTTGCTAAGGATGGTGAGCCGTCCAATCTGCTTGCCGAGGCGCAGTTTCTCCATGACATTTTTGTTGATATTTTGGGATATAAGTCTCCCTTTGAAAACAATGGAGGCGCATGGGAATTAGAACTGCATCCCCATCCTGCCCTCGGTTTTTTTACGGAAACCTCAGTAAATGTAATTGCCGAAATCCGAGTTAATGCTGCCGAAGAAGGTGCGATCGTTAAGCCCGATCCAGAGCATGAAGCAACTGAATGGCTAATCGTCTTGGATTATCGAGAAATATGTCTTTATCATCGAGATGTATCAAGTTTGTTTTGTCAGAGATTTGCTTGGGAATCGTTGGCAGATCTGGAACAACTCAAATCCTTTTATTTTTTATTGTCGAGACGGACTCTTCTGAGAGGAATTGCCAATAGTGAAGAGCGATCACGTACCACCCATTTACTAGAAGAATCTCATCAACTTGAATCTGAAGTTCTCAAAAATTTCTACAGTCACTATTACAAAATTCGTAGTCAACTGATCAAAGATTTCCGCTATCGGCTCCAACTCTTAGCCCATCCCGTTGAAGATGCCGAAAATTCTCTCCAAATCAAAGCCGAAGATGCGATCTCGATCGCCATTTATCAAGCCCAAAAGCTTTTGAATCGCATCTTGTTTGTAGCTTATTGCGAGGATCGACAGCTATTACCTGAAAATTTAATTAAGGATGCTTACGAGTTTAAAAACCCTTACATTGTGCAACCGATTTGGGAAAACTATAAAGCCATATTTAATTGGGTGCAAAATGGTAATGCGAATTATCACATCCCCATTAACGCTTATCCATTTAGCCTGTTTGTGAGCGATCGCATTTTAGATCAAGCTCTGTTTGTCGGCGATGAGCTATGTCGTCAGATTAAAGAAATTGCCCGCTTTGACTTTAACGAAGATATCACGCGCCATATTCTGACCTGTCTGTTTGATGAATCAATTAAAGAGCTATCCCAGTATCGTAAAGATTTAAGTAATCTCAGTAAACGTCGGACTCCTAAACTACCTTGCAAAGCAATTTTACATAGTGAATCAGTAATTCGAGCTTTGCAGCAGCATCTTTCTAGCGCGAAGAATCATCACAATGAAGATCAACAATTTACGCAAGACACTTTGGCATATTGTCAAGAATATCAAAAACGTTTATTGAAAATTAAAATTATCCATCCTAAATGTGGTGCAGGTGTATTTCTCTCAACGGCTCTAGAGTTTTTGCTTTCTGAACATGAGCGCATTCATTATCTACTAACTAAGTTCTCAGATAATTCAGATAATGTAGAAGCGATCGCATACCAAACACCAACAGAAGTAATAACACATATCCTGCAACACAATCTTTTTGGTTGTGATGTTGTCGAGGAGTCCATTGAAATAACTCGTCTCTCACTCTGTCTGCGATCGCTTGAAATCAATGCATCATTACCAGACTTTGAACACAATATTCAACTCGGTGAGCTAGCCCATTGTAATTTTGGTGAAGAGTTTAAAGCTGCAAGCGATCGTGGCGAAGTGATCATCCTAAAATAGTAAATGCAAATAGTAAATGCCCCTTAGGGGCATTTACTATTACATGCGACCGCGTAGCATTTGTGCCATTTCATTTGGTTTTGGCGAATTTTCTACCGCAGTTTCTTCGGTAATCCGACCATCTTCGTAGAGCTTATAGAGTGACTGGTTCATGTTGACCATTCCTTCATAGGTACATTTAGGAATTAGCGCCTCAATCTCATCCACTTCACCTCGCTTGATGTAGTCACGTACCGCGTCAGTATTGATCATAATTTCATGAACGGCGGCTCGCTTCCCATCGGTGGTACGCACCAATGATTGAGCAATAACTCCCACCAAAGATTCAGAGACTTGAATCCGCATTGGACCTTGCTGTTCAGGTTCGTAAAGGTTAAGAATCCGCTCAATCGTTTTCACGGCGCTATTGGTGTGCAAAGTTCCAAATACTAAGTGTCCTGTTTGAGCAGCCTTGAGCGCTGTGTTGACAGTTTCTTTGTCACGCATTTCCCCAATCAGAATGATGTCAGGATCTTCACGCAAAGCAGCCTTTAGTGCATTGTCAAACTTGAGGGTATGGATACCAACTTCCCGTTGTTTAATCAGCGCTTTTTTACTTTGATGCACGAATTCAATCGGATCTTCAATGGAAATTAGATGCTTCTGCATCTCTGTATTGATGAAGTCCACCATCGCCGCCAAGGTAGTTGATTTACCTGAACCCGTAGGGCCAGTTACCAGAATCAAACCTTTATGCGTATAGCAAAGCTCACGGAATACCTCTGGCAAACCAAGCTGATCAATCGACAAAATCTTGAGGGGGATCAGTCGTAATACCATCGCTGAGCCACGTAACGAATCAAAAACATTGATCCGACAACGGGCAAATTCGTACTGAGTTGCACCGTCAAACTCTAGGGTGTCCCGAAATTGCTGGATTTGCTTATCATCCATAATTTCCGTCAACCAAGTATCAAAGGTCTGCTTATCTGGGACTGGATATTGATCCTGTGTCACCATTAAGCCTCGACTCCGAAATCGGACTGGTTCATTCACACCAGCATGGATATCAGAACAGTTTTGTTCATGGGCATCTTTGACGATCTGGGCAAGGGTAGGTTGCCCTGTACTACGTTGCAAAATCGCGGGTACACCTAGTCCTGGTAAGTTTGGTGGTGGACCTGGACGAATTGGCGGACGGGGATTTGGTGGTGGTGGCACACTCGTAACTTGAGTGTCTGTGGGAATCGACATCTGAGCTTGGCGAGCAGCAGCAGCAGCACGGGCTTGTTGGGCAGCTATTGCTTGTTGCTGTTGGGCAGGAGTTAGTCCCGCACGAGCTTGCTGGGCAGCCTGCGCTTGAGGGTTAGGAGGCGCTTGAGGATTGGTGGGAGGTGCGACACGCTGCTGGGCGGGTGCGGCGGGGTTTGTACGTGGCTGTGGCACACCACCACCTGAAGAAGGTGGCGGTACGGGAGGCATCCCAGATTGCGTCATAGTTGAACCTCGAAAAGTGCTGTAGTTGGAGATCAGGTTTGATGAGGAGCTTTTTGCTATTCAAATTCTGCTATTTGACCTAAAAATAACCAATCCTGTTACTTAATAGGCTAAAAATATATTAGCCCTTGTAAATACTATCCTCAAATAATTAATGAATATTCTCAGTGCCCTGCGATCTAAACCGAGCGCAGAAAGCAA
This sequence comes from Phormidium tenue FACHB-1050, assembly GCF_014696925.1. Lineage (GTDB taxonomy): Bacteria > Cyanobacteriota > Cyanobacteriia > Pseudanabaenales > Pseudanabaenaceae > Pseudanabaena. The sequence goes on along the minus strand of NZ_JACJQY010000005.1, from coordinate 91,500 downwards.
AAAACCTGCTAAGCAATCAACTCCTAAACAAACCAAAGGTATTGAAATTAAGTCTCAACGTGAGTTGGACTATATGCGTGAATCATCTCGCATTGTGGCAACGGTACTCAAAGAAATTTCGGAGATCATTGCCCCAGGAATGACAACCATGGATCTAGATGCCCATGCTGAAAAGCGGATTCGTGAGATGGGTGCTGTACCTAGCTTTAAGGGTTATTGCGGTTTTCCTGCAAGTCTTTGCACTAGCATTAATAACGAAGTTGTGCATGGCATACCCAATGCGAGAAAAGTGATTAAGCTCGGCGATCTCGTCAAGGTTGATACTGGCGCATTTAAAAATGGGTTTCATGGGGATTCTTGCATTACCTTAGCAGTCGGCAATGTTAGTGAGAAGGCTGCTAAGTTAATGCGTGTAGCTGAAGAAGCCCTTTTTAAGGGGATTGAGCAAGTGAAGCCAGGTAATTGTATGCTCGATTTGGCTGGGGCGATCGAGGATCATGTTAAGGCTAATGGTTTTGCGATTGTTGAAGATTTTACAGGTCATGGGGTGGGGCGGAATCTACATGAGGAACCCTCGGTATTTAACTTTCGGACGCATCAGTTGCCAAATGTACGCTTTCGTCCAGGAATGACTTTAGCGATCGAGCCAATTTTAAATGCTGGTTCAAAGCGCGTCAGGATTTTGGCGGATAAGTGGACAGCAGTAACGGTAGACAATCAGCTTTCAGCACAATTTGAGCATACAGTTCTGGTAACTGAGACTGGTTATGAAATTTTTACCGATCGCTCTAAAGTCTAAGCAGTATCAAAAAACTTTGTTGTGCAAAGTTTTTTGATGAAATAGATAAAGTAACCTATGCAAAATATTTTCCTAGCTGGTTCTAGTCGTGGCGTGGGGCGCGAAGTTGCCAAGCTGTTACTAGAAAATGAGCCGCCATCTGTAAATCTCACCGTATTGCTTCGCAACCCTACCTTTGCAGTTGAGCTAGAAGCTCTAGGCGCAAAGGTTACCCTTGGTGATGCCTTAAATTCTGCTGACATCGAAGCTGCTCTACATGGTCGTGCAATCGATGTGGTAATTACGACTATGGGTGGGTTGCCCAGCGATCGCGGTGAACGTGCCGACTGTGAAGGCAATAAAAATCTGATTGAGGCCGCTATTAAATCTGGAGTCAAGAAATTTATTCTGGTTTCTTCGATTGGCAGTGGTAGTAGCGTAGTCGCGATCGCGCCGCAGGTGTTGCTAACATTGGGTGCAATTCTCAAGGAAAAAGAAAAAGCTGAACAGCACCTAGTTGCTAGTGGCTTAACCTACACAATTATTCGCCCAGGGGGATTGAAGTCCGAAGTTGCGACAGGTAACGCTGTGCTGACGGAAGATCCTACGGTTGCGGGAATTATCCATCGAGCTGATGTCGCCAAGTTAGTTTGTGGTTGCGTAACTTCTGATAGGGCAAATAATAAAGTTTTTTCAGCAATTGATCGGAATATGCTGTTTAAACCTGTAGAGTTTGAAACGTTCGATTTGTGAGACAGCTATGCAGGAATATATTGTTAGAGCTGGAGATACGCTATCAGCGATCGCGAGACGCTTTTTGGGGGCTAATGGTGATTGGCGCGAGATTGCTCGTATTAATAACATTACCAATCCTGCAAGTTTACGAATTGGTCAAAAACTGCTGATTCCCGTTGCAACTCCGCCGATCACCCAAAATCCTGAAGTTGCTATGGTCAGGAACACATTGCAGGGAGTGTATCCGCCCAATAAAACTGCAATTTCCTTTACCACCGTTGGCAGTGATGTGATTGCTAAGCTGCTAAATACAGGACAACAAGAACCCTTTGCCAAGACTAGGGATCTGGGGTTATATCGCCTAGGTATTTTTAAGCTGCGCGATTTTATTGCCTATGGCTCAGGGTTGCTGCAACAGGTGCAAATGAGTCCATCAGAAATTAAGGTAATGTTGGTAACTTCGGCTAATGAAGGTAGCCTTGATGCGATTAATACTTGGGATAGTCAATATCTCAGTTTTGGGATATTTCAATGGACATTAGGTAGCGCAGGACAACAGGGCGAATTACCTGCATTACTCAATAATTTAAAAAGGCGTTATCCGTCAGAGTTTCAATATTATTTTGGACAATTTGGCTTGGATGTTACTTCTCTAGATGGCATCACGGGTTGGATGTCCCTCAATGGCAATCGTCTAGTTAATGCCGCCGATAAAAACCTGATGCGACAACCACTTTGGGCGTTACGGTTTGCGATCGCAGGTATGGATGCACTAGTGCAATCGGTACAGGTACTGCACGCGATTTCACGACTTGATCGCTTTTATTTTACGCCTACCCAAACTTTGCAAGGCTTTACCCTTTCGCAGCTATTAAGCTCAGAATTTGCAGTGGCGCTGCTGCTTGATCACCATGTCAATCGTCCTAGCCATGTGATTCCCTGTGTTGCCGATGCGATCGCGCGATCGCGTTTAACACCTGCTCAAGTGGCTCAAGGCTCTATCGATAATGAGGCCCTGATTATTCAAAATTACTTAACTCTGCGCGAAACCTTTGGCGGCGCAAGCGCTATGACTAAATCTCGCGAACGAGCCGAACTAGCAAGACAAGCGATCGCGACTAATAATCTTTCTCCCCAGAGATTTTCATTTCGATCTAACCGCCAAGTAAGATTTACATAAAATAAATAGCTTGCTTAGCAAGCCATTTATTGCTGTCGCCATTCTTGTTAGGACATAAAACCCAAAGAGTGTGAGGCGGCGCGAAGCGCCGCCTCACACTCTTTGGGTTTTATACAACTATATTGAGAAGAAAAGTGCAGAAAGCCCATGTCAGCGTCGATTAAGTTCAACGTCGTTAGGTGTTGTTTGACGGGGTATAAACAAGCTGCCAGATGGCGGCTCTGGCGCAACCTCAATAATCTCGACAGTAACTTGTCTAGGGTTGCCTCCTAAAGCTGCGTCCCGATCTTCCCAGCGATCGCGGATAGGTGTTAGTTCGACTGGCGTAGACAATAAAGATGGAGATGGACTATTAGCATTATTCGCATTATTCGCAACAGGACGATCAAAATTGTCATAGGTGCTGCGACTGCTGGTATAAACCCTCTGACGTAAAGCCGCGATTCTTGCCGCGATCCGCGAATCAGCATCCCCAGAAACCGCTAGAGGATCACGCATGGAGTTATAGGCGCGGTCAACTTTGTTGTATATCCTTTTGCGATCGCTAATATTTGCCTTAGCTACAAAAGCTGGTCTTGTCAGTCCTCCTAACTCCTGCTGCGATCGGGCTTGCATATCCGCAATAATCTCAGCCTCATCCAAGAAGAAAGAAGCTTTACCATCAGTTTGACTTTGGGGGGAAGCTTTGGGAGCCTCTTTGGGCTTGGAGACTGGGCTTGGCTTAGGTAATTTTATGCCCGCAGGTGAAGGGTTAACGCCCTCCAGTGCTTGTTTACCAAAGCTATAAGCTACTAGCCCAGCGACAGAACCGACAACAATCATGGCAAATAGCAGCACCAGACTATAACTTAGCCTAAATTTTTTAGGTGGCTTTTTTTTCTTGCGGAGACGCTTTTGGGGTTGGGGTGTTGCCATCACAAACTTTTTTAGCTAATAATTGCTATTAGGCAACCTGCAAGGTAGCTTGCTTGATAGCATATAATACTTACGTCTATAATCACAATATGCCCAAGGTTGGCTGACTGGTAAAGCAAACGACTCATAATCGTTGATATGTCGGTTCGATTCCGACACCTTGGATTAGTCAAAGCCAGAGATTGTTGTCCGCTAAACAGGTTATAGTCTCTGGCTTTTAGGCTGCATAGGCATATATTGGCGATGGTAGCTTGGGATAGGCTGTACGTACATGATGGTAGACAGCATTGGCTTTTTCTTCTACATCGTTGGGTTCGTAACTGTCTACGGGCAATCCTGAATCATCACTGTAGAGAAAGTCATGGATCTTATTTTTGACGCGATCGCGGGTTGATTCTTTGTCGCACCAGCGATCGACTTGGAGATCTTGCGCTTTGAGGGTTGCTAACAGTTCAATAGAGATTTGCTTAATGCGCTTAATTTCGTTAGGACTTAGATCGGGCTTGAGGAGCAAATCATAGATCGCGAGGGATTCCTCGTCTAGTCCTTCACGCATGGCACGGGTTTGTTCGGCATTGAGGGTTTGCGTGAAGTCGAGTAAAGCGGCAAACGTGACCTCGATCGCGACTCGATCTTTTTCACTGTTATATTCTGCAACGATTTCTTCGTACTGCTTTTGCAAGTCGGTACGCATGGGATTTTGAGTTAGTAAGCGATTGAGACGGTTTTCAATGGATTGTTTGAGATTCTGGACTGTGGTGTTTTTGGTGGGACTACGCTTAAATTCAGCACGGAGGCGATCGAAATCAATTTGGCTAATGTCATAGATTGGAGTTAGTTCGCTGGCTCGATTGGCTTGGACTGTAATCGATTCATTGACGATCTCTTGGAGTTGTCGCAGAATGTCGCTGATGTCGGCTTGTTCGCGGTCTTTTTGCAGGAGTTTGTAGAGCAGCTTGATGGCGTTGTAGGAATTGCGATATTGACTTACTTCGGGGTTATTGATACAGGCTTGAAATTTGTTGAATACATCGCGGCAGAGAATTTCTAATTGTATGCGGGTGCGATCGCTTTGATTGGCGGCTTCTTTGGCGGCGGCGATCGCGGCATTAAGGGCTAAATCTGTATTCTCGATGATGTCTGATAGGGAGGCTTGGTGATCGCCTAAAAAAATTCGCACCGCATCAATGGCGGCAACAAGATTTTCTAATAGTTCTGATTCTGGTTTGGTGGGGTCGATATTTTCTTTATTATCCTGTCCCTCTTGCCCCTGTACATAGTCTTTGAGGGCAGCCCGAAGGTTTTTGAGGATGCCGCAATAGTCCACAATTAAGCCGTTGGTTTTGCCTTCGTAGACACGATTTGCCCTAGCGATCGCTTGCATGAGGGTATGTGCTTTTAATGGTTTGTCGAGATAGAGGATCGAGAGGCTCGGTACATCAAACCCTGTGAGCCACATGGCACAGACAATGGCGATACGGAAAGGATGATCGGGCTTTTTAAAGGCGGATTCCACATCGAGGCGTTGACCATCGGCTAACTCAAATCCGTCTTTGATTAATTTGCGATAGGGCAAGATATCCAAATTCCATTTACGGAACTTTTCCATTTCGCCCTGTTCTTCGCTGATGATGACAGTGCTCTGGGTTTCTTTCATCCATTCGATCTGTCGCCTTTGATAGTTCTCATCTTGATCGCTAGGTGCAGTCCTTAAATTTTTTTCTAACTGGTGGATATGCTTTTGCCAGTATTTATCAATCAGTTGGTGCATTCGGATACAGGTGATTTTGTCGATGCAGATGAGCATGGCTTTCCCAGATTCCCAAGCTGTGGCGTAGTGCTGGACAAAATCACGGGCGATCTGGTCTAGGCGTTTTTCGGCGGTGATGATGTGATAATCGCGTTTGAGAGCCTTTTGGAGGCGTTGCTCAATATCAACGTTGTCTATTTCTAATTCTTCGATTTTCTTGGCAATGCGTTCATTCAGGTCAGTGGTTTCAATGCCGAGCTTTTCGCCGCGTGAGTCGTAGTAAAGGGGAACTGTGGCTTTGTCATCAACGGCGCGTTGAAAGTCATAGGTGGAGATATATTCGCCAAATACGCGACGGGTAATGTGATCGTCAGATAAAAGGGGTGTACCTGTAAATCCGATATAGCTTGCATTTGGTAAAGCATCGCGCATATTTCGGGACAGCAAACCATATTGGGTACGGTGGGCTTCATCGGAAATTACGATGATGTCGTCTCTGAGAGAATAGGCTTTATCGACTTGTTGATTAAACTTTTGAATGAGTGTGAACACATGGCTTTTTTGCAAACCGAGCAATTGCTGGAGATGTTCGCCACTGCTGACGCGACAGGGATCTTTGTCGTTGTTGACTACGCCGCATCCTGCGAAGGTTTTGTAGATTTGGGAGTCGAGATCATCGCGATCGCTACAGATCACAAAGGTAAAGTTTGCGCCTAATTTGCGGTGAATCTTGCGGGTGAAGAATACCATTGAGTAGCTTTTGCCTGAGCCTTGGGTATGCCAGAATACGCCAAGTTTGCCTTGTCTGGCTTGGCGATCGCGTACTGATTGAACGGCTTTGTTGACACCGAGATATTGATGGTTTTGAGCAACAATTTTGATGGTTTTACCAGAGGAGTCGTCAAAGAGAATGAAGTTCTCAAATAGATCGAGAAAGTTTTCTTTGTTGCAGATTCCTTTGAGAAGGGTTTCCATATCGACAATGCCTTTGTCTTCTTCTTCTAGGCGTTTCCATTCGTGAAAATGCTCAAAGCGACTGGATAGGGAACCGATGCGGGCATCAATGCCATTGGCTAAAACGATGAAAGCATTGTGGTGAAATAGGTGTGGGATTGTGTCTTTGTAGTCAGAAAAATTTTCTTCGTAGGCGGCGCGAATGTTTTTATCGGTGTTTTTGAATTCCATAAATAGTAATGGAATACCATTTACAAAACCGACAATATCAGCACGGCGACGATAGAGATCGCCTTTGATCCAGAGTTCGCGGATTGCTAGAAAATGGTTGTTGTGGGGATTCTCAAAGTCAAAGATTTTGAGGCGGCGTTTTTCCCGATCGCCCTTGGCATTTGTAAAAGTAACCTGTACACCATCTTTGAGGAGTATATATTTGTCTCGATTGGTGGCGAGTAGGGTTTGGGCGGTGCTGGTTTCGACTATTTGCCTGATTGCGTCTTGGTAGGCGGTTTCGGGGAGATTTTGGTTAAGCTCTACGAGTTTTGTGTATAAATAACGGGTGAGGATGACTTCGCGATCGCTGTCTCTGCCAAGTGTGCCATTTTTGCCAAAGGTTTCGGTATTCCATGCATAGACGACATCCCAACCAAGGCGATCGCGCAGATAATCGGCGGTGGTTTGCTGTACAAGGGTGTCTTCGTTGTATTTGGTCATGGCAATTTGACAGTTCGGCTAAAATGGATTTAGCTCTGAAATTCTTTACTAAAATCTTAGCAATTTCGAGGGTTGCATGGGAGTATCGAGCAGACAATAGAAAGTATTACCCTTTGAATCTGTAACTAAAACAAAATGACACAAACGATTGCACCACCGTTAACCTTGTATGAGCGTGACTTTTACCAATGGGTACAAGAAACCACAGAAAAGTTAAAGACTAAAGATTTTGACCATGTGGATTTAGAGAATTTAATAGAGGAGATCGAGAGCTTGGGAAGGTCTGAAAGGAGCGAGGTATATAACCGTTTGGCTACCCTCTTAGAACATTTGCTCAAGCGGATGTTTGTAGATATGCCTCAAGAGTTTAATGGCTGGGAGAATACAATTCGCGAACAAAGAAAGCGACTGAAGCGGGTGCTTAAATTGTCCCCTAGTCTTAAAAATTATTTTACTGAAATATTTGATGAAGCTTTTGTTGATGCTCTTGAAGAAATTCGTAAGGAGAAAGGATATAGGCTGGTTAAGTTTCCTGATGTATGGCAGTTTAACTGTGACATTGACTCAATGCTGAATGTTGATTTCTGGGAGTAGCGATCGCGGCGATCGCATTTGACTTTGGGGAAGTGTCTGAAAAGTTATCGATCAATATCAAGCGATATCGATCAAGTTTAATCGGTTGTGATCGATAGACTTTTGCATAGTAATAACACCTAAACCATTATCAAATAAAGGTTTTAGATCAAGTCACTGCTCGATTGTCAAAATTTCTATCGATCGCAATTTATCCATGATGATCGATAGATTATCGTGCAGCAAATTTCGTAAAAGCATACTGCATAAGGGTTTTGCTTGAAAATAATTCTTGGCTATCGAGCAGTCTATCGATCGCCTTGTTCGATAGGCTAATAATTTTGATCGATAGATCGACAAATATTTTTTGATCGTTGGGTGGTTCGGCGCTGTTGTCTTCAATCCCGATCGCAATGATGCCGCCTTTGGCATTGGCTAAGCAAACACAGTCTTTTGCAAGTTCGCCCCAATCTGCATTTTTGCCTGTGACAATTTTTAGGGATTTCTTTTCTAAAAATTGTGTTTCTGTTGAATATGACGATGGATTCATACGCTGATTGCTCCACTCATCAGTTTAGGAAGTAGAAGATCACGGGCTTGTTTAAGTTTTCGATTCTGGATAAGTAAATTGTCAATCTGGCGAACTATTGGAGTGATGTAATCAGTAAAAGTGCCTATTAGCAAAGGGTGCGGCACAATAAAGGGAATAAATTTAAAAGTCTCTCGAATAATTGAGTCAAACACAGCACCGACTGCACGACTACGGAATTGACTGACACGCTCTTGTAAAGCAAAGTAGAGAAAATATTGATTCAAAGGTTCTTTAGCAACTAGCGCAAAGCAAGATTGATTCATTGCCATTTCTCTTTGTGCCAAACTGATTTTACCAACAGTTCCTCGTGCTGTGATAAAAATAGTGTCTTTTGGATATAGTTTGCTATTGCAGTTTTTGAGACCGTACTCTGTTACAAATTTTTCTGTTTCATAGGTGTACATTTCACTGGCTGCATCTTTGGGTGTAAAGAAAGGTATGATTCCGTCCCAATAATCAGCAATAGCTGTTTTAGGCGTACCACCATTTAGAATTTCCATAACATCAAAGGCTGTTACTTTCTCCCATCCTTCAGGGATACCATCTACAATTTTGCTGTGTTCGTGACTGGGGAAGCGGAGATGGACAAACCATTCTTTATAGAGCAGATGTAGCGATCGCTCAAGCAACTGAATACGCCGCCGATTATTTTCGATAAGTTCATCATAAGCAGAGAGTACAGATGCAATTCTGATCTGTGTTTCAATCTGTGAGGGGAAAAAGATTTCTCGTGCGTGTAAGTCATTACGATTTACACCTGGAACTGCGGCTTTATCGCTTGAAGTTTTAAACAGAATGTATTTTAAAAAGTAAGCAATAAATCTCTGATGGTTGCCCTTGAAGTCTTGAACATATAAAGCGGTATTATGAGGCCAAAAGTCTTCTTCAATAAAGTAAATTTCACTAAGAGTTCCATATCGTCCAGTTACAACACCTGGGGCTTTAGCTTTTGAAGCATTATGATAACCAGTAATGCCAGAGGATGAAACTACTGGAATAGAACCACTCTCTCGTTTTGATTCGGGGAGATCGTATCCTCTCTTGAGGGTTAATACTTCACCTAGCTTAGTTTTTGCCCAAATCATATTCTCAACCTCTTAAAATACAATCTTTCTCTAACCTTACTCACTTCACCCCATCAGGAAAAGCAGCATCAAAAACCTGCTCAACAGTAAACGGGCAAACATCAGGCAGATCGACATCTAAAAGTTGAGTCTCCCTAAAAAACAATTCCAAACCTAACTCATAACCAATAGCAACAGCCTCTGATAGATAAGACTTCAAGCTAGGATTCTGATTAATATGTCGCTGGATTTGTTGACGTTGCACCCGAATCGTTACTTGCCAACTCTTACTACGCTTTTCTGGCTGATAAACCCACTTCAACAAATGCCCAATCAAAACACCCAACCGATTTTCTAACTCGCGCCTTTCCTGCCTACCCAAAGACTCAATCTCCTCCACCAAATTCTCAATATCTAAACCTTTCAATTCGCCAGACTGCAACAACCTAGACTGTTCCAAAGTCCAAGCATAAAAATCTGTATCATAAAGTTTTGTCGTCATAACTTTAGCCATACTCGCAACCACTCACTAAACACCTTCAGGAAAAGTTAGATCGAAAATTTGCTCAAGCGAAAAAGGACATTCCACAGGTAAATCCTCATAGTCTAGCGGAGTCTCACGCACAACTAGCGCCAAGCCTGACTCATGCGCCGAAGCGATCGCCTCTGGCAAATACGACTTCAAACTAGGATTTTCTTTTAATAGTTCTAACACCTCCTTACGTTGCTCTCGAATTGTTGACCGCCAACTCTTAGTACGCTTTTCTGGTTGATAATGCCACTTCAAAAGATGCCCAATCAAAACACCTAACCGATTTTTCAACTCTTGGCGTTGTTGCTTACCCAAAGACTCAATCTCCTCCACCAAATTCTCAATATCTAAATCTTGTAAATTGCCAGACTGCAACAACCGAGACTGCTCCAAAGTCCAAGCATAAAAATCTAAATCATAAAGTTTTGTCGTCATCAGTTTCTCCTATCTCAATGCTGCCAAACGCTCACGCACTTCAGGCGATCGAAAACCAAGAATAATATCTTTAGGACTTACCCCAAGCTTCTCCAAATCTTGATCCACCATCACCTCCGTACTATTTTGTTGAATCCATACCTTCCCATCGATTAAATCCAGATGAATCGCACAACCATAAAATCGATAACCATTACGCCATCCAGAATGCAACACCAAATAGCGATCGCGCTCCTTATCAAAGATTAACCTTGCATCAGGATCATCCTTACTAAAATCTTTTAGAAACTGACAAATAATTTGGCGATACTCACTTACTCGATCCATTGCGTAATAACCTCTTTTTTAATATCGTAGATAATTAGCTTTACTTGGTATCTAGCAATCACAATTTTAGCAGGTTCAAATCGGAGAAAGTCTTTCTGGACATCACTCGGAACAGCTAAATAAAGTTCTCGATCTAACTCATTGGCAACCTCTAAAGCAATACGGTAATTCAGAAACTGCCCTAAAGCTGTATGAAACTCTGAAATTGCGGAACCACCAGCAAAACTCTTGATCTCGACAGCAATTTTGCGCCCTTCTCGCTCAGCCGCGATCGCCATTTCCGCAGCCAAATCTATATACACATCAGCAATACCATAGCGCAAGCGATAGGGATCATCCGTAATTTTCCATCCCTCTTTTTCTAAGGCAACCCTAACAACGTTATGAAAAATATCTCTTGCCATATATTTTAGATTCCTAACTCTTTAAAATTTTGCGCGATCGCCGCCGCCAGATCCACCGCCTCAGCATTCAAACCCTCAAGCTCAATGTGAATATCCCGCAAAGTCTCCTCAAAATCAAAATCCTCATCCACCTCCTCAGGAGCCACACCCACATATCGCCCAGGAGTCAAACTCCAATCATTCGCCGCCAACTCAGCGCGATCGACCAGCTTCACCAAACCCTGTACATCCCGATACTTACCATCAGGAAAACGTTCCGTCAGCCACACCGCCTGTTTATGAAAATAGCGCACCAGCTTTAACTGCTCCACCGCATCCTGTCGCGCCAAATCCGCCGCCTTGCGTTCCTTCGTGACATCTCGACTCGACCAGCGATCGCTATCCTTCGCCGCCTTTTCCTTCTCGCACCAGTCCATAACCCGACAGCCCAACTTATAAACGAGATCCGCTTGCCTCACCAAGTCACGGCTAGTTTCCGCAAGCGGTGCAAGCCGCCCCACCACCTCATTAAGACTAATCTCATTCTTACTCTTATTCTTGTTCCCCTCTCCTGCGGGAGAAGTGCCGCCATCGGTGAGGGTCTTGTTCCCCTCTCCTGCGGGAGAGGGGCTAGGGGTGAGGGTCTTAAACACCTCCACATCCTTGATTAAGGTCGTCAAACTCTCCTCAAACTCCTGCATCGGTGAGGCTTCACCTTTTAGCGTTTGCGAAATTCCATTTACAAAAGGAGTCATCTTGTCTCGAAATAAAGCGATCGCCTTCGTATATCCATCAACCGACTCAAAACAACCATTGACAGCGCTTAACGTGCGATCGAGATAATCCCGCACCAGTTTAAGAAACTTGTCTTCCTGTCCCCGATATAGCCACACGATCGCCAACAGATTTTGTAACTGCTCAGGACTAAAATCATAGATTTTGCGCGTTACTTTGCGGTAGATATTCCGAGCATCCAACATCAACACAAAATTCTTATGTTGCGGCAACTTTGCCCGATTAAAAAACCACAACTCACAAGGCACAGTGCGCGTATAGAAAAAATTCGAGCGAATTGCTACCATCATTTCTACGTCACCCGTCCCGATCAGCTTCTGGCGTACCGTTGCCTCCGTACCGCCCGCACTCGAAGCCTGAGACGACATGACAAATCCTGCTCTGCCGCGATCGGTCAAATAGCTATAAAAATAGGTAATCCAAAGATAGTTGCCATTAGAAATCTTCTTGTTTTTGTTGACACTCGGCAAACCAAACAACAAACGCGGATCGTTTTTGACCTTCTCCTCATCTACCTCATCCACATTAAAAGGCGGATTCGCCATCACAAAATCAGCCTTACCCAACAACTCATGGGGATCTTCATAGTAAGTAATCGCCTTTTGCATATCCCCCTCCAACCCATGCACCGCCAAATTCATCTTGGCTAGCCGAATCGTCGTCGGATTTTTCTCCAAACCCTTAAAGGTCAACGAGTGCGGGTTGCCCTGTCGATCCTCCACAAAATGAGCGCTCTGAACAAACATCCCCCCAGAACCACAGGCAGGGTCAAGCAAAATACCGCGATCGGGTTCTAAGACATTGGCTATCAACGCAACCAAAGAAACAGGCGTAAAAAATTCACCATTATCATGGGCTTTCAGATCCGCAAACTGCGTCAAAAAATATTCATAAATTCGCCCAAACACATCCCCCTTAACCTGCTTCAACTCCTCTGGATTCAGTGCTCTGAGCAACTGCCCCAAAACCTCATTATCCAGTTCTTGATATTCCTGCTTAGGTAGTTCCCCCTTCAAAGTGGTGTAGTCCGCCTCAATCGACTCCATCGCCGCAATCACCGCAGTAGCGCGATCGCGATCGTCCCCTAGCGCCACTAAATAATCAAACTGCGCCTCTGGTCTTAAAAAGATCGCACTCCTCTGTGAAAAATCTTCTTTCTTGAGTTCGCGCACCTTACCACCCCGTTTCGGCAAGTTAGTAATAATCTCATCCTTAACTGCCAAATAACGACTATAGGCATGACGCAAGAAGATCAACCCCATCACAGGCATGAAATACTCATTACTGGCATAGTTGGAGTTAGACCGCAACGTGTCAGCAGCACCCCACAGGCGCTTTTCAATTGCCTCAATATGTTCGAGTTGCCCCATATTTAACCCTATAACTTACCGACATTAACGTGACTAGGCTCTAGCATAACCATCACGTAACCCATTCGATCAGCGATCGAGAAATAATTAGGACTTTGATTAACCGCTTCTCCAAATAATTAATGATGATTATATAGCTGTCACCATTCTAGATAGTGTGAGGCGGCGCGAAGCGCCGCTTCACACTATCTAGAAATAACATTACGCATGATTTCTTAGGCTGTCTAAGTTTAGCTAAAAACTAGTGTTTCACCTTCTACAGTGATGGAAATTTGATGCCCTTCTGCAAAAGTTCCTTCCAGAATTTTGTTGGCGATGGGGTTTTCGATTTCCCTTTGAATAGCACGTTTTAAAGGACGCGCACCGTAAGAAGGATCATAACCAACAGCAGCGATATAGTCTTTAGCTTCTTCGCTCAATTTTAATGAAATCTTGCGATCGCTCAGCCTATTTTCAATGCGCTTAATTTGTAACTCCGCGATTGAGCGAATTTCATTACGACGTAATGCATGGAAGATTACCGTTTCATCAATCCGATTGAGAAACTCAGGACGGAAGTGATTGCGAAGTACTTCAAGTACCTTATCGCGCATTTGGTCATAGCGAGCATCCCCATCAAGATCGCTAGATAAATCTTTGGACACTTCGAGAATGCGATCGCTACCGATATTACTGGTCATGATGATGACCGTATTTTTGCAATCCACTAAGCGACCTTGACTATCGGTAATGCGACCATCATCAAGAACTTGCAAAAGAATATTAAACACATCAGGATGCGCTTTCTCGACTTCATCAAAAAGTACTACTGAGTAAGGATGGCGACGCACTGCTTCGGAAAACTGTCCACCTTCTTCATAGCCAACATATCCAGGGGGCGCACCGATTAAGCGCGAAACTGAATGTTTCTCCATATATTCCGACATGTCGATCCGTACCATTGAGGCATCGGAATCAAATAGGAATTCAGCAAGGGTACGTGCAAGCTCGGTTTTGCCCACTCCTGTGGGACCTAAAAACAGGAATGAACCAATGGGACGATTAGGATCATTCATCCCTGCACGGGCGCGACGGATTGCTGAAGATACAGAAGTGACAGCTTCATCTTGACCAATAACGCGATCGTGGAGATGTTTCTCTAGGGTCAATAATTTTTGACGTTCTGATAATAGTAGCTTTTTGAGGGGAATGCCTGTCCAACGCGCCACAATTTCGGCAATATCATCTTCAGTAACTTGCTCACGAAAGAGAATTGAACCATCGGCTCTAGCCCGATTTAGCTCTAATTCTGCCTCATCAAGATTTTTTTCTAGCTCCGTCAACTTGCCATATTTCAATTCAGCAGCACGATTGAGGTTGAATTCACGTTCAGATTGCTCAATCAGTAACTTAGTTTGATCGATTTGTTCTTTGAGCGATCGCAGATTATCAATGGTATCTTTTTCCTGTTGCCAGCGATCATCGAGGCTAATTTGGCGATCGCGTAGTTCGTTCATTTCTTTGTCAAGGCGATCGAGCCGATCTTGGACAGCCTTACTGCTCTTAGTTTTATAGATGACTTTGCCTTCAGCTTCCGTGCGTTCAACAGGGGTGAAGCCTCCTTCTTTTTGTAAGGATAATCTTTCCATTTCCAATTGCATCAGACGGCGATCAATTTCATCTAGTTCTAAGGGTCGAGAATCAACCTCCATTTTTAATTTTGCGGCGGATTCATCAACGAGATCGATCGCTTTATCTGGTAAGAAGCGATCGGTAATATAACGATTAGAAAGGGTCGCTGCTGCCACTAGTGCCGAATCAGAAATAGTTACGCCATGATGCACCTCATAGCGTTCCTTTAGTCCGCGCAAAATCGAGATTGTATCTTCCACAGTTGGCTGATCGACCACAACTTGCTGAAAACGTCGTTCTAGAGCTGCATCTTTCTCAATATATTGGCGATATTCATCGAGAGTGGTTGCGCCGATGCAGCGCAATTCACCCCGCGCTAGCATTGGCTTGAGAATATTCCCCGCATCCATAGCACCCTGCTGCGTTGCTCCAGCCCCAACCACAGTATGCAATTCATCAATAAACAGCACGATCTTGCCATCGGAATTGAGAACTTCCTTAAGAACCGCCTTCAATCGATCCTCAAATTCCCCACGATATTTTGCCCCCGCAATCAGCGATCCCATATCCAGACTAATAATCGTGCGGTCTTTGAGCGATTCTGGCACATCACCACGAATAATTCTTTGCGCTAATCCCTCAGCGATCGCCGTTTTACCGACCCCTGGTTCACCAATTAACACAGGATTGTTTTTGGTGCGTCGTGACAGTACTTGCATGACGCGCCGAATCTCATCATCACGACCAATCACAGGATCAAGTTTGCCTTGCTTTGCTTGTTCCGTAAGATCACGACCATATTTTTCCAATGCGGCATATTTTGCCTCAGGATTTTGATCGGTGATAGTCTGGCTACCCCGCAGCGATTTAATCGTTTCTTCTAATTTTTTGCGATCGATACTTAAATCTCGATACAGCCGCTTACCGATGCGATCGTCATCGGCTAATCCCAGCAGCATATGCTCAACGGCAATAAAGTCATCACCAAAAACCTTGCGATGCTCTTCGGTGCGATCGAGCCATACTTCTAAGTTGCGCCCCAAGTACAATTGTTCTGGACTAGCCACGCGGGGCTGTCTCCGCAAAAATTCTTCGACCTGTCGTCGCGCCCTTGCCATGGGGACTGACATCGCCGTGAGTATATTTGTGGTCAAGCCCTCTTCCTGCTCCAATAGCGCCATTAGCAAATGCTCGACTTCTAGTTGCTGATGTTGAGCGCGTCTCGCGACCTCTTGCGATTTGACGATCGCTTCCCATGCTTTTTCAGTAAATTTTTTCGGATCGGTTGGTTGCATTGGCTTTGGTTACAGCAGGATTCAGGTGTGATTACTAAGGGTAGTTAAGATAAGTTTACAATGCTAGTCCGCTAAGTTAGTGAAAACCGCTATAAGTACTGGTGCAAAATAAAGTATTAAAACCCGTAAAGTTGCGTCCGCAGGGGCGCAACTTTACAGGTTTTTCATCGCTATACTGGTGAGTGATATATTTGACCAGCAGTGCTTGAGCATCATCGAGTTCCTATGGGCTATGAGCCACTACACCACAAATATCGACCGCAGATCTTTGACGATCTAGTGGGTCAAGAGGCGATCGCCCATACCCTTAGCAATGCCTTGAATACTAAGCGCATCGCACCTGCATACCTATTTACAGGCGCAAGAGGTACAGGCAAGACATCAAGTGCGCGGATCATGGCAAAGTCGCTCAATTGCCTAAGCTCTGACAGCCCGACTCCTCATCCCTGTGGCAAGTGTGAGTTATGTCATAGCATCGCCAATGGTAACGCCCTCGATATTACCGAAATTGACGCGGCAAGTAATACGGGTGTTGATAATATTCGCGAGTTAATCGAACGCGCTCAGTTTGCCCCAGTTAAGGCAAGATTTAAGGTTTATATTATTGACGAATGCCATATGCTCAGTACCGCAGCATTTAACGCACTTCTCAAAACCCTAGAAGAACCACCCGATCGCGTTACATTTATTCTCGCAACTACTGATCCGCAGCGCGTATTACCTACGATTATTTCGCGTTGTCAGCGTTTTGACTTTCGACGGATTCCCCTTGATGCGATGGTCAAGCATTTAGGAAAAATCGCGGCAAATGAGAACATTAACATTCATATCGAAGCATTGACTTTAGTTGCTCAAATTGCACAGGGAGGACTGCGTGATGCTGAATCTTTGCTCGATCAATTGAGTTTATTAGATGGAGAGATTACGGTTGAGGCAGTTTGGGATTTAGTTGGTTCCGTTCCTGAACAAGACTTATTATCTTTGATTGAGGCGATCGCTGCCGATCATTCCACACAATTAATTGATTATGTACGGCGCATTATGGATCGCGGACGAGAACCTCTGATTGTGTTGCAAAATCTGGCAAATGTATATCGTGATTTATTAATTGCCAAAACCGCTAGCGATCGCAGTGATCTTGTTGCCATGACCAGTTCTGGATGGGAAAGATTGATTCATCTAGCGCAGAGTTTAGCGATTCCCAATATTTTGTTGGGTCAACAACATTTGCGATCGGCTGAGTTACAAATCCGTAACTCCACACAGCCACGCCTATGGCTAGAAGTTACGCTCATGGGTTTACTGCCATCCGCACAGGGAGCGATCGCCCAGTCACAAGCTCCTGTTCCATCTCAAGCTCAACCATTTGTCCCATCACGCAATATTCCTGCAACTCCCCAATCTCCACCCCAAGCACCGAAAAACCAGCCTGTTTCTCAAGTTCAAGTAACACCAAAACCAGAAACCCCACCAATTCCAATTGCCAAGGTATCGGAACCAGAGAATATTTCGATACCCACTCCCCCCATGGTCGAAACTCCGATTTCATCGGGAATTGATGACCTTGATGACTTCGCTGCGGTTGGGTACGATCTAGATCAGATGTGGCAAAGCATTTTATCTATGTTGCCCACACCCACAAAATCAGTTTTTATCCAGATACAGGCTCATATTCTGACGCTTGAGAGTAATAGCGTCAAAATTGGATTGGGTGGCAAGCGTGATGAAACAACCAAGAATATCGTGGTTCAAAAGCGTCCAGAACTAGAAGAAGTTTTTGCTAAGTATTTGCAGCGTCCGATTAAAGTGATGTTTACCTTTGTGACTACGCCGCCTCAAGCTGAGCAAGTTCAAGTTAATGCACCGCTTCCTGTTAGTCCTGCGATCGCGCCACAGCCTGTCAGCTATCAAAAGCCAAGTCCGCCTCCTATACCTAATCAGCAGCCAATTGCACCTCCATCAACCGAGCCATCAGTAAATGCAAAGCCTCATCCAGATAACCCGCAACCACCTCAGCCTAGAGGTTATGTTGGGATGTCAGAGGATGACAGAGTGATCAAAAATTTAGCAGATCTGTTTAATGGACAGATTGTGGATCTTGATGAGGAGCCTAGTGATCCATAGCAAACCTTTTATGGCTATATACTCGATATCTCTAGCAAGTCGCTAAGCAACTCTTAACTTTAATCATCTTTCCAATTAATACCAAAGCACAAAATGGCTACGCCATTTTGTGCTTTTAAAACCCTTACTGGGTTTGGTTTTCAATTCACAAAAGTGTTGTCACACTTTCGTGAATTGGTATAACGTGAGTTCGATATCGCCATTTGAGTCGTGCTTCGCACGACTCAAATGGCGAACTGATGTTCAATTAACCCAAGTTGGAGAATTGAAAACGTAGCGATCGCGTCCCTGTTGTTTAGCTACATACAAAGCCTCATCTGCTTTGGAGATGAGCATCTCAGGAGAGAGATCTGATGAGGGAATGACGGAGGTAATCCCTAAGCTGATCGAAACAATCTCACTTACCTCTGAGCGCTCGTGGGGAATGGCTTTAGCACTTAGGGACTTTTGAATGCGTTCGGCGATCGCGATCGCTCCCTTGTGATCAGTATTGGGCAAAATAATCACAAACTCCTCACCACCGTAACGCGCCACCAGATCCGCAGACCGACTACTCCCCTCCTTGGCGGCTTGAGCAACTTGAATCAGACAAGCATCTCCCGCCTGATGTCCATAGCAATCGTTATAACGTTTGAAATAATCCACATCAAATAAAATCAGTGAGAGAGGCAATTGTTCGCGCTTGAGGCGATGCCATTCTTGATCTAACTGTTGATCGAAGTAACGACGATTAGCTACTTGCGTGAGTCCATCTAAGGTGGCTAGGCGATATAGTTCCTCATTGGCACATTGCAATTCGGCTGTACGTTCCTCGACCTTCTGCTCTAGGGTATAGGTATACTGCACCTTCTCCGCATAGAGTTGAGCATTAGTAATCGCGATCGCTGCCTGACCACTGATTAATTGTAAGAACTCAATATGGTTACTCTTGAAGGCAGCGATTGTTACTTGATTCTCCATGTAAACCACGCCCACTAAATTTCCCTGATTGATCAGGGGATAGCAGAGAATCGACATGGGTTGCACCGATTGGATATAAGGATCTTGCGTGAAGTCACCAATATGGGTAGCATAGTCAAGGACAACACTTTCTTGACTGCGGGTCACATAATATAAAACCGACTCGGGTAAGACCTGATTAAGTGCCTGCTTTGGGGAAATGTTTGCTTGATCGCCACTAATATAAATGGCGATCGCTAAGTTATCAGATCGGTCTACAGGGGATTCTATAGGCAACAGCAAGCAACCCGTTTGCGCTCCTGCATTTTTTAAGAGAATTCGCATTAAGGTTTGAACGAGGTCTTCGAGAACAATTTCACTAGCGATCGCTCGCGATGCTTTCATTACCGTCGCCAAATCGAGATCGGCTCCAGAATTTCTACCGCCCTCTGTATTCAAAGTATTCAAGGTCGTATGGGGGAAGCGTGAGGAGGAATTACTCACGGGCATATGTAATAACTGAGGATATTGGCTGTCCAGCAGTTTGACTTTGGCGATCGCCCCCCAACGCAAATAGGCATGACGCGCTTCCAATATATAAATTCGTGCAATCGTTAACTTATTCCAATTGCGATAGAAATTAGCCGCAAGCTCATTGGCTAAAGCTTCCTCTTGCAGGTATTGATTTTGTCTTGCTCCCGCGATCGCCAGATCGTAAAGTTCCATCGCCTGTTCTTTCTGCTCTAATACGCGACAGATTTCGGCTTCCACTAGTTGCCATTTGTGCAAATGGTTCATAGGAGCATGATCCGCCCAAAACTTTAACTGAGACTGATTATCTTGAATGCGTTGATACTGGCTTTTTAAACCAACTTCAGAATTGCCAATCGTCGTCAACAAGATTAAAGAGTCATAAAAGTAGAAGTTAGCTTTGCAAATAATCCCCACAATCGAGGTCACGTAGGATCTGGCTTGGGTAATATCGTTATTTGCATCAATTAGTTCTTCCATTAAAAATCGTAAGAAAGCACGATGTAAATAGAAGAGAAATAATCGTAGCCAACTGTTTGCGGCTAGAGATTCCGTAATTAATTTTTCTGTTTGGGTAATCTGAGCAAAATGCTCTTCAACCTTATTGGGATTGCCTAGCAAAGCAGATATTGCTGCCTTAATGATTTCGCAATAGTTCGCATTAGTAATCTGCTTTAGATGATGTAACTGTTGTCCATAGGTATTAATCGTCGTTTCTATCTCTCTAAAAGCGAGTCCACTCCAGAAAGCATTAACACAATATCCATAGCCACAATAGCCCGTATGTTCAAATTTTCCTGTTTCTAATCCAGTTTGATAACCTTCCTGAAGGATGGGCAAGGTTTCGTGAAGATGGAACTGGCGATGGTGTAGAAATAGCCCAATTGGAACCAAGGTTTCCGCACGAATATCTTTGGCTTCGGGTTTAGAAGCGAGATGATAGGCAAGGCGGCTAAACTTGATCGCAGCATCAATATCTTGTAAGTTGATAATCAGGAAAACGCCATAGGCAGCATAGCTAAAAGCAGACCTAGGACTATTTCCATATTGAACTGATAACCGCACCTGTAAGGTCATCACCAAGGGATAGATCGGTGCGCTGAGAATATGGCAAGCGGGAATTGTCATCGCCGCAATCTGAGTCATCGCCAGCGCTTCAGGGTCTCGCATCGCAGGCAAATCCCCCAAATCAGCAATTACGCGATCGCCGATTAAATTTTTGATCTGTTGAATTGCCTGTAGTCCTAATTCGGACGTAATCACTTCAGGAAATTGCACTCCCAGTTTTTGGAGAATCACTTGAGAAATGGTGATCGCCTCAGCAAATTGATTCTGAAAAGTTAAAGATTGAATTTTGATAATGTAAGCAGATACTTGATCAAGGATGCTTTTAGCATGGTGAATAATCGTACCCACGTACAAATCCGTGCTCTCAAATTTGCTACATAGGGATGCAGTTTCGGCGGCAAGCTCATGTAACTGTAAAGTCATCGCATAATGTTCTTGCCAAGCGGTGCTATCTAGCAAGTCTAGTCCGATTTCGGCATATTCATAGGCGGATTGATAGGCGTTTGCTAACTTAGCTTTACGACTTGCCAAGAGATTGAGTTGGGCTAAGCGATCGCGTTCAGGTTGATTAGTGATTAAGGTAATCCCATCATTGAGATGTTTAACTAGCGTAAAAATCTGTTCGGATTGGGTTGCCTCTGACCAATGTTGCAGCAATAACTGTCCAATGCGATAGTGGGTGGGATTGCACTCCTGTTCAGGAATGAGGGCATAGGCGGCTTGCTGAATGCGAGCATGTCCGAATTGATAATCTTGAATGAGGATGTTGTCATCAAAGGGCGATCGCGCGATCGCAAATCCCTGTTTGATCGCAAGTTTGAGATCCTCGAAGATCTCCTGTGCAGGGCGATTTTGCACTAGTGAGAGGGTGCTGAGATCAAACTCTGTACCTAAATAAGCCGCAATTGATAGGACTTCCTGCAATGACTTGGGGAGTTTCTGCAATTGCCCGACCATCAGTTCCACCACATTATCGGTGAAACCCATTTGCTCAATTTTGTCTAATTCCCAAACCCATTCCCTAAAACCATAATTAAAACTCAGTAAGTTCTCATTGTAGAGAGTTTTGAGAAACTGATTAATAAAAAAAGGATTGCCTTCAGTTTTGCGGATGACTAATTCGGCTAAACCTTTGATATTGAGCGTCGTTTGATGCAATGTATCGGCAATCAATTGCTCGATTTGCTCAATTGCCAATGGTGCTAGCGTAATCTGTTCTAAATTGACTCCTTTATCCTGTAATTGATTAATTACTAAAGTCAGGGGATGACTTGTTGTAACTTCATTATCACGATAGGCGGCGATTACCAATAGATTTTGAATTTGGCGATCGCCTAACAGCTTTTCTAATAATTCTAAAGTGGCAAGATCCGCCCACTGCATATCATCGAGAAATAGCACCAAAGGATGTTCGGGGCTACAAAACACTTGGATAAATCTTTGAAATACTAGATGAAAGCGGTTTTTAGTTTCAGCCGAGCCTAACATCGGCACGGGAGGTTGAGCACCGATAATCAATTCCAAATCAGGAATGATATCTGTGATCACTTTGCCGTTGCTGCCCAAGGCGACTACCAAGCGATCGCGACATTGTTGCAGTACTGCCTCCGATTCCCCTAGTACTTGTTTGACTAGCTCCGCTAAGGCATTAACTAATGCTGAGTAGGGAATATTACGTTGAAACTGATCGAACTTGCCTGTAATAAAATAGCCGCGCTTTGCTGTAATCGGTTGATATAGCGATCGCACAACTGCCGATTTGCCAATGCCAGAATAACCCGTGACTAAGACTAATTCGGTCTTGTGTCTATCCCCCTTTACTTCTAATGCTGGAGTCACAACCCGTTCAAAGGATGATAGGAGTTGGTTGATTTCCCGATCGCGCCCATAGAGTTTTTGAGGAATTTGAAATTGATCGGGGATATCAAATCTTCCTAGTGTAAATCTGGCGATCGCCCCTGTTCTTTCCCAATGTACCCAACTTTCCTCTAAATCCGCCTTTAATCCCCATGCACTTTGATAGCGATCTTCGGCATTTTTTGCCATCAGCTTATTGACTATTTCCACCAACATGGCAGGAATTTGTCCTTTCTTAATCTCTAGTAAAGAATCTGGCTGTTTAGCAATATGGCAATAGATCAACTCCATCGAATCGGAACTTTGAAAAGGCAATCTACCTGCCAATAATTCATAGAAAGTTACTCCTAATGAATAAAAATCAGTGCGATAGTCTAGCGATCGATTCATTCGTCCAGTCTGTTCAGGCGAAAGGTAAGGTAAGGTTCCTTCAAGCGTGTTAGGAGCTTGCAGTATGGGGTTCTCTCGACTGAGTTGGGTGGAGATACCGAGATCAATCAGTTTAAGTACCTTTGTTTTGGGGTTAAAAGCGATATTGGCTGGGTTAATATCTTTATGAATGATTGATTGGCTATGGATTTGACCTAGGGCATTTGCTAGTTTGAAAGCGAGTGTAAAAAATAAGTCTAGTGGTACACCCTGCGGATATTGTTTGAGTAATTGCGAAAGAGAAGTCCCACCAAAGTCTTCAAAAACAATTACTAGGGTTCTCTGCCATTCTTCTAGTTGTAAAGCCTTGATCACCTTGGGTAGTTGCAGTTGATGGGCAAGGTGATATTCCTGTCGATAACGTCGAATTTCTTCTGGTGTTGGATATGCGGCTTTTAAAACTTTGAGGATTACTGCTTGACCACTTTCTATATATCGAGCGCTATAAACTTGAGAGCTTACCCCATCATAGATTTGCGTTAATTCTTCGTATTTAGAAAGAATGGTCATTGCGATCGCTAAAAAAATATTTTAAATGAGCCTATAAGTAATAACTGGTGTTACGTGGAAGTCTGTAAAGCCCTCACCCCTAGCCCCTCTCCCGCAGGAGAGGGGAACAAGAAAATAATATGGATTTTGCTCCCCTTCTCCTGCGGGAGAAGGGGTTGGGGGATGAGGGTTCCACGTAACATCAGTAATAACAATATATAGCAAAAAAAGAGTTAGCTAGTACCAACCAAACCCCAAAAAGCAAGTAGCGGCGCTTCGCGCCGCTACTTGCTTTTTGGGGTTTATTTCCTAAGCAAAACTTGCTTTGCCATATGTCTACAACCCATTGCCGATCGCAAAAAATGCTGACCAAAAGTATGGATGGTTATAGTCTTGAGACTTGATCAAAGCAATTTGCGATCGCCTTAATGACTCAGAAATAGCCACATTCTCTTTTTGCAATTCCGCATAAAAAGCAGTCATCAGCGAACCTGTCCCCACATCATTAACCGACCAAAGAGAAGCGATCGCATTTTTAGCCCCTGCCTTTTGCACCTGATAACCAAATCCTAAGATTTCTACACCACTACCAAAAGCACCTAATCCAGTCTGACAGGCACTTAAGATGATCAAATCCACATTGGGGATTTGCCAATCCGTGATTTCATGAAGACGGATTTTGTCGCCATTACCAAAAATAATAAAGGAGTTATCTGGCGCACCTGTATTGAATTCTGCATGGGTGGCAAGGTGAATAATATTATGATTTTTTAGTTTCGATTCGATCGCTTGGCGACTAAAGTTATCTTCAGTTAAAGCAACAGAGTTTTGGAATTTTTTAGCAATCGTTTTGACCTCGGTAAGTGTTGCAGGTAAAGCAACTTGTCCAAATTTTTGCTCTCCTTCTCTTCCGCCAAATGCTCCTGCTAAGATGCTGGGTTGAGTTTTGGGTTGAGGAGAAAAGTCGGAGAGGCTATAGGCGATGAGATTACTAATTCGATATTTCTCCACTAGCCATTGCTTGCCATTGTAGAGAGCCGCGAGAGGAACATAGCGTAGCTGTCCATCAGGAGCATAGAGGATAGTTTGAGCTTTGGCTTGAGCAAGTTCCGATTCGATGGGTTTAATCAGCAGAGTATAGAGTGCAGTGGCAGGATCTTTGACATCTTCGGAACTAACATCACGAACCCCATCCCTAAAGTTAGAAATTAAAGCTTCTAGGTTATCCTTAGAGATTTTCACAGAGCGACTGATTGGGAGAGTATTGGGTGAGAAGAGGATGATTTCAAGGCGATCGCTTAAAATCAGCGGATAAAGTAGCACAGTCCCCTGTGGGATTTGTTGGAGATAGTCGGGGACTTTGTTGATTTCTGATTTGGGAAGCTGTTGGATCTGCTTAGCAAGTAGGTCGTTAATTTCAGGACTATTTTTAAAGCTAACCGCTAACAGCTTATCGCTAATCGCTTTCTCTGGTTCTAAAATTCTTACCCCTTGAGCAGTGCGATCGCTTCCTTTAATGTTTTTAAGATAGTCCTCTAGTTCCTGCACCTTGAGGAGATCGAGAACTTGCAGAGCTTCCATAACTCGCCCTTGTTGGAGTAATAGGTCGGCAAGGCGACGGTAAGAACCTTCCACATTACTTAAATAGGAATTCTGTAAATCTCGATCAAGTTTACGAATATCTTGACGGATCGCTTCACTGATGTTGACTGATTGCTTGTAGAAAACAATGGACAAATCCGTTTGTTTTTGTTTTTCAAGGGTCAAGCCGATCTGATTTAGAGCCATTCTTTCACCATCACGGTTTTTGATCTTACGGGCGATCTCTAATCCTGCGTTATGGTAGTCGATCGCTTTCGTATAGTTACCAAGGGCATAATAGGCACTTCCCATAGAACCCAGTGTTTTCCCTTCACCACGGCGATCATTAACTTCACGGGCAATTTTTAAACTTGACTCATAGTATTTGATGGCTTCATCATAATTACCCTGAGCTTCGTAAGCATTCCCTAGATATCCCAGTGATTTTCCTTCACCACGGCGATCGCTAATTTCTCGCGCCGCCTCCAAACTCGACTGGTGATATTTAATTGCCTCCTGATAGTTACCCTGATCGTAGTAAGCATTACCTAAATAACCGAGGGACTTGGCTCTACTCAGTCGATCATTGATCTTAATGGCGATCGCTAAGCTCTGCTTGTAATAGCTAATCGATTTGGGATAGTCCCCAAGAGAGCGATAAACTAGTCCTAAAAAGCCAAGAGCCTGTCCTTCTCCGCGTATTTCTTTGATCTCACGGGTAATCGCTAAACGCTTTTCTTGATACTCAATGGCTTTAGCAAAGTTACCCTGAGCGCGATAGGCATTTCCGAGATTACCCATGGCATTGCCTTCCCCTTGACGGTCTTTGATTTCGAGGGCAATGGCTAAACGTTGCTCGTGAAATGAGATCGCTTTCACATAGTCGCCCTGAGCATAGTAATTCATTCCCAAATTACCCAAAGCTGATCCTTCACCACGGCGATTGCCAGTCTCACGGGTAATCACTAAGCTTTGCTCATGGTGGGCGATCGCTTGTGAGTAGTTACCCAGAGCGCGGTAGACCACACCGAGATTGATCAGAGACTCTCCTTCGCTACGGCGATCGCCTAGCTCCTTCGCGATCGCTAAACTCTGGCGATGAGAAGCGATCGCTTGCTCGTACTGCCCCAGCGATTCGTATGTTTTGCCTAGATTTCCATGCAATATTCCTTCTTTCTGGCGATCTTTGATTTCTTGATAGATGACTAAGGCTTGTTGCCATGATTGCAATGCAGGTTCAAACTGGCTGAGTTTATATTGCTGAGTTCCCAAATCCAACAGGCGATCCGCTTCTGCTTTGCGAGTTTGAGTTGTTTGCGTTTGAGCGTTCACAAAGGACTGATCAGGTGGTAGTACGATTCCACCAAGTCCAGTTGCCAATACAAGTGTCAGCGCATAGAACCGAGAAGTCATGACCTTATCCTCAAGTTTTATAACAATTATATTTAGGATGGGTGAAGCCCATCCAATCTTACCCTTTAGATTTATTTAGAATTTACGTATAAAACCCTGAAACCCTCATCCCTAGTCCCTCTCCCAGTATCTACCTTGTACACACAAGCCTCTCCGTTTTTGTATCAATGTATCTAAGCCCCCTAAATCCCCCAATTCTGGGGGACTTTGAAAGGATTTTATTATCTTGTTCCCCCAGAATTGGGGGTTAGGGGGCGATTAATTGTTGACTTAACTAGGTTTAATGAGGGCTGTTTTGTTTTTGCGTAAGTCCTATTTATTTATGGACTTTGCCATCAGGAAGGGTCGCACCCTTGAGAATCGCGCCGACAAGATTAGCGCTACTCAATTCAGCACGATTGAGAATCGCGTCGGTCAGGTCAGCATTAGCGAGATTTGTCCGCGCCAGATAAGCTTCAATAAGATTAGTGCGAACCATAATTGCCCCATGAAGATTAGCGCGACTGAGATCGGCTCGAGTCAATTTAACATCCGTGAGATCAGTTCCTTTCATCTGCACGCGACTTGCCTTAATATCTGCCATAACCGCACTTCGCAATGAAACTCCATTAAAATCTGCATCAATTAAGATGGCGCGTTCCAGCTTGGCATTATTTAAAATCGCACCTGAAAGCGTGGCACAACTAAGATTAGCCTCCGAAAGAAAGACCCCTTGCATATTGGCGTTATTTAATTTCGCTTCAATCAGATTAGCCCCACTGAGAGTTGCTTCTTGGAGATTTGCTCCCCTTAAATCCGCTTTGTGTAAATCTGCCCCAGATAAATTTGCACCGCGCAAGTCCGCACCAGATAGATTTGCACCCGTTAGATTCGCAGTACTGCGCTTCTTTTTACCAGCATCAATTTCATGTTGATCGCCGATCGCTCTTTCTTGTCTGAGATTTGCGCCTTTCATACAAGCACCGACAAGGTTCGCCCCGCTCAAGTTCACGGTTCGCATATCCGCATCAATTAAGTTCGCATCCATTAAATTAGCAAGGCTCAGATTGGCTCCAAATAGAGTCGTTCCTTGCAAACTAGCTCCATGCAAATCCGCATTGGATAGATTGACATTACTCATGCTTGCTTGATTAAGATTTGCACCACAGAGATTTACCCCCACCATTAAGGCTCCGCGCATATTTGCACGGGTCAAACAAGCAAAGGTGAAAACGGTACTATTAAGATAGGCTTTAGATAAGTTAACATCTAGCCAATCGGTACGACTCAGGTTTGCACCGCTAAGTTTGATGCCATTCAGATTAAGCCCACTAAAGTCGCGATCGCCCTGTGCATAGCGGCGCAAAATATCTTGCGAAGTAAGTGCTGCATCCATAGTGTTGTCACACTTGCGTTGAATTGGTAAGTATCATCGAACCAAAATCTTTACCGCCCGCAAAGCAGGCGGTAAAGATTCTGGGATTTTATATTTAATTATGCTGAGATCATAGCGGTTAGCAATAGAGAAATGCGAAATTCCTGTTTTTACTTTAAACAATTTGCGATCGCTCAAGACAAATGTGCGATGAAAGTAGGGACAGATGGAATTTTGTTAGGGGCATGGGCAAGGCTACCTGAAAATGCTCAAATTCTGGATATTGGCACAGGTACAGGCTTGCTGGCTTTAATGTTGGCTCAGCGATCGCAATCATCAAGTACCTTCATTGATGCAGTGGAAATTGATCATGATGCTTATCAACAGGCTAAAGAGAATATCGAGAGTTCGCCTTGGCGCGATCGCATTAATATCGATCATGCCAGTATTCAAGACTGGGCGATCGCTTGTTCTCAGCAATACGACTTGATTATTTCTAATCCGCCATTTTTTGAAAATGCTTTTAAACCTTCACAAAATTCCCGAAACTTAGCAAGACATAGTGACAGCCTTTCTCAAACTGATATTCTCCAAATCGCATCGCAATTGTTAAAACCAAATGGACATTTAGCAGTTATTTATCCCACCGATTTAGCTAATAATTTTCTCGCTAAAGCTCAAAGTTTTAATTTATTCTGCGATCGCCAAGTTCATGTTAAGCCAACTCCTCAAAGTCCAGTCAAACGGATGCTACTGGAATTAAGCCCCACGAAATATCCCACTCAAACAATGACGATCACCATCGAAGAGAGAAAACACCTGTACACGCAAGATTACATTGCTTTAGTGAAAGACTTCTATCTAAATTTATAGAGTCTGCGAGAGTGTGCCACGAAGTGGCACACTCTCGCAAAGCCAAAGAAAAGGAGGGCGGCGCAAAGCGCCGCCCTCCTTTTCTTTGGCTTTGCGATAAAATGCGTGATGTACATCCGCCAAAGTTGTCATGGTCACCCCTGAAACTCTCAATCAATTACGCTCAACCCTCCGCAAAGGGCAACAAACAATGGCAGATTGGCAGGGTGGTGAGCTTGCCGTTTCCGCAGTCCCTGGGGCTGGGAAATCAACGGGTATGGCGGTAGCCGCCGCGATCGCGATCGCCAATTTTAATTTGCATCGCCAAAAGCAATTAGTAATCGTCACCTTTACGCGATCGGCGGTAAGCAACATTCGCAAAAAAGTATCCGAGCATCTCAAAAATCTGCGTTTACCACAAAGCTCTTTTACGGTTAGTACTTTGCATAGTTTGGCTTATAACATTGCCAGCACCCATCGCGAACTATCAGGATTTGGGGCAGGAGAAACTAAAATTATTTCGGACTCTCTCAAGCAGAAGCTAATTCGCAATGCCACCAATATCTGGGTTAAGGAAAATCCGAAATTGTATGACCTATTGCTGGAAGGGAAAAACTTTGACGGAGAAGATACGGAACGCTTGCGACGACAAACGGTATTACGCACCGATGTATTGCCCAGTTTAGCGAGAGAGGCGATCGCCACAGCCAAGAGTTCAGGCTTGAGCGCTACAGAATTGCGTGAAGCGGAAGCTCCCGATGGTGGCGATATCTTAGCGATCGCGGCAGGACTCTATGAAACCTATGAACGACTATTGCGACAGGAAGGGGCGATCGACTATGACGATATGATTTTGGGCGCGTTACGGGTCTTAAGAAATGAAGGTGTTCGCAAATATTGGCAAGAGCGGATTTTTGCTGTATTTGAAGATGAAGCACAGGATTCTTCACCGTTGCAAACAGAGTTGTTAGAGATTCTGGCGCAGAATGCCCTCACCCCCCAGCCCCCTCTTCCAGAGGGAGAAGGGGAGTCAAATTTCTTACTTCCCTCTCCCTCTGGGAGAGGGTCAGAGGGAGAGGGCAAAAACCTGATGCGGGTTGGTGATCCTAATCAAGCGATTAACTCCACTTTTACCCCTGCCGATCCGCGCTTTTTTAATGAATTTTGCGATCGCTGTAGTCTTAATTCGCAACTTTCAACCCTTGATCAAGCAGGACGCAGTACCAGAAATGTGATGCGAGCCGCAAACTATATGCTGCATTGGGTCAATCATTCCGAATATGCCAAGATTGAGAAGCCGTTCCGTCAGCAAAGAATTCATCCAGTAGATGCTGATGATCCTCAAGCAAATGCTAATCCTGAACCCATTGGTAAAGGCGTAGAAATCTATTTGCCCAATACTGTCGATGATATTGAGCATGAGATGACGATGATCGGCGATCGCATTAAGCAATTACTTGCTCAAGATCCCAAACTGAGTATCGCGATACTAGTGCGTCAACATAATCAGGGGCGCTTTGTTGCTGAGGCTTTAGCATGGCTAACCAAGGAGCATGAGATTAAAATCTATGATGTCGAACAAAGCGATCGTCGATCGCGTGTGCCGATGGATATGTTGGCGATTTTAAAATTTATGGAACGTCCCCACTCCCCCGACAATCTCAAATTAGCGTTAGAAGTTCTGAAGGATCGCCAGAAAATCTCATCACAGCAAGATCTCAATGCCCTTGCCAGTAATCCCGAAAAGTTTCTCTATCCCACTTTATTAGATCCTGCACTATCACAACTTGCTCAAGAAACCCAAGCTAAATGCATCGGCTTACTCCGCGCTAAAATTGAACTTCCATTATATAATTTAATTCCCTTTATCGCCTTTACTATCTATGACGAAGAGGCTGGACTATTGGCAACTGCCGATAAATTAGGCGATCGCCTCAATCAGCAACTAGTGGGCAGCTATTCGATGCAAACTGTAATTGAATCACTACGAGAAATCGTCGAATCGGAAAACTTTGAAGCAGTCGAAGATGAGAATCTGGAAGGGCGCTATATGACAAGTGGACAGGTGACGCTGATCAGTTTGCACAAAGCTAAAGGGCTAGATTGGGATGTGGTCTTCATGCCCTTTCTGCATAAACGTATTTGTCCTGGGGAGGCTTATATTCCTGAATCAGTTAAGTTCTTAGGGGACTTTGGGTTACCTGAAGTGACGAGGGCGCAAATTAGAGCGATCGTGCATGGCGATCGCCTTCCCAATGCGGAAGAGGCTTGGCGACAATGCAGTTACCTCAAGCAAGCGGAGGAGTTTCGGCTGCTCTATGTTGGCATGACCCGTGCTAAGCGATTATTATGGCTATCGGCTGCTCAATCTGCTCCCTTCAGTTGGAACACCTTAGAAAATCGCACTGAAAATGCTGCCATTTGTCCTGTGATTACGGAGCTAGCAAAGAAATTTCCTGAACTTGTCTCATGGTAGTGGGACTTTGCTTTCTGCTTTATTGAATTTGACTCATAGAGCAATTCCTTCTCTACGGATGTTGTTTAAAAGAGGAGTAGATTTGTTTCTGAAGTCTTCTTCTGAGATGGGAATTACGGATAAGAGTTCGTCGTATTGAAGGCTGAGTCTAGATTTGATTGCGCCCATGTGAAAAATCTCAGTGGGAGGGGAGATGGGAGATTTGAGGATGACAGCAACATCAATATCTGAGTCAGTTGTGGCTTGATTGCGTGCCTGTGAACCATATAAAACGATTTGCAAGAATTTACTGCCATATAGGTGTTGCAGTTCTTCACGAAATTCTGTTAATAGGCTATCTAACTTTGGCGCTAATGTTAGCTGATTCATATTTCCCCCTTTTTTTTATTTGGAGATTAAGTGTTCATCTTTCCCTTTTTAGCGTTTGGGTGTGCCGTAGATGTAATGATCGTGTTGGGCTGCGCCATCGGTGGGTAGTTGCTCTAATATTTCAGGGGGAACATCTGCCATGAGTTCTTGTGCTACTTGCCAGATAAGTTGTGATGGCGTGACGGGCTTACATTCATCTAGGGAAAATTCTTGTTGAGCTTCTTGTACGTCTTGAATTAGTTCGGCTCTGCGTCTGTCGCGCAGTCGGTTTTGCAAAATCCGAATCAAGTCTTCTTGATCTTCTAATTGAAGGTGATCGGCTGCTTCTAAAATTTTAGTAAAGGTCGTTTCGGGGATGGTGGTCATGTTTTTAGGTGCTAAACACTTGAATTTATTATACTTCAGCTAAATCGCGATAAATATCATCATCCATTTTTTCCTTTTTAATTTTGCCTTGATTAACGTGAGTTCGGGATAAGGAAAAGGACAAAAAAAGGGAGAAACCGATAAGCTGAAAATAAGAAAAACAAGTTCAGCGAAGTAACTCCCATGAGTAATAGTTTAGAAGCCCTGTTCTGCCATGTCGATGATTTTTGCCAAATATTTGAACCAAAATGGCGACAGATATTACTGGGGAATGGTTTACAACAAAGACAAAGGACAAAGTGTCTGAGTATGAGTGAAATCATGACAATCCTGATCGCCTTTCACCAAAACCACTACCGTGACTTTAAGAATTTCTACCAAAAACATGTATGTAAGTATTGGCAAAAGGAATTTCCAAAACTACCAAGCTACAACAGGTTTGTCGAGTATATGGGTTCAGCAATGATGCCACTATGCATATACCTGAAACATTGTTTTGGCGAATGTACAGGTATTAGTTTTGTAGACTCAACCTCATTGGATGTCTGCCACAATCGACGGATCAAGCAGCATAAGGTCTTCCAAGGCATAGCAGCTCGTGGTAAGACATCAGTAGATTGGTTCTTTGGTTTCAAACTGCATTTACTTGTCAATGAGTGCGGTGAATTGTTGAATATCCAAATTACGCCAGGCAATGTCGATGACCGTAAGCCTATCCCTGATTTGCTCAGATTTATGTTTGGTAAAGTATTTGCTGATCGTGGTTATGTATCTCAGTCGTTAGCATCTCAACTGTTTCAAGACTTTGGCATTGAGTTCTTTGCCAAACCAAAGCGTAATATGAAAAATCGCTTGATGCGCTTGACTGATAAGTTGCTTGCTCGCAAACGCTCAATTATTGAGTCGATCATTGACCAACTTAAAAATATTTCACAGATTGAACATTCTCGTCATCGTAGTCCCATCAAGGCACTGATCAATGTCATTTGTGGGCTTATTGCTTATTGTCACCAACCAAAGAAGCCTTCTTTGCATATGGAGTGGGCTTTGCCTTCTGCTTCTTAACCCGAACTCACGTTGATTAAGATCGCCTGTTGATAGTTTTGTCGCGCTTCTCCATATTCTCGCAATTGATCAAATTTCAAGCTAATTCTAATTTTTGTCTAACTTCCTCAATGGTTATGCCTAAAACCTTAGATATATCTTCCAATAAATTTTCCTCATGGGTGGCTTGATAGAGGTAAAAGAGAATATTTATAATCATTTCCACACTGTGCTGATCTTGGAATTGAGTAAAGATTTCTAATGCTTGTAATAGATTTTTACCTGCTTCAGTGAAGTTGTTTTCTGCTTTTGCTAATAGTCCTAATTGGACGTATACACGGGCTTGGGAGTAGCTATCGCCAAATTCGATAAAATTTGCAAGAGCCTTTTGATAGTATTGCCGAGATTCAGCATATTCACGCAATAATTGGGCAACCATTCCAAAACTTTGGTATGTGTTGGCTTGGGACGAGTAATCGTCAAACTCGATAAATATAGTGAGAGCCTGTTGATAATTTTGCTGTGCTTCAGTATATTTCTGCAATTCTAATGCAAGAGTTCCTAACTGAGCGTATGTGCTGCCTTGGGAATAGAGATCTCCAAATTCGATCTTTATCGCAAGAGCCTGCTGATAGTTTTGTTGCGCTTCAGCATATTCTCCTAGTTTTTGGGCAACCATACCCAAGCAATGATAAACATCGGCTTGTCCCTGTTTATCTCCAATCTTTTCTTTAACTACTAAAGATTGATTGAAAGAACATTTCGCATTCTCAAATTCCCTAGCACTGTAACAAAGAACACCTAAATTATATAAAGCTTCAAATTCACCATTTTGGAAATTAAGTTTACGACAAAGCTCGATCGCTTGTTGAAAATATAACTTTGCTTTATCAAACTCACGAATTGATTGATGTGCTTTACCTAATTGATTTAGTAGTTCTAACCTTGTGCGGCTACTTGCTTCCGTATCTTCAGCATATTCTTGCAATAATCTTTCTAATAAATCGATCCGCTCCCCTCGTTCGGGCTTGGCAAAATAGCGATTGGGATTGTGAGAAAAGTTAGAGACTTCAGCAGTTAAGCGATCGCGGGTTTCGGGAGGAGTTTGGAATTTAAAGGTTGCCGATGTCCATGCCCAAAAGTCAGGTGCAAACTGCGCGATTCTTGTTACGGCATAGTCGGGCAACGCAAACAGCACAGGATGGGGAATCGCGACAGGGAAAGAATCACGGGCATAATTGAGATTGGTTAATATGGGCGGATTGTCACCACTAAAGGCGATCGCCTTTTCCAAACCTTGCAAAATCAAAACTAATTTTTTATCTGACTGAATCTCGATATTTGCTAACTCTTGCTTAATTGCCTCCAATAGAAATCGCAACTCTGGATCATCAAAACGTAGCACCACAAACTGAATAGATTGACATTTTGGATGTTCCTGCAACGATGTGATTAAAATATCGATGTCAGGTGGAAAATTTATCTCAGCAAATGCCACCTTAAAACCTTTGGACATCTGTACAAAGGCAAGCAAAATCTTAAACACTTCCTGATTATGTTCTAGAAGCGAAACAATCTGAGCGTGATCGTCGTTAGGGAGTTGTGATACTGCTGATGGCTTTGGTGAAAGCATTGCTACGCATAAGTAAAGGATTGGGATAATTCCAGCGATCGCTACCGTTATATTCTAGAACCGCCGTACTGTAGAGCATCTGGACTTTAACATCCTCTTCATCAGAGAAATCTTTGTTTAAGGCAATATAAGCCAACTCGTTAAAATATTTTTTATTAGAAAGTGATCGCTCCAAACTAAACTGAAGCTGCTTAATCGCATATTCCACATCCTCAGCCAAAATCTTCTCATGTTCGCGACCACTTGCCGTCAAACAAGCTCTTTGCATCAACTGCATCAATTGCCGAATATGCCCACCACTCGCCTTTACTAATTCCATTAGCTCACGGCGCGAATCAAAAATCACATTCACATCCACCCGTTTCTCAATGATTTTTGCCACCGCTTCTAAACTCGTTTTATTGAACTCTAAGGGATATTTAGCGCGATCGAGTTCATAGATATTCACCATAGGCACAATATGCGGATCGTCAAAGGAATTACTCAACCCACGCGAAGAGTAGAGTGCCGAGATCGGAACTGTGTAAATTATCGAACAGTGTAATGATGTAAGCTGCGCTGCATAGTCAAAAAACAACTTATCAGAGACTGCAAGTGGACAGCGATCGAGATTATCAACAATTACCAAAAAGCCCTTGTAATTTGGAAACTTTTTCCGCAATTTTTTCAGCCCATCCCCCAACAATAAATTGATGTCACCTTTCATACGGGTAAATTCTTTTTTCAAGGTTTCTCGAATCGTTGTTTTCTGAGACGAAGAATTCTTGAAAACACCCTTTAACTTGAACAAAAGCTTGGCAAAGAATGAAGCTTCACTACCCAGACTAGCTGATGCTTCGACATCTAGGGACAAAGCGACTGATCGCTCATCTTCTGTCGTAACCACTTTGAACCAATCCTCCACACTCTTGAGTAATTGCTGATCAAAGGTAATTTTAATTTTGGGATCTCGCAAAGCTTGCTCTACCTGACCGATCACCATTAAATAGATATCAATATAATCCAAATCATTAATATCAGTTTCGTCTTCCACATTCAAAAAGACAGTCAAATATTGATCCTTACACTTATCCTCAATGCGCCGTAACTCAGTACTTTTGCCACAGCCACGATGTCCTGTAAATAAAATCGTAGAAAATGACTCTGGTTTCTGCTGCTGTAAAATTTGCCCAACCTGAGTGATTGCCTCACTATTTCTCGATTCTAGCAATGGCAAATAAAATCGCTCTAAGCCCTTGCCCTGAAGTGGCTCAACATCACAGATTTCATAGGCATCTGTGAGATTTGTGGCTAAATCACTAGCGGGATTGGTCATGACAGGTTTTAGCTTAAATTCATGTCTAGGCTACACAGCTAAATCATAGCAGCTAAAGTCTTGCCAAGAATTGAGAAAAACTTAACCTGACTTAACCTGAGATTGTGGATGCTAAGGTTGATGCTAAAATATGCCTTGATATTTTGTTAGGAAAACAATCTATGACGACTAGACGTACTGATAGCGCCTTTCCTGTAAGTTATAACCGCGATACTGATAGTTTGGTTGAAGGATTGACTAAACGTGAATACTTCGCAATTTTGCTCATGCAAGCCTATACAAACACCAACACAAAATTTGAAGACGATTACCAAAAGGCGCGTCTAGCTGTTGCGGAAGCTGATGCTTTGATCGATATTCTTGCCTATGAAGCTAATCCTAAAGCTTTGTAAAGAACGACCGATCGCTTAAATCCTCCTAATTTTTGCCAATAAGTTCTGGCTGTCCCAAAATCAATTAATTAAGAAGTAGTCATGTTGATTCCAGCTATTGACAAAATATTTACCAAAAAGCTAACTATTCATCAGCTTGGCAATCCAGCTTTGAGAGAGATTGCCAAGCCGATCGCTAATGTAAGCGATCGCGAAATTCAGAAGTTAATTGATGAAATGCTCGTTACGCTCAAAGAAAGTAAGGGCGTAGGTTTAGCGGCTCCTCAAGTTGGGCGATCGCTGCAATTAATCATCATTGCTTCCCATCCCAATGAGCGTTATCCCAACGCGCCTCAAATGGAACCAACGGCGATGATTAATCCCAAAATTATTTCCTCCTCAGGGGAAACTGAAAAAGGCTGGGAAGGTTGCTTGTCAGTACCAATGATTCGGGGGCTAGTACCACGCGATCGCCAAATCGAAGTGGAATATCTAGATCGTCAAGGCGATCGGCAAGTCGCCAAGTTAACAGATTTTGTAGCAAGAATCTTCCAGCATGAATATGACCATCTCGAAGGGAAAGTGTTTCTAGATCGAGTGGAAACTAACTTGGATCTAGTTACAGAAGCTGAATATCATAAACTCAATAAGTAATTACTTCCTAGTTTCAGAATAGACAGTAAAACCCAATAATTAGGAGTGCGGCGCTTCGCGCCGCACTCCTAATTATTGGGTGGGAAGGAAAAATTTATTGATCACTCAGGATTGAAAATTATGGCAGTCATCAAAAATGTTTTGGGCGAAAATCTCGCCCTATGCTGCTCATCACCAGTCACAGGTTTTTATCGTGATGGATTTTGTCAGACAGGAGCGCAAGATCTTGGAGTGCATGTCATCTGCGCTCAAGTTACGGATGAATTTCTAGCCTACACCAAGGCTCAAGGTAATGACCTAAGCACACCTGCACCGATGTTTAATTTTGTGGGACTAAAGGCAGGCGATCGCTGGTGTTTATGTGCATCACGATGGAAGGAAGCCCTAGACGCAGGCGTTGCACCACCCGTAGATCTCGCTGCTACCCATGAAGCGGCTTTAAAAATTGTGTCTCTTGATGAACTCAAAAAACACGCAATTTAAACTACAGCTATCGCCATTCTTGTTAGGAAATAAAACCCAAATAGTGTGAGGCGGCGCGAAGCGCCGCCTCACACTATTTGGGTTTTGATTTGTCCTGATACAAGTGACGATCGCTATAAAAAGACTGGCTAAGCCAGTCTTTTTGGTTAAGTTAGAGCTTGACAAATCTTTTCCCAAGCAGCAACAGGATCAGGTGCAGCAACAATCGGTCTACCAATTACTAAATAATTAGCACCTGCGGCGATCGCCTCTTGGGGAGTCATCACCCGACTTTGATCGCCAACTGCGGCTCCTGCGGGACGTACCCCTGGGGTCACAAAGCAAAAATCATCACCAAGCTGCGATCGCAAATTTTTTACCTCATGTGGCGAACAAACAGCACCAGTTAGCCCACTTTCTTTCGCTAAAAGCACCAGTTTTGAAACATATTCAGAGACTTCAAGGGACACTTTGAGATCGGTTGCTAGTTCCGTAGCCGAAATACTGGTTAATAGGGAGACTGCCAAAAGTTGGGTTGACGAACCTTGAGCTTCAGCTTGGGCAGCTTGCATCATGGCACTACCACCCGAAGCATGAATTGTTAGGAAATCAGCACCATATTTCGTGGCAACTCGACAAGCTGAAGCCACTGTATTAGGTATGTCATGCAACTTTAAATCTAAAAATATCTTTTTATCTCTTGCCTTCAGTTCGCGCAAAATCGTACTACCATCGGCAATAAATAGCTCTAGTCCCACTTTCCAGAAACTTACTTGAGGCAAGCGATCGCACAAATTTATAGCTTCGGCAGCAGATGGTACATCCATTGCCACAATAATTTTTGATTGGGGATCGGTTTCAGGATTAAGGTTTATTTTCATTGCTTTATCGCAAATTTGAACGATACTAGAGCCTAATCCTATTACGTATTGGCGTTCGGAGGATCTATGCGCGCGGTATTGATGGCAGGTGGTTCAGGAACAAGATTACGCCCACTCACTTGTGATATGCCAAAACCGATGGTATCGGTGCTAAATCGACCTATTACTGAGCATATTCTCAATTTGTTGAAGCGTCACGGCATCCGCGAAGTAATTGCCACCTTGCATTACTTACCCGATGTCATTCGCGAACATTTTGGCGACGGCTCAGACTTTGGCGTAAATATGATGTATGTGGTTGAGGAAGATCAACCACTGGGAACCGCAGGTTGCGTCAAAAATGTCGAAAGTCTTTTAGATAGTACTTTCATGGTCATTAGTGGCGATAGTATTACTGACTTTGATCTCACTGCCGCCCTCAAATTTCATCGCGCCAAAAAGTCCCAAGCCACTCTAATTTTGCGCCGAGTCAGCGATCCCATGGCTTTTGGGGTGGTGATTACCGATGAGGAAGATCGCATTCAAAGATTTTTGGAAAAACCATCAACGAGCGAGGTTTTTTCCGATACGGTGAATACAGGTATTTACATTCTTGAGCCAGAAGTTTTAGATTTTTTACCAGCTAACGAGCCAAGTGACTTCTCTACAGATCTATTTCCACTGTTACTCGCCAAAAATGTACCGATGTATGGGTATATCGCCAGTGGTTATTGGTGTGATATTGGCTCTTTAGATGCGTATCGGCAAGCGCAGTATGATGCCATTAGGGGGCGAGTTCACTTAGATCTGGATTATGTTCAGCTACGGACAGGCTTATGGATCGGCAAACATACAGTCATTTCACCCACCGTCCAAATTGAGCCGCCTGTACTGATTGGGAGTAATTGCTCGATCGGCGATCGCACTAAGATTTCCGCAGGTACGATCATTGGCGATCGCGTTACCATTGGCTCCGATTGTGATCTGCAACGACCGATCATTGGCAATAGTGCCATGATTAGCGAAGAGTGTCATCTGTGGGCATGTACGATTTCTCGCAATGTTCGTGTTAGTCGCCGCGCCCATGTGATGGAAGGAGCAGTAGTTGGCTCTAATTCTGTAATTGGTGAAGAGGCGAGAGTTTTTCCGAATGTGCGAATTTGGCCGAGCAAACATGTGGAAGCTGGCGCAACCCTAACCACCAATTTGATTTGGGGCGCAATGGCTTCACGGAATTTGTTTGGACAGCATAGTGTGTCTGGATTAGCCAATGTCGATATTACGCCCGAATTTGCGGTAAAACTGGGGGCAGCCTATGGCGCAACCTTGCGTCCCAATTCCCATGTGATGGTTTCACGGGATCAGCGCACGATTTGCCGAATGCTAACGCGATCGCTAATTTCGGGATTAATGTCTGTAGGTATTAATGTCGAAAACCTTGAAGCAACAGCAATTCCCATTTCGCGATTTATTGCCCCCAGTCTAGGCGTTGTCGGCGGTATTCATGTGCGTGTCCACCCCGATCGCAATGACTGCGTGATGATTGAGTTTCTGGATGCCAATGGGATTAATATCAATAAAGCCGCAGAGAAAAAGATTGAAGGCACATTTTTTAAAGAAGACTTTCGCAGGGCAAGGATTGAAGAAATCGGCGAAATTAGTTACCCCACTCGCGTATTAGATTATTACAACAGCGGCTTTGCCAAAAATATTGACGTTGAGGCGATCAGATTTAGCGATTGTAAAAAGATTGTCATCGATTATGTTTACGCAGTGTCGGGAGCAGTTTTGCCGCGTATTTTAGGCAAATTTAGCACCGATGTGGTGGTTCTCAATGCCAGTCTCAATGAAGTTGCTCCTGCTCCCGTCGATCGCGAAAAAATGTTAATTCAGTTAACCGATGTGGTCAAGGCGGTAAGAGGTAACTTTGGCGTACAGGTCTATGCTAATGGTGAAAAATTTATCCTGATTGATGAATTAGGAAAATCCATTCGCGATGAAACCTTAACGGGCTTAATGGTGGAAATGGTGCTGACATCACAGGTTGGCGGCACAGTAGTTGTTCCTGTTTCGGCTTCGGGTATGGTGGAGCTGATTGCCGAAAAGCATGGTGGCAAAGTAATCCGCACCCGTGCTAATCCAACAGCTTTGATGGCGACTTGCCATAGTAATGAGGGCGTAGTCCTTGGTGGTTCTGCCGAAATGGGCTTTATTTTCCCGCAACTTCACCCAGGATTTGATGCGATGTTTAGCATTGCCAAGATCATGGAATGGATCACCCTACAAAAGCGATCGCTGTCGCAAGTCCGTTCACATTTGCCCCGTTGTCATTTTCGGAAACAGATGGTGCGCTGTCCTTGGAGTATTAAAGGAACACTCATGCGCCACCTAGTCGAATCTTACGGACGCGAAAAAATTGAGCTGATTGATGGCGTGAAGGTTTTTTATAGCGATCGCGATTGGGTTTTGGTGTTACCTGATGCAGGTGATCCGATTGTGCATGTTTTTGCTAATGGTTTTGATACACCCTTAAGTAATGGACAGGCTTGGTCTGAGCGTAATCTCCAAGATGTGTGCAGCCATATTGAGGGCTTTTGTAAGCTGCAAATTGCACTGTCCAAAGATTCGGTACTTCTAGATAATTAGAAAACCCAAGAACGTTTTTGTGGCGCGGCTTCGCTGCCCCACAAAAAAGGTTCAATATGTAGGTATGGGCGGCGCTTCGCGCCGCCCATACCTACCATAATAAATTCTTTCCTTTTTAGGAATAGTGATTCTTGAGTTTTTAGGAGATTTTTTACTAAATGGGTTGACAAAACCCCATCCCCCTTTGCTATAGTAAATACCGCGCAATCAAAGAAATTTGTGAAACGCACCCAAATATTATTGGGGTGTCGCCAAGCGGTAAGGCATCTGGTTTTGGTCCAGACATTCCGAGGTTCGAATCCTTGCACCCCAGTTAACTTAAAAAAGCTCCTCAATGAGGAGCTTTTTTAGTTTTGATATAAAACCCAAAAATTGAGTTGCGGCGCTTCGCGCCGCAACTCAATTTTTGGGTTTTGGTTTGTACTTGCTAACTCTTTTTTGCAATAAATGAATGCGGTGCGAAGCACCGCATTCATTTATTTGTTCTAGCCAGCAAAATTATCTTTTTGTCCGCGAATTCTGGCAAATACGCGATCAGGATTCTCAATACCCGCCGATCGCTGAAGAGCGGGAAAGTCCCAACGCATAAAAGGATTAGTCCGCTTTTCCAGACCAATCGTAGTTGGCACAGTTGCCTCGCCTCTTTGACGCATCGCCGTGGCTGTTGTCATCCGTTCTTGTAAATCAGCATTATCCTGATCCACAGTCAGTGCAAACTTGAGATTGCCGAGGGTGTACTCATGGGCGCACCAAACACGAGTATCATCTGGCAGTTGACGCAATTGCGACAAAGAGGCAAGCATCTCCGCAGGAGTACCTTCAAACAACCTGCCACAGCCGCCAGCAAACAAAGTATCTCCACAGAACAATTCACCGCCTTGATCGCCACTTGGCTCAAAGTAATAGGCTATGTGGGCATAGGTATGACCAGGCACAAAAAATACTTGCGCTTCCCGATCGCCAAAAGTCACGCGATCGCCGCCTTTTAAAAACACTTGCTGATGGGGAATGCGATCGCGATCTTTTTCACCGCCGTAAACAATGGCATTGGGAAACTTTTCAATTAACGCCTTATTACCACCTACATGATCGCCGTGGTGATGGGTATTAAAAATCGCTACCAAATTTGCCCCTAACTCTTCTACTTTTGCGAGTACAGGCTCAGGGACAGCAGGATCAACCACTGCCGCAGTGTTGCTAGCAGGATCATGTAACACAAAAACGTAATTGTCACTTAAAACGGCTAGACGGTAAATATTCATAAATTAGTTTCCTGCAATTTAGTTTTATGTGGCGTGGCTTTGCCGTGCCACATAAAACTGGTTCTCTTTATAATTATTTGGATTGTAGTAAGGCGATCGCGGCTTCTAGACGCGAAGGATAATTTTTAGCAAATTCCTCAAACCATAAGCCTTCACCACCTAACGGATCAAGCTGTTTTAACCATTCGGTTGCAGTTTTAGCGATCGCCTCGTAATCCTTAGCCTTTTGGCGATCGGCGATCTGCTGTAAATCGCGATCGATCGCAGGTGAAGGCTGACTAGGTAAAGCTTCAGGCGTTACCTGTGGAGAAGTGTAATCAGGTGCATAGGTTTGCGAATTACTTTGCGAATGGCTTTGTGAATTATTACGCAAATCATTTAACAAACTATCCAACGAGTTAGGGGCTGGGATACTCGTTTGACTGGGTAAAGGCGGAGTAGAGATCGGCTCATCCTGATGCTGTTTATTAGCATTCGTCTCTTTATTTGGATCTTTATATTTACCCTGAAGATCGGAAAGAATGGATTCAAGAGATTCCATTTGATTTGTATTTATTTATAAAATTTGCTTGTACTTAATCCTGCTTTTCAGTGGCGAGGCAGAGCCTCGTCACTGAAAAAATCACCTAATCATTAATCGCACTCAATAACACTTCCGCCAAAGTCATATCTTCCATATCACTAAGCGTAATCGTGTCTACAATGTCAAAATTTGCGCCAATACTCTGTAACTTGTCATCTAGAGCCTTCAGAAAATCAGTAGCACTAGGATCGGAACCAACTTGAATAAAAGAAATCCCAAGTTCTGCATCAGAATTCATCCGACGAGTTGCTTCGATGATTACTTCAAACACAGAACGGCGATCGTCTGGTTCTCCATCGGTAATTACTAAAATTGTTTCCCCACCTTTAGCTTGACCAGCCTTTTTGCGTTGAAAGAATTGATTAATTGCATCTTGGAGAACAGAGATGAGATTAGTCCCACCCATCGGATCATTTTCTTGGAAAATTTGCTCAACCTTCACTGCCGAAACATTGTCGTATCGCTTAAACTTTCCTGAAAATAAATATACCGTAATCCCATCTGGATCTAACTGATCGCATTTACGAGCAAGGGCAAGCGTCGATTCCTTGACAATTTCCCACCGACTTTTGTTAGTGCCCCTGTCAGTGTTTGACATGCTTCCACTTTTATCGATGATTAAGGTATAGTCACGTTTGTCTAGCATATACAACTCCTTAACAAGAATGTGAACTAGCTTAGATTATATAGCTATAGCCACTCTTGTTAGGACACAAAACCCAAGAAGCGAGTGGCGGCGCGAAGCGCCGCCA
This sequence comes from Phormidium tenue FACHB-1050, assembly GCF_014696925.1. Classification (GTDB taxonomy): domain Bacteria; phylum Cyanobacteriota; class Cyanobacteriia; order Pseudanabaenales; family Pseudanabaenaceae; genus Pseudanabaena. Next base: position 48,067 of record NZ_JACJQY010000005.1, on the reverse strand, counting down.
CTCGCTTCTTGGGTTTTGGCTTTTCCTAATGCAAGCGATCGCATTGCACCCAAGCCTTGCATTCAAGTACAGGCTAATAGCTCAAACCTATTGAAATGGGTTGAATTTCTTCAGTCGGTTTCAACCGACTTTAGCTTTTAGCCAAGAACTTGAGTTCTTGGTAACTTGTATTTACACCGTAAAGGATTGAATCCGCAGTTTCAATCCTTTACGACGAATCTCTAACCGTCCTGAATTTAGGTTTGATATGATAGAGATCGCTGATTTTGATCATTTTCTCAATACTTTCCAAGCTCATGGCTCTGTTTGATATTCGTACCCCTTGGCAGCCCACTGCCGACCAACCAAAAGCGATCGCTCAATTATTCGATGGATTACAAAAAGGACTACGTTATCAGACACTGTTGGGCGCTACAGGTACAGGCAAAACCATGACCGTAGCCAATGCGATCGCCAAATATCAAAAGCCCACTTTGGTACTTGCCCATAATAAGACCTTGGCAGCGCAGCTATGTAACGAATTGCGCGAATTCTTTCCCAATAATGCGGTTGAATACTTCATCAGTTATTACGATTACTACCAACCTGAGGCATATATTCCTGTTACCGATACTTATATCGAGAAGACCGCCTCAATCAACGATGAAATCGATATGTTGCGCCACTCGGCTACCCGATCGCTTTTCGAGCGCAAAGATGTGATTGTGGTCGCATCCGTAAGTTGTATCTATGGTTTGGGAATTCCCGAAGAATATCTTAAGGCTTCGATTCCGTTAGGGGTGGGTGTGGAATATGACCAGAGAGAATTGCTAAAAGCATTAACCAATGTGCAGTATGAGCGCAATGACATAGAAATGGGACGAGGTAAATTTCGGGTAAAAGGAGACATCTTAGAAATTGGACCAGCCTACGAAGATCGCACTATTCGCGTAGAATTTTTTGGTGATGAAATTGAAGCGATTCGCTATGTTGATCCTGTGACGGGTGAGATTTTGCAAAGTTTAGAAGCACTGAATATCTATCCTGCACGTCACTTTGTTACTCCTGCCGATCGCTTAGAAATTGCCTGTGCAGAGATCAAAGAAGAACTAGAAGCCCGACTTGAAGAGTTAACTAATGCAGGAAAATTACTTGAAGCCCAACGTTTAGAACAACGCACCAAATATGATTTGGAACTGTTGCAAGAAGTTGGCTTTTGTAATGGAGTCGAAAACTATTCGCGGCATTTAGCAGGTCGTCAAGCTGGCGAATCTCCTGCCTGTTTAGTGGATTATTTTCCCAAAGATGATTGGTTGCTGGTTGTTGATGAGTCCCATGTTTCGATCCCCCAAATCAGGGGCATGTATAACGGCGATCGCGCAAGAAAGATGACACTGATCGATCATGGTTTTCGCTTACCCAGTGCGGCGGATAATCGACCGCTAAAGGCTGATGAATTTTGGGGAATGGTCAAGCAATGTATTTTTGTCTCGGCAACCCCTGGGGATTGGGAAATGGAAGTTTCTGAGCAAGTTGTTGAACAGATTATCAGACCAACAGGTGTTGTCGATCCAGAGATATTTGTGCGTCCAACGGAAGGGCAAGTGGATGACCTGTATCATGAGATACAAGAACGAGTCAAGCGGAAGGAGCGGGTGTTAATTACCACACTAACCAAGAAAATGGCTGAGGACTTGACCACATATTTCCAAGAGCGAAATCTTGCCGTGCGTTATCTCCACTCAGACATTAAATCAATTGAACGGATTGAAATTCTCCAAGATTTACGCAGAGGAACTTTTGATGTGTTGATTGGAGTCAATCTACTGCGCGAAGGGCTAGATTTACCCGAAGTTTCACTAGTAGCGATTTTGGATGCAGATAAAGAAGGATTTTTAAGAGCCGAGCGATCGCTAATTCAAACAATTGGACGGGCAGCACGAAATATTGGCGGACAGGTAATCATGTATGCCGATCGCATAACGAACAGTATGGAAAAAGCAATTTCCGAAACGGAGCGTCGTCGTCGTATTCAGATTAAATACAATGAAGACAATCAGATTACACCAACATCGATTGTGAAATCCATTGAGGGTAACGCAATCCTTGATTTTCTATCTGTATCGCGCCGCCTTAATGAGCGTCAGCTTGAGTATGTGGTGAATAATGCCAAGGAAATTTCTCTAGATGACATTCCCACGGTAATCGAGCAGTTGGAAGCACAAATGAAAGATGCGGCAAAGAAGCAGGAGTTTGAGCAAGCCGCAGCTTTTCGTGACAAGATTAAGTTACTGCGCGATCGCTTACTGGGTAAAGCATAAATCTAGAAAATTAAGATAATATTTTAGAGAAAGTGGATTGAAAACTTAGGAAAACTTATGGTTACACTTGCAGCAGCAATTGAGGTTGTTGAACAGTTACCGACAGATCAACAGGATATGTTAGTTCAAATTATTCGTAATCGTCAGATTGAGCGTCGGCGTGAGGAGATAGCTCAAAATGGACGAGAAGCTTTGGTGGCATATCGGGCAGGAGAACTAAAATCTTACACGGCAGAGGAAGCGATCGCTGAATTACGCAATATACTTGATTCGCCCGAATAATCTATGAGAAAGATTGTTTTTTCGCCAAAATTTGGGCGTGCTTTGCGGAGATATGTTAAGCGAAATCCTGAGCTAAGAAATCGCTTAGAGAATGTGATTCAGCAAATGGAATTAGATGTATTTGCACCGAGTTTAGGGACACATCCCCTCAGAGGCAAACTGGAAGGATTTCAGGCTTGTTCTTGCGGTTATGATTGTCGCATTATCTTTAGCGTTGACTCTGAGGCAATCGTTCTTATCGATATTGGTACTCACGATGAGGTCTATTGAAAATGCATCGAACGAAGAAGCGAGAGTTTGAGCAAGCTGCTGCTTTCCGTGACTAGATTAAGTTACTGCACGATCGCTTACTGGGTAAAGCATAAATCTAAAAAATCAAGGTAATATTTTAGAGAAGATACATATAAAATTGCTAGAGCCTATCAAGAGGCAAACTTGATGGGACGAAAAAATATAGCTTGTTCTTAACAGTTCGCTTAAACAATGCTAGTAAGATCTTCCAATATCAGCAATTTATTATTACAAAATACCTCACAGCAACTCTAATTGAGAGATTTTTATGCAAAATACTCGTCTTAGTACAATCGTAAGTGTCAGTGCTGGGCAAATATCCCAATGGTCGCGGAACCCTTGGCGACGAACATCTTTAATATTGATTAGTTTATTAGTGGGCTTTTTCTTGGCATCTGTAATCTCCACTATATCGGGAGCCAAATCTGAACAAGATATTACTACTGCTGCAATTACTCTGTTTATTGTGGAAATGATTAATCGCTATGTCTATACGGTCAAACGAGTTACTCCAAGCGATAATAATGCAGCACCAAGACTACTAACCAAGGAAATTTTAAATTCTCTTAAATTAGGTTTAGTGTATGGACTATTTCTGGAAGCCTTCAAGCTTGGCTCGTAATTATGAAGATGAGGGGCAGCACTTCGCGCAGCCCCTCATCTTCTGGGGTTTGCGCTTTACGCCCCAATCAGAAACCGATAGAAAGTATTGCTTTGCAATACTTTCTATCGGTTAAAAAGTTTCCACGGCAAGCTTTCTTACTCTAACTGCGGCGATGGGTGACTTGATCAGCATATTCAGAAATGCGAGAAGGTATTGACGCACCAATCAAGATGATATTGACCTTGGGCGATCGCGTTTCTAGCACTTCTAACAGTTCGTCCTCAGTAATCAGCGATCGCGCCACTAACAAATCAGCTTCGTCGAGGATCACTAAACCCGCTTGCGCTGATTTAACCGCAACCTTGGCATAGTCCCACAGCTCCAGTACTGCCGATTTTTCGACATCCGTCAATTCGATATCATCTTTAGATAAATCGCGCTGAGCTTCACACCTCAGCCATTCTAGATTTTCAACAAGCCGACGGGGATTGCTCAAACCTTGATTAATGCCTGTCTGAAAAAATTGGACGAGTAAGACATTTGTGCCTTGTCCCGCAATACGTAAGCCTTGGGCAATGATATCGGCATAGAGATTGCGATGGGGCGCGATAAACACCTGCACATGTCCTTTAATTGGAGTCACGATCGATGATGGTTTAGGCGAGTTAGGATCTGCTGGGTTAGTGTGAGGCTGATTTTGGTTGTTTTTTGGGTGATTCGTCTTAATCTGAGCCGTCTTAATTTGAGCAACCATAAACAAATCTAGTGTTTAAATTTCCACCATGCATCATAGCAGACACTAGATATAGAAATTATTCAAATCTGTAACATTCACAAATAAACTCAAATAACACCAATTCACGAAAGTGTTGTCACACTTTCGTGAATTAAAAGCCAAACCCTGTAATGGTCACTAACCCAACCCAACTATTCATTTGAAAGCGTTGCAAAGCAACGTTTTCAAATGAATAGTTGGGTTGGGTTTGATCGCAAAGCGCTGTATGATGCTCTGAGTGCGTTTAGGTTAAATAAAAGTCCGTGTTAGACATTAAGCTCGTGCGATCGCAGCCCGAACAGGTGCAAGCTCGCCTCAACAGTCGAGGCAAAGGTTACGACATTAGTAGATTGGTCGAACTAGAGCAGGAAGTTCGTGTACTCGAAACTCAGCGATCGCATTTGCAAGCCGAAAGCAACGAAATTGGTAAGCAAGTTGGGCTAAAAATGAAATCTGGTGCGCCTGAGTCGGAAATTCAAGCACTAAAAGCGCGATCGCCAGAAATCAAACAACTGCTAGCGGAACTAGAACCCAAGGAAAAATCCTTGCGCGAAGAAAGCAACACCATTTTGATGAGTTTGCCAAATTTGCCCAGTGAAACTACGCCCATTGGTGCAAATGAAACTGAAAACATTGAAGTGCGGCGTTGGGGTGATGAATATAAAACTACACGCACCGACATTCTACCCCATTGGGAAATTGGCGAAAAATTAGGGATTCTTAATTTTGAACGCGCCGTTAAAATCTCGCAGGCTCGTTTTGTGAACTTGATTGGCGCAGGAGCAGCCCTCGAACGCGCCTTAATTCAGTTCATGCTGAATACCCATACTGCCAATGGTTATATTGAAGTTGCACCTCCGCTTTTGGTGAATACCGCTAGCCTGACAGGTACAGGACAATTACCCAAGTTTGCCGAAGACTCATTTAAATGTGCCGAAGATGATCTGTGGTTAATTCCTACTGCTGAAGTTCCCGTTACGAATCTATATCGCGATGAAATCTTTGATGATGAGAATTTGCCAGTTCATCATTGTGCCTATACACCTTGTTTCCGTCGTGAAGCAGGAAGTTATGGACGTGATACCAGAGGCTTGATTCGGTTACATCAGTTCAACAAAGTGGAACTAGTTAAATTTGTGCGTCCCGAAAACTCGGCGGAAGAGCATGAAAAACTAGTGCGCGATGCAGAATCAATTCTCCAAGCATTGAAACTACCCTATCGTGTTATCGAACTCTGCACAGGTGACATCGGCTTCAGTGCGGCAAAATGCTATGACCTCGAAGTTTGGTTGCCGACTGCAAATACCTATCGCGAAATTTCTAGCTGCTCGAATTTCCATGATTTTCAAGCACGTCGCGCCAATATTCGATTTAAGAGTAAAGGAAAGAAGGGAACTGAGTTTCTGCACACACTCAATGGTTCAGGCTTAGCCGTCGGGCGTACCATGTCTGCAATTCTAGAAAACTATCAGCAACCTGACGGACGTATTTTAATTCCTGAAGTGCTACAACCTCTACTCAACAGACAATATTTGTAGAAAAAGCAAATGCTTGCTTTTTCTACAAAACTATCGCGAGACACAACTATGGCTACGATCTACCGACTGCATCCAGACAATCCACAAGCCCGCACGATCGCTCAAATCGTCGCGGCTTTACGTGATGGCGCGATCTTGCTCTATCCTACGGATACGGTCTATGCGATCGGTTGCGATCTGATGTCTAAGTCAGCCATAGAGAAGGTTCGCAAACTGAAGCAGATGTCGAACGACAAGCCCCTGACGTTTTTATGCTCGTCCCTCTCTAATATTGCTGAATATGCGAATGTCTCTAATGCCAACTATCGCACGATGAAGAGTCTTGTGCCAGGTCCTTTTACATTCATCTTGCCAGCAACTAAGCTTGTACCAAAATTGGTGTTAAATCCTAAGCGTAAAACTACAGGGATTCGAGTTCCTGATCATGGAGTATCCCAAACAATTATTGAGGCGCTAGGAAATCCGATTATTTCTACATCCGCAAATCTGCAAGAAGACGATCTTGATGAAGACTTTAGTCATCAAACTAAGAATGGAAAACAGCGTAATGTTTGTGATTTACCAAAAATGGAACTATTCGATTACTTTTCCAAATTGGTCGATTTGATTGTTGATGATGGCTCCGATCATAGCTATGAAGTATCGACAATTCTCGACCTAACTGATGATCTGAATCCACAAATCCTCCGCCAAGGATTAGGAGAAGTTCGATTTTTATGATTCAGGGCTAAACAGTTAGTATTTCTAATTGCTGTAATAGCTGAAGTTACGTAGAGGGTAACTCCCTCACCCCTAGCCCCTCTCCCGCAGGCTACCGTGTACACAGCCGCTACTCAATTCTGGGGTTTTATGTCCTAAGCAAAACTTGCTTTGCTATATACCAATTCACGAGAGTGTGACAACCCTTTTGAGAATTAAAAAATAAACCCAGTAAGTTTTTTTTAGCAAAGAAATGGCGTAGCCATTTCTTTACTTGGTACTAGATGGCAAATTGATGTAGATGTAGTACTTTTCGCTATAACCTGTGACTAATACTTTTACTTTAAAGCTCAAAATTATGCGTGTTTTACGAAATTTACCACTTCTATCCTTGGCTCTGGTGTTGGTTGGTTATATAGCCTATGGATGGCTACTTTCGATTCACAAGGCTGATTGGCGGATCTGGATTCCCTCTGGGGCGATCGCTTTTGGAGTGGACTGGTTATTCTCGGTAGGATGGGTGATCGCGGCGGTGATATTTGTCTTTTATCAAAAGTCGCAGTTTGTATTGTCTTTAGGGCTTAGTGTTATCTGGGTATTGCTGATGTATGTCGCCAGAAATGAGCTACGTGCTTTTTTAGCCCATAATCGCAGCTTGAGTTTCTTTATTCTTGTCTTAACGGCTGGTGCAGGGCTAGGCTTGGGGTGGTTTACGGATACATTGCCTACAATTCGCAGCTTTGGAGAATCATTAGTTAAATAAAACCCAAAAAGCGAGTAACGGCGCTTCGCGCCGTTACTCGCTTTTTGGGTTTATGACCTAACAGGACTAGCGATCGCGATACTTTGATATTAAGTAGCCAGACATATAGCTATAGCCACCTGTATAAAGACAAATCAAAACCCAAGTAGTGTGAGGCGGCGCTTCGCGCCGCCTCACACTACTTGGGTTTTATGTCCTAACAAGAATAGCGACAGCTATAAGTAACCTAAAACTAGAAGCTGTCCCGCCCGCATAGCGGGCAGGACAGCTTCTGGTTTTAGGGTGAGCTACTTACTTGTTACTAGCGCTACTTTTCCAAAACCCCAGAAGTTGCTTAATGAAGACAGACACAACTAAAACCATCATTAATTTTTCATGCGTTTGGAACAGTTACAAGCTTTTTTGGCAGTTGCGGAAACAGGAAACTTTCAACAGGCGGCGCAGAAATGTGGAGTTAGTCAGTCAACTATTAGCCGACAGGTGCAGTCTTTGGAAGCAACTGTGGGGATATTGCTGTTTCATCGTCAGGGTAACGCAAAGTTAACTCTGGGCGGTGATCGCTTATTACCCCATGCTAAGAAAATTTGTCAGATTTGGTCAACAGCCGCACAAGAGTTACTCGACTTGCAAGCAGGAAAACAAACAGAACTTTGTGTAGCAGGTATTCCTTCAGCCTGTGCCTATCAGTTACCACCAATATTGCAAAGATTTTCTAAGGTTTATCCCAATGTTCAGTTGCGAGTAACGACCTTGGGAAGCGATCGCGCTCTTAAGGTTCTCAAGGATGGCTTAATAGATATTGCGATCGTGATGAACAATCCATTTTTAACTGCGAGTTCGGAAATGGTAGTTGAACGCCTATATGAAGAAAAAATCCAGCTTTTGCTGCCTGTTAATCATCCCCTCTGTAAAAAAGAATCGCTAACATGGAAAGATTTAAATAACGTTCCCCAAGCTGTATTCAAAGATGGCTATGGATTACAGCGTCTTGTCCAAGATCAGTTCAATCGCCAAGGGCTACGTTTACATGCGGCTCTAGAGCTTAATTCTCTTGAAGCTTTTCGAGGCGTAGTTAAGCAAGGTAGTTTGTTAGCACTACTTCCAGAAACCTTCTTAGTGGAATTAAATCATGAGCCAGACTTAGTAGTGCGATCGCTCAATGAACCCTGTCTAACCCGCGAAATTGTCCTTGTTACTACCAGCGATCGTATTCAAATTCCGCCAATTCAATATTTTTGTAAACTTGCTGCCCAGATGATTCAGCAGGAGATTCCTGCTATCTTCCAAAGCGCACTCTAAGTCAGCAATTCACGAAAGTGTGACAATACTTTCATGAATTAAAAGCCAAACCCTTACAGGCTTATACCAAAACACAAAATGGCGTAGCCATTTTGTGTTTTGGTATAAGCCTAGAAAGTAGAGAGTCCCTGCTTTCTAGGCTATAATTCAACATCTAACCGACTTTTGCATTAAATTCACCCGTAGAGTAATGAGTAAAGAATTTCGCGAATTTTTGCGTAAAGTTGGTAGCGGTACACATACCAGCAAAAGCTTGACGCGCCAAGAGGCTGAGGCTGCCACGATCATGATGTTGCAAGGGATTGCTACTCCTGCTCAGATCGGCGCATTTATGATCGCTCATCGGATTAAACGTCCCACTAGTGAGGAACTAGCAGGGATGCTTGATGCTTACAAACTGATGGGGGCAAAGCTTGAACCGATCGCATCCCATAAACAAGTTTTAGTACTAGGCTCGCCCTACGATGGCAGATCAAAGACTGCACCCGTTATTCCTGTAACGGCGCTTGTATTGGCAACCGCAGGTATTCCGATCTTGATGCACGGAGGCGATCGGATGCCAACGAAAGAAGGTTTACCTTTTATCGAAATTTGGCAAGCTTTGGGGCTAAATTGGCAAAATCAGACTATTGAGCAAGTACAATCCAATCTAGAAACCCAAAATTTGGGGTTTGTCTACTTACCCAAACATTTTCCCTTAGCCCAAGGGCTAGTTCCCTATCGCGATCAAATTGGCAAACGCCCACCCTTTGCGACCCTTGAGTTAATGTGGTCTCCCTATCAAGGCAAACAATTCATCGTCTCAGGGTTTGTCCATCCGCCTACCGAAACTAATATTCGCGAAGCCTTTGCTCAACATGGGATTACCGAATTTGCTACTGTTAAAGGCTGGGAAGGGAGCGTAGATTTGCCGCGATCGCGTACAGCGATTATCGGCATCAATCATGGAGATCACTTTGAGCGCTTAACTCTATCCGCAAGAAACTATGGATTTAGCTCTGAAGATCCTGCGATCGCTGATGCTTCGGAAATGGCTACAAAAATCCTCTCTGCTCTCCAAGCCGAACCTTCCGAATATCTTAACTCCGTGTTATGGAACTGTGGATTTTATCTCTGGCTCTATGGATTACATGACGAAATTAACGATGCGATCGCCCATGCCAAAGAAATCATCAACAGTGGTCGAGCTTTAGAGAAATTAAAAGATCTACGCGCTTAACTTCTCAAAATCAAAATGGCAACACTTTTGTAAATTGAAAACCAAACCCAGTCAGGATTTTATAGCTGCCGTCGATTGTGCTAGGACAAAAGCAAAACCCAAGAAGAGAATGGCGGCGCTTCGCGCCGCCATTCTCTTCTTGGGTTTTATGTCCTCATACACTTGGCGACAGCTATAAAAGTACAAAATGGCTATGCCATTTTGTGTTTTGGGATTAAAGTTTACTAGGAGGATTGGAATCTACTACCTTAATTCTCCCTGATTGAATAGCATCAAATACAGAATGAATTTGGTAAACCTCCTGATCTGTTAATCCTGAATTCTCAAATAAAGCATTAAAAATTGCTTTGCTAAAATACAAATAGCCTTTACGACTAATCATCCCTGTTTGCATAATGCGATGGACTACCTCATCAAGACTGATTGAATTAGTTGATGTTCCACGGGTTGTATCTTCTGGTAATTTGAACTCTGATATTTGAGGACTGGGATCACTAAAACTGGGACTAGATAATCCAGAAACTGGGCGATTGGGAACTGTTGGCGCATTTAAAGGCTGTCCCTTATTAGGCAGACAACGATTAACAGCTGCTTTTAACATCTCAGGATCAAAGGGCTTGGTGAGATAGTCATCCGCACCAATTTCCATACATTTCATGACGCTATCCATTTCTTCGATCGCTGAAATCATGATTACAGGAATATCGCGCAAGCGTGAGTCCTTTTTCAAGTATTTGAGAACTGCATATCCATCAACTTCAGGCATCATGATGTCCAGTAAAATCAAATCATAGAGATTAGCCTGAATCATTGACAAAGCTTCGCGTCCATTAGCAGCCATTGATAAATTGAAATCTCTTCTATGCAAGCGTCGGGCAAGCATATCGCGATTTATTTCGTTATCATCGACGATCAATACTTGAAAACTTTGAATTCCCATTTTTACCACCCGTTTTTGATTATCCGTTTGTTGTCCATACTTTAACGCGATTTCTACCCTCGTGCTTTGCCTGATAAAGCGCTAAATCAGCTTCTTTAATTAGTTGTTGAGATGTGGAAATTTGGGTGTGAGGGCTAATTGTAGTAAGCCCTAAACTAGCCGTGACATAGGAATTTATTTGAGAAGAGCTATGACTTATGTGAAGATTTTCAATAGCAAAACGAATTTGGTTTGCACAAAACTCTGCTCCCGATGCATCAGTATCAGGCAAAATTACTGCAAACTCTTCACCTCCATACCTTGCTAATGTATCCCTTGGTCGTTTGATTGCCCCTGAAGCAGCGATCGCCACCTGACATAGACAGTCATCTCCCGCTAGATGCCCATAAGTATCATTATATTTCTTAAAATAGTCTATATCAAATAATATGAGTGAGAGACATTTCTTTTCTCTATACGCTGCATTCCATTCTCTTTCTAGCACTGTATCAAAGTAGCGACGATTGGCTATCCCCGTCAATCCATCACGATGGGACAAGGCTTCCAACTCATTTTTAACAACTTCTAGCTCGTGATAAGCAATTGCTAGTTCCTTATAAGCGGCTTCTAGTTTCTGATTATTTAAAACTTCACGATCGTGTAATATTTTCTTCTCTAAACAAGCACTTACTCTAGCTTTAAGCAGAACTCGATCATAGGGCTTGATTAAATAATCTTCAGCCCCCTTTTGAATACAAGCTAACATCATTTCTTTTTCATCTAACGCAGAAATGATAATGACGGGAATTATGCGCCATTGATAATTTTCCTTAAGATGATTCAGCATTTCTAAACCATTCATTACTGGCATCATCATATCCAGCAGGATCAAATCAATCGGCTGTGAAGCAACTATGTCTAGTCCGATTTGACCACTTTCCGCCAAAGTTATATTTGCATATCCTAAATTCTTTAGATGACGACAAAGAATTTCGCGATTCATTTGATCATCGTCAACAATTAATATATTTGACTCATTAGGTTCTGGCATATATTTTCAATAAATTTTCAATTTTCCCCAATAACCTTGCAAATTCAATCGGCTTAGTGTCGTAATCATCACAACCTGCTTCGAGCCCTCTTTCGCGATCGCCTACCATCGCATGGGCTGAACAGCCAATAATTGGAATATTTTGAGTTGCAGTTATTTGCTTCAAGCGCTTTGTAGCTTCCCATCCATCCAGAATCGGCAGACTCATATCCATCACAATTAAATCGGGGAGTTCTGTTTCGGCAATTTTGACACCCAATTCGCCATCAGTAGCAGCGATAACTTCAAACCCCCGACGCATTAATCTTCGCGATAGCATATCGCGATTCATTTCATTATCTTCTACCAGCAAAATTTTTGGCATATTAGGTTTTTTGATAATACCTAAATTATATTAATCTGCTAAATAATAAAAGGCTCGCTTTGCGAGCCTTTTATTATTTTTATTTACCCATTCCAAGCTGTTGTGCTTTTTGGTAAACTTTGCCCTCAGTTAAAAGAGAAGGCGCAATGACCACTTCAACCTGTTGCATTTCTCGAATCGTCCCTGCTCCCAATGTTCCCATGCTGGTTTTGAGAGCGCCCAAAAGGTTATGTGTGCCGTCATCCAGTCCCGCTGGGCCACGCAAAATTTGCTCTAGGGAGCCTGTTGTGCCAACACGAATACGGGTTCCGCGAGGTAGGACTGGGCTAGGTGTTGCCATTCCCCAGTGAAAGCCACGACCAGGAGCTTCTTTGGCTCTTGCAAAGGGTGAGCCGATCATGACGGCATCAGCACCACAGGCGATCGATTTACAGATGTCTCCGCCTGTAATCAAGCCACCATCAGCAATGATTGGCACGTATTTGCCAGTTTCTTTAAAAAATTCTTCACGGGCGGCGGCGCAGTCAGCAACAGCCGTGGCTTGAGGAATGCCCACACCAAGGACACCTCTAGATGTACAGGCAGCTCCAGGTCCGATACCGACAAGTACACCTGCGGCTCCTGCTCTTAAAAGTTCGAGGGTGACATCATAAGTAACGCAGTTACCCATGAGTACGGGGATCGGCATTTCTTTGCAGAATTTTGCAAGGTCGAGGGAGACTAGTCCTTCGGCGGCAATGTGAGTGGTGGAGACTACTGTGGACTGCAAGAAGAAGAGGTCACAACCCGCTTCGGCAGCGATCGCCCCATATTTAAAGGCATTTACAGGAATGCTGCTAGCACAAGCAATGCCACCTTTTTCTTTGATTTCACGGATGCGTTTTTGGATAAGTTCAGGTTTTACGGGTTCGGCGTAAAGCTCTTGCATAAGTGAGACAAATTCAGTCACACCCACAGAGGCAATTTTTTCTAAGATTGGTGTGGGATCGTCATAGCGGGTTTGGATACCATCAAGGTTGATGACACCCAATGCACCTAAATCTGAAAGTTTCACAGCCATATCTACATCGACAACCCCATCCATTGCACTAGCAATGATCGGAATTTCGCGACGAATTCCCCCAACTTCCCAAAATGTATCGGCAACGTTGGGATCGAGGGTTTTCCCTCCTGGTACTAATGCAATTTCGTCGATGCCATAGGCTCTGCGTGCAGTTTTACCGCGCCCAATTTGAATGTCCACTGTTTGTACTCTCTAGAATTTGATAGTGAAAAAGATGTGCGTAAAAATCTTGTATTGAAGATCTACGTTAAGGGTTAATGTTTTAAGCGACGATCACACGATCATTGCTGTTTGAGTTGTGATTATGTTTACAGACAATCTTAATAATCTCTTAAGATACTGTTACTTATTGACTAATGATAGCTAATTAGTGTGATAGGAAGTTATTTTTTCAGAGTTGAGCCAAGCTCTGATTTTCAAAAACAATCAAAAAAAGTAATCAAAGTCTAAATAATGGCTGAATTTTTTAATACCTATGGCTTCTTGATTGTCTCGGCAGTTTTTGGGGCAATTCTAGGAATATCCGTATATTTGCCCTTAATGGCGGGACAGCTATCCTTGGCAACCCCAGGATTTTATGCCTTAGGTGGATATATTGCGGCGATCGCCTCCACTAAGATTTTAACGACGACGGGGACTTTGCCAGTTTGGTGGGTGTTGCTGGAAATGTTGGCGGCGGGTGTGATGTCAGGTTTATTGGCGGTAGTTTTAGGTATTCCTGTATTGAGGTTACGGGGAATTTATTTGGCGATCGCGACAATTGCCTTTGTAGAGATTCTGAGAGTGGTTGCGCTTAATCTCGATATTACAGGCGGTGCAGTTGGTATTTTTGGCATTCCACAGCCGTTTCAGTCACCTTTAGAATACCTTTGGATAGCGATGCCTTTGCTAGGCTTGAGTATGGCTTTTATGTATCGTCTAGAAAAGATTCGGGTGGGACGAGCGTTGATTGCCATTCGTGAAGATGAGTTAGCTGCCGATTCGATGGGAATTAATCCAACTTATTACAAGGTGTTAGCCTTTGTCTTAGCGGCGATTTTGGCGGGTATGGTGGGAGCAGTAAGCGCTCACTTTTTGAATACATGGAATGCTCGTCAGGGAACCTTTGATGCCAGTATTATCTTCTTGGCTTTTGTCTTAATCGGTGGTTCGCGTACATTTTGGGGCCCAGTCGTAGGGGGGATTTTGCTAACGGCTTTGCCTGAAGTGCTGCGGGGGCTTTCCAGTGTCAATGGTGTGCCTCTATGGTTGGGGCAGTTTCTTAAGGATGGACGCTTAATTATTTTTGGGGTTTTGATTGTGGTTGGAACAATTTTTTATCCTAAAGGGATCATTACTCCAGAGTTTTTAAAATGGTGTAGCCAGACTACGCAAAAAGCATTTGCCAAAACTCAATAGTTAAAAAAATTGCGAAGCCATTTTTTTAACTTAAATTCTGGAGTCAATATGTCGCCACAAAAAACAGATGATCGCCGATCGCTAAAATCGCTAAAATTTTTTATTTATTTGACTTTGATTGCGAGTTCATTAGGAATTTATGCGATCGCGAATCCTAATTTTGCTAACCATTTGCCATGCTTTAACGACTGTGCCGCGAAAGCCACCAATGAGTTACTTAACAAAGACAAAAAGATCGCGGATTTAATTAATCTCAAAAAGCTCGATAAAAAGGCGATCGCGATCGTTGTGGAAAAGTCTAAATATAAGCTGACGGTTTATTATCAAAACAAACCCATCAAGTCCTATGCGATCGTTTTAGGTGCTAATCCCAAGGATGATAAATTACGTCAAGGCGATAAGCGCACACCAGAGGGGCTATTTCGTGTAAAGGAGCTTTATTACCATTCGGAATGGTCAAAGTTTATTTTATTGGACTATCCCACTCAAGATTCTTGGCGCAAATTTTCGCAGGCAAAGATTAGAGGAGAAGTAACAGCAAAGGATGCCATTGGTGGCGAGATCGGCATTCATGGGGTGGAGAAGGGTCAAGATTGGTTAATCGATCGCAAAATCAATTGGACGTTGGGCTGTGTCTCTTTGAAAAATAAGGATGTTGATGAAATTTATTCTTTACTACAGCGCGGTACAACAATTAAAATTCTGCATTAGCATTACAGCTTAATTAAAGAGAAATTTTTGAAAGCGACGCTTCGCGTCGCTTTCAAAAATTTCTCTTTATAGTGATAGTGTGAGGCGGCGCTTCGCGCCGCCTCACACTATCTGGGTTTTGATTTGTCCTGATACAGGTGGCTATAGCTATATAACAATTCACGAAAGAGTGGCAACACTTTTAGGAATTAAAAACCAAACCCAGTAGGGTTTTTAAAAACACAAAATGGCTTAGCCATTTTGTGTTTTGGTATTATTTTGCGCCTGCTTTCTTTAGCAAGTTGACCACATCAAGATGATTGTTTTGAATGGCGATCGCTAATGGTGTTGTCCTACCAAACGACTTGGCGTTAACATCGGCTCCATGCTCAATCAAAAGACTAACAATTTGGGCATATCCATACCCCGCCGCATCATAGAGTGGGGTCGCTCCTGCAACATAACGATTAGGATTTGCACCTTTGTTTAGCAGGAGTTGAGCCACCTCAACCTGATTTTTGACGATAGCTGCATCTAGAGCCGTAAATCCTTCGTCAGACATGATATTGACATCGGCTCCTTTTTCTAGAAGGAACTTGGCGATCTCAAAATGTCCTTCCCTTGCGGCTTCTATGAGAGGGTATCCGACGATCCACCCACCACCATTAACATTCGCGCCATGAGCCAGTAAAAGTTGCACAATCTTTATATGATTATTTCCAGATGCAATCATTAAGGCTGTCTCACCATTTTGTTCTTGAGCATTTGGGTCGGCTTTGTAAGATAGAGCTTTTTTGGCAGCAACAAAATCTCCTGTTTTCGCAGCTTTTAGCAAGATCGTATTTTGGTTAGTCTTTCTTATTTTCTTAAGTTTGAGTGTAGGGGAGTTATGGGATGGGTCAATTTCAATTAGGGCAGAAGAGGCCTCTACGATTTTTGGTAGACAAGTTGTCGCGATCGCAAATCCTGCTAACGTCAAAAAGATGAACTTAAGAGGGTTTAATGTATTCATAGGATAGTCTCAAATATGGTAGCTTTACAAACTTTATGAACGTAAGTCAATCAACTTTAGTTGTACAACAAGTAACTCGCCGATTTGGGGGCTTAGTGGCAGTAAATGAGGTGTCCTTTGATGTACAGGAAAATGAAATCTTTGGTGTGATTGGTCCCAATGGAGCAGGCAAAACAACTCTATTTAATACAATTACAGGACTAATTGCTCCTAGTAGTGGCAAAGTTCTCTACGATGGTCAAGAAATTACTAATCGCCGTCCCTACCAAATTGCAAAATTTGGAATTGCCCGCACATTTCAGAATATCCGTTTATTTGGCGAACTTTCGGCTTTAGAGAATGTAGCGATCGCCAGACATCTCTGCACCACCACAGGCATTTGGAATGGAATCTTAGGACTACCGCCTACCCACAAAGAAGAAAAGCAAACCTATGATCGCGCCCAAGAACTATTGGAACTAGTGGGACTAAGCGATCGCGCTGATGTTAAAGCCAAAAATTTCTCCTATGGCGATCAGCGTCGGCTAGAGATTGCTCGCGCCCTTGCCCTGCAACCAAAGTTATTACTTCTAGATGAACCCGCCGCAGGGATGAATCCTAATGAAAAAGGACAACTTAGTGAGTTTATCCGTAGTTTGCGAGATCGCTTTGCTCTTACAATTCTATTAATCGAGCATCACGTACCCTTAGTAATGGGACTCTGCGATCGCATTGCGGTGTTAGATTTTGGACAACTAATTGCGATCGGCAAACCTGAGATTGTCAAAAGCGATCGGGCGGTAATTGAGGCTTATTTAGGTGATGAAGGTTGATATTCTTAAGCTTCAGATTTAATGTCTTGCTCATACTAACGTAACCTACACTTCGTTATTGTCATCATTTGGAGAATCCAAAGTCATATAATTTTTAGCGTGTTAATGTATGAAAGATTACTCTATCTTCACGGCTAGATTTCAGTGTTCCCCCAATCCCGCATAAGATATCAATGAATTATCAAAAGTGGCTAAAAGTTATTGGGATTGGTGAAGATGGTTTAGGTGGGTTGAGTGCAGCCGCCCGATCGCTAATTGATCATGCCGATATTTTAGTGGGAGGCGATCGCCATTTAGCAATGTTGCCTGAATTGCCAGAAGATCAGCGATCGCGGATAGTTTGGGCTTCACCGATTGAGGCAACTATTCAGCAAATTATTAATTTGCGCGGTAAATCTGTATGTGTCCTAGCTAGTGGCGATCCGCTTTGGTTTGGGATTGGTACAACTTTATTAAAGAGAATTCCCATCAAAGAAGTTGCGATTATTCCCTCACCTTCTACTTTTAGCTTGATTTGTACGCGATTAGGATGGTCATTGAATGAGGTAGAAACCCTGAGCCTATGCGGTCGTTCTGCTTCGCTTTTACAAACTTATATCTATCCAAACGCTAAACTTCTAATTCTCAGTGCAGGCAAAGAAACCCCGCAAATTGTTGCAGATATGCTCTGCGATCGCCATTTCAGCAATAGCAAAATTACAGTCTTAGAACATCTCAACGGAACTAAAGAACGGATTATTTCTACTGTTGCTAATCAAATTCAGAACTTTCCTGAATTTGCCGATCTTAATGCGATCGCTGTGGAATGTATTGCTAATCCTGAAGCAAAAATTCTCTCGCGGATGGTAGGGATTCCCGATGATGCTTTTTGCCATGATGGACAATTAACTAAACGGGAAGTTAGAGCAATTACTCTATCTACCCTTGCGCCCAATGCTGGCGAATTGCTTTGGGATGTGGGAGCTGGTTGCGGTTCCATTGGCATTGAATGGATGCGAAGTCATCCCCGTTGCAACGCGATCGCCATCGAAAAATCTCGCACCCATTTCATTGCTGAAAATGCGATCGCTCTTGGCACACCTAATCTCAAAATTATCGAAGGTAAAGCTCCTGAAGTTCTACAAGGTTTACCCACCCCTGACGCAATTTTTATCGGTGGTGGCGCGACTGTTCCAGATTTATTCGAGACTTGTTGGGGAAATTTGCGATCGCAGGGTCGTTTAGTCGCCAACGTAGTCACTCTTGAGGGCGAGCAGAAATTATTCCAGTGGCAACAAAAATATGGTGGCACACTTACCCAAATTTCAATTAGCCATGCTGAAGCGATCGGTTCTTTTCTAGGTTGGAAACCGATGCGTCCTGTTACTCAATGGGAAATAATTAAGACTTAACCAAGTTTTACAAAGAGTATTAAGGCAGCGCAAAGCGTCGCCCTAATACTCTTTGGTTGTCAATTTTTTGATCAAGCTAATCAATAAATTATTGAAAGTGTTGCTTTGCAACACTTTCAATAATTTATTGATTAGGGTTGGGAGGATTTGCGGTGCGATCGCTGATAGGATAAAAAATATTAGTGTTATTGCCCTGTACAGCATGGATTTTCAGTCAGTTATTTTGGCGTTGCAAAAATATTGGAGCGATCGCGGATGCCTGATTGCTCAACCCTACGACACCGAGAAGGGTGCTGGCACAATGAGTCCACATACTTTCTTGAGAGCGATCGGACCTGAGCCTTGGAGCGTCGCCTATGTCGAGCCATGCCGTCGTCCCACCGATGGACGCTATGGACAAAATCCTAACCGCTTACAACATTACTATCAGTTTCAAGTAATTCTCAAGCCATCCCCCGATGATGTGCTGGATCTATATCTCAATAGCCTCAAACACTTGGGCATCGATCCCGCCGATCATGATGTGCGCTTTGTTGAAGATGATTGGGAATCACCAACCCTCGGCGCTTGGGGTGTCGGTTGGGAAGTGTGGCTGGATGGAATGGAAGTCACCCAGTTTACCTATTTTCAACAGGTTGGCGGCTTAGACTGTCGCCCCGTTTCTGCGGAAATCACCTACGGGCTAGAGCGTCTAGTCATGTACTTGCAAGGAGTAGACTCGGTATACGACATTGTGTGGCGATCGCATCCAACGCTAGGCGACATTAAATATGGTCAAGTGCATCACCAAGGCGAAGTCGAGCATAGTGGTTATAACTTCGGCAACTTTGGCGGCAAGCCACAGGATTCTGACTTACTGTTCCAATTGTTCTTGCAATACGAAAAGGAAGCAGGACATTTATTAGAGTCTGAACTAGTTTTACCAGCCTTTGACTACGTTTTGAAATGTTCGCATTCCTTCAACTTACTGGATGCGAGAGGTGTAATTTCGGTAACTGAGAGAGTGCGCTATATCGGACGTATTCGTAATCTCGCCCGTCAAGTTGCCAAACTCTATTACGCCCAAAGGGAAGCATTAGGATTTCCTTTAGGTGCTGAGTTAGCAGTCCCAACTTAAAAAAGTCAACCTTAGTCTGACTTTGGCATGTATAGCTACCGTCGATTGTGTTTGGACAAAAGCAAAACCCAAGAAGAGAATGGCGGCGCTTCGCGCCACCATTCTCTTCTTGGGTTTTATGTCCTCATACACTTGGCGGCAGCTATACATAGCATTTATCACTCTAGTGAAGTATGGGTTTGTTTCCCCACCGAATGCGGGGAAACAAACCTTTGTACCTCGCTTTCTTGAAAAGTGCTATCAACCTTTACTCAAGGGGGAAGCTGTTAAGTAGAATCGAAGCTAATGATTCACCAAAAACATATTTGTTTAGAACATAAAAAATCCCCTAACAATGAAGGCAGAGCAAAGCTCTGCCTTCATTGTTAGGGGATTCGCTATACAAAAAAATTGTTGCTGACAATACAGCAAATTTCAAAATAAGAATGAAGAAGGTAATTCCGCCATGGCTAGAACCACCTTTTTACGTGGGATCAATGGCGATCACCAGCAAAAAAACATAATCTTGAAACAAGCCGTTATAAATTGTGACAATCCGTAATACAAAATGATCCAACGACATAGTATAAACAAATAGGTTAGAATTTAAACCGATGAAATAAACGAGCAGCAGTTATCTGTCAATCGTTTAAACGTCTAATTTGAATCAACTAGCTATTTATAAAAAATAAAGTTTTTCTAAATTTCTCGAAAGAGAAAATCAGAAACAATTAAAATAGCTCTTAACAATTAAAGAACTGCAATAGTTAGTTTTGAGATTGTTGACTGTCTAAAAAATAAAAGATAATTACTCAATAACTGGAGATAACAGTATTATGTACGACGCATTTGCAAAGGTAGTATCCCAAGCTGATTCCAGAGGCGCTTATATCAGTGCTTCTCAAATTGATGCTCTTAACGCAATGGTTGCCGATGGCAGCAAGCGTTTGGACGCTGTAAACCGCATCACCAGCAACTCTTCTGCAATCGTAGCTAATGCTGCTCGTGCTTTGTTCGCTGAACAACCTGCTTTGATCGCTCCTGGTGGAAATGCATACACCAGCCGTCGTATGGCAGCTTGCTTGCGCGACATGGAAATCGTTTTGCGCTATGTTACCTACGCTATCTACTCTGGCGATGCAAGTATCTTGGAAGATCGTTGCCTCAATGGTTTGAGAGAAACCTATTTGGCTCTCGGTACTCCTGGTTCTTCCGTTGCTGTAGGTATCGGCAAAATGAAGGATGCTGCGATCGCAATTGCTAACGATCCTAACGGCGTAACCCGTGGCGATTGTTCCGCTCTTATGAGTGAAATCGGTAGCTACTTCGACAAGGCTGCTGCTGCTGTTGCTTAGTTTTTAGTTGCTTAGTCTAGACCTTGTATTGGCTGGACTAAAGACTAAATAATTTAATTTTTTTGATTTCATTCCATTGGTTCTGACTGAATTAATGAATTTTTCATCAGATCGCATTTACCTTAACAAGATTATTTTGGAGAACATCTCACAATGAAAACCCCTTTAACCGAAGCAGTATCCACCGCCGATTCTCAAGGTCGCTTCCTTAGCTCTACAGAAGTTCAAGTTGCTTTTGGTCGTTTCCGTCAAGCTACCTCTGGTCTAGCTGCTGCTAAGGCTTTGAGCGAAAAGGCTGATTCTTTGGCTTCTGGCGCAGCTAACGCTGTATACAGCAAGTTCCCTTACACCACCTCCATGACTGGTGCTAACTACGCTTCTACCCAAACTGGTAAAGACAAGTGTGTACGTGACATCGGCTACTACATCCGTATGGTTACATACTGCTGTGTAGTTGGTGGTACAGGTCCAATGGATGATTACTTGGTTGCTGGTATTGCCGAAATCAACCGTACCTTTGATCTTTCTCCTAGCTGGTACGTTGAAGCTCTTAAGTATGTTAAGGCTAACCATGGTTTGTCTGGAGACTCTGCTGTTGAAGCAAACTCCTACATCGACTATGCAATCAATGCACTTAGCTAATTTTTTCTAAGAACCAAAAAGCACCCCAATGGGGTGCTTTTTGTGTTAAATCCAATAAGCAAAAGCGGCGCTTCGCGCCGCTTTTGCTTATTATGTACTACAAAGCTTTATTAAAATTATGAATGAAGAAACTGGTATTCCCGACGATAATTTATTAACCATTGAACAAGCGATCGCAAATCTCCAAAGTGAAGACTTAGGATTACGAGTTTATGCGGCTTGGTGGTTAGGGCGTTTTCGGGTGAATGTACCAGAAGCGATCGATCTTTTAATTGCCGCTTTAGCAGACGAAGCCGATCGCACTGAGGCTGGGGGCTATCCATTACGACGCAATGCAGCGAGGGCCTTAGGAAAATTAGGCGATCGCCGTGCTGTACCAGCATTAATCCAATCTTTGGAATGCGATGACTTTTATGTACGTGAAGCTGTGGCTCAATCGTTAGAAATGTTGGGCGATGATTCCTGCGTACCTAATCTAATCGAGTTAATCAAAAATCCTAACTCTGAAGCTAGTGCCGACTCAGAACCAGAACATCCTTACGATGCATTTCTCGAAGCATTGGGAACCTTAGGAGCCGTAAAAGCTATTCCTCACATTGAGGCCTTTTTGGATCATCCGATTCCCAAAGTACAATATGCGGCGGCTAGAGCAATGTATCAGCTTTCGGAACCTGCGGTTGCTGATCAATATGGCGATCGCTTAGTTGCGGCTCTTGCCAATAAGGATTTGCAACTACGTCGTACAGTTCTTTCGGACTTAGGGGCGATCGGTTATTTATCGGCAGCAGAAGCGATCGGTAATACGATGGCTGAGAATAGTCTGAAGTTAATTTCTCTTAAAGGTTTGTTAGAAAAACAAATAGTTCTAGAGACTCCACCCGATTTGACTGATGGCGCAATTAAAGTCATGGCATTGATGGATGAGTTGTTATAAATAAAAGGGTCGCCATGCGACCCTTTTATTTATTTTTTCATGATGCAATTAGAGTTTTGGTACTGATGGATGATTTATTGTAGAGTAGAGGAGCGCAAAGAGCTTCTCTAACCTATCTATATGACTGATCACCTTTCCCAACTTATCCAAGCCGTAGAAGAAGCAGATTCTTCCAAGCTATTGCTCGAAGCAGTCCAAAATTTAGCGGCGGCTCGGTTAGAAGGTGCTATTCCCATATTAATTGAGGCGCTTAGTTATAACAATCCAGGAGCCGCAGTAGCATCTGTGGACGGATTGATTTTGCTGGGAAGTGCGGCTGTACCACCTTTGCTCGAACTCCTAGACATGCATAATTACACAGCACGCGCATGGGCTATACGAGCTTTAGCAGGGATTGGTGATCCAAGGGGTTTGGTAACTTTGCTTGGAGTGGCAACTGCTGACTTTGCGATGAGTGTACGTCGCGCCGCCGTCAAGGGTTTAGGTACAATGAAATGGCATTGGTTTCCTGATGAGCTAAGGGATATCGCTCAAGAAGAAGCCTTGGATGCCCTATTATTTGTAGCGCAACAGGATGAAGAATGGGTGGTGCGCTATGCATCCGTGGTGGGCTTGCAGTCCTTGGCGATCGCGATCGCGGATGCCCATCCTACATGGCTAGCGGAAATTCAAACGCAATTTAATTTGATGTCTTGTAATGATGAAGTTCTCGCCATTCGTGGTCGGGTTTGGCTAGCGCAACAGAAGCTTCAGCAAAAAATTCAACAAGTTAAATCTAGTAATCTTCATGAGTCCATACAAGTATCAGAGACTGAAGAGAAAAAATCGCCACTAACTTCTAATGATTGGCAAGAAATTCTCAATCAACTTTATGAAATTAAACGACTAGAGCGCATTAATTCTGGCAGTGAAGGTGATCCACGTCGATTTCAGCAACTAGCCTCGGCGATCGCCGAGACAAATAATTAATACCAAAACACAAAATGGCTACGCCATTTTGTGTTTTGGTATAACGTCAGTAATCCTCAAGGAATTTCCTCCCGTTTTTCTCTAAAACCTAGCTCCATTAAAGCCTTACGAATTTTTGCTTTAGAAGGTTGCACTTTGGGCATGGCTAAATTAAGCTCCCTTGCTGTTTCCAGCATTTGCCTAATTAAAATATCCAGCAAATTATCATCCACATCTTCAGGAACCTGCTCAATCCTGCCTTGATAAGCCAAGGTATATAACTCTAAATGATGCTTACCCATGATTTTGGCTAATTTCCGCAATGTCTCAGGCGTAGGGCAAGTTCCTTTAAAGCAAGCACCACGTAGTCTTGGTTGTGGCACACCAGCCATCTCAGCAAGATGGTTCATACTAATGTCTTGTTCTTCTAAATATTGAAGAACATATAGCCCTAGCGGTGAGCAATCTTCGTTTTTGACTTGTAACCTTGGTGGCATCTTTTACTATCAACAATTTTGTTAGATTTTGAGAAAGGAAGTTAATCTAACATCACTGAATGATTCTATACCAATTATAGCGATCGCCTTTACTGGAAGAGTAAACAAGAGGCTAAAGCTCTTTATTTATAGCAGTCCAAACATAAACTCAAAAAATAAGTGGCGGCGCAAAGCGCCGCCACTTATTTTTTGAGTTTATGCAAAAAAAATATTTTTGTTAAAATATTGCTATATAGTGATATAGTTAATTAAAGAGTTCGACTTATAATTACTATGACTGCACAATCAAATCTATCTCAACTAACGGAAATTGGGGCGCTAGAACTTAACCAGAAGCTAAATTTACAGCAAGTCATCTTACTAGATGTCCGCGAATCCAGTGAGTACGCAGGGGAGCATATTGCAGGTTCCATTTCCCTTCCGCTGTCAACTTTTGAGGCGGATCAAGTCGCACAATTTGGTGATCAGCCTCTAGTTCTCTGTTGTCAGTCAGGAATGCGTTCCTCTAAGGCTTCTCAAAAACTACTAAATTATGGATTTCATAATATTTCCCAACTCAAAGGGGGGCTATCAAGTTGGAAAGCTACGGGACTCAAGACAAATAAATCCCAAAATGCACCGATTAGTCTATTTCGCCAAGTACAGATTGTGGCAGGTTTTCTAGTAGCGATCGGAACTGGATTAGGCGCATTTGTATCCCCTTGGTTCCTACTATTGAGTGGATTTGTCGGCTGTGGTTTAGTCTTCGCAGGTGTTACCAATACCTGTGCAATGGGGCAGCTCCTAGCAAAACTTCCTTATAACCGTTAGGACGGGTGGCAATTCGAGATGCCAATCCTACACCATTTATCGATTAGACGAACTATCGCAAATTTTTTAAAAGGCTTACTTCGCAACCATTTTATACCAGAGCAAAAAATGGCTACGCCATTTTTTGCTCTGAAAACCCTTGCTGGGTTTGGGTTTTAATCCCCAAAAGTGTTGCCACACTTTCGGGGGTCGGTATTAGATCATGTCAAAATAAACATTATGAAACCAATTCGTATTTTCTATTTCTCAGATGTTCTTTGTGTTTGGGCTTACATTGCTCAAATTCGTTTAGAAGAACTAAAGTTAGCCTTCCCTGACAACATTGAAATTGAATATCACTTTGTGTCTGTCTTTGGCAATGCCCACGAAAAACTAGAGAAGGGATGGCGCGATCGCGGAGGATTGGCAGGTTATAGCAATCACGTTAAAGAGACTGCAAGTAAGTTTGAACATATTTCTGTTCACCCTGATGTTTGGACTCGAGAGATTCCTGCTTCCTCATTGTCTGCACATTTATTTCTGCGTGCTGTGCAATTGCTAGAAGTGAAAGGATTAGTGCCAAAATCTGAAAAGGTATTAGAAAAGACAGCTTGGGCATTTCGCGAAGCCTTTTTTACGCAACTCGCCAATATCAGCGATCGCCACATCCAGTTTGAAATTGCCAAAAAGCTCAAATTACCCAAAAAAGCAATTCAATCCATTATTGATAGTGGTGAAGCCTATGCCAGCATGTTTAAAGATATGGAGTTAGTGAAGGAGCATAATGTCACTGTAAGTCCTACCCTCATCTTTAATGAAGGCAGGCAAAAACTCAATGGCAATGTGGGTTATCGAGTGATCGAAGCTAATATTCGGGAGTTGCTACACAATCCTGCGGATGAGCATTCTTGGTGTTAATTTGCATTTCAAAACCCAAATAGTGTGAGGCGGCGCTTCGCGCCGCCTCACACTATTTGGGTTTTATGTCCTAACAAGAATGGCGACAGCTATATAGCAAAAAAAGAGTTAGCTAGTACAAACCAAAACCCAAGAGTCGAATGGCGGCGCAAAGCGCCGCCATTCGACTCTTGGGTTTTATGTCCTAAGCAAAACTTGCTTTGCTATACAAAGATTTCACAAGTAATTTGGTGATTGATCAGGTATCGTGAAGTAAAAAGTTGCACCTTGATTCAATTTTGCTTCAGCCCAAATTTTGCCGCCATGTCTTTGAATAATCCGTTGAGCGATCGCTAATCCAATACCCGTGCCTTCAAAATCTTTTTCCAAATGCATTCGCTGAAATACACCAAATAATTTATCTGCATATTGCATATCAAATCCCGCACCATTATCACGAATAAAATATACATTTTGACAATCAATTAATTGCCAACCAATTTCAATGCTTGCCTTCTCAAGCTTTCCTGTATATTTGATCGCATTTGAAATCAAGTTAATCCATACTTGAGTTAACAAAGAATTATCAGCCTCACAGTTAGGCAAATCAGCAATAGTAAACTCAATTTGACGCGCTACGATTTCTGACTCAAAGTCAATTAATATTTGTTGAATCAGATTATTTGTCAAAATTAATCGTCGCGAGAGTTCCCTGCGATTACAGCGTGATAGGTTTAAAAGATCATCGATCAATTCACCCATACGTTTGGCATTGTCTCGGACAATTTTGAGATAACGCTTACCTTCGCCATCTAAGCGATCGCAATAGTCTTCTTGTAAAATCCTCGAAAATCCATCGATCGCCCTTAACGGTGCGCGAAGATCATGGGAAACAGAATAGGCAAAAGATTCTAATTCTTTATTAGCTGCTTCTAGTTGAGCAGTACGCTGCTTGACTCTCGACTCAAGGGACTGATTAAGTTGATATAGAGCCTCATTAGCAGCTTTGCGTTGTAACTCAGCCGAAGCCCTAGAGGCAAATACTTGCAGAATATTTCGAGTTCGTTCAATGTCTTGCAAGGGTTGTACGTCGAAAATACAAAGATTACCGATCGCATTTTCATGCTCATCTTTGAGCGAAATTCCCATATAGCTATCTGCTTGCATTACCCCTAAGGCTAGATCTTCAGGAAATACTTGCTGTAACAGACTATGACAGATAAATTCTCCATTCTCTAAGGCGAGTTCGCAGGGAGTTCGCGCAGGCAAATAACTAATTGTTGGTTGCATAGCTCCATCAGCCCAAAATGCTAAGGAATGCAGTTCTTCACCAATTAGCTCCGTAACTAGTGCATATTTAACATGCAAGGCTTCGGCAATATGTCTAACTAGGGCAGGGAAAAAGTCTTTGCCTGTGACGGCTGCTGTCCCTGCGACTAGATTTTGTAATGTCTTCTCTGATCGTTTCAGAGCCGATTCTCTTTCTTTAGCTTCACTGATATCCCGCATAATTGTGGAGATATATTCCAACTCTCCTTGGGCGGATTTATGGGCGATAATCATTTGAGAAACGGGGATTTCAGTACCTTCATAGGTTAATAAAGCAGTTTCTCCAACCCATATTCCCCGTTGAACTGCGGTGGGTAGACCCTGATTTTGAATAATCTCTAGCGCCCATTGTGGGTGATAATTCACAATTGTTAAGTCAGAGATATCGGTTTCAGGTGTTAGCCCCTGAACTTTATGAGCCTGTATGTTACTCCATATGACTTTTCCCTGTGGCGATGTCATGCCAATAATATCTGTTGAGGCTTGGAGGATTGCAATTAGGCGATCGCGTTCTTTTTCGGCTAACTGGCGCTCAGAAATTTCTACTTGCAAAGATTGATTGAGTTCTTCTTGCTGCTGGAGAAGTCGCGCTTTAACAATAGAAATGGCTGCTTGTGCGGAGAGTAAATTGAGGATTTCGATGCGATCTGGCGTAAATGCATCGGTGACAAGACTATTTTCTAAAAGTGCAATGGCAGTCATGCGCCCCTGATTTAATAGGGGCATACATAGCAATGATTTTGACTGGTACTGCACAATCCAAGGATCGTTTTGAAAATCTCCAGATTGGCAAGCATTATGCAATACGACACTCTCTTGGGTACGAGCGACATAATGCACCAAAGAGCTTGGCACATAAAAGTTTCCATCAACGGAAATTGTATCCATAGGAATGGACTGCAAGACCACTACATGATCATAGTTAATTGTCTTAATTGCCTCAATCATCCATTGATCCTGATTTGATGATGGGCTGTGCGAAGCGAATGCCATCTTCAATTCAGGATTATTACTATCTGAGGAATTAGATAAATTCTTGGGCAATAACAAATAACCAGTTTGCGCTCCTGCATTCTCAATCAAAATACACATTAAAGTTGAGAGAAGTTGATCTAGCTTAATTTCGCTAGCGATCGCTTGAGAAGCCCTGATTACGGCTTCTAGATCGAGGGTGTGTAAACTATTGGAGGATGATTGTGTAGAAATCGAGTTTTTTTGTAGGCTTTTCCTTGAACTCTTATCAGCTAAACGGTTCTCCAAAAGGATAGGATATTGTTTTTCTAAATGCTGTACTTTCGCTAATGCGCCCCACTGCAAATAGTAATATCTAGCTTCTCGCATATAGGCTCTAGCAATCGTTAGACGATTTTGAGCAAAATAGAACTTAGCAGCTAGTTCGTTAGCCAATGCTTGATCTTGGATATAGCCATTTTCTCTAGCCTCAGCGATCGCGAGGTCATAGCAATCCATTGCTGTTAGTACTTGTCCTAATACCCGATATCGTTCCGCTTCGATTAGATGCTGTTGATGTCGAAAATTCATCGGCGCATGTTCTGCCCAAAACTGGATTTTTTCGAGGTTAGCATCAACCTTAGCCATAGTTTGATCTTGTTCGGCGATCGTCAGATGGGTATAAACTGCTAAATTCGCGAGGGATTCGTACAAATAGAAAACTGCGTAAGATCTTACCCCAATGGCGGCATCCTCATATAGTTTGACTTGAGCCGCATGATCAATGGCTAGGTGATAGTTTTCAAATAGATAGCAAAGTACAACCTGATGAAAATACAGCATATGTATCGCAATGCGATCGGCTTTCTGTATATGTATCGGCAGCATCGTATCAATATTGTAGACTTCTCCTACTAAACGACAAGGATCTGACGATTTCCCAAGCAAATTCAGAATATTTTGGTGATAAATATATAACCAATTGAGAGTTGTTTGTTGTTTTAGTTGACTGATGAGAGTTTCATACCCTGATATTTCCTGTGCAAGCCCACTTAGCTCTCTTCCCGTAAAGTAGAGGTATTGACTATGTAAACATAAACCATAAGCGCCAAATTCATAATCCCCTGTTTCTATACCAATAATGTAAGCATTTAGCAGAGGTTGAAGAGTGTTTTGGAGGTGATATTTCCAATGAGCGATAAATACATTAACGATCACTAAAGTCTTGGCTGTTAACTCTTGGGATTCAAATTGATCTAGTAATTGCAGGGCTAATTGACCAAATTGATAGCCTAATTCCATTTGGTTCATCAGTCCACAGAGAATTAGTCCACAAGCAGAATACCCGTAAGCGGAACCGATCGCATTTCCCTTTGTAATGGATAGTCTCACTAATTGTAAAACGATGAGAATGTATAGGTCTGAAGCCGAACCGTAAGCAGCCGCCGCAATACTCAAAAGAATATTTACTGAAGCGATCGCAATTTGATCGGTCATTAATGGTTGTTCTAATAGAGATTCAACAGGATGAAGGGCAAGAAATTCTTGGAAATCTTGCAAAGCTATTTCTAAATCTGCTGGTGAAAGTTGTTTAGGCAGAGCCATCTCTAATAGACTTAATGTGTCTATTCCCATCGCGATCGCTTCTAGTCGATGATTTTGGGCAACCAAAGCTTGAATTTGAATCTCGTAAACCTTGATTTTGGCTAATAGCGTTTTACCATGATTAGTAAGAATATTTGCCCAATCTTGCATCTGCTCAAAATCACCATTTAAGTATGCGACCTCAACGGCTAGCTGGTAGAGGTTGAGAGATAGCTCATATTGATTTTGCCAACAGGCGATCGCTAGCAATTCCACACCAGTTTTGACATAGAGCAAGGCATTACTATAGGCAGTTGCAGCTTTAGCTTTTTGTGCGGCGAGCAAATTGAGTTGCGCCAATTGATCGCGATCGCTTTGACTAGAAATAAGTCCTAAACTCAGATTCAGTTGATCAACGATGTCAAAAACTTTAGATTCTAGTTCCTCGCTAGAGGTGTTTTTTAGTAACTGCTGACCTATTCTTTGATGTATTACAGACTGATGTACTTCAGAAATGAGTGAGTGGGCGGCTTGTTGAATACGGTCATGGACAAATCTATAGGCGATCGCAGGATGATCATCAGTTAACTCAATTCCATAATGAATTGATTGGTGGGCAGGATTAAGGGGCAAGATTAATCCTTCGCAAATAGACTCTCTGAGGGATTGGATCGTCTCAATATGCGATCGCTCTGAGGCAAGCACTAATGTATCAAGGTCAAACTGATTGCCGATACAAGCAGCTATTTGCAACAATTGCTGGGTGCGATCGCTCAACTTTTGGATCTTCCCCGCCATCAAACTCACGATATTATCCGTAATTCCTTGCTCTTGAATCTGTGCAATTAACCATCGCCATTTCCGTGATTGATAGTCAAATCCTAGTAAACCTTCACTATATAAAGACTTCAGAAATTCATTCATAAAGAAAGGATTTCCATCGGTCTTTTGTTGCACAAGTTTTGCCAATGGTAGGGAATTTGTTGCGGCGCAATGCAAAGTATCCGCAATCAGCTGATTGATATCTGTAAGATTTAAAGCTGTTAAATAAAGTTGATTGATTGCTCCATTTTCCTGCTGAATCCTCTCAATCATTTGCATGATTGGATGCGTTGGATTAACTTCATTATCGCGGTATGCACCAATCAAAAGTAAAGTCTGAGCTTCGTTAGTAGTTGCTAATATCTCTAGCAATTTTAGAGAAGCGCGATCAGCCCATTGCAGATCATCTAAAAAGATCACCAATGGATTGTCAGATTGAGCGAAAACACGGATAAAATTCTGGAAAACACGATTAAATCGATTTTGAGCTTCACTTGCTGAGATATTTGCCGATGAATTTGGGGATAGGGATTTATCTGCTTGTTTCCCAATAATCAGCTCTAACGATGGTATCACTTGGGTGATCATCTGACTATTAGCCCCCAAGGCAACATTAATCTGCGATCGCCATTGTTCTAGCCTCTCTGTACTCTCCGTTAGTAATTGCTTGATGAGATCCTGAAAAGCCTGAATAATTGCTAAATAAGGGATATTACGCTGATATTGCTCAAATTTGCCAGATATAAAATAGCCTTGACTTTGGGCGATCGGTTTATGGATTTCCTGTACAAGGGTAGACTTGCCAATACCCGCATATCCTGATATCAAGACCATTTCCACTAAATCCCCCTTAGAATTAACTCCATCAGCGATCCTTGCAAAGGCTGTTAATAAATTCTCAATTTCTCTAGTTCGACCATAAAGCTTTTCAGAAATCAAAAACTTATCAGCAATATCCTGTTGTGCAAGCTCAAAAGAGGCTATTTCTCCTTTTTCTTGCAACTGGCTTAAACATTTCTCTAAATCAGCTTTTACACCCCATGCACTTTGGTACCTTTCTTCAGCAGTTTTGGCAAGTAATCTGAGGATGATTTGTGATAAGACTAACGGGATTTGAGGATAAATTAAGTGTGGGGCGATCGGTTCTAGAGCTAGATGATAGTGAATTAGTTCCAAAGGATGATCAGACTCAAAGGGTAAGCGCTCCGTAAGCATTTGATAAAAGGTCGCACCCATCGAATAAATATCTGTACGATAATCCAGCGATCGGTTCATCCTCCCCGTCTGTTCAGGTGAAATATAGTCTAAAGTTCCCTCTATTACTTGATTATGATTGGGGATTAATGTCTCTTTCGTTAAATCCGATGCAATCCCAAAATCGATGATTTTTAATTGCTGCGTTTCTGGGTTAATAACAATATTAGACGGGTTGAGATCCTTATGAATGATGTTAGCAGCGTGGATTTCACTGACACCTTCACAGATCTGAATCGCCAAATTCAAGAATTCCATTAGACTCAACTTTTTTTGAGCTAATATTTGAGCTAAGGATTTGCCTCCAAAGTCTTCTAATACGATCAGCCATCCACTTTGATATCGCTGTAAATCATAGGCGTGAATCACCGAATTAGAAGCTAGTTTTCTAGTGATTTCATATTCTAATTTGTACCTGCCAATGACTTGGGAGGTAGGAAACTCAGTATTTAAGACTTTTAAGATAACTGGTAAGTTATCCTGTTGACGGATACCACGAAAAACTTGAGAATTGGAACTCTCGTAAATCTTTTCAACAAGTTGGTATTTAGGTATATTTACCAGCATATGTAGTAGTAACTTTTTAACACTACGCATGGGGTTTGATTTTGCTTAACCCCCACATCAATTGCTATAAATTAGATTTTCAAAACTCCCTTAGATTCCTTATAATACCTTTAAAAGAGGAATTGTATGACTTATGACTGTAGATTACAAGAGATTTTTTAAGGCAACTGATCCAAGTAAAACCTTGCTTGCAGATAGTGCCGAAGACAAAAAGTACTACATTGACTTTTCGACGGTTCGGGGCGGCAAAGTTGTCGAAGATTTAAAGGATAACATTTCGCTTTTTTCAGATGGACAGCCGACTTGTCAGTTATTTACAGGACATATCGGTTGCGGTAAATCTACAGAAATCTTGCAGCTTAAGCAACAACTAGAAAGTGAAGGGTTTCATGTCGTTTACTTTGAGTCTAGCCAAGACATGGAGATGGGCGATGTCGATCTCAGTGACATCCTCCTCGCGATCGCGAGACGTGTGGTTGAGAGCTTAGAGGCGATCAAAGTCAAGACTGAAGCCAAAGGATTTCGGGCTATGCTCAACGGCGCGGTCAAAATCTTAAATACGGAGATTGAACTCTCTGCCGAAGCCGATGTCCCAGGGATTGGTAAGGTGGAGGCAAGTACAAGTGGTGAATTTTCGCTATCTCTAGGTATTGGCAAACTGTCCGCCAAGACCAAAGATAGCCCCGATATGCGGAGTAAACTACGCGGCTACATGGAGCCAAAAACCAATGGCTTGCTGGACTTAATCAATAATGAAATCCTATTGCCTGCGATCGCTGATCTTAAAAAACTAGGCAAAGAAGGGCTTGTGGTGATCGTGGATAACCTTGATCGCGTTGACGATTCACCAAAACCTTGGGGCAGACCTCAAACTGAATATTTATTTGTAGATCGGGCAGAGCAGCTTCGCAAATTACAATGCCATGTGGTATACACCATGCCCCTTGCTTTGAGATTCTCAAGGGATTACGGCACACTCACAGCCAGATTTATGACCGATCCGATTGTGCTACCAATGGTTCCTGTAGTACGCCGCGATGGTAGTACCCATGAGGAAGGCATTGCACTTTTGCGTCAAATGATTCTATCGCGAGTATTGCCAGATAGCTCTCCCACTGAGCGATTAAATGCTATTAATCAAGTTTTTGACAGTATGACGACACTTGATCGACTCTGCTTTGCGAGTGGAGGTCATGTGCGAAATATTATGCGCCTGCTCAATGATGCTCTCCGTAAACAACGTGGTTTACCTGTCACCCTTGAGGTTCTCGAAGATACGATCCGTAAACGTCGTAATGAGTTAGTTCTTTCTATAGATGATGATGAATGGAAACTATTGAGACAGGTAAATAGTACTAAGAAGGTGGTGGGTGATACTGGCTATCAAACCTTGATTAGAAGCATGTACGTATATGAATATCAAGATGAAAATGGTTCTTGGTTTGAGGTGAATCCTGTACTTGTCACTGCTCAAGAATTTGACGTATCTTAGGATTTCTCTTGTGAGATCCTCTAAAAGCTAACGTATATAAATAACTGAGTCAATTCTCAAATTCAACAAAGCTCAGATCCCTAGCCTCATTTTTGCAAAGGGGAGTGACTTAGATTTTTAGTTTTCTCCTTTGCTCAAAAAGTGAAATTACACCAAAACACAAAATGGCATATCCATTTTGTGTTTTTAAAACCCTGACTGGGTTTGGTTTTTAATTCACAAAAGTGTTGTCACTCTTTTGTGAATTGGTACAATTATCCGCGATCGCCGAGGGCAAAAACTATGTCACAGATTCCCTATGCTAAGTCTCCAGAAGAAGATGTAACTGGATTTAATATTTCTCCCGAGGCAGAACGTGCGCTCCAGCAATTGACCTCACAACTGGATCTTTATCAAAATGAACTAGTCAATTCTTTCAATATTTCACCTGAGATCGAAGATTCACTACAAGAATTATCTTTGCTCTTGGATATTTATGATGGGACTTTCACCCTCTTACTGGCGCGTTGTAATTATGTCAATCTTCGCGATCGCGCGATCGCTAGATTAGCAGAAATCTCATCAACATCAATGCGTCAAGTGCGATTAGAACCTCAAACTAAATCAATCTACCATGCGATTCATTCGTCAACTCCTGCGACCAGAGAAGGCAACTTACCTGCGGTAATGCTAACTGGGCTAGAAGCAACAGATAGCCCCGATATTTTAGTCAAGGGATTAAATCAAATTCGAGAGGAATTTCGCAAAAATTGTTTGTATCCCATCGTATTGTGGATCAATGACGATTTGTTGAAGCGGATGATTAGAGTTGCTCCAGACTTTGAGAGTTGGACAACTACAATTGAGTTTGCGATCGCCAGTGAAGACTTGATTGAATCCCTAACATCGGGAACTGAAGCGTTATTTCACTTAGCCCTAGGCGCTAATTTGATCGATCCTAGTCATAGTCTTGGGCGTATTTCCCATCTAGGCGGTATTTATCTTTCAGAACTAGATGTGGCTCTGCGCGATTTACAAAGTCAAGGACAGCGAATCTCGCCATCTTTGCAAGCAGGTTTAGACTTCATTCGAGGCATGAATACGCGAGACTTTACCCAATCCTTGTCCCATCTGCAAGCAAGTTACAATTATTGGGAATCAGTCCAAAATGTGGAACGACAAGCGCTACTCCTTTATCAGATTGGGCGACGGCGCTATCACCTCACCAAACTAGAAAAACATTCCCATGAGGAAAACTGGCAAGCCGTAGAGCATTTATTTGCAAGGAGTTTAGCTTGCTTTCAATTAGCCAATCGTCCTGATTTGATGTCCCAGTGCTACCTACAGTTGCAACGTACTTTACATCACTTACAGTCATGGACAGAACTCAAAGATATCTCCCAAAAAGCGATCCAGATTCATCAAACCCATGGAGATATCAGTAATTTGGCTGCTGACTACGGCTTCTTAGCAGTAGTTGCCATAGAACATGAGGAATGGGAAACCGCTAAGGAATATGCCGAACAAGCGATCGCCCTTTTAGAAGATGCACCAACAACCTCCCATTGGTTATACGGATTGTATTTGTGTTATCTTTCCGAAGCACAAATTCAACTGGGCGATCGGGAACAAGCTCTGACCAATTTGATCGCTGCTAAAAGTAGAGATCATTGCGGACATCCACGGATGTACATTCGGATTTTGAATCAATTACGCAATTTGTATTTTAGTCAGGGACAATATTTAGAAGCATTTCAAACTAAACAAGAACGTTTAGCGATCGAGCAGCGATATGGATACCGTGCATTTATTGGCGCAGGACAATTACAATCTTGTCTGGAGGAGCATTCCAGCTTTGTGGACAAGGGCAATAAATATATCATCTCACCAGAAATCTACGCTTCAGGACGTAAGCAAGACCTCGACGAACTGACCAATCGCATTGGTGAACCCCGCTACAAAATGATTGTGCTGCATGGTAACTCTGGGGTCGGTAAAAGTTCTTTCATCAACGCAGGATTGATGCCAGCACTGCAACAGACTTCCTTTGGAGGACGCGATATAATCCCCATTTCGATTCGAGTTTATACAAGTTGGGAACAAGAACTAATTAATCTGTTAACGGAGTCATTACAAGCACTCAAACTAACTTCAGCGCCGCTACTTAGTTTGAGCTATAGCGAAGATTTGACAAAAGATATTCTATGCGATCGCCTAACTGAACAACTACGATGGAATGAAGCAAGAAACCTGCGTACAGTCTTGATTTTTGACCAGTTTGAAGAATTTTTCTTTGTGCATCAACATAGCACTAGCGATCGCCTGCGGTTCTTTGAATTTATTGGAAGTTTACTTAGTGACTTCCAATATTTGTCATCAATTAAAGTGGTGCTATCACTCCGAGAAGATTATATTCACTACCTCTTAGAAGTTAATCGCATTAAGAGCATGAGTGCGATCGACAATGACATTCTCAGCAAAAATGTCCTCTATCCTTTAGGCAATTTTTCTCCAGCCGCCGCCCACTCGACGATTGAAACTCTTACGGAGAGAGCGCAATTTTACTTGGAAGCTCAACTCATCGACATTTTAGTGGAAGACTTAAAGAATGAGCAGGATGAAATTCGTCCGATTGAGTTACAGATCGTGGGAGCGCAATTACAACATGATCGGATTAGCACCATCCAACAATATCAAAAGCTAGGTAATAATCCTAAAGAAACCCTTGTCCAGCGATATTTGGACAATGTAGTTTGTGACTGCGGTAGAGAGAACTATCGATTAACTAACTTGCTTTTATACTTACTAACAGATGAGAAGGGAACCAGACCTCTCAAAACCTATGAGGATCTAGAACGAGGACTCAATCATCTGGATAGTGAGGTTCGTAAACAAAGTAAATTAGATGCAGAATGGAATCTCGCTGTAGATCTAGAAAATCTAGAAAATGATGCAGATATCGAAATCAGCAAAATCGAACTCGTCCTCCAAATCTTGATTGGTTCGGGACTAGTGGTATTAATTCCTGAAAATGCGACCAATCGTTGCCAATTAGTCCATGATTATTTGGCGGTAGTAATTCGCAAATCACAGGCTCCAGAGATCCAAAAGCTGCAAAAAGAATTAGAAAAGACTCAAGGAGAACTCCGCCAAACTGTCCGTCAATTAGAAAGTTCATTCAAAAACTCTCAAGCGATCGCTGATAGTTTGAGTCTAAATAGTCTACTCACTAATCATCTGGTCGATCTTGACGAGCTAGCTAAAGCCATGCAGATCGGCAAACAGTGGCTACCAGATATTGATTCGCTATCTAGTGAAAATCGCTTACAGCTAACCAGTACAATTTATCGCGCTATCTACGAGATTAAAGAGAAAAATCGCATTCAAGCTCATCTAGAAGGTGTATGGAGTGCGGAATTTAGTCCCGATGGCTCGCAAATCATCACTGGGGGATTAGATAAAACAATTAAAATTTGGCAGATTGACGGACAAGAAGTTGCCCAAATTGTTGGTCATACTGCCCCAGTGCGTAGCGCTTGTTTTAGTCCCGATGGACAGACGATTCTTTCTAGCAGTAGCGACAAGACGATTGCTTTATGGAATCTTCAAGGAGATCGCTTACATACTTTTGTAGGACATACCGCCGCAGTTTGGAGCGCACAATTTAGTCCCAATGGAGAAATGATCGTCTCAGGCAGTGGCGATCAGACGATTAAGCTCTGGCATCGTGATGGTACGGAAATATTGACCATTAGCGGACATCGTGGTGATGTGCGAACTGTCTTGTTTAGTCCAGATGGGGAATGGATTATTTCGGGTGGTGCGGACAAAAACATTATGATTTGGAGTCTAGATGGCACATTGCTCCACACGCTTAAAGGTCACACCGCCGACATTCGCAGCATTAGCATTAGCCTCAGTGGTGAATTCATCGCTTCGGGTAGTGGTGATAATATTCTCAAGCTATGGCACATTGAGAATATCAATGGTGAAAAAGCGATCGCCGAAGCCTTTTCGATTTCAGCCCATTCCAGTGCTATTCGCAGTGTTTGCTTTAGCCCTGGAGAAACAATGTTAGCTACAGGTAGCGCCGATAAAAACATTAAAATCTGGGATCTGCATGGCAAAGAATTACAAATCTTTAAAGGTCACACCGATCCAATCCGTTCCGTCAGTTTTAGTCCTGATGGCAAGACCCTGCTCTCAGCTAGTCTTGATTGCACGGTGCGGCAATGGCAAATTGAGAACAGGAAACAGCAAACATTATCTGGACATAGCGCGGCTGTAAGGAGTGTTGCTTTTAGTCCCGATAGTTTGCGACTTGCCTCAGGTAGCCTTGATGATCAAATTAAAATCTGGGATCTGCAAGGTAATGAACTCCAAACCATTGTTGGCGATAATGACATTCTCAGTCTCTGTTTTAGTCCTGATGGAAATAGTCTATTAGTTGGTAGTGGTGACAGTGCTATTTCTCTATGGTCTGTGAGTGGGAATAGTCATCAACTTTTGCAAACATTCACGGGACATAGTACTGCTGTCTGGACGGTAGACTATAGTTCCGATGGTCAAAAAATCGTTTCTGGAAGTAGCGATAAATCTATTAAATTATGGAGCATTGATGGTACTGAACTAGCCACCCTCAAAGGGCATAAGTCTACGGTGTGGACGGTGCGCTTTAGTCCCGATGGTCAAAAAATTATCTCTGGCAGTGGTGACGATACAGTTAAGCTATGGAGTATTGAGGGTACAGAAATCAAAACCCTGCATGGTCATCGTGGTGCTGTTTGGAGTGTTTGCTTTAGTCCTGACGGTCAATATATTCTATCTGGTAGTGGCGACAGCACGCTCAAGCTTTGGAACCTTGAAGGCTCTTTATTGCGAACTTTTAGAGGGCATGATGCGGGGATCTGGACGGTAAGTTTTAGTCCCGATGGTCGGAGTATTATTTCGGGAAGTAGTGATAATACAATTAAGCTCTGGAGTATTGATGGGAAGGAGTTACAAACTCTCTCATGTCCAGATAGCACTCCAATCAGTCTCTGTTTCCGCCCCGATGGTCGCGGCTTTGCTTCTGGGCATGGCAGCAACAACATTGAGCTATGGAATCTTAATCTTCCTGATCTAATTATTCAAGGTAATGCATGGCTAGATAACTATGGCGATCGCTGATTTTTTTTGCGCCTTTAGACCATTTTCCGCCATTTGTGTTGTGCTTCGCACGACACAAATGGATATATCGAACTCACGTTACTGTCTAATTTTGCCTTGATCAAGCAATTAGCCAACAAGTTAAAGCAGCCGCGATCGCATCCGCCGCATCATCAGGACGCGGAATTGCATCGAGACTTAATTCTCGCTTAACTGCCTCCTGCACATCATTTTTATCCGCATTCCCATGACCAGTGAGAGCTTGCTTGATCTGTGGTGGTGAGAACTCGATTGGTTCAATATTATGTTGGTTGAGAACTAACACAATCACCCCCCTCGCTTGAGCCACATTTACCAAGTTTCCCATTCGATAAAAGAATAGCTTCTCCATTCCCACCACTTGCGGTTGGAACTGCTCAATCAGCGTATGCATATCTTCGTAAATAGTCTTAAGGCGATCGCCGATTGGTGTTTGCTTCGGTGTCACGATAGTGCCAAATTCCAATAGTTTTGGGGAGGCAGGTTTCTCAACCTCAATCAAACCAAATCCGACAATTGCTAACCCTGGGTCAATTCCTAAAATTTTCATGCAAGCAATCCTAGCATTCAATTGTCTACCCAAACCAAAAGAGAGTAGCAGTACAAAGCGCCTCTACTCTCTTTTGGTTTAGGTGCAAAGCTCTGTAATACCCATTCACAAAAGTGTGGCTCCACTTTTGTGTATTAAAAACCAAACCCAGTAAGGGTTTTAAAAACACAAAGTGGCTACGCCACTTTGTGTTTTGATATAACATTGCTTTTGTAGAGATTTGGGTGAATTCAATGGCGATCGCATTACCGAAAAAAATCATGTTGCTTGGTGCTGGGGAACTAGGTAAGGAGGTGGTGATTGCCGCTCAAAGACTCGGTAATATAGTAATTGCGGTGGATCGCTATGACAACGCCCCTGCGATGCAAGTTGCCGATTATCGCGAAGTGATCTCGATGCTGGATGGCGAAGCCCTCGAAGCCGTTGTCAAAAAATATCAACCCGATCTGATCGTGCCAGAAGTGGAAGCGATTCGTACTGAAAAACTGCTGGAACTGGAAGCGCAGGGTTACACCATCATTCCCACAGCGGCTGCTACTAACTTTACGATGAACCGCGATCGCATTCGCGATTTAGCCAGCCATGAATTGGGCTTACGCACCGCCAAATATGCCTACGCCACCAGCCTCGACGAACTAAAAACCGTCGCCGCCGAAATTGGTTTCCCAAATGTAATTAAACCTGTGATGTCGTCTTCTGGGAAAGGGCAATCCGTTGTCAATTCGGCTGATGAACTGGAAACAGCGTGGGATTATGCGATCGCGGGCGGGCGGGGTGACACAGCTAAAATCATCATCGAAGAATTTATCAATTTTGAAGTCGAAATTACGCTGTTAACGATCCGTCAGTGGCAAGGAGAGACGCTATTTTGTGAAGCGATCGGGCATCGTCAGGAAAGAGGAGACTATCAAGAATCATGGCAACCTGTCGGATTAACTACAGCCCAAGTCAAGGATGCACAGGATATCGCTCGCAAAGTCACCGATAAACTCGGCGGCGCAGGCATTTTCGGCGTAGAATTTTTTGTAACCAAAGATGAAGTAATTTTTTCGGAACTATCACCCCGTCCTCATGACACAGGCATGGTGACTCTCATCTCCCAAAACCTCAACGAATTTGAGATCCATTTACGCGCAATTTTAGGCTTACCGATGCCCACGATTGAATTACTCAGTCCGTCCGCCAGTGCCGTTATTCTTGCTAGCGAAACCAGCGAAAATATTTCCTTTACAGGTGTAGCGGAAGCCCTTGCGATTCCTAACACCGATCTGCGTTTATTTGGCAAACCCGATTCTCGTCCCTACCGTCGTATGGGTGTCGCTCTAGCCAAAGGCAAAGATGTCACCGAAGCCCGTCAAAGAGCCACTGAAGCCGCCGCTAAAGTCCAAATTATTTATTAGGTTATAGCGATCGCCATTAATCACAATTAAATTTTGAAGATACATGGAGTATCTAAAAACTTAACCTGAGATGGTTTTGACATATCTGCAAGGCTTTTAAGCTATAATGGCAGAGTGTTTTTGAGTCTTGGCTCAAAACACATCCTAAAACACTATCAAGAGCGCTAAAAAGTTTTTTGTAACTTTTTTCATAGCCATCTTGCAAGCGACATAATTTCTGGAGTTGTTTACCTTCATGCCTGAGATCGTTACAGAAACTTACAATGCCAATCAGATCCAAGTACTTGAGGGTCTAGAAGCAGTTCGTAAACGACCTGGGATGTATATCGGCACAACTGGGCCAAAAGGATTACATCACCTCGTTTTTGAGGTCGTTGACAACAGCGTAGACGAAGCCCTTGCAGGACATTGCGATCGCATTTTAGTTGAGCTTCTGCCCGATGGCTCTGTACAAGTCTCCGATAATGGGCGCGGCATCCCCATTGACATTCACCCCAAAACTGGTAAATCAGCCCTCGAAACTGTACTAACTGTTCTCCACGCTGGTGGTAAATTCGGCGATGGTGGTTACAAAGTATCAGGCGGTCTGCACGGCGTTGGTATTTCCGTAGTTAACGCCCTATCCGAATGGGTAGAAGTATCGGTATGGCGATTGGATACAGTCTATACCCAAAGATATGAGCGCGGTTTTCCTGTTAGCGATCTCATTCCTAGCAAGAGCAAGGAAACAAGGCGCGGTACACAGGTACGTTTCAAGCCTGATCCGCAAATCTTTACTACTCAAACTGAATTTGAATACGACATTCTCGCTAGCCGCCTCAAAGAGCTTGCCTATCTCAATGCTGGCGTAAAAATCGAATATTGCGATCGCCGTGGTGCAGAACTTCGCACTGATATCTATTGTTATGAAGGTGGTATTCGCGAATACGTCGCCTACATGACCCGCGACAAGGAGCCGATTCACCCCGACATTATCTATGTAAATGGTGAGCGCGATAATGTGGTGGTGGAAGTCGCTTTGCAATGGTGTATTGACTCCTATAACGATAATGTTCTCGGTTTTGCGAATAACATCCGCACCATCGATGGTGGTACACACCTTGAGGGTCTAAAAACGGTTTTGACCCGCACAATGAATGCCACAGCGCGTAAGCTGAAAAAGCTCAAAGATGGCGACTCAAATCTGGCTGGGGAAAACGTCCGTGAAGGTTTAACAGCGGTAATTTCGGTTAAAGTTGCCGATCCAGAATTTGAAGGACAAACTAAAACGAAACTAGGCAATACTGAAGTCAGAGGTATCGTTGATTCGTTCGTGGGTGAAGTTCTCAATGAATATCTTGAGTTTCATCCTGCGGTGGCGACTTCGATTATTGAGAAAGCGCTACAAGCCTTTAATGCTGCGGAAGCCGCCCGTCGCGCCCGTGAGCTAGTCCGCCGTAAATCCGCCCTAGAGTCTTCGACCTTACCTGGAAAGCTTGCCGATTGCAGTTCTCGCGATCCCAAAGAATCCGAGATCTTCATCGTTGAGGGAGATTCCGCAGGCGGCTCGGCAAAACAAGGACGCGATCGCCATTATCAGGCTATCCTTCCATTGCGCGGTAAAGTTCTCAACATCGAGAGAGCCGATGACAGCAAGATTTATAAAAACAATGAAATCCAAGCCCTGATTACTGGTTGCGGATTGGGAATTAAAGGTGAAGACTTTAATGAGTCTCAACTTCGCTATCACAAGATTATTCTTCTTGCTGATGCGGACGTTGACGGAGCGCACATTCGGACATTGTTGCTGACATTCTTCTATCGCTATCAGCGAGAATTGCTTGATCGTGGTTTTATCTATATTGGATGTCCTCCACTATATAAATTAGAGCGTGGTAAAACCGCTCAGTACTGCTACAGCGATAACGACTTACAAAAATTAATTGCCACCTTCCCGCCCAATGCGAATTACAACATTCAGCGCTTTAAAGGTTTAGGCGAAATGATGCCACAGCAGCTATGGGAAACAACGATGAACCCTGCCACGCGATCGCTCAAACGTCTCACCATCGAAGATGCTGCCGAAGCCGATCGCATCTTCACAATTTTGATGGGTGATAAAGTTGCGCCGCGTCGTGAGTTTATTGAAACCTATGGTTCCAAGCTAGGACTTGCGGACTTGGATATCTAAACAAAAAAGGCGGCGCACTGCGCCGCCTTTTTTATTTATTGTCTGATGTTACGTGGATAGAATTCCTACGATCATCTAAGTCTAGGGCTGGCACGGGGGCACAGCCTCTACAAAAATCTAAATTATTGGAGTAGGGGCAATCCCCCCGTGGTTGCCCTGTCGTGCTAGCAACAAGAGATTCATCATCTGAGTTCCACGTAACATCAGTTATTGACAAATTCTCGAAAAGTTTGTGTAGAATCTCTACGCTGATTTTGATATTTTTGTAATAACTGTTCGATTAGAGCAGGTAAATTTTTAGCATCATACTCTGTATAGATTTCTCTACCAAAATTAGAATCACCATCACCTACATAAACCCTATAAGTTTCTGTATTAGTTCCGCCCATTCCAACCACCGCAATATCACTAGGTTGATGCTGAGCGCAGGACTTTTCACAACCTGAAACATGAATATTGATC
Organism: Phormidium tenue FACHB-1050; assembly: GCF_014696925.1. Lineage (GTDB taxonomy): Bacteria > Cyanobacteriota > Cyanobacteriia > Pseudanabaenales > Pseudanabaenaceae > Pseudanabaena. The sequence continues at coordinate 4,692 of NZ_JACJQY010000005.1, read as the reverse complement.
GGTTGATCAAGTTGTATACAACTTTCTAGATAAGTGGCAATCTTCTTAGCATCTGACTGGGTATCAGTATGAGCCGATTTACATCCTTTGTAACCAGAACAAGCAGCGATCGCAGCATAGGGATGATTAGCCGAAATATACAACCCTAAATTCAAGATCTCCTGCGTTACCTGCTCAAGATCAGCTTCCGCAATATCCGTAATCAGCAAATTTTGCCAAGGTGTTAGCCGCAAAGCCCCACAACCATATTGTTTCGCAAGATTACTTAGACCAGTGAGTTGCTGCGAAGTTAACCTTCCCAATGGAACAACGACACCGATATAGAAAAGTCCCGATTGTTTTTGAGAATGAATTCCCAAATGTTGAAAAGACTCTCTCTCTAAGTGGGAACTTATTACTTCGTTTAGAGGTGTGATCCCCCTGCCTTCGGCATCCCCCTTAAAAAGGGGGACTTTATTTTTATTGTTTAAGTTGTCCAAAGCCCCCCTTTTTAAGGGGGGTAGGGGGGATCTTAGTTTCTCTTCAACTAGATCAAGATACTTTTCCACACCCCAATCATGCAGTAATTCTCGTAATCTCGGAGGACGCGATCGCGAATATGTTTTCTGCTCTAGCTGTTGCTGCGTATATTCCCGATAAACTTCTGTTAGCGCCGCAAGAACTTCTAAGACTTGGTTTTGAGGGATTAACACACCGACCGATGCTGGCGAATCACCGCGATCGCCTAATCCTAAATACAAATCAAAATAAATCTCTTGATTAACTTCAACCGCTACCAAACAAATATCATTAGGGCGATCGCTAACTCTAATCGCTTCGCCGCCATCAAAGCAAACACTAAATTTATTAGAAAGAATTGCTAGTTCGGGATGCTGTAATAGATAGAAGTTCCATGCTTTAAACAATGGAATCGTATTTATTTTTGCATGGGCATCAATCCCAGCACTAGGACTAGCCATCATATTCCTCAAGCCGTCGGTGCTTTGGGTACTAGAGGCAAGTCCATAGTCTTGAAAATCTAGTAGCACTTCTTCGGGCAAAGCTTGACTAGTACGGATTTGTAGATTTGCTCGATTAGTAATTTGGATTTCACCATTACCAAATTGATTGACTACCTGTAGGAGAGCTTCGCACTGAGTAGAAGTAATTAATCCCGCAGGTAAACGGATACGCGAAAGAATGCCATCTTGTGCAGTAGTGGCATTAAAGAGACTGGGACAAATAGCTGTAGTAGATTGCAATTTTTATTTCAGAAAAAATGTAGAGGTTAAGATCTCCGACTTTTTCTATGTAAGCAAAGATAATCTTTGCTTACATAGAAAAAGTCGGAGATCTGAGGATTGTTTAGTAATAAATTAGAGCCTTAAAGCTGCTTCAATTTGCGATCGCTCTAGACTTTGACCGATAAATACCAAACGAGTCTGGCGAGCTTCATCACTAGCCCATAGGCGATCATAGGAAGTCTCAAGGCGATCGCCTACACCTTGCAACACCATTCGCATTGGCTTATTTGGGACATTCACAAAGCCCTTGATGCGATAGATCTCTTGATCAGCGATCGCTTGTTTTAGCGATGTGAGTAAATGAGTCGGCTCAAAGGCGCGATCGGTAACAATATTAATTGAATTAATATCATCATCATGCTCATGCTCCTCATCAGAATCATGATGGCTAGGACGAGAATCTAAATTATCCTCAACCGCAGCATTGAAGCCCAATAGAATCTCTGAGCTAATTTTGCCTTCATCACAAGCAATCACCTTAACGCCATCGCGCAATTCCTGCTTAAGCCATGAATGCACTTTGTTTTGAGCATCAGCATCCACCAAATCAGTTTTCGTTAATAAAACCAAATCGGCACAGGCTAACTGATCCTCAAAGAGTTCTTCAATGGGAGTTTCATGATCAAGATTGGGATCTTCCTGACGTTGAGCATTTAAAGCATCAAGATCACCTACCAGTTTGCCGCTAGCAACTGCTTCGCAATCCACAACGGCGATCACACCATCAACCGTCGCACCATTACGAATCTCTTGCCAACGGAAGGCTTGGATTAAGGGTTTGGGTAATGCTAAACCAGAGGTTTCGATGAGAATACAGTCAATGCGATCGCGTCTTTTCAATAATTCCTGCATCGTTGGCAGAAACTCTTCCTGCACGGTGCAACAAAGACAGCCATTGGTCAATTCCACAATATTGGGTGTAACTTCTGTACCATCTTCATCGCACACGCGACAAGAACGGAGCAAATCGCCATCAATGCCGATTTCGCCGAATTCATTTACTAGTACAGCAATACGCCGACCTTGATTATTTTGTAACTGCTCTCGAATGAGGGTAGTTTTACCACTACCTAAAAAGCCAGTAATCACAGTTACAGGTATTTTCGCTGCCATAATTTGTCTCTAAGAATTTTAAAAAGCCCACATTTTTAAAGATTGCGAAGTAGGGGCAATTCACGAATTGCCCCTACTTCGCAAAATAATCTAACCCTTAGGCACAGGGAGAAGTAGAGCAGAAATATTCGAGGCTAAAAATGTAGCTCCAATTCCGCAAATGACTAAACCTGCTGATTTGAGGCTAGGCGATACTTGAGAGAAATCACCCTTAAGGACTTTCTGACCAACCAAGAAAGCAGAACCCGAAATAACTAGCTGAATTAAGGTAAACCCAACTAAGTAGGAGACTAACGCGGTAGTCTGTGCGCCAAAAATTGCTTCCCCATAGGCATGACCATGAAACAGCCCTGAGACTGCGGATAAAGCAATCATCACTAATGCATTAGGGCTAGTTTTGGTGGTTAGAAAAACGCCAAATAGCAAAATTGAAGCTGGAACCACTAGCTCGACTACGGGCAAATTAACACCCATGAGGTGCAGTCCAGTGCCAAGCATTGCCGATAAAACAAAGAATAGGGGAATTAAGAAACCTTGAGGCTTGAGTGCTGCAAATAAACCTACAGCCACAATAAAAGCAAGGTGGTCAAGCCCAATTACAGGGTGAGCCAATCCTGACATGAAGCCTTCAAAAAAGTTACTAGGAACTCGTCCGCCCATCGGATGGTGCGCTGATGCGGGGCTAGCAAATACTAAAAAGCTAAAACCAAAGGCGATCGCTAATGCTTTAGATTGAACTGAGGCAAAAATTTTAGATAAATTCATACTCTGTAACTCGCAGATATGGACAAATTAAACTAGTTCTAGCGGGCATCCTGACTTTAAGTACCTAAGTTGATTTTCCTGAAGGGAAAATCAACTTAAAAACAACATATTTAGAATTTGTTGTCTGGTTTTGAAATTAGCGTTAGCTAATTTCAAAATCCCTTAAGTACCTTTACAGTTGCGGTACAGCGTTGGACTTTCACCAAACTTTCCCCATGTTTAAAACTAAGCAAATACAAATAATCTACTTAATTTCGCTTTTTTAACGGCTGATCCCCGTCAAAACTAGAACAACTTTCTGACTCTACAATAATTCGTAGTCCTTTATTAAGAAATACTCATAGATTTACAAAGTATAGCTGCCGTCGATTGTGTTAAGACAAAAGCAAAACCCAAGGAGAGAATGGCGGCGCGAAGCGCCGCCATTCTCTCCTTGGGTTTTATGTCCTAAACAAAACTTACATTGCTATAGGAGTATTTTGAACTCGTTTTTTTGAAAGCCCGCCGTTGGCGGGCTTTCAAAAAATTGATTTTGGTCACTGCAAACCGCTATAGTTTGCTATTCAACGCTTGTTCTAATTGCTCTTCTGAAAAAGAAGTCACTAGGTTGAACGGTAAAGGATCTCGGCTAATAGTTTTCGCATACGCAGCCGTTAGATAAGCCCGAAATTCAGGCTGGCTTGAGAGATAAGTTTTAAAAAATGCCACACTCAAAGACTTAACGTAGGGATGTGCAAAGCTGGGATCAACTCCAATTAATGATGAGGGGATATTGAGTACACCTTTTTCACTTTTCTCTAAAAACGAGAAATGGGTTGCTTGAGGAACGATCGCTAAATACTTATCAGCTCCCTTAAGCCATGTAAAAGGAAAAAGTTGTTCGGGGACAGTTGGCGCGATCATGTCATCGCCACTGGCAAAAATCATTACTGGTAAATTTAAAGGGCGCATTCCCTCCCGATTAAACAGCGTACTACCAATGGGATTTAGAGTGAGGATTGCTTTGACGCGAGGATCTTTTAAATCATTGTCTTTTGGCTCCAAATTGATGGCTCGACATTGAATTAATTTAGAAAGATTGAAAGATGTCACATTCGGTTCAGGAACATCGCAACCAGCTTTGATGCTATCAAAATTTAGCCGCGCACCACCCAATGTCAAAACCGTATAGCCACCGAGGGAATGTCCAATCAAACCAACATTTTGCAGATCTAGGCGATCGCTTACATTAAGCATATTTTTCGATTGACGTTCGAGATCATCTAGCAAATATTTGATATCACGAGGTCTGAGGTAATGATCACGAGGATTAGGATTTTTTCCGAAACCTTTTAAAAAGGCTCCAAAATCTTTGCTACCTGTCTCTGGATGCTCCAGTACAGCTACTGCATAGCCATGGGATGCTAAATGCTGTGACAAATAGATAAATGGTAATTGCTCAACCTATAGCAAACAATGATTTGAGAGGATTCAAAGCGATAAGAATGGACTCAAAAGCGGAAAAGCCTTTTCTTTTTCCAGTATTGACAAT
>NZ_JACJQY010000049.1 GCF_014696925.1 Phormidium tenue FACHB-1050 | reverse complement strand
TTTTTCGTCGTGGTTTTGATTTCCTGCGTCACTTCATCTTTGACCTTCATCTCAATTCCGAGGCTTTCTTCAACTCCATTAAATTTTTGTCCTGTACTTAGGCTTAGGACATAAAACCCAAAAGATGAGTGGCGGCGCTTCGCGCCGCCACTCATCTTTTGGGTTTTGATTTGTCCTAGCTATCTCTTGCACTGCTATATTCTGTAATCACGTTAATTTACTTTACTAAGCCCTGTATAAACATTTTCATTTACTAATCCCAGCCAAGGATCACTAGCAGGGGTGAGAAACAGCTCATCGTATACTCGACGATTAAGTGCGTTTAAAGTAGCAGTATCACTATTTAGAAATTCACCATTGGCAAACCAATTATGAATCTGTGCGTGAAATACATACTCATTGCGGACTGTATCCTGCGAGATCGCCCGTTCAAAGCTGCTCACCACTGTGGACATAGAGGCACTTGGTGATAGTTTACGCTGCATAACATTCAGACTACCTTGATCGAGATAGACACGATTCTGGTAAAGCCTTGCTAATCTTGCCCAATTAGCATCACTGAGCTTTGCAAATGGGGAAGGCGGCGTAACTTCAGCCAGAGGCTCACCAGTAGTACGGCTTAACGTTGGCATTTCAACCATCATTTTTCCTACGGTTAAGCGACTTGCCAATATTGCACTAACTTGAGGATCGGTAACAGCCAATGGCAGTAATGGTTGTGTTGGTAAGCGCAACCGAGTGAGATCTGAGCGCCAGTTTTTTTCTAACTTAGCGTAGCGATCGCGATGATATTTAATCAGAATTTCACGCCGCAGGTTCAAATCACCATTAAGATTGCTAACTGAGCTTACTGCTCTCTCAGCGTCCTTGAGATTCTCGATAAAAGATTGTGGACTATATAGCCCAGGAATCGCATCAACTGGACGACCTTCACTATCCAAAACATAGTGAATGCTATTGCCAGTGAGAGTTTGCTCTAGCTTGCGACCATCCCCAAAATCAATCGTCACCTTAGGCACAGGACGCTCTGACTGCCAGTGCAAAATAAAGCGATCGCGCAGCAGCTGCGACACCGCCGCATTAGGATAAAGCGCCGTGCGGAAGAATCGACTGTTAGCACAACTTAGCTCATCATTAAGGTTTCCCAGCAAGCGCAAAGACAAAATCGGCTTACCCGTTTCTTTTGATGCAGTCTTAGCCGCTTCTAAATCTTTGTACCAATACAACTTTGAGGCGTCACAGTCCTTTTGCTGGCAAATTGCGTCTAAAGTTGTCCGTAATTGTGGATTATTTGGCAAATCCTTTTGATAAGCATTCCAAAATGCATCTACACCCTCATTTTTAAATTCGCGTAACTTAGCGATCGCCTGTTGGGAAGTTGCTTGATCTTTGGAAGCAGCTTGTTGTACAAGGCTGTCTAAACTCGGTTGTGCTGAGGCTCTAGCTGCCTGTGGTGAAGAGATGGCAGAAAAGGCGATCGCGCCCAAGCTCAGTAAAGTGAAACATGAATTAGCCAGCGTTGTCTTGACAAGCATCATAAAATCTCCCTAATCGCATAGGCTTAAACTTACCCCGACAGACGTATTTATAATTCATATTGTTCCTATTCAGGTACTTGCAAATAAATTATTAAGTTAACCAAAACTATTGCTATGTAATATGTTTGAGCCAAAGTCTTGGCAAAATGGGCACTGGTCAGTTAAACCGATTTTGGTGTTTCCAGCGCCGAAGGCGCTGGAAACACCAAAATCGGTTTCATAATGAGAATTGCTGGTACAGTGACTGCTCGTTGTAATTCTTGTAATCCTTTGGTGTTTTTCGCATACAGGTTTTGTCTGCGACGATAAGCACTACATCATTACAATCAATGCTGAAAGATATTAGAATAGGACAGCAATAATTTCGGCTTGGTTAAACACTTTCATGACTGCTCAGAAATATCACATCGTCACCTTCGGCTGCCAAATGAACAAAGCCGACTCCGAACGCATGGCTGGCGTTCTGGAAGATATGGGCTATCAGTCAACCGAGGAAAGCGAAACAGCCGACCTGATTTTGTATAACACTTGCAGCATTCGTGACAACGCCGAGCAAAAAGTTTATTCGTACCTAGGACGACAAGCCAAGCGCAAACGTGACAATCCTAAATTAACCTTGGTTGTGGCTGGCTGTGTAGCCCAACAAGAAGGAGAGTCACTACTGAGACGAGTACCTGAACTTGACCTCGTGATGGGTCCTCAACATGTCAATCGCCTCGGCGATCTTTTGGCACAGGTATTTAACGGTAATCAAGTAGTTGCCACAGAAGAAGCCTATATAGAAGAAGACATCACCACCCCGCGCCGCAATAGCTCCGTGTCTGCTTGGGTAAATGTAATTTATGGCTGTAATGAAAACTGTACCTATTGCATCGTCCCCTCAGTACGTGGACGCGAACAATCACGCACCCCCGAAGTGATTCGTCAAGAAATTGAAAAGTTGGCGGCTCAGGGTTACAAAGAAATTACTTTACTTGGTCAAAACATTGATGCCTATGGGCGCGACTTGCCCGCAGGTGGGATTGGCGCAGGAATTGGTGGCAAGATTACCTTTACGGATTTGCTTTATCACGTCCATGATGTCGAGGGGATCGATCGCATTCGATACGCCACCAGTCATCCCCGTTACTTTAGTCCTCGACTAATTAAGGCTTGTGCTGAATTGCCGAAGGTTTGCGAACATTTCCATATTCCTTTTCAGTCAGGCGATAACGACATTCTCAAAGCCATGTCTCGCGGCTATACCCACGAGCGCTACCGCCGCATTATTGACGATATTCGCGAGATTATGCCCGATGCGGCGATTACTGCTGATGCGATCGTTGCCTTCCCTGGGGAAACCGAGGAGCAGTTTGAGCGCACAGTGCAGTTGGTAAATGATATCGGCTTTGATTTGGTGAATACGGCCGCTTACTCACCCCGTCCTGGCACACCTGCGGCAGTTTGGGAGCATCAGTTGAGTGAAGAAATTAAAAGCGATCGCCTCCAACGTCTTAACCATGCCGTTAACCAAAATGCGGCTCTGCGATCGCAACGTTACGCAGGACGCATTGAAGAAATCATGATCGAAGGTACAAACCATAAGAATCCCTTGCAAGTTATGGGACGCACCCGCACTAATCGGATTGCCTTTACCGAAAACACAACTGGTAAATCATTAGCTGAACTAATTGGTCAGACTCTTTCTATAAAAATTACTGAGGTAAGACCCTTTAGTTTAACTGGTGTAATTTGCTAAATGCATGTTAGACTAGCCAAGCGCGTAAAAAACACATGTGCGGAATGCATATAAAAGTTTACGTTCTTCACTCAAATGGGTCGCTAGCTCAACGGTAGAGCACTCGGCTTTTAACCGATTTGTTCCGGGTTCAAATCCCGGGCGACCCATAAAATACCCCAGAACAGCTAGCACGAAGTGCTAGCTGTTCTTTTTATGTTGCGACCGCAACACAATTACCTTGAAAGATAGCCCCAACACTTCGCGCCGCCGCTAGTTTTGGTATTATACCTTTGGTAATAATGTGGTGTAGTTCATGCATATTGCATGGTTAGGTAAAAAATCGCCTGCTTGTGGCAACGTGACCTATAGTCGCGAAATTACAAATGCGTTACTCGATCGCGGGCATCGTGTCAGCTTTATGCATTTCGCGCCTGAAAGTGATGCAGACCATGAGGAGATAGAAGAACATGCTCAAGAAACGCAGGATGTCGCCTTACCATTCCTCTACAAATCCACTATTTACACGGTTCCATCTCTCAGAGCAAATAAGATTCTTGTTGATTCTTTGCGATCGCTAAAGCCTGATCTGATTCATGCATCCCTTGCCATATCCCCTCTCGATTTTCGACTGCCAGAAATTTGTGCCGAACTCGATTTACCCCTTGTAGCTACATTTCATCAACCCTTTGATCTGAAGCGGCGTAACCTTGCCTCTAGTACGCAGCAACTCACCTATCAAATTTATGCCCCATCCTTGGCTGACTACAACCAAGTCATTATCTTTTCCAATATTCAAAAAGAACTACTAAACAAATTAGGAGTTCCTAATACCAGAATTGCCGTTATTCCCAATGGAGTTGATAGCGATCGCTATTCACCAGGGGCTTCAAATATTAAAGAGGAACTGAAAGCTGATGTACTTTTTCTCTATCAAGGTCGTCTAGCGGCGGAGAAGAATGTCGAAGCTTTACTCAAAGCGTGGCGCAAATGCCGAATGCCAGAGGGTTGCAAACTAGCGATCGTTGGGACTGGACCTTTATTGGCAGGTTTGAAGACTTTTTATGGCAATGATCCCAGCATTGTTTGGATGGGATATATTGCCGATGAGCAGAGACGGATTGAGATTTTGCGTGGGACGGATGTGTTTATTTTACCTTCGCTAGTGGAGGGGTTATCGCTATCGCTCCTAGAAGCGATGTCTTGCGGCGTAGCATGTATAGCAACTGACGTGGGCGCAGATGGTGAAGTAATTGAGAATGGTGCGGGAATTATTCTCGATTCTCATAAGGTAACTTCGCAGCTTTGTACGCTTTTACCTCTATTTGCTGATCATCCAGAGATGGCAAAAATTATTGGTATAAAGGCAAGACAAAGAGTTTTAGATCGCTATACGCTGGTGAAAAATATTGATCGCTTAGAAGTCCTCTATGAGCAAACCATGAGTCAGCAATGGGTTCGAGTTAGTGCTTTCTAATAGTTTTGGTGTTGGTTAACTTAAACACGACCAACGTATTTACTACTTTTTTAAAGCTACGCTGGATGTTGCTAGTCAATAAGGAAACTTGTATGGATTTTAGTGCTGCATTACCGATTTTTGCAATTACTTTACGTGAGGGAGTCGAAGCGGCTCTGGTGGTTGGTATTGTGATGGCATATCTCAAAAAAGCCGATCGCAGTTCACTGAATCCTTGGGTATTTGGTGGCATTGGGACAGGCGTATTGGCGAGCTTTGTGGTGGGGATATTATTAAACTGGTTTCTTAAGCAAGTCGAAAGTACAGAACCGAACCAAGCGGCTTTTTATGGGCAGTTATGGCAAGGAGCTTTGGGACTTACCGCGATCGCGATGTTGAGTTGGATGTTGGTATGGATGACTGAAAATGCCAAATCGCTGAAGGGGGAAATTGAGGGTCAAATCGGCAAGGTGATCGCTGATGAAAAGACTGCTGGTTGGGCGGTTTTTACGCTGATTTTAATTGCGGTATTACGAGAAGGGTTTGAGGTGGTGATCTTTATCTCCGCAAAGCTGCAAGGTGGACTTGTGCCAATCATCGGTGCGATCGCAGGTTTAGTGGGAGCAGTAGCGATCGGGGTAGCTCTCTTTCAATTTGGAATTCGCATTAATCTCAAAGTCTTCTTTCAAGCGATGGGAGTCTTTTTATTGCTCATCGTGGCTGGTTTAGTGATCAGTGCGATCGGGCATTTGGATAAAGCTGTGGCAGCATTTGCCGAACTCTCCCAGACTTCACTCTGTTTTGCCACTGAGGCAACAGAAACAACAACCTCGTTATCTTCTTGTTTATTAGGTGGTTTAGTTTGGGATGTGCATGAGATTCTTCCAGACAAAGAATTCCCAGGGATATTGCTCAAAGCTTTGTTTGGCTTTCGCGATCGCCTATTTCTTGGACAAGCGATCGCTTACTTTACGTTCCTTGCTTCTGCGGGTTTTCTCTATTTCCAAAGCCTTGCTGATAAGTCGCTCAGCCCAAATAAATAAAGGCGGTGCTTCGCGCCGCCTTTATTTATTTGGGCTTTGGTATTACATTGCTATATTGGAAGTGTTTGCCCTAAATCAGTACATTGAATCTCTATGCATGACAACTTAAAGCAAATTCTGGAAACAGTAGCGAAAGGAGAACTCAGTCCAGAGCGAGCTTTAGAAGAATTGAAATATCTCCACTATGAGTCAGTGGGAGATTTCGCCAAAATCGATCATCATCGCACTTTACGAACTGGTTTTCCTGAAGTGGTTTTTGGCTTGGGTAAAACACCTGAGCAAATTATCCAGATTATGCAGGTGATGGAGTCTAAAAATCCCTTGGTAATGGCAACCAAAATCTCATCTTCCGTTTATGAACAAATTTGGTCATCTTTGCGCGGATTGAGATATTTCCCGATCGCCCAAATTTGCTGCCTCGGCGAATCAACCATGAAAAAGCAAGGCACAATCACGATCATCACCGCAGGAACTGCCGATCTACCAGTCGCAGAAGAAGCGGCGGTTACAGGTGAGCTATGCGGGTTTACGGTGAAGCGTCTCTGGGATGTGGGTGTTGCAGGTATCCACCGCTTGCTCAGTCATCGTGATGCGATCGCTGATGCTGATGTGATTATTGTGGTTGCTGGCATGGAGGGAGCGTTGGCAAGTGTGGTTGCTGGTTTGGCGGATTGTCCGATTGTGGCTGTGCCGACGAGTATTGGTTATGGGGCTAGTTTTAATGGGCTTGCGCCTTTGCTGACGATGCTTAATTCCTGCGCCACTGGAGTGGGTGTGGTCAATATTGACAATGGTTTCGGAGCAGCGATGTTAGCAGGGAAAATTTTACGCTTAGCAAGCGATCGGCAAGATTTTAGCTAGAGAAAACATGATTTTGTTAGGGGTTAAACATTTGGATTAAGATCTGTATTTTTGTCGTAGCTAGCGCTAGACTTAATAATCTAGATGATTAAATCTCTAGTATGAGAACCCTGTATTGTATTGGCTATTAATGTAAAAAATTTAGAGATAAACATGAGTTTTGTTTTTGCTGATCTATTTGCTGGTATTGGTGGGTTTAGAACAGCATTAGAAAGTGTTGATGGCAAATGTGTATTTTCTTCTGAGTGGGATAAATATGCACAAGCAACATATAAAGCTAACTTTGGTGATATACCAAATGGAGATATTACTCAGATACATCCATCTATAATTCCAGATATTGACATATTAACTGCTGGATTCCCATGCCAACCATTTAGTTCAATTGGTAAACGAGAAGGTTTTGAACACCCTACGCAGGGAACACTATTTTATGATGTAGTTAAAATTTTAAAAGAAAAAAAACCTAAAGCTTTTATCTTAGAAAATGTTGAAGGTTTAGTGAGTCATGATGGTGGGAAAACTTTAAATATTATATTAGATACTTTATCGGTATCTACAAATGGGCAATATCTTTTTCTGAGTAACCCTGATGTTAGGTATCATATTTTTTGGCGTATTTTAGATGCAAAGGATTATGGATTACCACAAATTAGAAAAAGAATATTTATAGTAGGTATATCTGAAGATATTTCCATGGATATACCTGATTTTAAATTTCCTTTACCTTTCCCATATAAAGAGTTTATTGGTTCCTATGTAGAAGAAAACGTGAGTGGTTATTCAATATCTAAGCATTTACAAGATTCATATTTATTTAAAATAGACGATGGTAGACCAGAATTAATTAATCGAGATTCTCAGATACAGGTAAAGACTTTAGTTTCTACTTATCACAAAATCCAAAGATTAACAGGGACTTTTGTTAAAGGTGGAGAAACTGGCATTAGATTGCTTAGTGAAAATGAATGTAAGGCAATTATGGGATATTCCCAAAGTTTTATTGTTCCTGTTTCAAGAACACAAATGTATAGGCAGTTTGGCAACTCAGTTGCAGTTCCTGTTGTCCGTGAAGTTGCAAAAAGCTTAATTAATTGTCTTAAGAGATATAAAGCTATTACAGATGATTCTGTAAAAAAAGGGAGCTTGATTAGTGTCTGATATTAATAACGAATCTACGGAAAAAAGTCTTGTCCAACTCAACATCATCAGAGAATATTTTGAAATGAATCCTGATGTTGAAATACATACCAAAGATATTGTTGATTGGGTAAGTGCAACATATCTAGAACGCACTGGGAAAATATTTAGAGATCCCGATAGAGGTATTAGATCGTTATATCAAAAAGGATTCTTACTAAAAATAGCAAAAGGGGTTTACAAATACGATCCTCAATATGCTCAAAATAAACGCCAAGCAGACTTTACAGTATCTCAAAAAAATGAGATTTTGAAACGTGATGGTTATAAGTGTGTAATTTGTGGAGCTAGTCGAGAAAATGGAGCAGACTTGCATGTTGATCATATTAAGCCTAAAGATATGGGAGGTTTAGCTACTATTGAGAATGGTCAAACTTTATGTAGTCAGCATAATTTTCTCAAAAAAATCTTAAGCAGACCGAAACAGGGAAAAAGATGTTTATTCGACTGTATGAGCTTTCCAAGAAAGAGAATAATCAAGAACTAATTGATTTTTGCGAAACAATCCTTCAAACCTTTGAAGATTTTAAGATTAACGGACATATTGAATGGAAAAAGTAGAATTATAGGTTCTTCAAAACTAAGGTTAAGCATTAATGAATTTAAACTAAAAAGTATTGAAGAAAATCTCAAAGTGTTATCCCTTAACTCAAATCCATGATATTTGCGTTAAACTAAAAGCCTAAGTCTCTTAATATGTAGTTGCTTTACGATGGAGTCAATTTTTTCTACTCAAGGCATCATGGTTATGCTCCTCGGTGCATACGCTGTTGCCATGTGGATGTTCCTCACCAGCGCACCAAAAGTACACACGATCATGGTTTCCAACCTCGATCAAGCGCGATATTTTTACGAAGGCGAAATGAAACTGCCGATCGCTGATGTGCCGCTACATTATTACTATGGCTATGAATATGGCATGGGCGCACCAGCCGACCCCATTTATATTCCTGCCGAAGCTAGACGATCGCGATCGCAGCAGTATTCAGCCGATATGGAAGGCGCATGGTATCTGCTCAAGAAAAACGTCCAACTGCATGTCGTCTCTGGTGCAAATGTTACTGATGCAAATCGAGGACGGCATATTTGCTTTAACCGTGACTGTGTAGAGCAGATTTTATTGCAAATTCAAATTAAAGGGATCAAACATAAAGTTCGCAGCGAGAAGCCACTTAACTTTTTGGTCAAAGACCCCGATGGTCAAGTGATTGAAATCGCTGAAGTGGTTAGCTAAATAAAAAAGAGGGCTTGCATTGCAAGCCCTCTTTTTTGATCTTGTGACCTAGATAACGTTTAGAATGATCGCTAGTGTCCAAAATAAGTAACTGAATAGTGGACAGCAACGAACGAGTATTTGAAGATATGGCAACAAAGCAAGCAGCGATTTTGGTCTTGGCGGATGGTACTTGTTACCGTGGCTATGCCTTTGGCGCATCGGGAACCGCGATCGGCGAAGTAGTATTTAATACGGGTATGACTGGCTACCAAGAGGTAATGACCGATCCCAGCTACCGAGGACAAATTGTAACTTTTACCTGCCCCGAACTTGGCAATACAGGCGTAACTCCCGAAGATGATGAGTCCGATCGCCCACAGGTGCGTGGTGTCATTGCCCGTAACATTACCGCCCTACCAAGTAATTGGCGATCTCGTCAGTCCTTGCCAGACTACCTCAAAGCGCATAATGTCGTCGGTATTGCAGGGATTGATACTCGCGCTTTGACACGCAAATTGCGATCGCTCGGCGCAATGAATGGCGGCATTTCCACCGAAATACTCGATCCTGAAGTGTTACTTGCTAAGGTGAAAGCAGCACCATCAATGCAGGGTCAAAACCTCGCTCAAGCAGCTTCCACTGATCGCATTTATGAATGGGCAGACAAAACCTTACCTGAATGGGAATTCATCGAACCATCGCAGTTAACAGGTGAAGCGATGACTGTTGTAGCGATCGACTTCGGTGTGAAGCGGAATATTTTGCGTCGTCTCGCTAGCTACGGCTGCCGCGTGATCGTCGTCCCAGCCGATACTCCTGCCGAAAAGATTCTCTCTTATAATCCCGATGGCATCTTCCTATCAAACGGTCCTGGAGATCCCGCCGCAGTCACACAAGGAATTGAAACTGCGAAAGCTTTGCTAGCTGCGGATAAACCAATGTTTGGTATTTGTTTAGGACATCAAATTTTGGGCTTATCAATGGGTGGCGATACCTTCAAACTCAAGTTTGGACATCGTGGGCTAAATCAACCTGCCCAAAACCAAGCCGAAAACGCCGATCGCCGAGTAGAAATCACAAGCCAAAATCATGGCTTTGCCCTCACAGGTGAATCCTTTGAGGCATCTCCTGCGATGTTGACCCATATCAACCTCAACGATCGCACTGTTGCAGGGCTAGAGCATAAAACTTTGCCCATCTTCTCGGTGCAATATCACCCAGAGGCTAGCCCCGGACCTCACGATGCCGATTATCTCTTCGAGCGTTTTGTAAACTCCATGCGCGAACATAAAAGCTCTAAGCAAGTAGCGGCTTAGCCATCCTGATCCCCCCCACCCCCCTTAAAAAAGGGGGAGAATTTTCTTCTTCCCCTTTTTAAGGGGGATTGAGGGGGATCTACACTCTCAAACGTAGACCAAAGAACTATCAAAACAATCATGCCCACTCCCGTAGCCACACTTCCCACAGACTCTGAAGGACTTTTGAAACTCTTACGCCATAAGGAAGGAACTTGGGTGCAGTGGGGAATTGCTTGTCAAATGTTGCAAAAAATGGGAGAAAATTCTCTCGCAATTTTTGAGAATACTGGCTTTGAACCAATTCAACAAAACCAGATTGTGGTTGCTTCACAGGTCTACGCGAGTCTACAAGCTGGTAATGCGGCGGATATTGTCCTTGCTCATTTTGAGCAGAAAGGCAGCGACATTCTCAATGAGTTGCGGGTACTCAATCAATCAGAGCGCGTTGCTATGGCAACCTTCGCCCTCGAAAAAAATCTTGATGTTTTGGAAGCTAAGGATGTTGTTAAAGCAATTAAGGAAGCTTCTAATGTTGCCAACTTGCCTGAAGGATTTACACGTCATCCTGGGGATGCTGTGGTGTTGCAAATCTTAAAAGCAGCACAAGGTAAAATCGATCCACAGGAACGCACTAGACTAATTGCGCGGGGATTGCGTTTTGCCCATAGTGAGAAAGCGCGTGCAGCGATCGAGCGTTTGCTCATGGAGATGTCCGCACCCGCCAAGAAAAAAGCTCCTAACCTGCCCAACTTCCGTTACGATGCAGAAGATAGTATCCCTCGTATCTTGCCTGTGGTGGGTACATTACCGCTATCAATTGATGTATTTAAGTCATCTCCAAAAGCTGAAGAATTAGCCCCCTTTGGAATTGTCCAATCCTCTGTTGAATCCACTTGGGCAACTCTTCCAGGTTGGTTTGTCGTCCATGAAGCAGAAGATGGAGTAGTGGTTTGCTGTAATACTGATACTTTACAGGCGGCAATTAATCAAGAAGTTCTTAGCGCTGTCCGCGATCGCGCTGAGGATATCTTGGTGCTAGTCGATCGCTCACAACGCGAATGGGATGAGAATAGCTATTTTGCGATCGCGGGTGAAGATGGCAATCTCGAGTTTGCATGGTTTGAGCTACCGCCAGAAGTGGAACTCTTAGGCAAAATCACTTTAACTCTGCGCCCCAAACGCTTCTTTGACGAAGCCGCTTCCCAAGATCGTTGGCAGTTTGAAGAATAGAAAGAAATTAACCATCATGCTGGACAGAAAAGCCCACTGGCAAAATGTTTATCAAGAAAAGTCTCCTTTAGCTGTGAGTTGGTATCAAGAAAAGCCAAAATTATCATTGGAGATGATTCGGCGTACTCAAATTGCTAGAGATGAAGCGATTATTGATGTTGGTGGTGGTGCTTCAGTACTAGTGGATTACCTCCAAAAAGAAGGCTTTACGAATTTGTCAGTTTTAGATATTTCTGAAAATGCCTTGGATAGCACTAAAAAGAGACTGGGTGATTCCGCAAAAAGCATTGAATGGTTAGAAGCTGATATTACTCAATTCCAGCCACCACATCAATTTTCACTTTGGCATGATCGGGCTGTTTTTCATTTTCTAACAGAGCAATCAGATCGAGAACGTTACGTAAATACTTTAAAATATAGTTTAAGACTAGGTGGTCATTTTATTATTGCTGCCTTTGCGATCGGCGGAGCGAAAAAATGTAGTGGACTTGAAATTGTGCAATATGACTCTAAAAAACTGAGTACAGAACTAGGAGCAGATTTTGAGTTAATAGAATCAATCAATGAAGTTCATATCACTCCATCCAACCAAGAACAAAAGTTTGTATATTTTCGTTTTATCAAAACGTAGCAAAAAAAGAGCCAATTTTTTGTGGAGCGGCTTCGCTACTCCACAAAAAATTGGCTCTTTTTTTAGCCTGCAAGAAATTTTTTAAAAGTGTTGCAAAGCAACACTTTTAAAAAATTTCTTGCAGGCTTTGAGCGCTTTGCGCCGTAAATTACTACTTCGCAGCTACGGGCATACCCAAAATGTCCTCAATGCGAGGCATTTGGTCTAAGGGAATCACTCGACCTTGATCTTCAAAATTGGCAATCTGGTCAAAATTAAGATAGCGATAAAGAGAACTTGCAAAAGGATCGATCTTCTTAGTGACGATCGCTTTGTACTCATCCACAGTAGGAATCTTACCCATCAAGGCACAGACTGCTGCTAATTCCGCCGAACCAAGATACACCTGAGCATCTTTGCCCATCCGATTATTGAAGTTGCGAGTGGATGTTGAGAACACCGTTGCGCCATCGGCAACCCTTGCTTGGTTACCCATGCAGAGAGAGCAACCAGGGACTTCAGTTCTAGCTCCCGCTACACCAAAAGTGCTGTAAATCCCCTCTTCTTTGAGTTGAAATTCATCCATGCGGGTGGGTGGTGCGACCCAGAGACGTGCCTTAACAGCCGCTTCTTTTTCGAGAACCTTGGCAGCGGCGCGATAATGTCCGATGTTGGTCATGCAAGAGCCGATAAATACTTCATCCACGCGATCGCCTGCTACTTCCGAGAGTAACTTCACATTGTCAGGATCGTTAGGTGCAGCAACAATTGGTTCCTTAATTTCATTAAGATCAATCTCAATGATTTCCGCATATTCAGCATCAGGATCAGCTTCCATCAGGACAGGATTAGCAAGCCATTCTTCCATTTTGGCAATGCGTCGCAAGAGGGTCTTAGGATCGCTATAGCCAC
This sequence comes from Phormidium tenue FACHB-1050, assembly GCF_014696925.1. Lineage (GTDB taxonomy): Bacteria > Cyanobacteriota > Cyanobacteriia > Pseudanabaenales > Pseudanabaenaceae > Pseudanabaena. Next base: position 25,223 of record NZ_JACJQY010000049.1, on the reverse strand, counting down.
GAGCGATCATGTTCTTCATCAAGGCAATGTTCGATCGCAAATATTCGGCAACTGTTTCAGTACTGAGCTTAATGGTGCTACCAGAGCAGGAACGCTCGGCAGTAGCATCAGTGAGTTCAAAGGCTTGTTCCACTTTGAGATCTGGCAAACCTTCGATTTCCATAATCCGACCTGCGAAGACATTCTTTTTATTCTTCTTCTCGACCGTCAGCAAGCCTCTTTGAATGGCGATATAGGGAATGGCATTGACCACATCGCGCAGGGTGACACCAGCTTGCAATTCGCCAGTGAAGCGCACTAGCACTGACTCAGGCATATCCAAAGGCATAATACCAAGAGCCGCAGCGAAGGCAACTAGCCCTGAACCTGCGGGGAAAGAGATACCGAGGGGAAAACGAGTATGGGAATCGCCACCAGTTCCAACGGTATCAGGCAAGAGCATCCGATTTAGCCAAGAGTGGATAATCCCATCATTGGGACGCAGCGCTACGCCACCACGATTAGAGAAGAAATCAGGAAGTTCCTTATGGGTTTTGATGTCGGTGGGCTTAGGATAAGCTGCCGTGTGACAGAAACTCTGAATTACTAGGTCAGCGCTAAATCCTAGGCAGGCAAGCTCTTGCAACTCATCTCGGGTCATCGGACCAGTTGTATCTTGAGAACCAACGGTGGTCATCAGTGGTTCACAGGAAGTATAGGGGCGCACACCAGCTACGCCGCAAGCTTTACCGACCATCTTTTGGGCGAGGGTATAGCCTTTACCAGTGTCCGCAGGAGTAGAAGGAAGGATAAATGCATCACTGGCGGGAAGCCCGATCGCATGGCGAGTTTTAGCAGTCAAACTACGTCCAATTAGTAGGGGGATTCTACCACCTGCGCGAACTTCATCCGCGATCGTGTCAGGAGTGAGGCTAAAGGTAGAAAGTGTTTCTCCTGCGGCGTTGGTGATTTTGCCATCACGAGTGTGAATCGTAATTACATCACCCATTTCCAACTTAGAGACATCGCACTGAATCGGCAATGCACCTGCATCTTCGGCAGTGTTAAAGAAAATCGGCGCGATCGTGCTACCAAGAATCACACCACCCGATCGCTTGTTGGGAATAAACGGAATATCGTTGCCAATATGCCATAGTACCGAGTTAATCGCTGATTTGCGCGAAGAACCTGTTCCCACAACATCACCAACAAAGGCAACGGGATGTCCTTTTTGCTTGAGTTCTGCAATCTTTTGCAAACCTTCAGGCATCATTGATTCCAACATACTCAAGGCATGGAGGGGAATATCAGGGCGAGAGAAAGCTTGAGAAGCAGGTGAGAAGTCATCAGTATTGATTTCGCCTGTGACTTTAAAAACTGTCACAGTCACAGTTTCAGGCAATACAGGACGACTAGTAAACCATTCGGCGGCAGCCCATGACTCGATCACCGATCGCGCTCTGGTATTGGTCTTTGATAGTTCTAAAACTTGGTTAAACGCATCAAACACTAACAGGGTTTTCTTTAGGGCTGTGGCGGCGAGATCACCCAATTGGTCATTGGTCAGCAAATCAATTAGGGTTTGGACGTTATAGCCACCTACCATCGTGCCGAGTAGCTCTACAGCTCTTGTGGGTGAAACTAGAGGCGATGTATGTTCACCCTTTGCGATCGCGGTTAGCCATCCTGCTTTTACATAGGCAGCCTGATCGACTCCCGGGGGAATGCGATCGCGCAGCAACAATAATAAAAATTCCTCTTCGCCTGTGGGGGGATTTTGCAATAGCTCACAAAGCGCAGAGGTTTGCTGAGCATTCAAGGGCAAAGGCGGAATCCCTTGCTGAGCGCGTTCGGCAACATGATCACGGTAGGCTGATAACATACGTTGTTATTTTTAATTCTTTACGAAAACTTAACTTAATTATCGATCCTAATCAACTTTAGGACGCAAATTATGTTTGAGACGATATATTTGCAATTTTGTGATCATAAATTTTCCTGAAAAGTAAAATGAAAACTTGCTCCAACAGAACAGGATAAATCTAAAGTAGCTCTCAATTGTTGCGCTAAAATCCTCACTAATCGGAGTCCCAGAGAAGTAGTTCCATTAAAGTCAACATTTTTAGGAATTCCTATTCCATTATCTCGAATCACTAAATGTAAATTATGAGGGTCAGTAGATTCGTATAAACTCACCTCAATCACCCCTGTCATATTATTTGGGAATGCATACTTGAAAGCATTAGTTAATAGTTCATTGACAATTAATCCCATCGAAATTGCTGTGTCAATATTTAATAGAGTGGGCTTAACATCTAGCTTTAATTCAACTTGGCTAGCATTAAAATTTGTAGAGCTATAAAGATTAACAACTAAACGTTGGAGATATTCACAAAAATCAACCTTATCCACATCCTGAGATTGATACAACTGCTCATGAATCAGGGACATTGTATGAATTCGTCGCTGACTGTCTGAAATCGCTCTCAAAGCAGCGGCATCATCGATATAACGAGCTTGCATTGACAGTAAACTATCGACCACACTCAGATTGTTTTTAACACGATGGTGGACTTCTCTTAATAAAACTTCCTTCTCGGAAAGTGATGAGTGGAGTCTGGTTTCTGCTTCTTTCAATTCTGTAATATCTGAGGCTGCACCGATTATTTGCTTAACTGCACCATCAGGATTTCGTAAAAATATAGTTTCTTGGCTATAAAACCATTTCCATTTACCATGAACATCGCGCATCCGATATTCTATAAAAAATAAATCTTCTGATTTTTGATCGCGTACATGATCATGGTGCTCCCTTACTTTCACAAAGTCTTCAGGATGCACGATGTTTTGCAGTAAGGAATCACCCATGGACTGAATTTCTGACAAGGAGTAACCGAGAATATGAGTAATAGACTGATTACAATAAATATTCTGTTTCTCTTCTACATCGTAGATATAAAGAATATTCGGAATTGTATCGGTGATCCGTTGAATAAATTGCTGGCTCTCTTTAAGAGCTTGTTCTGCTTGCTTACGGGTTAGCGCGATCGCAATATAAGTAACTATGGTTTGTGTTAATTGGACTTCTTCTTCGGTGAACTGTCTGGGCGCATCAAAATACGCGACAATATCTCCTAAATGTCGATGTTCGTACTCTAATGGAAAGACGGCGATCGCTCCAATACCTTCTTCTTGACAGATGCTCTGTAAGTGGCGATCGCTAGGCAGTATTGCACAGTAAGGAAAAGATCGAAATTTTGATTCTACTTGATGAGATGCATCTTCAAAAAAAGCTTCGATAGCCTGTTTGTATTTTTGACTAAGCCCTATAGATTCTTGATATCTTAAACCTTGGTAAGACTCCGTAATGATCAGGGCTGCCCGTGAAGTTCGTAATGGCGGACAGATTCCATTTAAAGCAACTTGATAAATTTCCTTAACCGTTTGAGCAGCATTCAAAGCCGATACAAAATCGTACATTAGTCTTAATCGATTAAGCTGCAAATTCAAACGATCTTCAGTTAATTGCTGATCGGCGATCGTTTGGACTAATTGGAAGTTAACTGATTTAAGTTCTGTTTTGACTCTAGGCATGGGTTTCCCCTCCAATGATCGCATTCTTAATTCTTAAGCTCGGCGAACCACAACCAACTGCTAGCCCACTTTGTCCGCCTTTTCCGCAACCGCCAGACTCATCCCACAGAAAGTCATTGCCGATCGCCTCAATGTCCTGTAATGTCTCAAAGGCATTTCCTGAAAGCGTTACATCCTTGACAGGCTCAGCAATTTTGCCATTGCGAATCATCCATGCTTCCCCTGCGGTAAAGGTAAACATCTCGCCATTGGTCATGCCGCCTTGCCAGTTTTTGGCGTACACACCCACAGGAATATCATTAAACAAGTCCGCCACAGGGGTTTTGCCACGACCAATCCAAGTATTAGTCATCCTCACTATGGGCGGATAGTGATAATCCAAACATCTAGCGTTTCCAGTTACTTGCTCACCCAACTTTCCTGCTGTCTCCCGCGAATGCAACCTACCAACTAATACACCATCGGCGATTAATTGTGTTGTTGTCGCAGGCACACCTTCATCATCATAAAGATAACTACCCCGATGCTCAGCCACTGCTGCGCCATCAAATATCTGTAAGTCTTTTGAGCCAAATCTTCTACCAATGCTCATCGTTTCTAACATGTCAGGATTTTCATAGAGCATATCTGCTTCTGAGAGATGCCCAAAGGCTTCATGCACAAACAATCCCGCCAAAATTGGATCGATTACTACTGTGTAAGTATTGCCTTGTACCGTCGGTAAGCCTAAAGCCGCTACAGCGCGTTGAGATGCACCAATCACTTGCTGCTCCAAATTAAGTAAATCCGCATAAGCACGCCTTGAACCAAAGGTTTCACGACCAGTTTGGACGGTATCACCATCTCTCGCGATCGCGGAACATCTTAACTCCCAATCAGCCCATTCCTGCTCGATCATTGTGCCTTCTGATGTGGCAAATATCATTTGTTGCGTACAGTCGCCATAGCGGACAGAGGTACTAACTACCCGATCCGAAACCGATCGCAAAATATCTGTGTAGTGAGCGCATAAATTCTTTTTATCAATAAGTGCGATCTGATGGGGATTTTCTTGAATCAGTGATACTTTTGCTTGCAAAGGTTCTACGTCAGCTAAAACAGTTTCTTCATTACCCACCCATTTGGCTGCGGCGATCGCCTCTTGAAGTTTGGCTTCCAAATTATCCAAATTATTAAAACTCGCAAATCCCCATCCGCCTCGATGGCAAGCTCTCACCTGTCCACCAATCGAGATACCCGTACTCAGAGTCTCAACTTTGCCACTACGTAAAAAGATATCTGCTCCCTGCGATCGCTCTAGCCGAATCGCAAAAAAATCTACCTGTGGTTTATATTTCTGCACTAAGCTCGAAATTTGATCTTTAACTTGCCATATGTCCATATATAAAGCTCACAGAAATGCCCTTGATGCATCTTACTGGAAATTATCGCAATAAAAATATCATTTTAGTGGATAAATAATAGTTTCTACAGAAATATTCATTATTTTTGTAGAAGCCTAAAACCCAAATATGGTGAGGCAGAGCTTTGCTCCGCCTCACCATATTTGGGTTTTGATTGGTTCTAACACAAGTGGCGATGAAAACCCTGAAATTGATTTCACCATAAGAATTGCTGAAATTAAAAAATGTAAATTGCCAACTGAGTACTTGTGTGATATATATCTTAGCCTAAATTCCCTTAATGAATTGCACCTATGAATGCCACCGTAAATGCCATCGCGAATCCCTCCGAAAACATGACAGCCAATCTTCAGAAGGAAATCAATTTACTTAAGGTTGACTTAGAACAAAAGGATCTGCTAGTACAACAGCTTTCTGAAGAGCTTTTTCGTTTGGTCAAAGGAAATACTGCCTTTCTGCCCAATGCTGAGGTGCATGAGCAGCATTCAGAAGAAATGCGCTGTTTGGCAGAAAAACTAGCGCTAGTCGAAAATCAATTAGCCTTGTCACAAGCACTCATCCAAGATCGCGATCGCGAAGCTTTAGAATTGCGTCACACCATCCAAGAAATGAGCGATCGTAATCGGATGCTAGAGCAAGTTGTACAGGAGTTGCCAAATATTTATCGGGCTAAGTTTGCAGAGCGGATTGTCCCCATCAAACAAAAGATTGAAGCTCTCCAAAAAGAAAATCGCCAATTGCATATTGAGCTACAAAGCCTGAGTTTCCGACTTTCAGGTCGTACACGTCGCCCTACCACTCAACAACGCCTTGAGCTACCCAGAGTTATGCCTGCCTTGGGTTAATACAGCACTTGCCGATCAACCGAGCCATAAGAAAAACTTTGAAAGCGTTGCGAAGCAACGCTTTCAAAGTTTTTCTTGATTTGGGTTTAAGCGCTAATCGCTGTAAGTAAAGACGGTGCAAAGCGCCGCCTTTACTTGTTATGTCTGGTTAAGCCATACATCCCACCTAGCAAAAGCCATAACACCATACTCAGACGTGGTTCATAGAGTACTAAATCTAACCAACCTGACATCAAAAAAAGCATCACCCCAATCGTAACTACGACGATCATTCCTTCTGAGTCTTTGATTAGTGCTGATTTAAGCGATGTCCAGATTGTCCAGCCGATGATACCGATAAACCCTAATAGCGCAGGAATTCCTGCGCCAACTGCGATCGCTAAAAACAAATTATGCTCATGGGGTAACCCGCGCAAGTCGTAGCCCATAGACTGCGCCACAAGTGGAAAATTGCGTAGCCCCCAACCCTGAATTGGATGCTGAGAAATCAGAGAAAGCGCAAATTGCCATACATTCAGGCGATCGGCTGTGGAAGCATACGCGCCTAAACTTGGATCAACTGTACTAGCTAAGCGATTGACAAATCCTTCTGGTAATAGTGATCGCACAGCTTCACCACCCAAACCAAATTTCTGTCCAAATACACCCCATGTAATCAAAAGCGAGATAATTCCAAATCCTGCTACTAGCAGCCATTGACGGTAATACATTGCTAACGCTACAGCACCTAATATGGCGAGTCCCCAAGCATTGCGTGAACCAGTCAGAACTAGTACACATGTTCCTAATGCAAGGGCTATAGCCGCGATCACTTGTTGAGATTTGGAGATGCTTTTAACTTTGCCGAGTGCAAAATGTAAGGCGATCGGGAGGATCATTAACAAGTAAGCAGCCGTTTCATTGAAATGACCAAAAAATGACTGGATGCGGCGATCGGGACTAAATCCCATCGGAATCGGATAGCTATCAAAAATCACTTTTGGGAATATCCAATCGGGGCGATCGATAACTGCCTGTAAAACGCCAAAACCGCTCACCATCAAGGAACTCAGTACCAGTAACCATAGAAAATGAATAAACTGAGTTGGGGTACGAATTATATAGCTAGTAATGGCAGTCAAGAAAAAATATGGTAAGAAATTCGCTAATCCACCTGCGGCTGTGGGGATATTGAATGCGATGATGGTGGTGAAAATCATCCATAACGACAGCCCGAAATAAGCTTGATTAACTGGTGTGGCGATCGCTCTCCATCCATGGCGAAAGAGAACTCTCAAAGCCAGTAATGAAGCAAAAACTGGCATAAAAACATTACTAATCACCATAAAAATAGCAACGTTTTGTAGCCAGTTCCACTCTAAACTCAATTCATCGTCTTCAGTCGTTTTCCAGAGCATCCATTCACCTTACAGATTATGTAACTTACGTTACGTGGAAATTTCTAAGACTCTCACCCCTAGCCCCTCTCCCAAAGGGCGAGGGGAACAAGAATTTTCTGGACTTTGCTCCCCCTCTCCTCTTTGGGAGAGTGGGCTGGGGGGTGAGGGCAATCTTTATTCCACGTAACATTCAGTTATGTAATACCAATTCACGCAAAGTGTGGCAACACTTTTGTGAATTAAAAAACAAACCCAGTAAGGGTTTTAAAAACACTAAATGGCATAGCCATTTAGTGTTTTGGTATAAATGTTACAGCGCTTTGCGCTCAAACCCAAAACTTTTGAAAGTGTTGCAAAGCAACACTTTCAAAAGTTTTGGGTTTGGTATATTTGGGATAAAAATCCAAAAGGGAAAGGAGCGCACAGCGCTCCTTTCCCTTTTGGAGATCAAGATTCGCCTAGCGAATTCTTTGATTAATAATCGAAGTCGCCGCCAGCGCCCATTGCACCGCCGCCGCCAGCGCCCTTATCTTCAGGCTTGTCAACGACAATACATTCGGTCGTGAGGATCATGCCAGCGATCGAAGCTGCATTTTGCAAAGCCGAACGAGTAACTTTAGCAGGATCGACAATTCCAGCAACGAACATATCTTCAAATTCACCAGTCATCGCATTGAAGCCGATGTTGAAGTCTTTTTCACGCACATTCTCAGCGATTACAGCACCGTTGAAGCCAGCATTTTGAGCAATACGCTTAACAGGAGCAGACAATGACTTAGAAACGATGATTGCGCCAGTTAGTTCTTCACCAGTGAGGTTCGCATTTGCCCAAGTGAATAGTTCTGGAGCAAGGTGAACATAGGTTGTACCACCACCAGGAACGATTCCTTCTTCAACAGCAGCCTTAGTTGCGTTAATAGCATCTTCGAGACGAAGTTTACGATCCTTCATTTCGGTTTCAGTTGCAGCACCGACCTTGATGACGGCTACGCCACCAGAGAGCTTAGCAAGACGCTCTTGAAGCTTTTCTTTGTCGTAGGAAGATTCGGTTTCTTCGATTTGACGACGGATTTGCTCAACGCGAGTCTTAACTGCTGCTTCATTCCCATCAGCAACGATTGTCGTGCTGTCTTTGGTGATGATGACACGACGAGCTTTACCGAGTTGGTCAAGCTTAACTGCATCCAGACGCAAACCTGCATCTTCAGTGATCACTTGTGCGCCTGTGAGGGTTGCCAAATCTTCGAGCATCGCTTTGCGGCGATCGCCAAATCCAGGAGACTTGATAGCAGCAACGTTGAGAACACCACGCAAACGGTTCACAACGAGGGTAGCAAGAGCTTCTTTTTCGATGTCTTCAGCGATGATGATCAGAGGACGACCAGAGCGAGCAACTTGCTCAAGAACAGGTACAAGTTCTTGAACTAAAGCGATTTTCTTGTCAGTGATCAAGAGAACTGGTTCTTCAAAAGAAGCTTCCATGCGCTCAGCATCGGTGACGAAGTAAGGAGAGATATAGCCCTTATCAAAGCGCATACCTTCAGTAATTTCCAATTCGGTGAACATGGATTTACCTTCTTCAAGGGAAATCACACCTTCTTTACCGACTTTGTCCATCGCTTGAGCGATCATTGCGCCGACTTCTTCATCGTTACCAGCCGAGATGGTTCCAACTTGAGCGATTGCTTTAGAATCTTCAATGGGCTTAGCATGGTCTTTGATTTTGCCAACCAAGAAAGCAGTTGCTTTGTCGATACCGCGCTTGAGAGCGATCGAGTTAGCACCAGCCGCTACGTTACGAAGTCCTTCTTTAACGATCGCATGGGCAAGAACGGTTGCAGTGGTAGTTCCATCACCAGCCGCGTCGTTAGTTTTGGAAGCAGCTTGACGAATCAAAGCTACGCCAGTATTTTCAACGTTATCTTCTAGTTCGATTTCCTTCGCGATGGTCACACCATCGTTAACGATTTGAGGAGAACCAAATTTCTTCTCTAGAACTACGTTGCGTCCTTTAGGACCAAGGGTCACGGCTACAGCTTCAGCCAAGATATCCATACCACGCTCTAGGGCGCGACGAGCATCTTCGTTGTAAATTATTTTTTTAGACATATTTTTTAATTGGGTAATAGGTAAGGGGTTAACAAACAATTTGGTGATTGGTGATTGGTGATTGGGTTTCGATCTCAGTTGCCGATTACCAATTACCGATTACCAATTACCAGTGATTATGCAACGATCGCTAAAATATCTTTTTCTGCTAGCAGCACATACTCATCTGTGCCAAGTTTGATATCAGTGCCAGCGTACTTGGAGTACAAAACTTTGTCTCCTACTTTAACTTCTAGGGCTTGGCGCTCACCTTTATCATCGAGCTTGCCAGGTCCTACGGCGGCGATTTCGCCAACTTGAGGCTTTTCTTTTGCGGTTTCAGGCAAGAAAATTCCGCCTGCGGTTTTTTCTTCTTTAGCGCTTACTTTGATAAATACGCGATCGGCTAAAGGTTTTACAGTAGTTACGTTTAATGTCGTTGTTGCCATTGGTATTCACTCAGTTGACTAACATTTCTTGTTGTTGTCTAGAGTGGTTTAGCACTCTAGGTGACTGAGTGCTAATTTAACCGAAATGGTTGCAACGGCTATAGTGTGGTTTACCGAACTGATTAAACAAGAAGCGGCGCTAAGCGCCGCTTCTTGAAATATTAGGCTTCTTCTTGTTCTTCGCCTTGTAGCTTTAGTAAGAAGTATCCGAAGGCGATACCGACAGGAATTAATACCATCGATAAGACCATTGCATTACCAATTTCTCCCATGATTTTCTCTTTTAAATAAATAATATTGCTTTATATTGCTTTAGGAATTTTACCGTAAAACACAGGTCATACACAGAGCGTAAGTACTTGTACAAAATAAATTTCCCAAGCCCGTAAAGTTGCGCCCCTGCGGGGCGCAACTTTAAACGTCAGTTTGACAAAATCGGAAAGTGGTAAGAATCGCTTTTTTCCTTCTTACCACTTTCCGATTTTGCGTCGTGATTCGCACGACGCAAATGGCTCTATATCTAACTCCCGTTAAATTATGACCTCGACATCGATCGCATCGGCATAGTCTTCATCGTCCTGCTCAACTTGACTATTCTTAGATTTATTAGATTTATGCGAGCTTGGAGTATTTTGATAATCCCCCATGAGTTCAGATTCGTCTAGCCAAACTGGACGAATCTCATAGTGAACTCGCAAATTACTCGGAGCGCTGCGTTCAGCTTCCCGCACAAACCGATTAGCTTCCCATTCAGCTTGAAATGTATTGATCAATTTGAGCGTTTTTAAGCGTTGTCGTTCTAGATAAGTCCATACTTCCCAAGCGTTGTATTCAGGTTCTTTGGGCTGTTCAATAATTTCTTCAGGTTCGGCAGATACTTCAACATTATCAGCGGAATCTGGAGATTTTGGGTTGTTGTCACTAAATGGTTCGTCACTAATAGGCTCATTGCTCTGATCACCAAATTCAGGAGATGATGACTTTGCTTTGTCTTCGTCATTATGAGACTTACTAGTAACATCCTGCGATGCGGAAATTTCTTCAACATCCAGCGATCGCGATAGACTTTTGATCTCTTTTGCCCGAACATGTTTAACTGAAGATAAATCATCCGCGTTCGTCTTCACTTCGATCGCTGTCTGTGATTGATCAACCCACCCTTTAAAAGTTACTTCTTCGCCGTTGATGATAAGGCGATCGCCTACTTCTAACGCAAATCCTGCTAACGAGTTAAATAATGGCTTTGCCTTTGGTGAGGAACTAAAGCCACTAGCATTACTATCATCTGAGGAGGGAGTTTCTTCGTTGGGAACTGATACATTTGCCTGACTAAATGTCCCTTTGTCAATCAGGCTCTGGACTCCCCCAATTGCATCCTCAATTCGCTAATTTGAGAATGTAACGGAGCTAAACAATTCTCCACATATATTAAAAGTTCGGGGTGCAATATAAATGGAGCTTGCTCTGGTGATGTCTCTGGTGATATTTCTGGCTTTTGCTCAAACTCTCGGCTGACCACGGCTAAAATCCAATCAGCGATCGCCTGTTGTTTGGCATCAGCTTGTGTCTTAATTTGGCTCAATAAAGGCAAAGGAAAACGAAGATTTACCTGTTTTGTCCTATGGGGAGTCGCCATTATTTGCCCTTACTTAAAGTTTTTGAATATGTTTGCGAACTTAATTATAGCAATCGCCGCTACCCAAACCCATATAGTGATTTTCATCGTGCCTATGGCATGACGAAAATCGCAAAATCTAACCCACATAAAAAGCATCGCAATAATTGCGATGCTTCTTCTTTAGATCTATAGACATTTCGATAGCCAGAAGTTATTTAACTTGTAAAGGGGATTTCCCCATGGAGACCGTAACCATTACCCACAAAGCTAAGCTAGAGCAGGCAAAAGCAGACATAACTCCCAAGAAAAAGCTATTCCAAACAATATTCATTTTGCTTTGCTCCTGAACGCAAATCCTAGCCGTACCATAACATTTACAGCTTAGTATTCTAATAAGCCATCTGTATGATATATGACAAAATTTAATAATTAATCAAGGACGATGAAAAAAATTATTTGTTCCCCATATGGCATATTTTCACCGAACCCCAAAATTGCTTAGCCATTTTGGGTTTCTGAAATACTTACTAGGTATGGTTTTTAATTCATAACCCATGTTACGCAGAAGCAAAAATTTGGGCTTGGAGACCAAGCCTCTACCATTACAAAAATGTAGGGATTTGGTCTCCAAATCCTCTTGCAAGATGACATTGAAACATGATGGCTAACTTTAGTTGTATAGCAAAGCAAGTTTTGCTTAGGACATAAAACCCCAGAATCGAGTGGCGGCGCGAAGCGCCGCCACTCGATTCTGGGGTTTTGGTTTGTAATAGCTAACTCTTTTTTTGCTATATTTTGGGTTTTATGTCCTGAGGAAAACCTTGTTGGCTGTCTAATACCAATTCACGAAAGAGTGGCAACACTTTTTGGCAATACTTTTGTGGATTGAAAACCAAACCCAGTAAGGGTTTTAAAAACACAAAATGGCTTAGCCATTTTGTGTTTTGGTATTAGATGAAAAAAAATATGTCGGTTAAAGCTGATGATAAAATGAGTTTCTGTACTTTGCGCTCTCAAAACTATGACCGATTGGCAAATCGCCGCCGAATTTGAAGACATCCTGTATCACAAAGCTGATGGAATGGCTAAAATTACCATCAATCGTCCCCAAGTTCGTAATGCTTTTCGTCCAAAAACGATTACAGAAATGATTACGGCTTTTGCGGATGCACGAGAAGATGTGGAGATTGGTGTAGTTTTGCTAACGGGTGCAGGGCCTGCTCCCGATGGTAAATATGCCTTTTGTGCAGGGGGCGATCAGAAGGTGCGTGGCGATGGTGGCTATATTTCTGAGTCTGGTGTACCACGCTTGAATGTGCTTGATTTGCAGCGATTAATTCGCACCATGCCTCAGCCAGTGATTGCTTTAGTTGCTGGTTATGCGATTGGTGGAGGTCATGTGCTGCATGTAGTCTGCGATCTAACGATCGCTGCTGATAATGCTATTTTTGGTCAGACTGGTCCAATGGTGGGTAGTTTTGACGGTGGTTTTGGGGCTTCCTATTTGGCGCGATTAGTTGGGCAGAAAAAAGCGCGTGAAATTTGGTATCTCTGTCGCCAATATGATGCTCAAGAAGCTTTAGAAATGGGCTTAGTAAATAAGGTTGTGCCAGTCGAGCAATTAGAACCTGAAGGCATTCAGTGGGCGCAGGAGATTTTAGATAAGAGTCCTCTCGCAATTCGTTGTCTCAAATCTGCTTTTAATGCAGATTGTGATGGTCAGGCGGGTATTCAAGAACTAGCGGGTAATGCGACTCTGTTGTTTTATATGACACAGGAGGCTCAAGAAGGCAAGCAGGCATTTCTAGAAAAGCGCAAACCTAATTTTCGTCAATATCCCAAATTGCCATAAAAATTAGTCACGATAAATCAAAACCGAAAATAGAAGGGCGGCGCGGAGCGCCGCCCTTCTATTTTCGGGTTGCAGATAGGAAGATCGCGATACACTTGATAAATTATGATTAATTAGCAAAAATCAATCAAGTTTTATGTCGGAAGCTATTCTTCTCAATACTTTTTTCTGGGCTGCCATTGTGCTAATGGCGATCGCTACTAGTGGCATTGGTTATCTTACTTATCTAGAATGGCAAGATCGTCGCCGTCGCGGAGGAAAAAGTTAAACCACTCGTACATGCGATCGCCTTTCCAAGGGGTATTCCAAGCTAGCCCAAGATTGATTGTCTCCGCAAAACTTTCGGGTAGTTCAGCATCATTGAGCGCCACACAAAACTTAAAGGTCGTGATCTGTTCCCATTGTTTTAAGTGCTTGAATACGCGCACGATCGCTTGCCGATAGGGATGATTGGGTTGCTCATACCAGTCATCAGAAATCTCATTGGAGCGATCAAAACCTAAATGGACAATCGATAGCTTACTGGCAATCTCCTTTGCTAATAAGGCAGGGTCTTGTGTATCGGCATTAGCAAATAAACTCGCAAACTCTGTAGATGTTTCTTCTTGCATTAGCAAATCATTTGTTGCCGCAACTTCACGTAACTGTGTGAGCCATTCAGGAGATTTCTGTTCTGTCCAGCGAATACCGAGAGTGATTAGTTTTGTTTGTAAAAGTAAATGTCCCAACTTTTCGGCTTTAGTTTCCAGATAGCGCCAATTATGCTCATTGGTTTCAATTAGCAAGGGTAAGCGTCCGACTACTTCAATATCAAAGCCTTTAAGCCCTGCCAGCTTGCGAGGATTATTGGTGATTAGACGCATTTTTTTAATACCAAGGTCATGCAAGATTTGCGCTCCAACTCCATAGGTACGCAGATCCGCCCCAAATCCCAGCTTTTCGTTAGCTTCGACTGTATCTAAGCCCCCATCTTGGAGACAATATGCCTTGATTTTATTAATTAAACCGATGCCACGTCCCTCTTGTCGTAAATAGACGACTACGCCCCAATTAGCAAATTCAATCATTTTTAAGGCGCTTTGCAACTGTCCCCGACAATCACAACGCAGTGATCCAAGTGCGTCACCCGTAAGACATTCAGAATGTACTCGTACTAAAACTTCGTTGTCAGGAAATTCCCGTAGATCGCCTTTGACAATCGCTAGATGCTCAGTATTATCAATGGTGTTGCGATAGGCGTAGACCCGAAAGTTACCAAATAACGATGGCAATTTGGCGATCGCTTCTCGCTGTACAAAGCGATCGTGGGCTAAACGATAACTAATCAGATCCGCAATGCTGATTAATTTAAGATTGTGTAATTTAGCATATTCAATTAACTCAGGCAGTCGAGCCATTGAGCCATCATCATTTTGAATCTCACAAATCACGCCTGCGGGATATAGTCCCGACATTTGGGCAAGATCTACAGCCGCCTCGGTATGCCCAGCTCGCTTGAGTACTCCTCCATCTTTAGCCCTGAGAGGAAAAACATGACCAGGACGACGCAGATCATTAGGGCGGGTATTTGGATTAATTGCCGCTTGAATTGTGCGTGAACGATCTTCTGCTGAAATTCCTGTTGATGTCCCTTCTACGGCATCAATACTGACGGTAAAGGCAGTTTGTTGACTATCAGTATTGCGATCGACCATCAATGGTAAATCTAAGCGATCAAGGCGATCACCTGTCATGGCTAGACAGATCAGCCCCCGCGCTTTCACTGCCATAAAATTTACCATCTCAGGTGTGGCAAATTGGGCTGCCCCAATCAGATCGCCTTCATTTTCTCGGTTTTCATCATCGACAACGACAATGAGACGACCAGATTTGAGGTCGTTAAGGGCATCGGGAATAGAGTCAAATTGAAACTTAGTCAAGGCTTACTGTCAGGCATTCAAGCTATTTATATCCATCATATAGCAATCTCTATATTGCTTAACTCAGAAAAACATGGATAGTGCTATGGCTATATCAAGAAGTGAGGGGCGGCGCATCGCGCCGCCCCTCACTTCTTGATAATACTAAATTCACAAAAGTGTGACCCAAGTACATGTGTAAAATAAATTACAAAACCCGTAAAGTTGCGCCCCTGCGGGGGGCGCAACTTTACGGGTTTTTCTTTACAATTAATTATGCCTAACTACTGAATAAACGCTATAGCAATCCTAAATGGTTAGTGGAAGCGCACCCCTTCGGGGTGCGCTTCCACTAACCCAAAAATCTACAAATGATTTAGGACTGCTATATGTAAGAAAATGTTTTCTTTAGCTATGTGAGTAGGGGCAATTCATGAATTGCCCCTACTCACAACTCATTTAGGATTGCTATATACCTCATTTTGTGTTTTGGTCTAACTCCTATCAATACAGCTATAAAGTGTCACTTTTTGCCATATTTAATAACTATCTAACTTTATAAATTTTTTTATTTGATGCTTTAAAAGTTTGCCTAATAAAATGTTTGATTTGATTGATTTGTTTAATTGACTTGATGGATCAAACCTATATTTACCGAGCCTTAATGTTTGAGTTGGTTGACTTATTGAATTAGAAAACAGAAATAATTGAGGACTTATGATCATTTCAGCATTAGATTTGAAAATCTTTTAGGAACATTTAGTTTAGATATACAGTCATTTATCACATATGCATAAATATGTATAGGAGAAAAACTCAAAATGACAACTCAAACTAAACGTTCTAGCACTGCATTACTTGTTGCTGTTAGCTTTATTGGTAGCTCTGCAATTCCTTTGATCAGCGCAACCTCTGCTTTTGCTCAGACCACGTTTAATGATGTGCCTACAGGATATTGGGCGCAGACTTTTATTCAAGAGTTAGCTTCAAGAGACATTATTAAAGGCTTTCCAGATGGGGGATTTCGTCCAAATGATCCAGTAACTAGAGCACAGTTTGCAGCGATGCTTAGCAAAGCTGTAAACAAAGCACCTATTCGTGGTGGAGTTACCTTTGTTGACGTTGCGTCAAGTTATTGGGCAGCTTCGGCAATTCAAACTTCATACACAACAGGTTTTCTGTCTGGATACCCAGGTAATGTTTTTGAACCCAACCAAAATATTCCTCGTGTACAGGTTTTAGTTTCCCTTGCTAATGGCTTGAATTATTCGGCTAGTCAAGCACCTGAAACAATTTTACAAACCTATGCTGATGCTTCTGGTATTCCGAACTATGCGAGAAATAGCGTAGCAGCAGCGACTGAGAACCGCTTGGTGGTTAATTATCCCAATGTCCAGTTCTTAAATCCTAATCAAACCGCAACTAGAGCCGAGGTTGCCGCATTTATCTATCAATCGTTAGTGCGTTCAGGTCAAGCAAATGCGATCGCTTCACCTTATATCGTGGGACAGACCACAACCACTCCCCCTGTTCAAAATCAAGTCAGGATTCCCGCAGGCAATACGATCGCAGTTCAGTATTCCAAAGACAAGATTCTGCTCGGACCTAACGAAAAAGTGCCTCTTGTGCTAAATGTAGCGCAAAATATTGCTAATTCCCAAGGCACAATTTTGATACCTGCTGGTACTCAAGTGGTCGGTGAATTGAGGACTGTATCAGGTGGCGCTCAGTTCTTTGCTAGTGAACTTGTGTTTGCCAATGGTCAGAGAAGAGCCATCAATGCTACTTCTAAAGTTGTAACTACGACTGAGAGAGTTGACAAGGGTGTAAATGTTGGTGGTCTGCTCCAAAATGCTGCTCTAGGGGCTGCTGCTGCTGCTGCCATCTCTGCGGTAACAGGCGATCGCGCTCTTGCTACTGAAGAAATTCTTGGTGGTGCTGGAATTGGCGCATTGCTTGGTCTATTCCTAGGACGTGACAGTGTAACGCTTGCTTCTGTCAATCCTAATACCGATTTAGCTGTAACCTTGAACTCTGATCTGTTGCTATAGACTTCTATTAGCGAGTACTGGTTTGTTTCCCCGCCGAAGGCGGGAAACAAACCAGTACTTTACTAGACTGATAGATAAAAACTATAAGCCAGCACTGTTTGCTTAATGGGCAAAAACATCCGCATATCCTAGTAAATCTAAATACACAAGTGTCGGAATATGAGCAAAACAGGCTTTCGCTAAATCATAACGATTTTCTCGAATCAGCATATCAATCAGTTTGCGATAAACAGATAACAAGTATCGAACGTCATTAGCTGCGTACTGTAGCTGGGCTTCTGACAGAACTTGAACATTTCCCCAGTCTGACGATTGCGATGTTTTATCTAGTTCAATTTTTTCTAGTTCGCGGACTAATTCCTTTAAACCATGCTTATCGGTATATGTCCTAGCCAGTTTACTAGCAATTTTAGTGCAGAAAATTGGATGAGTGGCAATACCGAGATGGGCTTCCAACATCGCTACATCAAACCTAGCAAAATGAAAAACCTTATTAACTTCAGGGGCTTCAAATAAATACTTGAGGTTGGGCGCACTTTTAATGCCTTGTGCAATTCTTACTAAACTTACAGTTTCATCATCATTGCAAATTTGGATTAAGCATAGGCGATCACGTCTGGGAATCAACCCCATAGTTTCGGTATCAATAGCGATCGCCTCGCAGCCCAGATATTCTTGAAGAGTTTCAAAGTCAATATCGTTATCAAAAATTTTAAAAGCTGGCATCTTAATTTTGTTGGTGAGATTTTTTTTGAGTAGCTCTTGGGTTATACAGCTTTTATACAGCCTAGTTGCCAAACTTGGCAAAATTTGATAACTGCTTTTATACCAATTCACCAAAGTGTGACGATACTATTATGAATTACAAACTAAACTCGGTAAGGTTTTTAAAACTATAAAATGGCGTAGCCATTTTATAGTTTAGTATTACTCTGAAAAAGGCGATCAAACAAACGATTTTTATTTTACAGCTAAGCCCCTACCTTTAAAAATAAGCTTTTAGTACCATGACTTAGCTTTACGAAACTTATATAATGCCTACAATAGTAAATTTCTTTTAGGTAAAATTTATTTAGTGAGTATCTAGGCATAATTAAAGACAAAAGTTAAAACCTGTGACACATGTATAACCTACATCACAGGTTTTTAAGTTTTATATTTAATTTCATCTAGCCACTTAGTAATTCGCATTATATGAGTGAACATTGAGTAGAGTCTGTCGTAAGCAAAGTCACAGAAATAGTGATTTTAGATTTATTAGTGTCTCTATCATTACAAGTTTAGAATTCTCAATAAAAATCACTGCGTACTTGTACAGTAATTTTTATTATCCTAAATTAGTCAAAAGAAACAAATTCAAAACACTTTAAACCCTAAATTTTCTAATAAATAGCTTCAAGGGTAAATTATTAGAAATCCGTCCTAAAATAATAAGTTATTTTAAAGAAGATAAGTTTAGATGAATTTTTTTGTTGATTAGTATAATGTATAGCAATCCTAAATAGTTTGTGGAAGACTCAACTTGTAGGTTCTGCTCTTTTCTAAACTTATTAAACCATCATCGATTTAAGGCTGCTAAATTCAAACCTGAAATTCAAAACCTTCTGCTGTTGTTCAAGAAAATATTGATATGGCACAGTTTTCCAATCAAAATCAATTTAATCGATTCTCTGAGCCAGTAACTGATATAACTGCTGGCAGCATAGAGAAGGCTCAAGAACATATCTATAGCTTCTTCTTAGGAATTATTAAATATTACGAAGCTGAAGTAATTTTAAATCAATTTGAAAAATTATTTATTAGATATGAAGAGATTGATAATGTTAATGCTTACTATGCCCTAGGCGAAATTATCTTTCACAACAAAGAAAGTGAGTTTAAGTATGCTCTTTTGCGCTGTTGCTACATTCTCAATAATAACTGGGCGATCAATGGAAATATTAGTGCTTGTCAAAAGTTAGCGGATCTTTTCTTGTCAGATTCTATTGGTGTGCCCACCAAAATACATAAGCTAAAGAAATTAAGATATTGGCTACAAAAATTTGTTCAATCCGAAGAGTACAATACTCTGCGATCGCTCTCAGGTCGAGCTGGTGTACATAAGAGCTATCACAACTGGAGTGAGCGTTTTTCCTCATATCTACTCATCTCAGAATATGCTGATCCAAGAAAACCTCTAGAGCAACGCCAATATGCAGCAAATTTATCTCGAAAAATCAAGAAGCAATTTAAGTTTGATTTAGCAATGTATACGGCGCGTATTGACTCCAGATTAGGTGCAAATCCTCAACGTCCAAATCCAACCAATTTAGGTGATGGGGTACTACTTTTAATCAAAAGAGTATTGAATAAGCAGGGTAATGCAAACTATCGCAAAGCTGCTAAAAACTTTTATGAAGAAATCCAGAATATAACTTTCTTAGAATTCAAAGTCAGACTACTTAATTACTTGGGTATATCGCAGGATGATTTGGAAGTTTCTGAGGTGTTACGTTTGACAGTTGTGGAAAAATTAAAACATTTCCAATCCCATCGCAATGAAGAAATAATGCCTGTTAGTTTACTATACGCAACTTGCAATCGAGTTTTGCAATATTTACTGTTAAATGAACGCCGTAAACCCTCTGAGTTTTTACAGTTATCACTAGAATATGATAACTTTCTTAACCCCATAATTTTATTGCTAAAGATTGTCCTAATTCTGCCGCATAGTCGCTTTTATTTGGAAAGTTATGTTGCTGAATTACTCAAATTTTACAGTGTGTACGACGAAACAGAATGTCGTCCTTTTATCAATTTTCTTGATGTTTTGAATGTCACATTGGCTATTTTTGATGAGGATACAGACTATAGTCTAATTAAAATGAAAAATGTTGATAATGATTTAGCTGATATAAATTTAGAGAACTATCGTGTATTTTCACAATTAAAAAGGTTTGTAGATTTCGATCAGAAATCAGTTGAGCAATTTGAGCAGTTTGAGTAAGAAGATACTACTAGAACTCTAGATTCTTAGTGTGTAGATCATAAGATTCTATCCATTCAAAAACGCGATTCCATGCCCACCATCGATCGCGATCGCCATATTGATGTTGGCATGTTTTACTACTGACATAGCCGACATGACCACCATACTGGGTGACCATAAGTTTAATGGCAGGATTATCTTCCGCGATTTTTTCTAAATCGGGAATGATCGATGGGTCAAACATCGGGTCATCCGCCGCATAGAGAATAAAGGTTGGCTTTTGCAAATGCGGCATGAAGTATAACGGACAACTTGCATCGTAGTATTCTTCTACGGAGTCAAATCCTAATTTGGCGATCGTCAATTCGTTATCAAATCCCCAAATACTGTTTGCTCTCTCCACCGCATCACGATCAATTGATTCAGGATGCATTTTTGCCATGCCGCGTCCTAGTTTTTTTAATTCACGAGCGATCGCCTTTTCGAGAAATCGACCCAGTTCATCTTTGACCAAATAAGTAAGCGATCTATTGGAGTTAACGCTAGGACAAATTACGGCTCCGCCTGCGATATCGGCTGATGTAATATCTAAATCACTCCCCCAACTAGCGATCGATTCTCCCGCTTTGATTCCCCATAAGGCAAGTTGCCCTCCAAGGGAATAGCCCGTCAGCCAAAAGGGAGCAGGACATCCTAATTGTTTAGCTGTATTTGCAATCCTAATAAAATCTTCGCCTTCATACAGTCCATCTGAGGTTAGCGCTGGTGAAAGCTCAGCAGTTTTGCCATGCGCTCGCCAATCAAATAAAACGACAGCATATCCTTTAGCGATCGCCTTACGCCCCAGAATTTTGAGAAACCATTGATTATCTAAATCTCCAGTGATGCCATAGGTTCCAACAATAGTTCCTTTCGCATTTTGCGGAATTGCATACTTACCAAAGATCGGCACACCATTTGCACCTGTAAAAATATGCTCTTGATAAATAGGCTCTGGTTCAACTGTGAAGTTTTCCCATTTTCGACTTATTCGCAAAGCAGTATAAAGGGTCATTAGCAGACCATTGGTGAGATGCCAAGGTGGTGTATAAAGCATACTAAATGGTAATTAATTGCATTTCTTTACACTTTAACTATAGCAATTCTAAATTGTTTTTAAATTTGAATTATTAGTAATATATATCAATCCTAAATAATTTGTGATAATGTATCTTAAATCATGTATTCTCATAAATTATTTAATCGCACAAATGTAATAGAAATGCTATATAGCATCTATCAGTCTAGTGGAGTACAGGTTTGTTTCCCCGCCTGCGGCGGGTAAACAAACCTTTGTAACTCGCCTGCTTGCAAAGCGCTATAAATAGCTGGGCATAATTAAAACCTAGAACCAAAAACTATTACGCACGCTGCGCGTGCGTAATAGTTTTTGGGGTTTTATATTTAATTGCACTCAGATACTTATGTCGATATGTATATATAAATTGTAATTCTTTAAAAGGCATGACAAACTGAATTTTATCAATTAGTTTTTACTGATTAGGTTTCATCTTCTGGTTATAAGATACAAATAGTTATAAATACTTGTATCTCTCAGTTCATTCAGTTTAAGGAGAAAGCAAATATGTTTAATCGGATTGATCCGATTGAAAGAATTCACTACATTACACCTAATTTGATGTGGATTAAATGGTTGTTATTTAGTGTATTTTTACTGACAGGATTCCCCACAGATACGATTGCACAACAATCTCGTGCTACCACAATTAGCAGTGAAAAGAAAGCGGATCAGAATGTTAAAGAATCTCTTCAAAACATTCGCACTCTTTCACCCACAAAGCCAAAAGAATCGGAGTCAGTAACATCAGTTTCTCAATTGAGTGATGTCCGATCAACTGATTGGTCATTTACTGCCTTGCAATCTTTGGTCGAACGCTATGCATGTATAGCGGGTTATCCTGATGCCACATTTCGAGGGCAAAAAAACCTTTCACGCTACGAATTTGCGGCTGGTTTGAATGCTTGTTTGGACAAAATCAACGAAATTATTACCATAGGTTTAGCCGATAAGGTTAGCAAAGAAGATCTTGCTACTATTCAAAAACTTCAAGAAGAATTTGCGTCTGAGTTGGCGATATTGCGGGGGCGAGTGGATACGCTAGAAGCAAAAACTTCAAAATTAGAAGCTCAGCAATTCTCAACGACAACTAAGCTGTATGGACAGGCTATATTTGGCTTGCAGGGGCGATTGCGTAACTCGGCTGACTTGAGTTCTCGAGATGGAATCTTGACTGCTAATGAAGCCGATCCCTCGACAAATCTGACCTTGGGTTACAACCTACAGCTTAGTTTACTGACCCAATTTGATTTTCATAATCGGAGCTTACTCTTAGTAGGGCTGAGTGCTGCAAATTTGTCTACGGGCTCAGGCAATATTTTTCAAGACAACTTTACTCGTCTTAGTTATGAGGGTAATTCGGCAAGTACATTTTTGCTTTCTGATTTGTCCTATCGTTTCATGGTGGGAGATAATGCAGTATTTATCGTTGGGACGGAAGGTGTCAATCCAGCAACTGTTTTTCGGGGACCTAATCGAGTCGAAAGTGCTGGTTTGGGACCAATTTCGTCTTTTGCTCAGCGCAATCCGATATTAGACGTTGGACGGAGTCGCGCAGGTGTGGGCTTTGATTGGCAAATTGCCGATCGCATCAGTTTGCAGGGTGTATATGCCGCAGGCGATCCCGCTAATCCAACCACCTTAGGCAATGGTGGGGGCTTATTCGGTAGTGATTACACATTAGGAGGACAGCTAACACTGACACCGACTAATGCGATCGATGTCGCTTTGTATTACCTCCATGCTTATACGACTGGTGGCTTTTTAAGACTATCCTCAGGTGATAATTTCATCAACATTAATGGTGCAAATTTTCTGACTGATGCGATCGGAGCAACGCTTAACTGGCGAATTAGTCCCTACCTTACACTTGGTACATGGGGCGGTTATACAAAATCCAATGCTGTCAACGGTGCAACTGGAACTGTAGAAACGACTAATTGGATGGTCTATCTCAATTTGTTCGATTTGTTTGGGCGTGGAAACCTTGGCGGTATCTATTTTGGGCAACCACCCAAAATCGTCAGCAGCAACCTCTCCTTCGGCAACGTTCCTAGTGCAATTGGATTGAATGGAGTTGACTTTGGTGCAGTTGGCTCACAGCCTGCCAGTACCACCCATGTGGAACTCTTTTATCGTTATCGAATTTCTGACAATATCAACATCACCCCAGGAGTAATCTTTCTATTTAATCCCGTTCACACATCCACAAGCGACACAATTACAATTGGCACAATTCGCACCACTTTCACATTTTAAGCTGCGTCGTGGATCGGAATGCTTTTTAGTACAGAAATTTTTGTAAGAGAATGAGAATAAAAGTTATGAAAATGCGATCGCTTAGTTGGAAAGTTTTGCTAGTTCTAATTTTAAGTGGAATAGGAGTTTTGGGTCGCAGAGCTACTTATCACAACAATGTAGCATTAGGTCAAGCAACTCCATCAGCAAGTCCTAGACCCATAAATTCTTCCCCCGAAATTTTTTCCCCAGAGGTTGGTGGACTGGGGGAGCGCTTGCTCGGTGGTGTAATAACTAATGGATTTACCAAAGCACCAGCAGGATTGGAGGCCCGTCGGCGGGCAGGAGATTATTTTAATAGCAACCAATTGGAAGATGCACAATATGCGATCGAGAGATCCTACAGTGACGAGCATCGCTATTACAGTAATGAAAATGTTAATCCTATCCCTATGAGCCTCAGTGTGGCTCAGACTGCTTTACTTCGCTCTGAGCGGATTACTGAGAGTAAAACTGCTTTAGTCTATCCCGTGATCTTCCCTGATCGCTTAGAGATACTACTGATACCATCATCTGGCAAACCAATTCGTAAAGTTGTCCGAGAAGCCAATGAATTAGATATTTTGTCAGCGGCTGAGGATTTTGTGGGTAATATTCGTGATGTCAGTTCGACAGACTATTTACCCTCTGCTCAAACTCTATACGATTGGATAATTCGTCCAATTGATACTGATTTGCAATCGGCAAATATCACAACGCTGATCTTTGTAATGGATGGACCATTGCGGGCAATTCCGATCGCAGCCTTACATGATGGCAAAGACTTTTTAGTGCAGAAGTATGCGATCGCGACTGTGCCATCTATGGGAATGGTAAATTTGCAATTGAGAGATCGCCGAAGCAACAGCATTCTGGTAATGGGTCTGACCGAAGCTATGCAAGGATTGTCAGCACTACCTAGTGTCGAAGTGGAGGCTAATATAATTACCACACAAGTTTTACAGGGCGATGCTTTTCTTAACCAAAGCTTTACCGTTGAAAATATCAAGACCCAGCGAAAAAAGAAAAACTATGGCATCGTGCATCTAGCCACCCATGCCAAATTTGTGAGTAACACTATTAGTGGTGCATTCATTCAAATGTGGAATGAGCGGCTATATCTCGATCAACTTAAATCTTTCAATCTCGGTTTTGAACCAATTGAGATGCTGACACTGAGTGCTTGTCAGACTGCTGTCGGCAAAAATCTTGGCTTAAGTGGTGTTGCAGCACAAAAAGGCGCAAAAAGTGTGCTTGCATCACTTTGGGTAGTAAGTGATGCTGGGACAGTACCATTGATGCTATCTTTTTATCGCAATTACCCCAATGCCCAAAGTAAGGCGATCGCCTTGCAGCAAACTCAGGTCGCACTACTAAGAGGAGATGTAAGAATTGAGGGTAACCAGATCCAAGGAATTCCCAATTTACCAGTAGTTTCTCTCAATCAACTTAATCAAGCGATCGATTTGAAGCACCCATACTTTTGGGCTTCTTTTATCTTGGTTGGCAATTGGCTATAGTGTCTAGCACTCTAATCAAACAAAGAAAGGAGGTGCATAGCACCTCCTTTCTTTGTTTGATAGTTGCTATTCTTGTTAGGACTTATACCAAAACACAAAGAAGAGGCAACAGATGATATAAGAGAAAAAGGAGAAAGAGGATAAAAAAATGGCAGGGGTATATAGATTAGAAATAAGTGAAAGCG
>NZ_JACJQY010000048.1 GCF_014696925.1 Phormidium tenue FACHB-1050 | reverse complement strand
TTTTGCCTCGTCTGTTAGGTCTTTTAGGTTGGGTAGTTCCTTCATTTCTTTAATTTATCAGCTTTTGCCTTTTTGTCAATTTTCCTACGTTGAGCAATTACGAAAAAAGATTCGATGACATCACAATACACAACTCAAATGAACTAGAAGATCTCAAAACCCTGTTAAATTCTTTTAGAAATCGTCAGACTGAAGATTCATTTCGTATAGATTCACTAGAAGTTAAATCAGATAATTTAATGCAAAGGCTTATTTTATTGGAAGAATCTATATGTGACGACATAGAAGAAGGTTTTTCTAATATTAAAGTTCTATCAGATAAGCTTATTGATATATCGAAAAATCTAGAAGAATTACAAAATCCATCAGTAGATTTTAATCAAAATCTAGAACATTGGTTGATTGAGTTAAACAGTAAAATAAATCTTAAGTCTCCAAATACTACTTTAGTAGTTGGTCGTAAAGGATCAAAAAAGATTTTATATGAGGCATTAGAGCTTTGCCGTAATCAACTTATCTTAGTTTGTCCTTGGCTTTGCGAAACAGTTATAAATAGCAAAATGATGCATAAGATGCAATTACTTCTGCAAAAAAATGTAACTATTTCTATAGGATGGGGATATCCAGAAGATGAAGTTTCCAAACAGAAAATCCGTAATCGATCAATTACTAGAAATGATTTTATTGCTAATAGTGCCCGATGGAAATATAGCGCAATTTCAAGTTTAGAAAAATTTGAGAAAGGCTATCCTGACCAATTTAAACTTACACAACCAAGGGGAACGCATGAGAAATATTTAGTATGTGATCATCAATTTGCAATGATTACTAGCCATAACTTTTTAACTTCTGGTGATTCTGATCCTATATTAGAAGTTGGAATTCGCACTACAGAAACTCATATCATCGAAAAACTAATACAATTATTTGAGAATCCAATCTACTAGGAAAAAATTTAATATAACCCAACACGATCAAGATTTACAATTGTTGGATCGCTGTTTGATGTTGGGGGAGTAGGCGATCGGGTTTTGGGTGATGACGGGGCGATCAGTTATAATTATGATTAATCAAGTAAGTTATATTGACTGCTATGACTAACGCATTACAATACATCTGTGATTCAGAAGGACAAACAGTTTCTGTAGTTGTCCCCATTGCCTTCTGGCAAGAACTAATGGCAGAAAGAGAAACAGCATATTTACTTAGCAGTCCAGCAATGAAAGAAAGACTGCTTAAAGCCAGAAAACGACAAGATGGAATCTCTTTGGAATCTGCCTGTGAAAAACTTGGAATTTGATGCAGATGCTTTTGAGGACTTAGCTTGGTGGGTTGAAAATGATCGTAAAAAAGCTTTAAAAATCATCAAACTGATTCGTGAAGTCCAACGTAATCCATTTGAAGGAACAGGACAACCCGAAGCTCTAAAACACGATCTATCTGGTTGCTGGTCACGCCGTATCGATCAAGAACATCGTCTAGTTTATGAAGTTTTAGACGATAAAATCAGAATTCTCGCATGCCGCTTCCACTACTAAATTATTGTTGGTTGATATGGGAAATAGACGATCTCATTTATGGGTGATGAGTGGCGATCGCTGTTTGATTTGAGGGAATAGGCGATTGGTTTTTGTGAATGGTGAAGGGGCGATCGCTGTTTGATGTTGAGGAAATAGGCGATCAGGTTTTGTGGGCGTTGAGGAGGCGATCGCTATCCAACAAAGTATCAGAGGTATGCTAGAAATGTAATCGTAGACTATAAACCTTACTAAGACTTATGGATACTCATCAAGAAACCGAATATGTTCTGAGTAACCCGCGCTTAATGCAGCAGATCAGGCAGTTCAAGCATAATTCTAAAAAATCGAACCCTAACCAAGCAAATCTATCTCTCGATTTCGACTATATCCTAAAAAATCCAGAACTAATTACACAAATTCAATTACTAATCGAAACCCACAAACAGAAGCATCATACGCTCAGTCGTATTTCATGAAGACACCCTGCAAACATACGAATATTTGAGAGAAACAAATAAACCCATTCACAAAAAACTATTCAATATTCTCAAAGAAATGCAAAAAGGCGATCCCACTCAAGGAACTGGAAAACCTGAAGCATTGAAGTAAGAATTAGCTGGATATTATTCTCGACGCATATCTGACAAAGATCGGCTAGTTTATAGCTTTGATGACGAAAATATATACATCATCGCTATTGGTGGACATTACGACGCATAGACTAAACAGTAATTGCGATCGCTGTTTGATGAGGGGAATTTGCGATCGGGTTTACGGGTGGTGAGGAACAATCGCTGTTTGGTTTGAGGAAATGGGCGATAGATATTTATGAACAATCAAAGAAATTGCGATCGCAAAAAAAGATCAGTCATCATTAAATTAGATCTGAATTAAGTGCTTTGACAACAATGATCGAGCTAAAAAATCTCTTGATTTGGGGTTGATCGCAAAATTGGTTTTACTCTTGTTGTAACTCTTGGAGTACTTTTTGATATTTCTCTAAACGCTGAAAATCTCTTTCTGTAGGATTAGCAATCCGACTGATATCCATATTGTGAGTCACGTCAGCAATCTTGACTTTTCGAGCGATCGCATTAGACTTTACCCGCAAAATATAAACCTCATAAGGCTCACCCTCAAGTTTAGTAATCGCCGCGATCGCATCGGTAATAAATTCAGGAAAACCTTGCTCAACTAAATCCTCAATTTTTAGATCAGAATCCTCGATCGCATCATGCAAAACTGCCACGATTTTACTTTCGAGCGTATCCATCTGTGCCATCACCGTTAAGGGATGTAAAATGTAGGGCTTTCCTGCCTTATCCAGTTGTCCTGCATGGGCTTGATTGGCGATCGCGATCGCTAAAGCCAAAAGAGTTTCAGAGTCTTTCATAATGACGAATACAAGTTAGGGCAATCGCTAATTGATCGGCACATTTCTGAATTACCTCAACATCATCAAGGCTCAAAGCATTTGCCTTACACCAACGCATCGCCAATATACCCAAAATCTGTTCACGGAAAGTAATTGCGATCGCCAAATTAGTTTTGCATGGTTGATCTGAATCGGCTTGTTGGTCAGGTGCTAGAGAAATTTGAGATTTTTTCGAGGCGATCGCCATCTGCACTAAAGGATCGGTAGCCAAATCCCAAAGATAATCACCGCATATAGCTTGAGTGTCGCTCAAAGCATCTTGCTCAACCAACTGTAAGATCACCCCATCTGCACCAAAATTTTGCCAAAATGCATTAGCTAAAGGCAGCATACATCCAGATATCTGTTTCGATTTTTGGGCGATCGCCACAATTACAGACAACAGAGCATTCTGGGCTTGCGATCGGCTTAGCTCATCAGAACGTTGCTTCAGTAAGTCATAGGTATGGGTCGCCTCTGACACAACCAACTTCAATTGGTCTGGCTCCCAAGGCTTCGTAATGTATTTATGAACCTGCCCCGAATTGATCGCATCAATCAAATCTGTAATATCTGTATATCCTGTCAGCACAATCCGCACCGTATCAGGAAAATCGGAAACAGTGCGGCTGAGAAACTCGGTTCCATTCATTTCAGGCATTCGCTGATCAGAAATGATGGCGGCCATCTCCCCTTCATTCTCCAGAATCTCTAACGCCTTGATTCCACTGTCTGCTCGAAATACCGTAAATTCTCTGCGAAAGGTGCGATATAGCAAATCAAGGTTATCTTGCTCATCATCTACGACCAAAAGCTTTGGCTTTTTGGGATTTGTTTTATTTGGTTCAATAACAGAAAACAAAGAAGAAGTCATGAGCAAAAGTAGGTTGAATACCGACTGTAAGTATAGCAATGCTATCAAAATATAAGGGGCGCAATGCGCCCCTTATATTTTGTATTTTTTGTAAAAAGCTTTGCTTTTAACCCAAGAATTGTTGCTGCATAGCTTTGCTTAGCCACAACAATTCTTGTTTTTTTAATGTTTAAGCTTTAACAGCTTGACGGCTAACTTGCTTCAATTCGCCCTTAGCATACTTACCAACAAAATCATAAACACTAACTTGCTTGATCTTGCTAGCTTGACCAGCAGATTCAAACTGAACATAGCGATCGGCACATACTTTTTGCATGTACTTGATCGAAGGCTTCAAGAAGTGACGTGGATCGAATTCCTTAGGATTCTTAAACAATGCTTCACGTACAGCCGCAGTAATGGCAAGACGACAATCAGTGTCGATATTGACCTTACGCACACCGCACTTGATTCCCTTTTGAATTTCTTCAACAGGTACACCGTAGGTTTCAGGAATTGCGCCACCAAACTCATTGATCATGGCAAGTAGATCTTCAGGAACTGAAGAAGAACCATGCATAACAAGGTGGGTATTAGGCAAGCGATTATGAATTTCTTCGATACGGCTGATGGCAAGAATTTCGCCAGTAGGCTTGCGAGTAAACTTATAAGCACCGTGGCTAGTACCGATCGCTACTGCAAGAGCATCAACCTGAGTACGCTCAACGAAGTCAGCAGCTTCGTCAGGATCGGTAAGAAGTTGTGAATGATCCAACGCACCTTCAAATCCATGTCCATCTTCAGCTTCACCCTTACCAGTTTCAAGGGAACCTAAGCAACCTAGTTCGCCTTCGACGCTTGCACCAAAAGCATGGGCAACTTCGACAACTTTAGAAGTTACTTCTACGTTGTATTCGTAGCTAGCAGGTGTCTTAGCATCAGCTTCCAATGAGCCATCCATCATCACACTGGTAAAGCCATTTTGAATTGCCGAGAAGCAAGTTGCAGGGGCATTACCGTGATCTTGGTGCATCACGATGGGGAGATGAGGATAGGTTTCGGCTGCTGCCAAAATCAAGTGACGTAGAAAATTTTCGCCCGCGTAATTGCGTGCGCCACGGGAAGCTTGTAGGATCACAGGGCTGTTGGTCTCATTAGCAGCCTGCATGATCGACTGGATTTGCTCCATGTTGTTTACATTAAATGCAGGGATGCCATATCCGTTTTCAGCTGCATGATCGAGCAGCAGGCGCATTGGTACTAAAGCCATATTTAAATTCTCTCCTAGACTAAATCGAGCTTGTTTCGATTATTAACAATCTTAAATCATTTTGAAGAATTATATCTAACTAAAAAAGGGCGCTTCGCGCCCTTTTTTAGTTAGATGTTTTTTTCGCTCAGTTCGCGAGTCATATAGTCAAAAGGTGCTGCAAGCCAATCAGCACTTTCACCCACTAAATCAAAAACCAGTTGCTTGAGGATCTGAATACCTTGGACAGTTGGTCCAATGGGTACACCCAGAGAGCTATACGTGTCACGCAAGCCTTGTAATACTCTTTCATCGAGAACATCATTGTTGCCTGCAACAAGAGCATAGGAGGCATAACGCAAATAGTAATCTAAATCACGCAAGCAAGCTGCAAAACGACGAGTTGTGTAAGCGTTACCACCTGGACGGATTAGATCAGGGACTTCTTCAAATAACTGAGATCCAGCCTTACGCACAAGTGAAGCAGCGTTTGCTGTGATTGCCGCAGAGGCAGCTAAACGGGCTGTGCCAGTGGCAAAATAGGATTTGAGGGTATCCATGGCATCGCGGTCAAAATATTTACCAGTTGCATCATAAGAACCGATCAGGCTGGTAATTGCATCCTGCATGTTGTTTTCTCCGTTAATTTGTCTTTAATAAATGTATCGGTAACGTATTTGTAAAGTTTGTAAACTATATATAACTTAAACTTGGCAACCTATCCTTTGGACAGTTACCGAAATTATTTTACTGTGCTTTCAGCGCCTTACCAAGTCTTACTCTATATAAATGCCACATTGGGCGTTCTTTACGATTGCTAGGACATAAAACCTAGTAAAGAAGAAGCGGCGCAAAGTGCTGCGTCTTCTTTATTAGATTTTGATTTTTCAGCGATCGCACTATAGAAAAAGTCGGAAGTAGGTCGCTGCGATGTAAGCTTAGATACTATGCTTAGATATTAAGCGCAAAAAAAGCTCAAATACAAAGATTAAATATTGGGGTTTGTCTAAAACCCTTGCAAGCAATTTATAAAGAAATGTCTGGAAGTAAAGTTGATGTAGGGCTAGGTCTATGAAGTGGGTTACTAGTCTTTCGACAAAAATATCTTTAGAAGCTGCGGTACAGGATCTGTCACAGCAAATATTTGCTTTACTTGGCGATCGATCGCTTGATTTAGGCTTTTTGTTTGTTTCCACTGCTTTTGCTAGTGACTATCCGCGTTTGTTACCTTTGCTAGCGGAAAAATTGCCGATCCAAAAATTAATTGGTTGCTCGGGTGGGGGAATCGTCGGTAATGGTCAAGAGTTTGAAGATAAACCTGCGATCGCTTTACTAGTGGGACACTTACCTAATGCAGAGGCAAAGGTATTTCACCTTGACGATCATCTGTTGCCAGATCTTGATAGTCCTCCTGATCGTTGGGAAAAGTTAACGGATGTTGACCCCGCAGTTTCACCTAGCTTTGTGTTGGTGGGTGATCCATTTTCATTTCCGATTAATGACTTAATCCAAGGGCTAGATTTCGCTTATCCCAATGCCGTCAAGGTTGGGGGCTTAGCAAGTAGTGGTGGCATGGGTGCAAACGCCTTGTTTTGCTTCCATAAAGCGGGTACATATAAGCTTTATCGCACGGGCTTGTTAGGGGTGGCTCTATGGGGAGATGTGACTATTGATCCTGTAGTCGCGCAGGGTTGCCGCCCCATTGGCAAAATATTGCAGGTTTCTGAATGTGAACGCAATTTAATATTAGGCTTGGAAGGAAAGCCACCTTTAACCTTATTGCAAGATACTGTGGGCGATTTAAACCCAAGCGATCGCGAATTGGCTCAGCATTCACTATTTATTGGGGTGGTGATGAATGAGTTTAAGGCAAACCCATCACAGGGCGATTTCTTAATTCGCAATATTATTGGTGTTGATCCGCGATCTGGGGCGATCGCCGTTGGCGATCGGATGCGTCCTGGGCAGAGAATCCAACTACATTTACGTGATGGCAAAGCCTCCGCTGAAGATCTAGAGGAAGCTTTGATCAATTACACCAATCAGTTGAGGTTGGAGGCTCCTAATATTTCTCCTACCGCAGCTTTAATGTTTTCTTGCATGGGACGTGGCGAGAGGCTATATGACAAACCAAACTTTGACTCGGAGATTCTGCAAAAACATCTTGGCTTAATTCCCTTTGGCGGATTTTTCTGCTCTGGTGAAATTGGTCCCGTCGGAGGTACGACATTTTTACATGGTTATACTTCAGTGTTTGGCATCCTGAGACCAAAAAATCAGTAAAAGCTGAGATTAACTCTGGTACAATCACTCTAAAATTTCCACTACTTCTCCATAGTTTTGAAGGTATAGGATCAGAAGTATGCAGCTAAGCAATGTCAAAAAGTTACGTTCAATCAAGTTTATTACCAACCTATATAATCTTCTATTCAAACCACTAAAAGCAGAAAAGGGAGACTACGATTATCTAAGATGGAATGGATTGATTGACTTAATGTGGAAAATGGGAGGGAGTTCAACCCGCGCATTTTTAACCAAAAAATTTCTCAGTAGTTCGCCGCACTATCTTTACCCTCAAAACAAGTTCTATTTTCTTCCTGGAGAATACGAAGAATTACTCTCCCAACTTCGCATTTCCCGTGCTGAAATTGCTAATGATGTCTTAGCGAAATTGATCCAGCCTGATGACGAGGTACTAGAATTTGGCTGTGGACATGGCTTAATTGTTGGTGCAGTGGGTAAATTTTGTAAACGCGCGATCGGAGTGGATGTCAGTCAAGCGATCATCAGAGTTGCGGAAGAACTCAATCGTGATGTTAAAAATGTTTCATATATTAGAAGTTCAGGGCTAGATCTAAAAATCATTCCTGATCAATCACTAACTTTCGTTTATTCGATTGAATGTATTCAGCATATTGAGAAAGTTCATGCCGTAACATTCTTTCACGAGTTTTATCGTATTCTCAAGCCAAATGGCAGGGCCTTAATCCAGTTTCCAGACTTGACTCGCCCAAACGAACTTGATGCATGGATGGAAGGTACTTGGAAAGTCCAATCAGAGCGCCCTTATTCTGAACTAACCATGATGAGGATTCGATATTACACGCCTGAAGAAATTAAAATTTTGCTAACCCGTATTGGTTTTAGTGATGTAGTTTTTCTAGACTATAGTCTCAATCCTGTGGAGCGCTCTTCTATATACTTTTTAGCTACTCGCTAAACCCAAAACAAAACCCAAAACAAAAAAGGCGGCGCAATGCACCGCCTTTTTTATTACTGGCTAATTACAGTTTGTTTATTGAAAGCAAATTGGTTAAGAATGCGATCGCAGATTTGACCACTAGATAAACCAAGAGAATTAAATGACTGCTCTGGCGAAGCATGTTCAACGAGAATATCGGGAACTCCGATACGGTAAACAGGGGCTAGCACATTTGCATCATTCAACGCTTCTAGAACAGCGCTACCAAAACCGCCCATCAGGCAACCTTCTTCAAGGGTGACCACCTTACCAATTTTTTGAGCAAGGGGCAGGATTAGCTCTGTATCTAGGGGTTTTGCAAATCTGGCATTAACGACCGTGGCGCTAATACCATGCTCATTCAGAAGTTCTGCAACCTGTAGCGAAGGATAAACCATGGAGCCATAGGCGAGTAACAAAACATCCTTACCTTCGCGCAATACTTCGGCTTTGCCGATTGGTAATGGCTCGATGTCCTCATCTTGCAATGGTGCGCCTACACCGTTACCACGAGGATAACGCATGGCACTCGGGCCATTGTGAGTTAAACCAGTGACAATCATGTTCTGCATTTCGGCTTCATCCTTAGGAGCCATCAGCACCATGTTGGGAATACAGCGCAGATAGGCGATGTCATACATCCCTTGGTGAGTAGGTCCATCGGCTCCGACAATACCTGCGCGATCAAGACAGAGAAAAACAGGTAGGTCTTGGATACAAATATCGTGGATGATCTGGTCAAAACCGCGTTGCAAGAAGGTGGAATAAATTGCGGCTACAGGGCGCATTCCTTCACAAGCCATACCTGCGGCGACGGTGAGCGCGTGCTGTTCGGCAATACCAACATCGATAAATTGATTGGGCAATGCGGCTTGGAATTTGTCTAAACCTGTACCTGTAGACATGGCGGCAGTAATGGCTACGATGCGCTTGTCATGCTCAGCAAGTTTGATCAGCGTATCGGCAAAAACTTTGGAGTAGCTAGGAGGTTTGGGTTTGCTAGAAGTGGATGGCTTCGCCTTGCCTGTAGCGAGGTCAAAGGAGTTTTGGGCGTGATAGCCAACGCGATCAGCTTCAGCATAGCTATAGCCTTTACCCTTGGTAGTACTAACATGAACCATCACGGGCCCAGTGAGCGTATGCGCCATCTTGAAAGTGTCGATTAACTCTTTGAGATTGTGTCCATCGACGGGACCAATGTAAGTAAAGCCGAGTTCTTCAAATACGGCTCCTACTTTGTTTTGCACCATGGTCACAATCTTGAGATTGTCCTTGATGCGCTCAATCTCAGGACTGATTTGTTCGCCAACAAAGGGAATATTGCGAATTTGTCCTTCGAGATTGTTAGTGATGAATTTCATCGGTGGGCTGAGGCGCATTTTATTCAGGTACTTAGGAATTGCGCCGACATTTGCCGAAATTGACATTTCATTGTCATTGAGGACAACTAATAAATTAGTTTTGGGAAGATGTCCTGCATGGTTAATTGCTTCAAGAGCCATGCCACCTGTCAAGGAGCCATCACCGATGATTGCTACAGTCTTGTAATTTTCGCCTTGCAAATCACGGGCGATCGCCATCCCCAGAGCCGCCGAAATACTGGTCGAAGCATGTCCTGCACCGAAATGATCAAATTCACTTTCACGACGATTGAGATAACCTGCAATCCCATCCTTTTGACGCAAGGTATGGAAATTTTTATAACGTCCTGTGATCAGTTTATGGGGATAGGCTTGATGTCCCACATCCCATACAACTTTATCGCGATCTAAATCGAGAGTTTGATATAAAGCGAGAGTTAGCTCGACTACGCCTAGCCCAGGACCAAGATGTCCACCTGTGGCGGCGATCGTTTCTAAATGTTTTTGCCGAATTTCCTTTGCTATAGACTCCAATTGCGAAATCGTTAGACCATGCAATTGATTGGGGTGAGTAACATCACTTAACCGCATATGTATTTTTTTATGATTTTTTATAAAATGACTCCCTCTAGTGTAACTGAAGCGCACCCCCCAAACGTTCAATGCGATCGCTAGTTACTACCTATACCTTAACTACAGGATCTTCTTCTTCGGGCAAACCCATAAACCGATTGAGATCGTTGGCAACCTTAATGGCAACTTGGCGATCGCTAACTGTGTCTAGATTGAATTGCACCTTAGAGTTAATATTTATTCTTGGATTGAAATATACATTTTTATAACTATCAATTGCATATAAAACATCAGCCTTAGCAATTTCATTAAACAAAAAATGATTAACTTTTGTTCCTAAAAGTGTTCTTTTAGATTGTGTTAGCTGCTCCTTGGATTTATCTAGAAGTATCTCTTCATAATCTACAAGTATAGAAAAAGCCCCCCATACAAAAGCCAAGCCGACAGCTTTTAACATAGCTGACCGCACCCAAAAGATCTACGTAGATAAGATCTGCTAAAGACACTTACTTACAGATTACGACTTTTTTTGCTGGGGCAAAGTATTCATTAATACATTAGAATTATTTCTTGGTAAATTAGGTTTTGCATTATTATTAATTTATGGGAGAGCTATACTGAGATTTACATAGGACTCTATACTATGAACATCTTGGCAATTATTTTTCCATGCTATCCGCCAGTCCCGACCTGATCGCCCTAGCCCGATCGCAAATCATTTTACTGACCCAAAGTTTGGGTGCAGTTGCTAGTGCTATCTATATCACTGAAAATGTGGCGGATGGGATGCCTACTAATCTAATTGAGGTTGCTGTATTTCCTGAAGATGGTTTAATGGCTCTGCCAGAAGCTTTCCCTGAAACTTTGCCAATGTTATCCATAGGGAGTAGTGGTTTGGTAAAACAACGCCGCTTTGTACTGCCCTTGATTTATGAGGAGGCTATTTTAGGATTTTTGATGACAGGAAGAGATGATCGTGACTGGCAGGAATACGAACAATCACAAATTCAACAAATTGCTAATACTTTAGCGATCGCCTGTGCTTTAGACCGTCGCAATCAATGGTTAGTCGCTAACCAACAGCGCCATTATGAAGAGCAAAGCAATTTTTTTGCTTCTTTATTACATCAACTTCGCAATCCTCTGACGGCCATTCGCACTTTTGCTCAACTTTTATCACGGCGCATTGTTGAGTCAGATCCTAATCAAAAATTTGTCACGGGGATTTTGCGCGAAACTCAGCATATTCAAGATCTGCTTAGTGAAGCTGATCGCCCTGCGCCATTGCTACTACCGCAAACCGAACATGAAAAAGCCTTATTACCTGCGGCAACTATAGATATTGCACCTGTAGATCTAAATGGCATTTTGGAAGCGATCGCTAATTTTGCCAGTGCGATCGCTCAAGATCGCAATATTCAGTTTCTATCTAATATTCCATCTCATTTACCCAAAGTATTAGGCAATGAATCAGGACTAAGAGAAGCGATCGGTAATTTGGTAGAGAATGCCCTTAAATACACCCCTGAACGTGGCTATGTATTGCTGGGTGCAGATGTGAAGCCTGACTCAGTTTACATCTATGTTCAAGACACAGGTGTAGGAATTCCTGATGCTGACTTACCAAGGCTATTTGAACGTAGTTTTCGCGGTAGACAAGCGGATGGCGATATTTCTGGTACGGGACTAGGGCTAGCGATCGCCAATGAATTGGTGCAGAAAATGGAAGGAAGTATTCATGTGATTAGCCAAGTGGGCAAGGGAAGTACTTTTGCCGTGACGCTCAAGCGATCGGCATAAAACAAAAAAGCCCCGCAATGCGGGGCTTTTTTGTTTTATAGGTAGCTTTAACTAATCCATTCAGGAATAGCTTCCTCTTTGGTATTAGTGCGGCGCTCAAGGGTTTGACGCTCGAACTTCATGTGAATGGCTCGATTTTGTTCGCCATCCGCAGCAACTGCAAAGATTGGATAGTCTTGGATACCATCTTGGAAAGAAGTATGGAAGCGGAATGTGCCGTCAGCATTGAGCTTAATCGGACGACCGCCAATGGTAACAGAAGCGTCAGGCTCAGTTGCACCATAGACAATCAATTCAGCATCAGCAACTAACCAGAATTGGCGAGGACGGATGGGAGCTTCACTAGAGAAGAAACTATAGCTGGACATGCCAATGCCAGAGTAGTTAATGCCGCTAGCACTGATTGCACCTGCCGCACCTGCAAACAATCCTGCACCAGAGGGGAAGACGTAGGAGCTAATAGACTCAGGAGCCATACCAATTCCCGACTCATGCTGCATAGAGCCATAGAGAGAGCCAGAGATTCTTTGAACTTCAGCTTCACGGGCAATATTGAAGATTTCGTCGTAGGAAGTATCGCTGCTGGTAGTAGCTGTTTCTTCGGGAGCAGGAGCAACCTTCTTAGCTGGAGGAACCAAAGTGAAGAAGGTTTGACCCTTGAGTGTTTGATCCCAAGGTACAGTAATAAAGTTGTCTTCTACCCATTCTGATGGGAATACTGGGGGAACATGAACAACCTTGGAGCGAGTTAGTACTAACCAACGACCATCGGCACAACGATAACCAAGTTCCGCTACATAGTCGCGATCGCTAATTGGAATGGGTAAGTACCATTCGCGAGCGAGTTCATCGCTGTTGTATTCCTGTAGGTTATTAGGAGTTTGGTAATCCAAATTGACATCAGTGGCATCATATAGACGTAGAGCCAACTGCTGTCCACCTTGGCGACGTAATTCTTCCTTCTGAGAATTAGGCACATCCCAATACACGTAAGCCCATTGGGGATCACGAGGTAATAGAACGATACGACTTTCGCCATAACCACTTGGTAAATCACCGATACTTTGATCAATGGCAGCAAGTGATTCTAGGTTTTCTTCTGTTTCTTCACTACCCACATTAAACTTTGATGCTTCCACGATTTCCTGTGTCTCCGAGTTACTACGATCTGCTTGGGTTGAGGCTGCACCTTGAGCCGTAAGAATAGTTTGAATATCAGCAAGTAGCTGGGATTTTCGCATTCGACTGTAACGAGAAATCTCTAGCTCTGCTGCTACTTTGCGAAGCTGACGCAAGGTCATTTCTTCTAGGGGAGGACGTTCCCTCGCCATACAATTAACCTCCAACTGCTTTTAATGGTATCTGCCTCAGTTGCACTGAACTGAGGTTTCGGTCTGTAGCTAAGTACATTCTGCCAAATTTTCGGAGAAGGTCAATGGCTGAAAGGGTTATCTTCTATTGGTTTAGACAAGCTTATTCCCTGTTTTTAGTACAAATACTTAGCTAAAACCAAATACCTGTAATTGTTGTGGCGATCACCTTGGCAAATTTTAGAGGGGATCGCAATGTCACGAAACCATAACATTGCGATCCCCTCCTTTGGATACTAGGGGAGGTTGCCCGAAAAGCCATAAGATTAAGGGGACAACAAATATGTATTTTTATAAATATGAAGGCAAAATACGAGTCTTTATTTAAGTCTTTAAAAGTTTTAAAAGTTTCTTTACAAGGCTTATGTCGTTCGGCGATCGCTTTTACATTGGCTTCCCTAGTGGTACTTAGCAGTTTTACACCAGAAGCAAATGCGGCTCTGTTTGCTAAAAAGGGCGAAGTATTGTCCACTAAAGAAATACAAACGCTGGTTAATGCAGGTTTGACTGGTAATTATCTCACTGATACAACTGACACGATCAAAATGTTGCGAGAAGCGATTAATCTGCCAGAAGATGCTGAAAATCGTGCTGCGGTTAAGACATCAGCAAGATACAAAATCAATGCCTATGTATCCCGTTATCGGGCTGATCGCGAAAAGAGTGGTTTGTATTCTTATACAACAATGCTAACAGCATTGAATACTTTGGCAGGATATTACAACGGCTCGGTTAAGCGGGCTGTACCTGCGAAGGTTCGCGATCGCTTGTTACAAGAGTTTGATCGTGCTGAAACTGCGCTAACTCAAGGTCGGTAATTTTATTTTTAGGAAACTGCACTGATTGCATTTTTTACATTGGCTGTAGGGGCAGGTTTTACTGATGACTCTGCTATATATGGTCAAATTATCAACTAAACCTGCTCCTACTCCTATTATTGGCTTAAGTGCAGTTTCTTAAAACGATATAACTAGCTTGCTTGAGGATGACGAAACATTGGCGACAGGATTGGCAACAATATACGAAGCACTGCATCAAGATTTGCAAACCCGTGAGTTTGTTGAAGAGTTGCATCAAACTGATGCAAAGGAATTTTGGTATAAGCTGATTGCCGTTCTCCAGCAATTTTCGATGCATCAACCGATTAAAGGACTTTTGCTAACTCATCATCCATATATTTTTCCGAATGCAGTTTATCGCCAACCCGAATTACAAACTTGGGTATTTACTACCAGTAAATCCTCACTATTTCCCACTGGTTCTTTACCGATTAGCAACACTCAAGTTGTCTCGATCCCCAAAGCTGATCCCCTTAATCAAGAATGGTTTTGCATTTTAGTCACAGAATTTTTTAGTGTTGTAATTCTAGCCTCTGCAAAAAGTCATAGTTGTACTTGGTCTCTGCATCCTGTAGCTATTCAAGCGGCGATCGCTGTCCTTCTACTGCGAATTCGGCGTACTGATCAACAAAATTTATTACAAACAAAGCTGCAACAATTTCCTCTTACCTTGCCGCCCTATCAAGTCATGGCAAGATTTGGCACAATTTTGATGGCACAATCTTCAATTCATCAAGAGTTAGCGATCCCTGAAATCCAAGAAGTTGATATCATCAAAGCGATTACCCATGAGGTGCGAACTCCGCTGACGACGATCCGTATGTTGGTGCGATCGCTAAAGCGACGCAAGGATATTTCGGCAGAAGTAAAAGCGCGATTAGATCGAGTTGATGCGGAATGTACGGAGCAGATCGAAAGATTTAATTTGATTTTTGAAGCTGCCCAACTCGATAGTTACGCCATTATGTTGGAAGCAACCCAAATCGAGGAAATCTTAAGTGATGGATTTATGCGTTGGCAAGACCATGCGGGACGGCGACAGATCTCTTTAGAAATGATATTACCGACGGAAATTCCTGCGATTTTGAGTAATGCTCTCCTGCTCTCTCAAGTTCTCAATGGACTCATTGATCGCCTAGTTCGCAGTTTTCCCCCTGATAGCCATATTCAGCTTGTCCTCACCAGTGCGGGTGAGTATCTAAAGTTACAGTTTCAATCACAAGTAACGCGACAAGGTGGGGGTGACTTGCCTTTACTTAAGGCAGTAGGACAATGGCTGATGCTACAACCTGAGACTGGAACCTTAAGTTTGAGTTTACCAACTACGAAGACTTTGCTCAAAGCTCTTGGGGGAAAGCTAACCGTCAGAATGCATTCTACAAGCGCTGCCTACGATGGTGAAATCCTGACCATCTTTTTGCCATTTATTTGAGTCAATACAAGTTCAATCTACGCAGATAGAACTTTAGGCTGAGATTCTGACTTTGATATTGCAATTATGTCCATTTTGACATAATGTAATAAAGGTAAATTAAATAGCTATGCTTAATTTCTACACTATTCAAAATAAACACAAGAAAAATTCATTTTATTTCATATGTGAGCATGAAATCTATAAATGCAAATGTATAAAAATTTTCAAATGAGTAATACACAAATAGTTCTTTAAACAGTGATTGATCGTTGTTGGAAATATTGCTTTGCACTACTTTCAACAAAATTCTCATGTGTCCTACTCATAGAAAACAATAGAATGAATAAAAAATTATTTTGGCTTAGTGGAGAAATCAAAACGCCTCCT
Organism: Phormidium tenue FACHB-1050; assembly: GCF_014696925.1. Taxonomy (GTDB): domain Bacteria; phylum Cyanobacteriota; class Cyanobacteriia; order Pseudanabaenales; family Pseudanabaenaceae; genus Pseudanabaena. Next base: position 25,261 of record NZ_JACJQY010000048.1, on the reverse strand, counting down.
TTTTCTGCGGTAGCAAGACGTGAGGCAGGATTTTTACTCAAAAAACTCCAAAGAGGAGAAATTCTATCGCTACCTTTCTCACGCCCTATGCCTAGTATTGGTAAACACTGCCATGAATTGCGTATCGCAGATGGAGAAAGTAATTGGCGGATTGTCTATCGTATTGATGTAGATGTCATCCTAATTTTAGAAGTCTTCAATAAAAAAACGCCAAAAACACCTAAGCAAGTTATTGATAACTGCCAAAGACGTATGAAACGTTATGATGATGCTTAAATTTTAGGTCAGACTTAATTGTTAAATTGAAGAGATTCGAGATCAAACACTTGATTCTCTTTAATCTAACAACTTTACACATAATATTATGAGTAAACTTATGGATTTAGAAAAACGCCGCCGATTAGAAGCCGATGGTTGGCAATGTGGCACTGTAGATGAATTTTTAGGATTAACTCCCCAAGAGTCAGCGTTTATTGAGATGAGGCTATCTCTTAGTCACTATCTCAAAGAGTTAAGAACTAAAAATAAATTAACACAACAAGCTCTTGCAAAGAAAATTAAGTCTAGCCAGTCTAGGGTTGCTAAAATGGAATCAGGCGATCCTTCTTCATCTTTGGATCTGATCATTAATACGTTATTAGAAATTGGCGCAACTCCTCAAGAGATTGGCAAAGTAATCAGTTCTCCATTTTATTAATTTGTCAACTAGTAAGCTAAAAACATGAATACGGTAACTTTAAATCCTTCACTTATTATGAAACTGCCTAATGAGTGACGAGATATATAGATTACTTTTGATAGATGGAGATCGCATTTTTCGGATGGGAATGCGATCATGGTTGGCACAATTTTCAGAGTTGGAAGTGGTGGCTGAAGCAGAGACGGTGGCTGAAGCCGTAGAGTTTTTGCAAGGAGCAGGAGATCTTGATTTAGTCATTCTCGATCTAAATATAAACGCAAAAAATTCGGAATCAGCAGCAATTGATCGGCAATCTGGTTTAGAACTGTGTCAGCGTTTAAAGTCTGAATATCCCCAATTGCCAATTTTGGTATTGAGTTCTCCACAGCCGTCTGAGCTAGTGGAAATGGTTTTACTCGCTGGTGTTGAGGGATATTGCCTGAAGGGCAATAATCCCGATGAATTAATAACCGCGATTCGCCTAGTTGCTTCAGGAAATCAGTATCTAGACGATCTCCAAAGACTTGTTAGCCAGCTCTCTAACCAAGCTAATCGCTTAATGCGAAATCTACCTGAGCAAACTGTGGTAGCGATCGTCAAGCGTAATTTCTATTTGTCGGGAATACGGGGCATTGATCGGGTGTTAGCTGAAGTCAAGGCAAATTTAGCCAATACCAATAGTGACCAGATTAGCGATCAGATTACCAAAATGATTTTAGCGGGACAGGCTAGAGAATTACAAGCGGCGCGTTGGTTAGTGAATCGGTTATGGGGACAACAAACAGAACCAGCTATGCCACCAGCAAATACGGTTTCTAATCTGGACGAAAAATACACTGTTTTTGATGGGGAAATAAGCGATCGCACAACTACAAAAGCTAACAACACAGCCCAAGATCAAACAGAGGCGCAATCCAGAAATAATGCTCTAGCTGTCCAAGCAAGTCTATGGGACAAAACGGTTAACAAACTACAATCTAGCTTATTAAATATAAGTAAAACTCCTTTAGAAATTGATATTTTGAAAGATGAGAAAAAGCGACAACTTCTATATATTGCTTTGCGCCAAATCGAACAAATCATCACTGATTTACGGTTTTCTCAAATTCAACCATCACAATTAGAACTGAAAATACCTGATATTTTAAAAAGTATTTGGCAGGAAACGATAATTAATTTTTTTGGCAAATATTATGTGCTGAATAATATTGATTCTGAAGTTAATGTTGTGGATGTTTTACTCAAGGATGAAGAGATCGTACAGACAGAATTTCTAGATAAAATTCCCCAGTTTGATAATTTACTATCCCATCTATTGTTTGAGACAGAATTAGTCATCGACGACTCTAGCGCCGCTATCGGGACACCTGAAGCAATGCAGAGGGTGGAGATGATCTTGGATAATTTAATTATTCAAATTGCTAATGCCGTAACTCAACCCCTCTTAAATAATTTTGCAAATATTGAAGAAATCAAACATAATTTCTATCGCTATAACTTATTAGCTACTCGTGAAATCGAACGATTTCGCAATGATTTATCTTGGAAATATCGCTTAGAGAAGTATATTGCTGAACCTCAATTAATCTTTGAGAGTCGTCATGTTTTGCTGACCTTTGCCGATCGCGGCATCAAAAGAATAACTATATACACCCCTCGCAATCAGGAGCTACAACAGCTAGAAGGGGTGCAACTTGCTGTTACTTTGGTACTGGAATTACAAGATGCGATCGCGCCAAGATTGAAATCGGCGATCGCTTTTATTGGTAGTGGATTTGTGTATGTGTTAACCAATGTGATTGGTCGGGGCATTGGTTTGATTGGGCGCGGTGTGGTGCAAGGAATTGGCAATGCTTGGCAAGAAAACCGCAACAAAAAGTAGGCTGTAGCGCTACAGCCTACTTTTTGTTGCGGTTAAGTCACGACATCAAAAATCTACGGCAAAGTGCTAATTTGTTGGACTAAGATATTTTTCTGGATTTTTCCCATAGCATTGCGGGGAAGTTCAGCGACAAAAAATATTTGCTTAGGACATTTGTAGGTGGCAAGGCGACTTTTGCAATGGGTAATTAACTCTTCATCGGGAATTGTAAATGCCTCTTTAAGGGCGATCGCGGCGACAACTTTTTCGCCAAAATCAGCATCTGGTAATCCTACCACTGCTGATTCTTTGACAGCTTCGTGGGATTCTAGAACATTCTCGATTTCTTTAGGATAGACATTAAATCCACCTGTAATAATTAGCTCCTTAGCGCGACCGACTAAGTACAGCCTGTTATGGTCATCGGGATCTTGAAAGCCCAGATCGCCCGTATGAAACCATCCGTCCGTAAATGATTCAGCCGTTTTATCAGGCATACCCCAATAGCATTGAAAGACATTTGCGCCACGAATCCATACTTCACCGACATCAGCGATCGCTGCATCCTCCCCACCACGATTAACAATCCGAATTTCTACGCCATCCAAAGGAAATCCCACACTCTTAGCTTTGCGATGCTCTGAATCAATATGATTGGAGGCATTCATTCCTGTTTCCGTCATGCCATAACGTTCAAGAATGCGAAAACCTGTGATGTTTTCAAATTGATAGAACTGTTGATCGCTGAGGGGTGCGGAGCCAGAAACAAATAGGCGCATACTCTGCAAATTTGGCTGAGGTTCTAGTTTTTCCCATTCATTGATTAGTCGTTGATAAATGGTGGGAACGCCCATGAATAGGGTGCAATTTGATGATGTTAAAGTTTCCCAAACGCGGCGTGGTTCAAATTTCTCGAACATGATCATAGTTGCGCCTGCGTAGAGACATCCTAGAGTAGCCACATTCAAGCCGTGTACATGAAATAGCGGCAAGACATGGAGCAGAATATCATGATCGCTCCATTCCCATGCTTTATGTAGGGCTTTCATGTTGGCGATGAGATTGTGATGGGAAATTGCTGCACCTTTACAGCGTCCCGTTGTGCCTGATGTGTAGCAGATCATGGCAATATCATCACCACCTGCGGCGTATTTGGGAAGAAGCAATTCCGCCATCGGCGGAATTGCTTCTTCCTTTAATAAGAGTTTTAATTCTGATAAATGCTGAATTGTCGATTTTACTTTGTTAAAAATATCGCGAGTGGTCACATATAAAGAACTACCTGAATCCGTCAAGAAATAGTCAATTTCTTCAGGGCGATAGTCGGGATTGAGTGGTAAGGTGATCGCACCGATGGAAAGAATCGCAAAATGAAAAAATAAAAATTCGATGCATTTTGGTAGTTGGACTGCGACGCGATCGCCTTTTTTGATACCTAAGCGATCGAGGTGAGCGGCATAACTCTGGACTTGCTGATCGAAATCTCGGTAAGTCCAAGTTTTGCCTCCAAATACGATCGCTGGTTTGTCAGCATATTTTGCTGCGGTTTCGGAAATTAGCCGAGCTAAATTCATGACTGGATTTACCTAAAATTTTTAATGTGGCGATCGCCTATGTCAAGGGATAGAGCCTTCTGCTGCTGCCCATAATTTTATCAAACATAAAACCCAAAAAGACAAATGGTGGCGCGATACGCTGCCATTTGCCTTTTTGGAGCTATACAGCAAATTTATTTACAGCGATAGACTGATGCTATGGCTAACTGTGCGATGATAATTTGAACTATCTTGTCTTTAGGTTTTGTTGACTGTGAATACCGTTCGTACTGTTTCTGATACTAAAAAAGATTTTTATTTAGCTTTTCCCAAGCCAGTCAATCAAGTCTATAGACGGGTTGTGGATGAGCTTTTGGTGGAAATCCATCTACTGAAAGTCAATCAAACATTTGTATATGACGCAATTTTTGCATTAGGTTTTGTGACTACTTTCGATCGCTTTACAGTGGGTTACAAGCCTGAGACTGATCGCTTTGCAGTATTTCATGCATTGTGTTCGGCGCTTCAGTTTGACTCTGATCGCATTCGCCAAGATGCGACAACTCTGAGCGACCTAGCCACGCGATCGCCTCAAGAAATTAAAACCCTGTTGACCAGCTTAGACTCTGGCATCAACCTTGAGCCTTTGTCTGGACAATTAAAGACGATTGCTAATAAAGAAAACTTCAAATATAGTCGCTTGCTGGGTGTAGGGCTATACGCATTGCTAGAAATTAGCGATCCTGACGATATTGCTGATAGTACGAAGCGTGAAGAAGTGATCAAATTAGTAGGTGAAACGCTGAAATTTGGTAGCGATCGCTTACTCAAAGATATTGACCTATATCGCTCCAATCTCGACAAGATTGAGCAAGCTCGTCAAATGATTGCGGACATGGTGGAAGCTGAACGCAAAAAACGCGCTCAGAAAGAAACTGCTTCAATCAGTGCCGCTTCTACAGAAACTAACGAAAATACATAAAAAAATAGAAGGCAAAGCCTTCCATTTTAAAATCCAAAATAGAATGGCGGAGCTTCGCGCCGCCATTCTATTTTGGATTTTAACTTGTTTAGGACTTATGCAAAAGAACCTAACGTAGAGGCAATTCATGAATTGCCCCTACGTGAAACCGCTGTTTCACGGTGATTTTGCGTAAGTCCCATTGTTCTAAAATGACTAGTCATATAGCAAAAAAAGAGTTAGCTAGTACAAACCAAAACCCAAGAATCGAGTGGCGGCGCTTCGTGCCGCCACTCGATTCTTGGGTTTTACGTCCTAAGCAAAACTTGCTTTGCTATATCAGGACAAATCAAAACCCAAATAGTGTGAGGCGGCGCTTCGCGCCGCCTCACACTATTTGGGTTTTATGTCCTAACAAGAATGGCGATAGCGATAAAAGCCAAACCCATCAGGGTTTTAAAAGAACAATACGCCATTTTGTTCTTTGGTATTAGACTAAAAAAAGTTGATTAGGATCAAAACAAGCTTGCCACGGTTGAGAATATTCCTTGAGAATAAGCCATCTCTCTTTAAATACTTCTGCTTGTAGATGATAATCCCAATCATGATTGGGAGGAGCATTTAACTTAATATATAAGGTCATACGATGAGGTGTTTCTGTAGTGCGAACTAACCAACAGGGAATCGTATTTGGTAAATCACTTTTGACTGAATTTTCTAAAAATGTAATATGGTGGGCGCGAGTGCCTATGTGTGTTGTCAGGTTTGTAGCATCATAGTTAACTTGGAGATTACAATCCCAATCGATCGCTTCGACATAATGAGGTGCAATCAGGTTTATTCGTGAAAAGTTTTTGCAGCCCGTCAGCCTCGCTGTTTCCAGATTTGAGGGATTTTCGAGAACATCTGACTTCTTCCCATATCGCATGACTTGACCATGATCTAAAATCAACAGATTTGTACAGATGCGGTAGGCTTCCTCAATGTTGTGAGTGACAAATAGCGTTAGCCCCTGATAATTGCTAAGCGCCGAAATTAGCTCTCGTTCCATTTGGCTACGCAGATGGGTATCTAAAGCCGAAAATGGTTCATCAAGCAGAAGGATTTCAGGTTGACTAACTAGCGCTCTTGCTAGAGCAACTCTTTGCTGCTGTCCACCAGAAAGTTGATGGGGATAGCGATCGCCAAATCCCTGTAGCTCAATGCTATGTAATTGCTCAGAAACTTTTTGTTTAATTTGTAATGATGGTAATTCCTTTGGCAAACCAAAGGCAATATTTTGTGCGACCGTTAGATGTGGAAATAGTGCGTAATTTTGGAATAGAAAACCAATATGGCGATCGCGACTAGGTAAATTAATATTGTTAGTACTATCAAATAAAATCTTCCCATTAACTACAATCCGCCCACTTGATGGAGTTTCCATCCCTGCAATGCACTTGAGCAGCATACTTTTACCTGTACCTGATGCCCCCAAAATGCCGATTGATTGATCAACACAGTGTAAAGTAATTTGCAAATCAAACTCAGGTAACTGTTTGGTGATATTGATGAATAAGCCTTTTTGAGGATTAGTAATTGGGGATTGGTAATGATGGTTTGGTAATGGTGGTTTGGTAATCGAGGATTGAATTTTTTCCTTTTTCCTTTTTCCTTTTTCCTTTTTCCTTTCTCTCTTATTTGACCAGAGATTAGCAATGGCGATCGCTGAAAACGACATTGATAAAATAATCGCTGTCCAGAGCCAAGCTTCTTGATTATCCCCTGCTTGGACGGCGGCATAAATGGCGAGGGGAATGGTGGTGGTTTGCTTGGGAATATTACCCGCTAACATTAGGGTCGCGCCAAATTCACCTAAGCCTCTAGCAAAGGCAAGCACCGCTCCTGCTAAAATTCCTGGGAAGGCGAGGGGTAAGGCTATTTGCCAAAAGGCTCGAAATTCAGAAGCCCCAAGGGTTTTCGCGGCTCGAATTAAATTCCCATCTACCTGCTCGAAGGCTCCTTGAGCTGTCTTATACATGAGTGGAAAGGTAACAACGACTGCTGCGACTACGCCTGCATACCAAGTGAAAATGATATTGAAACGGAAGAGTTGTAGAAATTTGCCTAGCCAGCCATATTGTCCAAATAGTTGGAGTAAGAGAAAGCCAACGACAGTAGGTGGTAACACCAATGGCGCAAGAAAAATGCTATCAAGTACTGATTTCCATTTACCACGATATTCAAGGAGACTATAAGCTGCCACAATTCCTAAAAAGAACGTAAAAAAGATGGCAGTAATTGCCACCTTTAGGGATATCCAAAATGGAGAGAAATCAAAGGCTGCTAAATCCATATTTCTCAAAAATAGTCTTGACTGGTTCGCTGGATAGATACTCTAGATAGGATTTGGCGCTTTCTTGATTGGAGCTTTTTTGCAAAACAGCGATTGGATAGACGATCGGTTTGTGAAGTTTAGCATCAATGATTTGTACTACCTTAACTTTAGTGGAAGTTTTTGCATCGGTTGCGTAGACAATTCCTGCTTGAGCATTGCCAGACTCGACAAATTGCAGTACTTGACGCACATTGTTTCCTAAGACAAGTTTTGATTGGACTTCTTGTAATAAATCCAATTTAGTCAGAGCTTGTTCGGCATATTGACCTACGGGAACACTACGGGGATCGCCGATCGCAATTCGTTCGATATTAGCATTGGTTAAGTCTTTCAAATCACTAGCATCACTCTTATCCTCTGGTACAATTAATACCAAGCGATTACTTAATAAATCGCGGCGGGTATCAGCAACGATTAAGTCTTTTTTCTGCAATTCATCCATTTGTTTGGATGCCGCAGAAATAAAGACATCAACGGGAGCACCATTTACGATTTGTTGTTGTAAGTCGCCTGAACTGCCAAAATTATTGCGAATGGCAACATTAGATTTAGCCTTGCTGTATAAAGGTGTAATTTCGCCCAATGCTTCCTTGAGACTAACTGCTGCCGAAACCGTTAATTGGATGTTCTCTTGTTTGACTGAAGGAACTGCTGATTGATTGGCTACAGGTTTACTTGTCTGTTCGATTGTTGGCGAGATGCATCCTGTGATCGCGCATAGGGTGACAACGATCAGAGAAAGGAAGGTGATGACCTTTTTTTTGTTCATGGAAAACTCTAATAGAGTAAAAGAACTATAAATAAACAGTTCCTTCATACATTGAAAGATGATTGTATAACCTTATACATATGTATATGTACACAGTTGTTTATACAAATATTTATACAAATTTGCATTGCTATACAGCAATCTTAAATGGGCTGCACTCTCTCAAACCATTTAATCTCACAAATAAAATAGGATTGCTATAGTCATTTGGTAGGAAGACAGTAAAAGAGCGATCGCTGTTGAAGGCAAATTGAGAGGCGATCATCCTATGGTTATTCTCGCAACTTCTAGCAATAGGCTACTATAGAAGATTAGATCAGCATTTCATCATAATTGCTACTCTAAATTACAAGTATATTTACTCAGGCAGACCTGCGTGCAAGCAATAGACCCACAAGAACTATATCCCTTTGAACTTGACCCGTTTCAATTACAGGCGATCGCCGCCTTGCAAGCAGGTAAGTCGGTCGTTGTTTGTGCACCAACTGGTTCAGGTAAAACCTTAATTGGCGAATATGCAATTCATGCTGCATTGGCAGACCATCGCCGAGTTTTTTATACCACACCACTCAAGGCTCTCTCTAATCAAAAGTTACGCGATTTTCGGCATCAGTTTGGCGATGATAATGTTGGTTTGCTAACGGGTGATACATCTGTAAACCGTGACGCGCCGATTTTAGTAATGACTACCGAAATTTTTCGGAATATGCTTTATGGCACACCAATTGGTGAAGTTGGCACTTCGCTTACGGATGTGGAAGTGGTGGTACTAGATGAATGCCACTATATGAACGATCGCCAGAGGGGAACCGTATGGGAAGAGTCGATTGTGTATTGTCCTGCGGAAGTGCAGTTAGTCGCGCTTTCAGCAACCGTAGCAAATAGCCAACAACTAACCGACTGGATTCACAAAGTGCATGGTGATACGGAGTTAATCTATTCCGATTTTCGTCCTGTTCCCCTTGAGCATTCTTTCTGTAATAACAAAGGCTTTTTTCCTTTACTGGACAGTTCCAACCAAAAGATTAATCCTCGCCTAAAACCGCTTACCAATAAGCCGCCATCCAAAGAAGAAAGGCATAAAATTGTCCCGCCCATCGGAGCCGTAATTTCACATCTACGTCAGCGTGATATGCTGCCAGCAATTTACTTTATCTTCAGCCGTCGTGGATGCGACAAATCGGTTACAGATTTGGGCAATGTTTCCCTTGTTAATGCAGAAGAATCACTGAGACTAAAGCCACAAATTGATGCGTTTATCGCCGCTAATCCTGAGATTGGTAAGCCCGCTCATATTGATGCTCTCTATCGTGGTATTGCCGCTCACCATGCAGGAATTTTACCCGCATGGAAAGGATTTGTAGAGGAGTTGTTTCAGCAAGGTTTGATTAAAGTTGTATTTGCTACGGAAACTCTAGCGGCGGGAATTAATATGCCTGCGAGAACCACCGTAATCTCTAGTATTTCCAAGCGCACCGATCGCGGACATCGGCTACTTAATGCCTCAGAGTTTCTGCAAATGGCAGGGAGAGCGGGACGACGTGGCATGGATAAGGTTGGCTATGTTGTTACCGTGCAGACTCCCTTTGAAGGCGCAAAGGAAGCTGCTCATCTTGCAACTTCTAGCGCTGATCCACTAGTTAGTCAATTTGCGCCAAGTTACGGAATGGTAATGAATCTGCTGCAAACCCACTCACTCGATCAAGCGAGAGATCTAGTTGAGCGAAGTTTTGGGCAATATCTTGCCGACCTAAATCTTGCGCCTCAAATCCAGAACCTAGAATCGGTAATGGAACAAATCGCTAAGCTAGAGCATGATCTGGCGAACATTGATTTGAAGCAGTTGGAAGTCTATGACAAATTGCGCGATCGCCTCCGTGAGGAAAAGCGACTCCTGAAAATGCTGGCTCAACAAGCAGAAGAGATGCGCTTAAATGATTTGGCTTCTTACGCACCCTATTTGCTATCGGGTTCCCCACTCACGATTCGTACCAATAAAGGTTTAATTATTCATACCGTTCTCGCAGCCAAAGTTCAAGGCTCTGGACAATTCCCTTGGTTTGTTTGTCTCGGTCGTGATAATCGTTGGTATACGGTCGGCTACAAAGATATCGTCCAAGTTGGCAGTGATTTATTGTTGGATGGTGACATCGAATATCCCGCAAAACTGCCCTTAAGACCAGGACAGTCGATCGATGGTGATGAAACTAGTTTCGCGATCGCCCAAAAAATTACGCCCTTACCAGATCCAGAACTGGCTCCTGAAGTGATTAAACAGCAATCGCGAGTGATGGCGATCGAGTCAGAGATGAATCAACATCCTGTCTCGAAAATGAGCGATCGCGGTGCAGTTTTCAAAAAAGTAAATCGTCTGGATCAATTGCAACGCCAAATTGAGTTTCAGCAAAAAGTGGTCAATGAACGCCGACAAAGACATTGGCAAGAATTTATGAGCCTCGTTAACATCTTGCAATTCTATGGCTGCCTTGAAGATACGCAACCCACCGACAAAGGTAAAGTCGTAGCAGCGCTGCGGGGTGAAAACGAACTGTGGCTAGCCATATGCCTAATGTCTGGCGAATTAGATAACCTTGCCCCCCACCATCTCGCCACTGTCTGCGCGGCGATCGTTAGCGAAAATAGTCGCCCCGACAACTGGATCAAGTTCGGGCTATCTCCCACCGTTGAAGATGCTCTCGATGGATTACGCGATCGCCGCCGCGAGTTGATGCCAGTCCAACGCCGCCATTTAGTAGATATTCCTGCATGGCTGGATTATGAATTAACAGGCTTAGTGGAGCAATGGGCTTTGGGAATGGAATGGTTTGAGCTATGCCAGAACACCAACCTTGACGAAGGCGATATTGTTCGTTTAATGCGGCGCACCATAGATTTGTTATATCAAATTCCCCATGTTCCCAATTTGCCGTCGCAAATCTATCAAGCCGCTAAGCAAGCTGCACAAATGATTGATCGCTTCCCTGTAAATGAGGTAATTTAAGTTTCCCTTTCTCATTCTTTAAGAAGTTCTTAGATTACTGGATATTTCCCAATACTATTGTTTATATGCATGGGCTTTAGCTAATCTTACCCAATGCTCTAAGAGTAAGTAGCGATCAAGTTCGGCTTCTTCAGTTCGAGAGAGGCTTCCAGATTTGTTGCGTTCGAGTAGTTCGCTCATCCGCACTTGTAAGGCTGGTGTGGGACGGATAGCGAGGATTGCTTCAGGACTGGGTTGACTTGCTAGAAGTTCGACAATTTGGCGATCATCTTGATAAGAGATCGTTTCTGTGGTGGGAATGTCTTGAAGTAATCGATCTAAGGTTTCAGGGAGTTTATCGCCTAATCGTTGTAGTTTTTCGCCGAAGCGATCAGGGACTTCTAGGATAATTTGCATTGGCTATGATTTGGAGATTGTGAGTTGTGTTCATTGTAGCAAGCTTGCTTATGGGCGATCGCCCCTTTAATCTCACTGAAAGTAAATGGAGATCGCTCAGAATAATTTCAAGATTTCAAGGTAAAATTTTTGCAATAAGACATTAACATCAAAATATTGGGATTTTTTATGGAACTGACTACAGCCGCGATCTCCGTTGGGACGTTAATTCTCAAAAAAGCTTTTGAAAAGACTGGGGACAAGCTGGGGGAGGCGGTTAGCAACCAAATCGGAAATTTGATGAATTTACTGAAGAAAAAGCCACTGGCTAAGACTGAGGCGATCGCTCAAGCTGAGGCATCAGCAGATTTTAAACTGGCGGTGTCAGAGTTGGAAACTGTCGCTAAGACTGATGATGAGGTGTCTAAGGCAATTCTGGCAGTTGAGGCGGCTGTGAAAGCTGATCCTGATTTATTGCAGAAAATACAGGAAACAGCAAAGGCTGTTAAAGATGAACCAACTTTAATTCAAAATAACGCTAAGCTGGCTGAAAAGATCGGTTTAGTCGTTCAAGGTGGAAAGGTTGAAATTCAAACTTTTAGCTTCTAAATTTATCTCTAAACATCACTATTTATTGTGAATCAGTTCGGTAAGTTCGCAGAAAAAATAGGCATTCTCGTCCAAGGTGGAACGGTTAACGTTGGACAAATCCGTTTGGATAGCGAAATGTCGCGGCAGGAGTTACGCAATCGCAAAGCGCTATTGAATAACGTTAGAACTGCTTGGGTTGAGGGTGTTTTAGAGAAGTCGCTGCACGAGCAGATTTCCATTGTTCTCGGATTAGAGAATCGTCCTAGTGCCGTTGCTTCTCCTTGGAATTTAGATCTGATTAATCCAGACAAGTCCTGTCAACCTTTACCAGCGGGTACACCTGCAATTGACGTATTTGATAAGTTGGGAGAAGGTGGGACGCTGCTAATTTTGGGTGAACCAGGGTCGGGGAAAACGATTACTTTGCTGCAATTGGCAAGGGATTTAATTACTCGTGCGGAAGAGGAGATAGATCGTCGTATTCCTGTGGTGTTAAATCTTTCTTCTTGGGCGGCGGAAAAACAGACTATTGCTAAATGGATTGTTGAGGAACTGAATAGTAAGTATCAGGTAAATCGTAAGATCGGGCAGATGTGGGTAGAGAATCAGGAATTATTGCTGTTATTGGATGGTTTGGATGAAATTCGGGATTTAGAAAAGCGTAATGCTTGTATGACGGCGTTGAATTTTTTTCAGCAGGAGCAAGCAACTGAGATGGTGGTGTGTTGTCGGGTGAGGGATTATGCGGAAATGGGGCATCAGTTAAAACTGCAATCTGCTCTTGTTCTGCAACCTCTCACTGCTGATCAAATTCGCAATTATCTGGATCGCCTTCAGTTTAATCTGACTTTGTTAAAAACATTGCTAATAGAGGATGAGACACTTCAAGAGCTAGCTCAATCTCCTTTGTTACTCAATATCATGGTGCTTGCTTATCAGGGAATTGAGTTTGCAGATATTCCTGTAAGTACAATTGCTTCAAATCGTAAGAAACAATTATTTGATGACTATATCAATCGCATATTTCAGGGTTCAAGACCAAAAGCGTATCATCCAAGTTATAAATCTCAAGCGAAACAAGCTTATTCTCGACAATATGTAACACGTTGGTTGATATGTATATCACAGCAAATGGTTAGATATTCTCAAACTATTTTTCTAATTGAAAAGATACAACCTGACTGGTGGATACAGGGCAAAGATCGTAATCTCATTCCTTATTTCGTTATGAGTTTTTTAATCACTGCTTTATTTCTTGGTAGTTTGTCTGAGTGGGGATCTTGGGGAGGAGGTTATAGATTTTTTAGTCAATTAGGGGATTGGCTCAGTGCTTTATTCTGGTGGGCAATAACTATTAAATTCCTTACTTCAGATATTAAACCTGTTGAAACAGTTGTATGGAATTGGAAAGAATTTAAAACAAACTTTATAAAATGGTTGAGTATTTGTCTAACAGGAGGACTAATAGGTGGTCTACTTTGTGGTTCTATTGGAATCTATTTTGTGGTTGGTCGTTTTGGTTTAATTGGTGGATTTAATATTGGTTTTATACCTTGGTTTATAACTAGTCTACTCTTTGGATCTATACTTGGGTTAATTTTAGGACTGAGTATTGGTCTGAATAAGGGGCTAATCGGTTCGGAAGTTGAGGTAAAAATTTACCCAAATCAAAGTATTAGAAAGTCAGCTATACGTGCCTTAGCTTACGGTTTAGTCAGTGTAATAATTAGCTTGATTTTAGAAGCCTTAATTAGTGAAGAATTTCCTAGGAAATTTGCTCAACTAGTGGTTATTCTGGTTAGCGTACTACGTTTTGGGGGGCAAGCGGTTCTTCAGCACTTTACATTGCGATTGATTCTATATTTCAAAGGATTCATCCCTTGGAATTATGCCAAATTCCTCGATTGGGCAAGCGACAAACTATTTCTCCAAAAAGTTGGTGGCGGCTATATATTTATCCACCGATCGCTGATGGAACATTTTGCTGAGATGGAAAACGGCTGAAGAAGAAAAAGGCGATCGCGTTTCTATTTTTGTCTGTTAAACTGCCCAATTTTCTACTTGCAGATTTGGCACTTTACCAAAATCCTTTTGATTGCGAGTTACGACTATTCCATTTACAGACAAAGCAATCGCCGCAATGCGTAAATCTTGAGTTCCAACTCGCAACTTTTGACGTATCAAACTCTCAAAAGATGTATGAGCATTTTGGTCAAATGGCAAAACTTGGACACTTTTGAAATAGTCCAGAGTGATTTCTAATCTCGAATAAGCAGTTATCAAAGAAATAGCGGAAGTAGCCTTCTTAATTTCACTGAGTCTTCCGTACATTTGTTCCTCAAGCGAAATAACCGTAACCGCTAGATTTTTGGGATTAGCTGAACTCAGGCGATTAATGACATTCAGCTCTCCTCGCTGATACAAAGATATGTGATCGGTGTCAAGAATCCATAAAGTCATAGAACCTGTTCCTTAGATTCTTCCATCTCAATTTGATGATAGTAGTTCTCTAACTCAGCATCCTTTTCGCGACGATACTCAGCTATATCTTCTTGCATTCGATCAAAAGATAGGTCGTCCTTAAAAATTCCTGCGAAACGGAGCCAAGGATTTTCAGGTTGAGGGATTTCGATTTCTAATGAAACAACTTCAGCGCCTATAAGCTTCGCTGTAACTAGTTTTTGTAAATCAGCAAGAGCAGATTGGCGATCGCCACTTTCTACGCGATATTCTGGCAAGCCCAAGACCATAGCACTAACCTTGCCGTTAGCTTCACTTTTTACAAATACATTTACTGCTGATTTCACTACTGAGCTAACAGTTAGATTTGTTTCTAAAATTGGAGTACTCATGATCATACCCTCTTGAATTTCATCAAACTCATTATAGCTGCTATAAAAATTTTATTTTACAAACTGATGTTTAATGGGCAATATCTTGACAGCTTTAAGACGATTACAAATGGGGCAAGCTAACCACAAATTCGACTCTTCACTACTATCACCATTCAGAAATAAGAATGATAAATTTCTCCATATTGAGGCTTGATGCGATCGCTGTTTTGAGATGAAGTTTAGAGTAATAGCTTTAAATAGTTAGTATATCTGACGAAAATAGGCGATCTCAAAGATGTAAAGCTATAGCTTCATTACGCAAAACTGATGTACCTAAATAGCCATGTCCTTTCGTCAAAAAGAGTAAAATTATTTGGCAAGCACTGGTCTTTAGATATACTTAGTACTTATGCAATATCCTATCTTTAAAAACTCATCCCATCGCTGGCTTACCAAATTAACTATCACCCTCGCGATCGCTAGTGGTGTGAATACTGCATTATTTGCCATGCCCCGCGATAGTTTCGCGCCCCTCAGTCAGGCGATCGCTACTGAGACAAGTGAGTTATCTAATGAAGCCAAGCAACTGATTGGCACATGGCAATTAACAACTCCTAATAACGATTCAGAGCCACTCACTGTGGTATTCACACCTGATGGGAATATATTTCTAATTCATCCCATCAGAAAGATCGGAGTTAAAGCAGAATATCAAATTAATTCTTTGGATGGACAGACATATCTAGATGTTTTTCAGGGTAGTTTTGGTTCCCGAACAACTTTTTCGTTTAACTCGAAAGGTCAATTAATTCTCCAGCAATTATTTATGCCTGCGGCGATGCAGTATACAAACTACTCAGGGAATTTACCTAATATTGTCGGTACTGTGCTGATGCCGAATATGTTTCGACTAACTCGCATTTCCACTGACTCCAAACTTGATGCCAATATCGAATTTCCAAGTTCAGCTTCTCCCGCAGCTCTTGCACGGCAAAGTGAAGCCAAAACATATATTGGAGCTATAAATCGAGGTCATCAAGCTTTCTTTTTAGAAAAAGAGTACTTTACTAACAAACTAAATGATCTAGGCTTAGGAATCGGAGCTGAATCCGAGAACTACAAATATCAAATTGTGGTTTTGGATAGCAAAAAAGCAGTACAAAGCATAGCTTTGTCTAAAGAAGACAATTTGAAATCCTATGTGGGCTTAGTTTATATCACAAAGTTACCTGAAATAGAGGAGGATACTTCGCGCTCTCTCATCTGTGAAAGTCAAAAGCCAACCCGTAAAATGCCTCCCAAATTCAAACTAACTTCTAATCCAACTTGTCCTGAAGGATATATAGAGCTTTCACGTTATTAATCAAGCCAGAAATCAAGTCTTTGCTATGCAAGGTCTTGATTACCCATTATTAAAATCTAAGAGTTATTAAGAGAATGCCAAAAAAAGTTTTTATTACAGGTGCGAGTGGTTGTGTTGGACATTATTTGATTGAAGAACTCTTAGCAAAAACTGACTATGAGCTATATCTGCTAGTACGCGATCGCAATAAATTGCAAATCAACCTTAGCGATCGCCCGAATGTGCATGTGATCGAAGACTCCATGCAGAATATCGGCAATCATAAAGACTTGCTTCGGACAATGGAATTTGTGGTGAGTACAGCCGCAGGTTGGGGGGGAGAAGAAGCATTTGTGGTTAATCGGGACAAAACCATTGAACTATTTTCAATGCTCGATCCACAGGTATGCGAACGGGCAATCTATTTCTCTACCGCCAGCATTCTCGATTCTCATAATCAAATTATTCAAGAAGCAGGGGAAATTGGCACAGCTTACATTGCCTCAAAGCACTCTTGTCTAGAGACTTTAGAAAATTCAATTATTCGAGATCGCCTAATTACTGTATTCCCTACTCTTGTTTTTGGTGGTACGGCTGACAAACCCTATTCCCATCTATCTAAGGGGCTCAAGGACATTCTCAAATATGTGCCTTATGCGAGATTTTTAAAAACCGATGGTAGTTTCCATTTTATCCATGCGATCGATATTGCTCAAATCGTTACGCATTTGCTCACTGCTCCTTCAGTCCCGTCATCTCCAGCCCGTCTAGTCTTAGGAATGCAGCGTTTAACTGTTCAGGATTTAATCTCACAATTTTGCGAACATTTAAATTTAAAAGTTGGCTGGCAGTTTGAATTAACTCCGTGGCTAGTGGATACGGTGATCAAACTATTCCGCATTGAAGTTGCTGAGTGGGATCGTTTTTGCATTGCCCAGCGCCACTTTACCTATGATGTCGTCTCTCCCGAAACCT
The DNA here is from genome assembly GCF_014696925.1 of Phormidium tenue FACHB-1050. Lineage (GTDB taxonomy): Bacteria > Cyanobacteriota > Cyanobacteriia > Pseudanabaenales > Pseudanabaenaceae > Pseudanabaena. Next base: position 7,961 of record NZ_JACJQY010000048.1, on the reverse strand, counting down.
TTGGTCTAGCTTCTAAATATCCCCGTCTAGCGAATTTGCTTGCTGAGGTTAAGTAAAACCAAAACACAAAATGGCGTAGCCATTTTATGTTTTTAAAACCCTTACTGGGTTTGGTTTTCGATTCACAAAAGTGTGGCAACACTTTCGTGAATTGGTATAAAACCAAAGTCCAAAATAAAAGTAGCGGCGCGAAGCGCCGCTACTTTTATTTTGGACTTTGCTATAGCTCAGAATGCTATAAGTTAAGCAATTGCTGAAAATCTTTGAGGAGAGAGTGCGTCAATGATCTCATCAGCTTTACCCTTCGCATGTTCTGCAAACCTTCTCGATAGAGTCGGTACATAAACAGTTGGACTAGTGAATCCAGAGAATAGATGGAGGTTTTCGTATTCCTTTAGTGAACCAACTAGCGGTAAATTGTCACTACTAAAAGCAACCAAACAATTTCGCCATTTGCCCTTTAACTCACCAACTTTGGGTAGAACTTTACTGACATAAGCACGAATAGCCAATTCACTTTCAATGGGATCGATCGCTGCGTAAGGATCAGTTAAAACGCGGCTAAGTTGACCAAATCTAATGCGGCGATCGCAAAACTGAATCGCTCCAGCATCAATCGAAGGAGGTAATAGCTCATGCCCAGCCACATCCCAAATAGCATCTTGATCAATGTCCTTAGTTGCTCCTTCTAATTCATAGCGCTTAGTATCCGCAGGCATTACCATCGATCTCAATTCGAGATCAACTGGTTCTGTCTCAATCGCTTCGGCATGGGTGTAATAGATTCTGGCGTGAATCCCTGATGCTTTAAGTAGAGCGCGAGATAAGCCTCCTGCACAAACAGCTACCCGTTCACTGCGAAATTCTCCCTGTTCTGTAGTTACACCAGCGACGCGATTGCCCTCAATTAAGATTTGATTGACTTTAGTGTAAATAATTTCGCCGCCCAATTTTTGGATTGCTTGCTGATGAGCCTTAACAAAACAATTTAAATTAATGTGAGCATGGGGCAGCAGTAAAGCTCCACCAATTCCATTAACATTTAATTGCGGCTCGCGCTCAACGGCTTCCTGTGCGTTGAGCAAAGTCGAGGGAATCATGCAATTAGCATATTGCGCGAGAATAGCTTCTGAATCTGCGTCAGGTTCGAGAGTCAATAGCAAATCAATCTCACGAAACTCCGTATCCATGCCTAGCTCATGGGAAAGTTCTCGTTGTCTAGTAATTCCCTCTTGGCAAAGTTGTTGCGTGAGAGCCGTTGAGCCAGCCCAGTATGAGATGCCCCCATAGCCAAGACTACTGCCACCCTGAAGTTGTTGATGCTGCTCAATTAGCAATACCGAAAAGCCAGCCTTTTGCAGTTCATAGCTCAGCGATATACCTGTGATTCCTCCACCGATTACAATCCAATCATGCATGGTTTTCTATCTCTTGAAGTTCGATATCAGCCAATAAATTCTCTCCCGCACCTTGGTGTTGGGTTTTTACCCATTTTAAACGCTTCGGAAGAACGCACATTCTCAGCGTCACACTGGCAATCACAGGAATCCAATGCAGCATATAAATCATGCCAGAAACCGTTTGCCAGATCGCCGATCGCCATGACATTTGATAAGCCCGTCGCAGTCCAAAAGCCATAGTTACTGAGCTTAAAGCAAGGGAAAAACCCGCGATCGCAGGCAACATCGGGTTATGTCTTAGTACAATCGCCGCGATCGTATCGGGAATAAAGGCAACGGTTAGTAAATATTGATTGATATAGAACAGTGAAGCATCAAAGGTTTTTAAGAATCCCATGCGTCCACTTAGCAATAGATTCGCATAATCCAGATAGCGTTGGAAGCCACCTTCAGCCCAACGATTGCGCTGATGCCATAGCTGTTTTGCTGTCACCACACCTTCTTCCTGTACCGCAGGGAAATTTAAACAAGCAATATCCCATTGACATAAATGCAGTCGGATCGTGAGGTCAAGATCATCCGTAATAGTTTGCTCATTCCAACTACCGCAGTCTTTGAGGGCGGTAAGGCGCACAAATTGACCATTGCCGCGCAATTCCCCCACACCGCCAACCCGAATTCGTAAATCCTGCAAACACCAATCCAGAGCCATTTCGGCTGACTGTCCTGCTGTCCACCAGTTCTCAGAGGCATTGGCGATCGCCTTGCGTAACTGGACAGCCCCAACTTTTGGTTGTTGGAATACGGGTACAAGCGATCGCAACACATCCGCAGGTACTTGGGCATCAGCATCAAACACACCAATAAGATCGCCTTTCGTTAAACTTAAAACTTGATTTAAAGCGCCCGACTTTCCCCCCTGAGCATCATCACCACGTCGCAGAGTCTTTAATTGTGGATATTTCTGCTTCAGTAATTCTAAAACTTCAGGCGTGCGATCGCTGCTATTGTCATCAACAATCCAGACCTCAAAGCGATCGCTTTGATAATCGAGCTGGCACAAATTTTTAACTAAATTACCAATTACGGCTTCTTCATTTTTTGCCGATGCTAGCAGTGAGAAAAATGGTAAATCTTGATCTGAATCTTTTTCTGCATCGATTTTGTGATTAGCTGCTGGTGCGATCGCAGGCGGCGCAAATATCAACCGCAAAGCCTGAATACTAAATAACCCTAACAGCAGCCAGCGACTCCAAGGGGCAAAATGCATCCCAACTGTCAATCCATAGACAATTGTCAACACAATGATCGTTTTGAGTCTGCGGCGATCGCCTCCTGTCTGAAGGCTGCTACGAAAGTCCGTCTCGTGCATTTGGGGTTTTAATATATTGCGAAATGTTTAGCTTGAATATATTTAGGATACAGCTTTTGATCATTGGTTTTTAGCTATTCTCAAAAACCAAAAATAGTAAAAGTAGGCAATGCAAAGCGTCGCCTACCTTTACCATATAGATATTTCCCTATGAACAGAACGACATCTCCTTTCGTAATTTTTTGTAGCTTAAGCTACTTTGTATTGGCAGAAATCCAGTGCAGACAATCATTTGCGGTAAGAAGCTAAGATGGTAAAAGTCAAATCAAAAACACAACTCATAATTTAATGTTCGGCTTTTTAAAACGCAAATTTCGCAAAAAAATCGCACGTATTGAAATCACGGGGGCGATCGGGTCAGGCACAAGGACTCGAGTTCTTGAAGCTCTTGAATTTGTGGAGGAGCAGAAATTTCCCGCGCTATTACTTCGGATTGACAGTCCTGGGGGAACCGTCGGCGACTCTCAAGAAATATATGCCGCTCTCAAGCGACTACGAGAAAAAGTAAAAGTAGTTGCTAGTTTTGGCAATATTTCCGCGAGTGGCGGCGTATATATTGGTGTTGGCGCAGATTACATCATTTCTAATGCTGGCACAATTACAGGTAGCATCGGCGTAATTTTGCGCGGCAACAATATCGAAAAATTACTTGATAAGATTGGCGTTTCCTTTAAAGTAATCAAATCTGGCGCGTACAAAGATATTCTCTCCTTTGATCGCGAAATCACTCCCGAAGAAAGAGTGATCTTGCAATCGTTAATCGACAGCAGCTACAACCAGTTTGTGGAAACCGTAGCCGAAGGTAGGAAACTTAGCCCCGCTACAGTGCGATCGTTCGCCGATGGACGAGTATTCACAGGTGAGCAAGCTGTTGAATTGGGTTTAGTTGATCGCATTGGCACTGAAGAAGATGCAAGACGCTATGCTGCCGAACTAGTGGGACTTGATCCCAAAACCACTAAAGTTTTTACAATTAAGCCACCAAAATCCTTTGCCAGTAAATTCTTGCCTAGTGGTTCTGACAGTGCGATCGCCCGACTCCAATTTGAAGCAGAAACCAGTGGAATGCCTCTCTGGATGTGGCAATAATACAGAAAAAAAAGAGTTAGCTAGTACAAACCAAAACCCAAGAATCGAGTGGCGGCGCGAAGCGCCGCCACTCGATTCTTGGGTTTTATGTCCTAAGCAAAACTTGCTTTGCTATAGCTAAAAAACGCCCTAGGGCGTTTTTTAACTTTGTTTTTTTTAACTTTAAGCGATAACTCAACTCTCATCCTCTATCGTCTGAATAGTTTGACCTACTTCTTGACAAAAAGGCTCTTCCATTAACTCAAGGTGATCGCATTTAATCTTAGCTAGATGAACTTTACCCTGAAACAAATTACCCCAACCAAAGGTAGGAAATAACCAAGAAAGATCAAAGTGCTTGATATCTTTCTGACCATGAACAACCTGCTCATTCCCAATGACCAACAAAATCTTTCCAGAGTAATGTTTAGGCTCATAGTCATCTCCAGCTTTGCCCAGCACATCTACAGCCTCTTGATCAAACTTAAATTTTTCCTTCTTCGTTTCCGTCTTTAAATTATTAGAATCAGGCTGTGAACGCTTAACCCTAGATTTGATGTAATGCCACTTATCTTTAAGAGATAACTTAGAGATCTGAAACAAATGAAATCTGAGAGTACCTAGAGAAGAGTTTACCTTGTTAGTAAATTCAAAAATCTTTGATTTTCCGGGAGTATCAATGAGTGATACTAAATCAACTTGCTTACCCATAGCGCGTAACTGTTGAGCCATTTCTAAGGCAACCAGACCGTTGTAGCACCAACCTCCCAAAGAATAAGACCCAACAGGTTGGGCACTCAACAACTCATCCACTAACAAAGTTGAAATCGTAGAGATGTAGTTATCATGAGAATTCATTGATACTGAAAGACTAGCACCAGGCATTACATAGACAGGGCGATTAAGTTTAAGTTTTTTGCTAGTTCTCCCTTCCCCAATCCATATAAAAGGCTTAGACGTAGTTTGCACATCTGGCAAAGTATTGATGATTAGTCCACGCTTACCCAAACGCAAGCCAGTTTTACCTGCACTATGGGAAATTAAAGCTCTATAGTCATCAAGATTTAAACCTAAAGAACTTTCTTTTTCAATGGTTGTCTCCTGAGGCTGAGAACTAATTAGATCCGCAATTTCAGCTATGGTACTGATTTTGAATAATGACGACAGAGGTATCTGATAATTAAAAGCCTTCTCAATTTCTGATATCAGTCGTACTGACAATAAAGAATGTCCACCCAACTCAAAGAAATTATCATTAATACCAACCCGTTCCACACCTAATATGTAAGACCAAATCTTGGCGAGAGTCTCTTCTGTCGAATTACGGGGAGGGACAAAATTCTTTTCTAATTGCGTACTAGATGTATCTGGTGCAGGTAAGCTGCGATAATCTATTTTACCATTAGGGGTGATCGGCATTTCCTCTAAGAAGACAAATGCACTTGGTATCATGTAACTCGGTAGCCGCTCTTTTAGAAAAGCTCTAAGATCGATGTCTTGAGTTTGATCTTCTGTAACAACATAGGCAACAAGGCGTTTATCGCCTGGGGTATCCTCTCTTGTTGTAACAATAGTTGCTCGGAGATGAGGATGTTGAGAGAGGGCTGTCTCTACTTCGCCTAACTCAATACGGAAACCACGGATTTTGACTTGGTTATCAATGCGTCCAAGGTATTCAATGTTGCCATCTGATAGATAACGCGCTAAGTCGCCAGTTTTGTAAAGACGGCTGCCTGATTGTGAACTGAAAGGATTAGGGATGAATTTCTCATCTGTTAGGTCTGGACGATTGAGATAGCCTATTGCCAAGCTATCTCCACCTATGTGTAGTTCTCCAGTTACTCCTATGGGAACTGGTTGTAATTGTGAATCGAGGATATAAGTTTGGAGATGGGCTAGAGGGCGACCAATTGGAACTTCGCTAATGTTTGAGAATGTGTTTGGGATTCGATAGAGCGTAGCTACGACAGTCGTTTCCGTGGGTCCATAGGTATTAATCAGTTGTAAGCGATCGCCTTTTCCAGATTTAGTAACATACTGCTGCCAATCTCTAACTGGTTCGAGCAGTACCTTTTCTCCTCCAATAATAACTAACCGCAAAGATTCTGGAAAAGATTCATTTGTGCTTGCTAGCTCCGCAGCTAACTGATGCCAGTATGCTGTTGGCAGATCTAACACACTTAGACGCAAATCCTCACATGCTTGAAAAAATGTTCGTAAGTCAGACAGCATCTTGTCGGTACGCAATACCAAAGTAGCACCCGTACACAAAGAGGGAAAAATCTCTTCAACTGCCGCATCAAAGTTAATTGAGGCAAACTGGAGTACGCGATCGCTTTCTGATATTTTATATTCAGCGATAGCTGTTTGCACAAAGCTGACTAATGCTTTCTGACCAATCATCACTCCTTTCGGCTTACCTGTGGAGCCAGAGGTATAAATGACATAGGCTACATGTTGGTTGTCATTTATGGGAGCAGGATTGTCTGGATTTTGATAAGCGATTTTTTCCCAGTCTGAATCAAGACAAATAACTTGAGCTTGATGTTCTTGGATTTTCCACTTAGATTGAGTTAACAGCACTGGCATTTGAGCATCCGCAATCATATACTCAATTCTTTCTTGAGGATAGTTGGGATCTAAAGGCACATATGCTCCACCTGCTTTGAGTATTCCCAATAAGCCCACCATCATTTCTAGGGAGCGTTCTATGCAAATACCAACCAATACATTTGGCTTTACGCCAAGATTCTGTAAGTAATGGGCAAGTTGATTGGCTCGGCTATTTAGTTCTCGATAAGTTAGGTTCTGGTCTTGGAAGGAAACAGCGATCGCATCGGGAGTTCGTTCCACTTGCTCCTCAAACAAATGGTGAATACATCTGTCCTGAGGATAATCTGTGCTAGTGTCATTCCACTCAACTAATAATTGTAGCTTTTCTCTTTCAGTTAGTATTGGCAGTTGAGAAATCAACTGTTTAGGATTAGCAACAATGCTTTCTAGTAAAATTTGGAAATGACTAATCAATCGTTTGATGGTTAGTCGATCAAATAGTCCGCTGTTGTATTCAAAATGACCACTCAACCCAATTTCCGTCTCCTCCATCATCAGAGTGAGATCGTATTGTGCTGTTCCTGTCTCTGAATTCAGAGGAATTAGCTTTAAATCTACAGGCTCTGAGATTTCTACAGGAGCATTTTGCAATACAAACATTACTTGGAATATTGGCGAATAGCTAAAACTACGACTAGGGCATAGCTTTTCTACTAATTTATCGAATGGAAGTTCTTGGTGTGCATAAGCACCAAGAGAAACATCCTTTACCCTCTGAATAAGCTCTGTAAAAGTGGGGTCACCAGTCAAATCAATTCGTAAAGCCAGAAGATTAATAAAACAGCCAATCAAGGACTCCAGTTCCTTTCGGTTACGATTAGCAATTGGAGATCCAATCACCACGTCTTGTTGCCTACTATAGCGTGAAAGCAAAATTGCAAAAGCTGATAATAGCAACATAAACAGGGTTATACCTGTACGTTGACTAAGGATTTTGACTTGACGTGTGAGTTCTACATCAAGTATAAAGAACTCAGTCTCACCTTGGTAGGTTTGAGTTACTGTACGAGGACGATCGGTTGGGAAGTCTAATATCGGTGGTGCATAGGCTAATTGTTTTTCCCAATAGACTAATTGCTGATCAAGAAATTTCTCGTTCAGTCGTTTCTGCTGCCAATACACATAGTCAACGTACTGAATGTCTAGCTCTTTTAGTGGAGAAATCCGACCCTGCCGAAATGCTGTATAGATTACAGACAGCTCCTTTTGCAATATTCTGAGCGACCAATCATCGGAAACAATATGATGTGTTGTTAAGAGTAGAACGTTTGAGGTTTCTCCTAATTGCAATAAGGTTGAACGGATAAGCAAATCTTTTGTCAGATCAAAAGGTCGTTGTGCTTCTTCCCTTGCTAATTGATGAGTTTTTTCTGTTTGGTCATTTTCCGTTAGAGTCAGAAGATTTATAGTTCTTAAAGGTAAGAATTGTAATGGCAAAATCTGCTGAACTGGTAAACCGTCGATTACTGGAAAGATCGATCTTAGAGAATCATGTCGCTGCAAAATTT
>NZ_JACJQY010000047.1 GCF_014696925.1 Phormidium tenue FACHB-1050 | reverse complement strand
GTTCTATGGATGGTTTACGCAATACCGCCGCTTTATTGACGGTTATTCAAACTTGTAAAGCTCAAGGTAAATCTGTCATTGATTTTTTTCGTCAAGCTTTAATTGATCCTTCTTCCATCTCTCTCATCCCTATTCTTACCTGAATTCTTACCTGAAAATCTATTGCGTATTAATAGATTAAAATATACAGTTATGTATCCTTTCTTGTTAAACTGCTATCACGAATACAATCGTTCTTCCATATCAAAAAATGAATTTATTGATATTTTAAAAACACTTGAAAACTTTGCAGTACGACGTTTAGTTTGTGATATTGAAACGTTTGGACTCAATAGAATTTTCCCAATTCTTTACAGAGATGCTAGACATGAAAGCACCTCAAACCTAATTGATGGAGTAAAAATCAGACTTGGAAAAAATCGTTATCCTAGGGACAATGATTTTTGTAAGGATATGCTCAGGACATCTTTTAGTGCTACTGATGAGAGAACAAAATTGATACTGGAAACAATTGAAGTCTATTTAAGGAAGCAAAATTCAAAAGATACAAATACTTTCCAATCTTCGTCTTACAAAGTAGAGTTAATAATGCCCGACTCAATCAATGTTGAATGGGAGAAAGAACTAGGAGAGGATTGGCAGCAATATTATTACACATATAAACAAGTTCTTAGCAACTTAACTTTAGTTCCTCTGGATTATAACTCCGCTAACAAGTCTTATCAGCAGAAGAAGCAGTATTTCAATCAAAGTGATCTACTTTTAAATAATTATTTTCAAAATGTTGATCAATGGAATAAATCAGCGATTGAAGATAGAGCTAAAGTATTAGCTGATATGTGTCTGGAAATATGGTCATGTTTTGTTCCTAACAATCCTATTTCCTATTCCGATGATGTCACAGGGACAAGACCAACTAAATTGACAATTGCAGGAGACGAATATCAAGTAACTTATTGGAAAGATGTTTACATTGAAATCTTAAAGTGGATTCAAGAATATTCTCCTGAATCGTTTACTGAGATTAGTAATAAGTTTCCTTCTTTTATCACGGATATTCCACGCAATCTTACGGTATCCTACGACCTACAAAATGATTACTTTGCCGAACTCAGACTAAGTTCAAAAACTATATACCGATTTTGTGAGCAAGTTATGCGTTTAGATACGATTAGAAATTTATGTGATAGTTGGAATGTAGAACGAGAGGGAAGATAAAAATCATAAAACTTTAATCAATTGCTTCATGACTGAGATTAGGAGTGATCGCTGCTTGATGTTGTTGATTTGTTGAGGGGGCGATCGCTTGTGTGGTGAAAGTGTTGATGTTTTATACCAAAACACAAAGTGGCTACGCCATTTTGTGTTTTTAAAACCCTTACTGGGTTTGGTTTTCGATTCACAAAAGTGTTGCCACACTTTCGTGAATTGGTATTAGGCGATCGCTGTTTGATTGAGATTTAAGGGGCGATCGCTGTTTGGTGTTTTTGGTTGTTGAGGGGCGATCGCTGATGTGGTGAAAGTATGGATATTTTAGGCGATCGCTTTGTGATTGAGATTAGGTGCGATCGCTGTTTGGTGTTGTTAGTTTGTTGAGGTGCGATCGCGGTGTGGTGGAAGTATTATGGATTATTGCTCTCTCTTCCGCAACTTTACCTAGTTGTTTTACATTAAACTGAGCGTGTCATTTGCACGCGGTAGCGTTCCTTTTTGGTAATCATAATTTCACCAATCGTAACTCTACCTTTGCCACGAATGGCGATCAGATCACCAGATTTGAGTTGATAGTTAGGCTGAGAAACTGTTTTCCAATTGACACGCACATCTTCGCCATTGATCAGATCCACCATTTTGCTACGTGACATCCCAAAACCGAAGGAGGCGATCGCATCTAGTCTTAAGGATGCTTCCGTGGAAGTAAGTTCTTTAGTGACAGGAATGCGGATTTTCAACTCTTCCCACGCGATCGCATTGACCTTGACGGGAACTGTTCGCACTTGATTAAAATGGATTTGCAAATATTCCATGAGTTCTGGAACAACGATCGCCTGTGCGCCTTTTTCGCCTAGGACATTAACATCGCCGACTTTTTGACGCTCGATACCCGTACCAAGGAGCGCACCCAAAAAATCGCGATGGGTTGCCGTGTCAAATAGGAAGTTGCCAGAAATCGATATGGGAGTGAGACTAACCATTGAAGGTTCAAGGGGCAACTCAGAACGAGCGATCGCTAATCTTTGGCGTTCGGCTTGTTCATAACCACCCCATGCTAGGCAATGGATTTCGGTCATTTTGCCGAATACTTGTAGCGCTTCCGTAATTTCGGGCGGTGATAGAAAATCACTGCATACGACATCCCATGTCTGGATAGCGCGATCGCCTAAATCCAGCAATCGGCTAACGGTATCGCGATTTTCAACATGATTCAATAGGTCACGAGGTAGCATTAAATTTCGTCAAATTCCTCTTCGGGAATACGTTGTTTGGACTTGTCAGGAATTTTGGTTTCGCCCCAAGCATCACGGATCTGCTGTTGGGTTTCGTTACGAAAATTAGTTTTCGGTGTATCTAAATAATCGTCTTCAAAATCATCATACTCATCATCATAGTTATCGATGGGCGCAGGTGGTGGAGCGATCGGGCGCGATGGCTCAGGACGGACTTCGGCTCTGGCTTGGCGACGTTGTTGCTGCGGGGGATTTACAGGAATGCGCTCCTCAGCCCAATTATCGCCATCATCCCATGATTGTTCTTGACGATAGACAGGACGTTGCTGCTGCGGTGGGGGTGAATAGGTGCTTCTTGTGCCAGACGATAGGGCGTTGTCGCGAATGGTGGTGGATGGTGGCATGTAGTCATCCTCGAAGTCATCTTCCCAAGGTGCTTTGCCTAGTCCTAGACGCTCTAACAAGCCTTTGCTAAGTTGGGTCATCCGATCTTCCATGCCTTCGGTGACAATAATGCGATCGCGTCCCACGGCGATGATTTCATTGACATCAAGCTCGTAGGTGCTAATCAGGCTGGCAGGAATAATTGGGTTACCAATGGAGGCAACGATTAAGAAAAGTAAATCACCTGTCTCAGGGTCAAATCTAAAATCGCGTACTTTACCAAGCAATTCCCCTGATTCTGTAACTACTTCGTTGTTAATGAGGGTGGTGTAGCGCTCAGTAATTAAAATATCTTCGAGTACCGACTCGTCATCTACCAAGATGGCATCTGGCCCCAGCAGGTCAATGTTATCGAGGGACATAAAAAATGTGTCACCTATGCCAATGGGTGTGCCTGGGACAAATCTTTCAGCGACGGTCATTCCGACGACCCGCCTCTGATCGACATCTAGCCAGATTTGGGTGACGATGCCAAGCCGCACGGCTGAGCGCTTGCTAAAGACTTGCAAACCCAATACGGCGGCACGTTGACGAAGATTTTCCGATTGCATCATGGCGGTGACGTGGCTCTAAAAAGATTCCCAAACGATCCCCAACGAGTGGGGCATGAACTAAACAGGACGGTAAATACCTAGGCTTGATCTTAGCAGACTAGATCCCCGTCGGTATCTTAACGTTTGTTCGGTCGATTGTTCGGGCGATCGCATTATGCTTTATTGATGCATGGAAGAACTTCCTGCGATAGCGAAAGTCTAGGGCTGGCAAGGGGGCGCAGCCCCTTGTCCCACTATTTCAACGTTCATACAATTGCCAGAAAAATATAGTGATTACCAGCAATTCTCATTGGTTCAATAGGTGAATCGGGGAGGTAAGGAAAGTAGAGAGTGCAACAAAGGCACTGAGCAAAGCTTTACCCCTTCTCTTAGCATTATGAACAAACTCAAAGAAGCTCAAATATAAAGGTAGCTTTTCTTGAGAAATACCACGATGAGGACGTAACCAAGAGCGCAAAAGCGACTAAAAGTCCTCCATCGTATTGACATGAAACTCGCACAAGCCATCACCATCTTCATCTCTTGCATATTCTCCCGCGCCATGACAAACAGTTTTGTGCGTATAGCCCCAAGATTGTAAAGGGTTGTAGATGGCATATTCGTCAGTGTAAACCATCGTACCAAGAGCAATCTTTGCTTTAATCAGAGGCTCAATAGTCCGTTGTTGAACGTTTTCCATCATGAGAATTACCACTTCACCACCACGCTGAATCATGCCGAAGATGGGTGGTTTTTCTTTTTCAAGCGTCCCCCGCCACCCCTTGAGGCGATTACGTCTTCCCTTGCGCCCTTTTTTTTAACTTCTTCGGGGTTGACTTTGTGGCCTGCTGTCACATATACCTCGTCACACTCGACTGCGCCAGATAAGTTTACTTCAGGCTTGCTTTGGTCAATACCTTCTCGTAACTGAGTGGTCATATCTTGCACTACATCCTTGTCTAGGTCTAGTTCTTGGGCAATTTGTCGGTTTGAGAGGTTTAAGCCCATCAAGTATAGGCACAATATCCACATCCGTAGTGGTTGATGGTTTCCTGCAAATATTGTGGCGGTTAGATCGTCAAAGTTAGTGTTACAAGTTTTACACTGGTATCGTTGACGGGCAGGTTGCGTTTCATCTTTGCCTCGCTTGATTACCTCTGAGCTTTTACATTTTGGACAGTGTATTCCTGTTGTCCATCTCATCTGACGCACTGTTTCGTAACATTTTTCATCATCGATTAGATGGGTTAAGTTCACGCTCAGCATAGTGTTCGCTGCTTTGGGATTTCGCTACAATTTTATCAATTCCTGCCTTTCTTTCACCTCCCCGATTCACCTATTGAGCCAAGTGATTAAGTCCCAACAGATTTTCCCCTCTGATGAGGCTGCTTTCAAGCTGGTTTATTTGGCAGTGCGGAATATTTCTAAGAAATGGACGATGCCCATTCGTGATTGGAAACCTGCTCTTAATCGCTTTGCTATCCTCTTCGAGGATCGTCTCCATCTCTAGCTTCTAGACTTTACACACTTTGCTTGACAATCTCGATTGTCCTTGCTGATACTGAGTTTAGTACGGTGAAGTTTTTCAATGCAGTCCGCGCCAAGTCTTGGCGCATAGTTGTCGGCGTACGCAACAATCGCAAACTTCAAGATGGACGTACCGTCAAACAACTTTATCGTCATGGCAAACGGGGACAACAAGTTTTACTGAAAGGGCTAACTAAGCCTTTGACCATCTCTTGGTTCTGGCTCAAAAGAGCAGATAGGAAACGGGAGTTACGCTTTGTCGTCTCTTCGCATCCTTATTCTGGTGCTTATCTGGTGATGTTAGGACGTAAGCGTTGGGCGATTGAAGGATTCTTCAAAACCGTCAAGCATCGCTTTGGTTTGCATTGTTTTGGGCAATCTACAAAACTTGGTGTTTATCGTTGGTTGATTCTCTCTCTGCTTTCTTATCTTTTGGCTCATTGGATTGATCAATGGTCGATTCCTCCCATCTTGGACTGGAAAGCTACCTCTGATTTAACTCTTTCAGTTTTATTCCCTTCTGTCCTTTGGTTGAAACTTCTCAGGTATCTTCAAGTTAGTGCCGATATTGCTGCTCGTCATGGCTTTGAAATTATTCTCAAACCCATTCCCACTTAACTCTTTCAGGAATGGTGCAAGATCTGAGGTAAGAAAAGGGTGCAAAGATGGGATATAGCAGTAGCCTAAGCAACAAGGAGTGGGAGATTATTGAACCTCTGTTGCCGAAAAAGAAGAAAACTTGCCCACCAAAATGGACAAAACGACAAATATTAGACGGCATATTTTACCAACTCAAGCAAGGATGTAATTGGGCAGACTTACCCAAGGATTTACCCCCATACTCCACAGTGTATTGGCACTACAAGCAATGGCGAGAGTCAGGAGTACTGAGGGAAATCATGACCGCATTACACGAACAGGTGAGAGGACAAGCCGAAAAAAAGCCTAAGTGGACAACCTTAATCATCGTCGATTCACAAGCCACCAAAAATACCTGTAATGCAAGCGTTGAGTCTAAAGGTTTCTGCTCCTACAAAGCCACAAATGGGATCAAGAAAAACCTCGGTGTGGATTCTCTGGGTTTGCCATTCTTTACGCTTTGCACCAAGGCAAGTCTGTCCGATGACAAGGCTTTGCTTGAAATGTTTGCTCAAAACATTGATTACTTTAAATCTAAACCCGTGAATATTCCCAAAATAACTGTCATGGTTGATCATGGTTATCATCCTGATAAGCTGATCCCAGACTTAGAAGAGATTTATCCACAGATTATGACCAAGATTAGGTTTAAGGTTGCTCCGAAAATGTCTAGTCAGGAGAAGAAGTCTTTGGGCATATCTGGTTTTGTCGTCATTCCTATGCGTTGGATTGTGGAACGTTCCAATGCTTGGATGGAGCGTTGTAAAAGTCTGGTCAAAAACTTTGACAGAACTTTAGACAACTCTAATGCAAGAATTCATCTTTGCTTTATTAGGCTTATGCTTAAGCGCCTTGCTAAAGCTTCCTAAGATACCAAATGGGTTCTATATAAATAGTTTGACTAGCTTGCTTTCATAATGAGAATTGCTGTCTTCGTGGATATCTACAGGAATTATTACCGCAAAAGTGGGCACTGGTTGTTAAAGAAGTGATGAATAGCTACAAGGCTTATCCAACAAGGATTTATGGTGATTGAGTAGCAAGCTCGTGAAAAGCTTGCCCAGAAATACTTTGAGATACTTATCCCTCTTTAACAGTCCAGAGCCCAAAAGTGCGTGATCGCTATTTATTTAAGTTCTCCGAAGAATTACAAAGTCGCTTAGATAACTTGAATGAACGGCTCAAAGGAATTGGACTAAATGACAGAGAAAAAGCGGAATTAGTAGGGATTTTAGAATTAGATCAAATTTTCACCTTGCTTAATGCCGCGATTATTAGCGAATTCTAGATTTAAATGGCAATCTCTACAGCAATAAGACTCCAAATAAGATGAAGAGCTAATTTCTTGAGTGAATATTGCCATTCTTCAGAAGAAATTAGTCCCGCAAGGTTTGAGATAGATCACATTCAACCAAGATCTATTGGAGGTTCAGACAACCTTGATAACTTAGCCTTAGCTTGCCAGCGCTGCAACTCACATCATTACAACTTCATTCAAGGCAAAGATCCAGCAACATTAAACGCCGTAAATCTATTTCATCCTCGTCATCAAGTATGGAACGATCATTTTATTTGGAGTAACGATGGCACTGGACTGTTAAAGAGGGATAAGTATCTCAAAGTATTTCTGGGCAAGCTTTTCACGAGCTTGCTACTCAATCACCATAAATCCTTGTTGGATAAGCCTTGTAGCTATTCATCACTTCTTTAACAACCAGTGCCATATTTGAGGCGATCGCTTTGTAATTGATATTAGGGGCGATCGCTGTTTGATGTTGTTGGTTTGTTGAGGGGTGATCGCTTGTGTGGTGGAAGTGTGGATATTTGAGGCGATCGCTTATAATTGTTACTAGCAAGAGCAAGGAGTTAAACAAATGATGACTCAAACAATGGTCAAGCCATCTTCGTGGATATCTACAGGAATTATTACCGCAAAAGTGCGCGATCGCTATTTATTTAAATTCTCTGAGCCATTACAAGAGCGCCTAGATAATTTGAATGAGCGTCTTAAGGGAATCGGACTAAATGATCAAGAAAAAGCAGAATTAGCAGGGATTTTGGAATTAGACCAAATTTTTACCTTGCTTAATGCCAAAGTTATTAGCGAATCCTAGATTTTGTATGGCAATTCCTACCGCAGTAAAACTTCAAATAAGACAAAGAGCCAGTTTTTTGTGTGAATATTGTCATTCTTCAGAAGAAATTAGTCCCGCAAGGTTTGAGATAGATCACATTCAACCAAAATCCATTGGAGGGTCAGATGATATTGATAACTTAGCCCTAGCTTGCCAGCGCTGCAACTCACATCATTACAACTTCATTCAAGGCAAAGATCCAGCAACATTAAATGCCGTAAATCTATTTCATCCTCGTCATCAAGTATGGAACGATCATTTTATTTGGAGTAACGATGGATGTAGGATTATTGGTATTACTGAAACAGGAAGAGCAACTGTAAATCGGCTAGATTTGAATGATGAAGTTCGCAGTGAAGCAGAAATTGTGAGAGCCAGACAAGCATGGGTGAGAGTTGGTTGGCATCCTCCATCAACTGATTCAAGGAAATCTTTCTAGCTTTTTGTCATCAAGCTAATAAAGCGATCGCTTATTTGTGAAAGTATGGATATTTTGGGCGATCGCTTTTTGACTAAGATTTAGGGGCGATCGCTGTTTGATGTTGTTGGTTTGCTGAGGGGCGATCGCTTGTGTGGTGGAAATATGGATGTTTGAGGCACTGATGATAACAGACTAGCGAATTCTCAAACACGCTCTAATAATGTTTGAACCATTTTAGCTAAATTCTTTAACTTAACTGGCTTAGCTAAATAATCACTGGCTCCAGCTTCTAGAAATCTTTCGCGATCGCCAGCCATTGCTAAAGCCGTCAGCGCTATAATTGGAATATCAACCAGATTTGGATCGAGACGGATCTGCTGAGTTGCTTCCAAACCGTCCATGACTGGCATTTGAATATCCATCAAAATCAGATCAGGTTTATGGGCTTTAGTAAGTGCGATCGCTTCTTTCCCATCTTTTGCTAAGAGAACTCGATAACCCTTAACTTTAAGGTAACTTGAAACCGTCATAGAATTGACTTCATCATCGTCTACGATCAATATCAGAAAATCCTGTCTGACATCTGTATAGGTGGTTGCGATTTCAGTCTCTAAGGGCTTAACTGGTCGATTGCTTGAGCCTATTTTAGTTTGAGGGTTTGGGAGAGGCAGACAAGGTAGCAGGATTGAGAAGCAACTGCCTACGCCCAGTTCGCTAGTTAAATCTACATAGCCACCATGAAGCTCGACAATGCGCTTTACCAATGCTAGCCCCAATCCCGTTCCCTCAAATTGCCGATTTAAGGCGCTATCGATTTGAATAAAGGGCTGAAATAGTTTCTGAATATTCTCTGGCGCGATACCTATACCCGTATCGCTTATAGAAATCTGTAGATAGTCCTGTGTTGTATTTGTTGTTTTATTGAGGACAGAAGGCAGTTGTGTGACTTCTAAGGTGACTGCCCCTCCACCAGTCGGCGTAAATTTAACTGCATTATTGAGGAGATTAATTAATGCTTGACGAATACGCCGTTCATCTATTAGCAGATTAGGGAGGTTAGGGGCAAGTTTGATGGTCAATTGAATTTGTTTTTTTAAGGCTTGCTGCTTCACAAATTCTAAACTTGCTTGCGCTATCGATGGGATTGAAGCGATCGCAAAATCTAGATCGATCTGACCAGATTCAATTTTTGCTAAGTCCAAAATGTCGTTAATCAATTCGAGAAGATGGTTACCGCTCCTTTCGACAGTTTGTAATGCGTCAAGTTGGCGATCGTTGACTGCGCCAAATATGTGTTCTTGCAGTGATTCCGTCATTCCTAAAATGGCATTGAGGGGAGTACGCAGTTCGTGACTCATATTTGCCAAAAAACTATCCTTTAGACGATGGGATTCAATCAGTTGAGTATTGGTTAGTTGCAATTGCTGCAAAAGATTTTCTTGGCGTTCCATCATACTGAAGAAGGCTGTCGATAAACGACTAATTTCATCTTTGGAGCTAATTTGCTCATTGCTTTCTGTGGATGTCACTTCGCAAGCCTCTAAAATTGGCTGCAATCGACGGTTTAGATAACGGACAAATATCCCTACAACAAAAGCCATGACAATCGCTGCCGTGAGAGTTGCACTGAGAGAGAGCAATAGCGCAGGCTTGACAACCGTACCATAGGGAATAGATTGCAACATCACCCATTGACTACTCGGCACTCTCTCATAAACCCAATAACTTTGTGTTGCAGTTGACTCGATAAATCCTTGAGATTTCCCTTGAGCTAATTCATATTGAACTGAATCCCAAACAGCTTTGTATGCGGGAATTGATGCAATATTTTCTAGTTGAAATGCTTTGTTAAGTTCATGAGCATAGCCTAAGATTATTCCCTCTTGAGTCACTAATACTGAATATCCAGCATCCTTGGAGACACTGTACTCGTTAAGATTAAGATCTCTAATGTTAATATCACCATTCACAATTCCAATTAAATTGCCATTGCGATCGCGAATTGGTCCCGCATATGTTACTAATGGAACTGGATAAACTGCATTGATATATGGCTTTGACCAAAAAAACTTGTTCTCCTTGACAGCATCGGTATAATATTGCAATTCATGATATTTATCGACTTGCCAAAGTTCCACTAAACTGTAATTGGCATCTTCGGGAAGTTTAACACCTCGATTTGGTTGTGTCTCTTCGATATAAGGTCCAAACCACTGGCGATCTACCAAGCCATTTGGAGTCTGCATCACGCCAAAGCCAGTAATCAGTTTGGGACGAGCAGACATAAATGAAAGAACTATTTGGTCGTATGCAGATGGCGATCGCACCCCGTTATTTTGTAAATTGATAGTTGCTGCGACTAAACTCTTTAAAAAAACCTCACTGTTACGAAGTTCAGCATCTACCTCTCTAACTTTGAGATCCGCTTCCGCAGTTAAATGGTGTAGCTTGTCAGCCTCCAAATTAAAATAAAATAGAGTCCCCAATCCAGCTAATCCGATAGTAACAGGTGTCATTATTGATAAAAATAACCGTGTACCAATCGAAGAAAGCGCGAAGTCTCCTAGTTTAAATGAATTGATAGACTGCTTTTTAGATAAACTTTTTCTCATATATATCAAGGCTAAAAATATTTAGGTTAGAAACATCCAAAAAATTACACATTTTTCTTTGCGTTTAAAATTTGTTGAATACTAGTAGCCAGTTGCTTAAGCTTTAAGGGTTTTTGTAGATATTCATTTGCCCCTGCATCCAGACATCTTTCGCGATCGCCAGTCATTGCTAAAGCTGTCAGCGCAATAATCGGAATATCAGCAACATCAGGATCGAGACGAATTTGCTTAATTGCTTCTAAACCATCCATGACAGGCATTTGCACATCCATCAAAATCAAATCAGGGTGCTCGGCTTTTGTAATTGCGATCGCCTGTTGTCCATCCTTAGCAAATAAAAGGTGATAGCCCTTAGCTTTTAGGTAACTAGAGAATGAATCGATATTAGCCTCATTGTCTTCTGCTAGCAAAATTACAGGTGGATTTAGACTTTCTGTTTGGCTTTGACCTACCAAATATTTATTTACTGCGTCATACTCAGATTGGACTTCGGGAGTAGGACATCCTATGTTAAAGGGAAGATTAACCGCAACGCAACTACCGCCCCCCAATTTGCTAGTTAGTTCTACACTGCCTCCGTGAAGTTCGACGATTCTTTTGACTAGAGCCAGCCCCAAACCAGTACCAGTATATTGACGATTCAAGGCGCTATCAATTTGGATAAAGGGCTGAAATAGTTTCTGGATATTCTCGGCTGAGATACCTATCCCCGTATCAATTACAGCGATTCTTAGGTGGTTTTGATTCGTGAGATTGGTCGCAACTGGATTAGATTGAACTAGCGATACTTCTAAAGTAATCGTTCCTCCCTCTGGAGTGAATTTAACCGCATTATTTAGCAGATTGATTAAGACTTGACGAATCCGCCTCTCATCCACCATTACTTCTGGCAAGGATTTGGGGATTTTTTGGATTAGCTGTATTCGCTTTGTGAGTGCTTGCTGCTTAACGAATGACAAACTAGATGTACATAAGATTTCTATATTTGTAGCAGTTAAGTCTAGCAAGACCTGTCCAGATTCAATTTTTGCTACATCGAGAATGTCATTAATCAATGCTAAAAGATGGGTACTGCTATTCTCAATAGTTTGCAGTGCTTTGAGTTGGCGTTCATTAATGCTGCCAAATATGCCATCCTGTAGAGCTTCATTCATTCCTAAAATCGAATTGAGCGGTGTCCGCAACTCGTGACTCATATTAGCAAGAAACTCATCTTTAAGACGGGTAGCCCGCCTGAGTTCTTCGTTGGCTAGATGTAATTTAGCTTCTGCTTGTTTGCGATCGCTAATATCCTGCACACTAGACCAAATCAAAAACTCTCCATTGCTCAAAATCATTAATCCTGACAACATTACTGGCACAAGATGCCCATCTTTATGGATGTATTCTTTTTCATAGGGTCCATAGCAACCTTCTGTTTGAATTAATCGTAGCTGTTCGGCTTCTTGCTCAGCATATTTACTAGGCGTGATATCCCAATAACTTAGAGATAGAACTTCCTCAACTGTGTATCCTAAGATTTGGGCAAAGACGGCGTTAACAAATACTAAGTGTCCATCCAAGCGACAGCTTGCTAAGCCAATCGGAAATTCTGTAACTAACTGACGATTAAATGCTTCGCTTTCCGCTAAAGTCTCTTCGGCAATCTTGCGATCGCTAATATCTTGATAGGTTCCTAAAACACCTACTACGTCACCCTTCAAGTCACGCAAAGGAACTTTATTGGTTTCCAACCAAATATTTGGTCCATTTAGCTTATATTGAGTTTCAATAATATTTAGTTTAGAGTTGCCTGAAGTGATGACTTGCTGATCATCACTTCTATAGCTATATGCTTCAGTATTTCCCCAAGGCATCTCATAGTCAGTCTTACCGACTATTTCCGATGGCGAGTTTAAACCTGCGGCTGTAGCAAAGTTCTGATTACAACCCAAATAGACTGATTGACGATCTTTCCAAAATACAAACAATGGAAATGCATCAAGCACTAGTTGCAGAAACCGTTGAGATTCAAGAAGATCATTTTCTGTTTGTTTGCGTGCAGTAACATCTCTAAAGATGCCTCTGGTAGCAACTGGTGAGCCATCTTTTAGTTGACAGTTCACATTACCTTCCACAACAATAGTTCGACCATCCTTAGCAACGAATCTGGTTTCGATCCCTACACATTGATCTCCTTGAGCGCCACAAAATAAATTTTGCATGGCTCTCTGGCAATGTTCAATATCTTCGGGGTGGATGATTTGAAAAATCGATAATTTTTCTAGTTCGGCTTCACTATAGCCTAAGGTTCTTTTCCAAGCTTGATTTACAAATAAGATATTTCCTTCTGGCGATACGCTTTGGATTAAATCAGTAGCATTGTCAAAGAAATCCCGAAGTTGTTCCTCCCGTTCTTGCAGTTCTTGGGTACGCTGTTGGACACGCATCTCTAAATCTTGGTTTAGGGTTTTGAGTGCTTCGTTGACATTTTTGCGCTGCAACTCCGCTGATGCTCTTGCAGCAAAAACTTGCAAAATACCGAGCGATTCAGCCCTTTTAATTTTTGAGATAGGCTTTGAGTCTAAAATACAAAGATTGCCAATCGCCTTGTCATGATCGTCTTTTAAGGCAATTCCCAAATAGCTTTCAGCTTGCATAGAGGCAAGATCAAGATCTTCCGCAAAGATTTGTTGGACAGCTTGCTCACAATGATATTCTCCTTCTTGCAAAGAAATTTCACAGGGAGTCTTGGCAGGTAGATAGGAAATAGAAGGTTGTATTCTGCCATGTGCCCAAAATCCTAGCGTAATCAATCGTCCATCCACAAATTCGGTCACGAGAGCATAGGTAACATCAAGAGCCTCGGCAATGTGACGCACCAATTCTACAAAAAAGTCTACTCCTGTAACTGCGGCTGTTCCTGTGACTAGTTTTTGTGAGATTGTCTCGGCGCGTTTGAGATCGCTAATATCGGTAATCGTCCCCACATAGCCAATGATTTCACCATAGATATCGCGTTCGGCGCTGGCTCGTGAAAGCACCCAAGTCACTGTGCCATCAGGCTTTTGAAAACGGCATTCAAGCTCAAACGGGCGATGCTCCTGTACGGAGGCATACCATTCTGCTCCAACTTTTTCGCGATCATCTGGGTGCAATGCTCTCGCCCAGTTAGGACCATAGGCTTCTGCTGCGGTCAAGCCTGCGATCTCACACCAGCGATCGTTGAGGTAGATCGCATCACCAGTGGTATTAGTGCGATAAATGCCCACAGGCGCAACTGCGGCTAAAGACTCGAAGCGTTGCTGACTCTCACTTAAGGAAATCTCGATCTGTTTTCGAGTCGTGATATTTACGCCAACGCCCAAAACTCCTTCTGTATTGCCATATATTTTTATTGGGCGCTTTTGCCACTGAAGCCATTGGGAACCAAGTTCTACATGAGGTATTTTTTCTTCAGGCAGGAACAGCTCTTGCTGGGTTTCAATTATCTGGCGATTTTCTTGAATGAATCGCTCCGCATCTATAGGATTGGGGTGAAAGTCTGCATCTGTCTTACACACAAGGTTTTCAACTGTGGTGTTATAAAACTCAGCCATGGTCTGATTAGCAAAGAGATAGTGACCATCATAATCTTTCACAAAAATTAAGTTAGGGATACTGTCAATGACTAATCTAAAAAATCCCTGTTGTTGCTGGAGTTGATTCCGATTTGTACGCAATGACTCCTCGATTTTTGTGCGTTCTTGATTTTCTTGCTGTAAATCCACGATCGCTTTTTGTAGTTCGGCAGTCCGTTCGTTAACAGTATTTTCGAGGCATTGTTGATAATGTCGCAATTTAAGTTCAACTGACTTGAGAGAAGTGATGTTGCGGATTACCCCAACCCTAATTAAGTGGTGGTCTTCGATGACGCAAGTTTCCGAGACTAAAGCGACGAAATTTGTGCCATCTGCGCGACGCATCACAATTTCCGCTTCGATACTGCAACTCTCATGACTAAAAGTAGGAAGATTTCCCACCCATTCTTCTAGATCAGGCTGTTTTAAAACTTGAATCGTTTGACCGATCGCCTCTTGGGGAGAAATATTACTAAACTCGGCAAAAGTATTGTTAATGTACTGTAACTTTCCTTGGTTATCTAAAATGTAGATGCTGTCTTTGACGCTCGTTACCGCACGGTTGAGTAAATTTAATTGCCGTTCGGTTTGGTGGCGACTCAGCGTTTTACTAATGGTTACGGGTAAAATTTTCAGGTAGTTGCGTTCGGGATCTTTAATCAGATAGTCATCCGCCCCTTCATTCATCAATCCCGCCGCCGTTTCCTCGTCCCCACTCTCTATCGAGATCACAAATGGACAATTTTGTTCTTTGAGAATTGGAAATAGCTCGTTAGACCGCCCATCACCTAAGTTGTAATCGAGAATCGCTATTTGAAATTTGCGATCGCGCAGAATTTCCAGCGCCTCTGAGAGTGAACTTGCTAAAGTACATTCATAGGGCAAACTATGCTGTTTTACAGTTCGCGTGAAGGCAATGCGATCTTCTTGATCATCTTCGACAAACAGAAGCTGAATCTTTTCTGAACTATCATTAGTAAAAGCCATAAACTTATTAGCAGGGAGCTAGGTAAAATTAAAAAACAAAATTCAAGATTTTGCTTAATCGTCAATATTAATAAAGAATTAGTAACTGTGATGTTACGTTGAACCCTCATCCCCCCGACCCTTCTATCGCAGCATAATCAACCCTAAAATAGGTTTTAGCTTTAAGCGTCACACTTGAATGCAAGGCGATCGCGACTTCAAAAGTTAGTCTAATCTTACCACTATAGGCTTCAACAATTTGGTTAGCGATCGCCATGTAATACTCAGTAATGAGTACAAAATCCCCATCAATTAGCAAGATGAGAAGGAGCGATTTCGTAAGTCATGAAGTCATAGGCAGGAATTGTATTCGCAAAAATCATCCGTGCTTCATTAACTAAATCTTCTAATAGAATGGGATTACCAGGGGAATAGCGAGGACTGAAATGAGTCATGATTAATTGCTTCACATTCGCTAGTAGTGCTACTTGAGCCGCCATCGTACTCGTGGAATGCAAACGCTGAAAAGCCATGTCAGAATCTTGATGAGCAAAGGTTGTCTCATGGATTAGGACATCTGCATTTTGAGCTAATTCCACGGAACTATCGCAAAAAATTGTATCCGTACAGTAGGCGATCTTCCGCCCGATTTGGGGAGCGCCACAAAACTCCTTTCCATCTATTTTGCGTCCATCGGGAAGCGTCACCGTTTTACCTTGCTTCAGTTCACCAAAAATTGGACCTGAGGGAATATTCATCGCGATCGCCTTATCGACATCAAACTTACCAGCGCGATCGCGTTCTACCAAGCGATAACCATGGGCTGTGACTTTATGCTTGAGTGGAGCCGCCATCATATAAAACTCTGAATCTTCGCAAACTAGTCCCGTTTTGACCTTATGTACCTTGATCGAATAGGAGAGGCGCGTCTCGCTATAGCGCAAACAAGCATCAAGATAGTCACCCAAACCTGATGGCCCATAAATATCAATATGGCTGACATTCCCCGCCATGCCACAACTTGCCAGCAACCCAGGTAAACCAAAAATATGATCGCCATGCATATGCGTGACAAAGATCTTGGTGATTTGGCTAATTTTTACATCACTTCGCAGTAACTGGTGTTGAGTTGCTTCACCACAATCGAGAAGCCAAACTTCGGCACGTTGAGGTAGACGCACTGCCACACTGGAGACATTGCGCCCGCGTGTAGGCACACCCGAACTAGTACCGAGAAAGGTGATTTGCATATCTAGTCATCTACAAAAATCTCGATGCGACGGTTACTTTTGCCATTGCTATCAGCCGCACTACTAGCCAAGGGACGACTAGCACCATAACCAACCACCATCCAATAATAGGTCTGATCTCCGCGCAGTCTTGCCAAATAGTCCTTAACGGCTGTAGCTCGTAAATACGAAAGAGTTAGCTCATCCCCTGCACTGCTCAAATCCATATGCCCATTAATCCTGACTCGTTTGCCCGTTGCTAAGGGTAATTGAGCCGCCACTTCATCAAGTAAGCGAAAACTTTCTGGACGAATACTTGACTTGTCCCCATCAAACAACGCATCTGATGAAAGGGTAAATTGCTGTTTTTTGTAATTTAAAAAGTTAAATGAGGGTTGCCAGACTAAATCTGGTCGCGTGAGTGCGATCGCTAAGCCAATGCTCGTACCTGCGATCGCACTCACGCCCAGAACCACGCTGCGAACGATAAATTTCACAGCCGAGCGCCCCACCTGACTAAAATCGCCAGAGGGTTGCCCCGAAGATTTACCTATTGACTTATCTGGAGTCGGTAAATTTGTCACAGTTATTTCTTCTTTGCTTTAGAGCTAACAGTTGTATCAATCAGTTCTAACTCAGTAGCACGAAACGAAACGATCTTTTCCCAGTTTCCACCACCAAAAATCACGGCGACACGACCATCGGTTACCCGTTGTACTTGTCCCTGAAACCCATAATAGGTATCACCTTCATTGATAACCCGCACCGCAGAACCTGGAAAAATGATTGGCTGCATACTCTCTCAAAACTCCTTACTATGGTTTTAACTAGGTTCATTCTATATCTTTTGCCGCCGCTCTGTGTACTGTTGCGATCGTGATGACTCATCTTTATTTACGTGAGTCATCGCGATCATCCGATGAAGTCCATCCGAGCAGATTGGACAGCCAACCGCGTTTTTGTGGTGGTGGAAGCGGTATTTTTTTAGTACTTGCAGGACTGGGCTTCGGTTCACTTTTACTACTGTCTTTAGTATTAATTTGGCTAGGATTGGGATTATCAAGCTCCTTAATATGTTTAAGTGCTAACGGCTCTCGAGGGTTGATCTGAAGCGATCGCTGCAAGCTAACTTTTGCCATTTGCGGCTGGTTGACGTTTTTATACACCACACCCAGCATGGCGTGACATTTACTATTGTTCTTATCAAGTTGTAAGATCTCTCGCAAATCCTTGAGCGCAGATTTCCAATCTCCTTGACT
Source organism: Phormidium tenue FACHB-1050 (assembly GCF_014696925.1). Lineage (GTDB taxonomy): Bacteria > Cyanobacteriota > Cyanobacteriia > Pseudanabaenales > Pseudanabaenaceae > Pseudanabaena. Next base: position 26,621 of record NZ_JACJQY010000047.1, on the reverse strand, counting down.
AATATAGATTTCACAGATTCTCAGGCGATCGCCAATCGCGCTAGTATCACTTTCCTCAATTCTGGTTTGAATTATAGTTTCGTCGGGGTCAGATTTGCGATTAATCGGAGGTTGGTAACTTTTGTATTGAGTAGGCTGGGGATAACTAGTTTTGGGGGCTGGGTTAGGATAGGGGGCTACATAAGGCTTGGGGTAGGTGGGTGACATGGGCATAAGTACTGGCGGCATATTGTCTGCACCATAGTGATAGCCCTCTTTGTAGAGAATATAAACCAGATTGAGTTCACTGATTTGGGCTGTATATTCCAGAATAGTTTTGATGGATTGATACTGTACCTGCGCGATCTTAGAAACTGAGCGCTCGTAAAGACCATCATTGGGAGCCATCATCAAATCACAGGCGATCGCCGAATGAATCGGTACATTGCGCGATTTTTGCATTAACCGTTTAGCAAGCAACTTAAAGATGCCTTGATAAGCTTTGCGCTCTTCCTCCTTCATCAGGACGTTATAGGCGGGATTAACCAATTTCGCTAGATATTGTGTGGCGATTTCCTTTTCTTCAGATCCAAAGCCATAAACATCAGGATGGAGTATGCGAGCAATACTCACATAGACATGGCGAATGTAAACAGGACTGCTGATGATTGGCAAGCCCAGTGCGGCGTAGTAGTCATGATTGAACTGACTAATACCTCGATCAATGCGGATAAACTGGGACTTGGGTTGATTCATGTTTACTCGCTTTGCTCATGGCTAGATGATAGTGGCGATCTGTTTTATCTAGATTTATCTGAATACTTATACCAATAATATCAATTGCCAAAAGTGTGACGACACTTTTGGCAATTATAGGGCTTACGCAAGGATTACTTGAAACCAGAATGTCAATGTAAGGGCAAAGTAAGGGCAATTCATGAATTGCCCTTACTTTGTCTTCTTTTGCGTAATATAGCAAAACAAGTTTTGCTTAGGACATAAAACCCAAGAATCGAGTGGCGGCGCGAAGCGCCGCCACTCGATTCTTGGGTTTTGGTTTGTACTAGCTAACTCTTTTTTTGCTATACCAATTCACGAAAGTGTGGCAACACTTTTGCGAATTAAAAACCAAACCCAGTAAAGGTTTTCAAATCACAAAATGGCTACGCCATTTTGTGATTTGGGATAAGTCCTACAGCGCTTTGCGCTCAAACCCAAACTAAGAAAATTTTTGAAAGCGTTGCTTCGCAACGCTTTCAAAAATTTTCTTGTAGTTCGTTTGATCGGTAATTGCTGTAAATTAAAAATCAAACCCAGAAAGAGTTTTTAAAATCTAAAAGTAGAGAGGGCGCTTCGCGCCCTCTCTACTTTTTAGTAATGCAATGGTAATACAGTAAGCGGTAACAGGGAAAAGCCAATCCAAAATAGCGATCGCCAAGAAAATTGTGGTAATGGTTCAGGATCGGCAAGTAAAAAACTCACCCGTTCTTCGAGGCGATTGTCTGTATTCGTCGCCCCAAAGGCTGCGGCAAAAGTTGGGGTGGAGTGCATATTGCTACTAACCATAGCTAGTAATGACTCAGCGATTAATAACCCATCTGTATATTGAGCCGCCCAGCGATCGGCACGCAGTTCTCTCAATAGTAGCAACTCTTCCCATAAAGCTTGTGTATTTGGCAACCAAGGCATCACTTGACGTAGGCAACCGAGCCAGAAAAACCAAAATGTATCGCGGTAATGGGCATGGGCGCGTTCATGCCATAAAACTGCATCAAGATGTTCGGCATCAAGGGTGTCAAGTAAACCTTGGCTCACAAAAAGTTGCGATCGCCAAAAGCCTATTTGAGCAGCAAATAGCATCGGCATATTCAGTAAGCGGATCGGTTGATTAACCGAGTTAACATGCTCCACATCGGTAACCATCTCTTGCAGTTTTTGTAAAGATTGCCAGCCGCTCCAAGCGAGTTGACCACTCCGAAACACACTGTAAATCAAAAACATTAAGGCGATCGCATAGCTGAGTCGTCCTGCTTGCAATCCAATCATTTGTCCTTCGGCTCCCATGCATAGCACGGCGATCGCGGTCATCACGACTAGTAATGGCGGCAGCACAAAGCATACTAGTGCTTTCTGCCAACGCATTTGCCAACTTGCAGGGTAAGTAACATCATTGCTATTTTGCCAACCATAGCGCAGCCCCCATGCAAGGCAGAGAGAGCCAAAGAGCATCACAAAATGTATAGAGAAAAAGGGCATGGGCTTAACCTTCTTGTGATTGTTCTCTCGATTGACGGATGTTTTTAAGACGGACAGCGATCGCTTCAAGTTTGTCCATACTGGCATGATCGAGATCATTAGCAAAAGCAGCAACTATATCTGCATCACCCACTTCTAAAAAGCGATTGAGTTGGTGATAGGCTTCCAGTGCTTGGGCTTCTTCGCGAGAAATTCGTGCTTGCCAATAAAGCGATCGCCCCTCTTTTTCGCAATGAATCCAGCCCTTCTGCTCTAGTCGTCGCAGTACCGTCATCACTGAGCCATAGGCTAACTCGCGATCGGGATCGGACAAGATGCGATCGTGAATATCTGTCGCACCTAGCCTTGTATTATCCCAAATAATATTGAGGATTTCTGCCTCTAAGCGTCCTAAAGATAGTTGTTTAGGGCGATATTTCGGTAAAGGGGTCATAGCGTCTTAAACTTGCACTTTAGCTAACACTATACTGCCTTAAGTCAGCCTAAAGCTGTGCTTCGTAAACCTTTAGAATATGGAGGCGACGCTTTGCGTTGTCTCCATATTCTAAAGGTTGATTGGTTGTCAATTACAGCGCTTTGCGCTGTAATTGACAACCAATCAACCCTGTATGGCAAGATTGTAATCAAGTCCAAGGCATCCACAGAATATAGTTTATGAGTCTTACAACTGGGCAAATAGTCGGTGGGCATTACGAAGTTACGGCGCGTTTAGGTGGTGGCGGATTTGGTGAAACCTATCTCTCACGAGATTTACACCTACCCGATCGCCCCACCAGAGTAATTAAAAGGCTGAGTCCCCATATTCAAGAAGCTAGCGTCTTGCAATTATCCCGACGACTGTTTGAAACTGAAGCTCAAGTTCTCTACCGACTCGGAACTCATCCCCAAATCCCCCAACTGTTTGCCCACTTTGAGGAATTATCAGAATTTTATCTAGTTCAAGAATATATTGATGGCAAAGATCTTAGCCATGAACTACCGCGTGGCAAGATTTGGGAACAGTTTGCAGTTGCGGATTTATTACAAAATCTCTTAACTGTCCTCAGCTTTGTCCATCAAAATAATGTAATCCATCGTGATATTAAGCCTGAAAATATTATTCGTCGCCGTGATGGACAGCTTTTTTTAATTGATTTTGGCGTAGTGAAACAAATCGTTACACCCACGGCGATATTAGAAGGACAATCAGATAATGGTGGCTATACCGTAGGAATTGGGACTCCTGGATATATGCCCAGCGAACAGGCGCATGGTGAGCCAAAATTTGCTAGCGACATCTATGCGATCGGAATGCTTGGCATTCAAGCGCTGACAGGGCTTGCCCCTAGTCATCTGCTCAAAGATGAAAACCTAGAAATTAGGTGGCGTGAATCTGCTCCCAAAGTCTATCCAGAATTTGCGGATATTCTGTCGCGAATGGTGCGGTTTGATTTTCGGCAACGTTATCCTAGTGCGGAAGTAGCCTATGAGGAGATCAAGGAATTTATCAATCGCTATCCGAGTTCTCAGGTCAATCACAGTTTGCCAACGGTACTGATCAGTGCAGAGGCGACTCAAGCCAACAATCCCAAGAGCTATGCCAACAATGAGCCTGTGCGCGATCGCCATTCAGCCCAGAAACAGGGAATATCTAAATTAGGTATTTGGCAACATTTTCAGCCTTGGCACTTGGGGTTAGGCATCATTACTCTGGGCGCGGTTATGATTACGGCTCTAGTTCTGACATTTGGACATTCCCCAAAACCAATAAATTCAGATAGTTCTGACGATTCCCCAGAAAAATCGACCTTGCCAGAATCTGCAACTAATTCCTCCAATTTATCAAATGTAGTTCCATCCTTGGTCAAAGAATTTCCCATTGATGGTGCAAGGGATGCCATTTATGGAGTTACGATTAGTCCCGATAGTAAAATCATAGCAGGGGCTAACTCAGAACGAATCATTGGGCTATGGGACTTACAAACGAATCAAAAATTGCGGACTCTGAAAGGGCATACAGGAAGAGTCTATGACGTGCACTTTAGTCCTGATGGCAAGCGTTTAGTCAGTGGTAGTGACGATCGCAAAGTGATTATTTGGGACGTAGCCACGGGTAAAATTCTCCATACGTTAGAAGGACACCAAGAACGGATATACACGACTATTTTCAGTCCTGACGGGAAGATGATCGCTAGCTCTAGTGGCGATCGCACCATTCGTTTATGGAATGCTGAAACGGGTAAACCAATTAGGACACTATCTGAAAAATCATGGGTTTATGATGTTTCCTTTACACCAGACAGCAAAGTTTTAGCCAGTGGCAGCAAAGATGGGGCAATTCGATTATGGGATGTGGACACAGGGAAAGTGCTCAAAACTTTAGTGGAAACTGGCAGCCCTGTGCGATCAATTGTCTACAGCAACGATGGTAAAAACATCGCTAGTGCAATGGAAGATAATACTGTCCGTCTATGGGATGGGGTGACAGGACAGTTAAAGGAAGTTCTCACAGGACATAATGGAGAAGTACATACGATCGCTTTTAGTAATGACAACCGTTTACTAGCTAGTGGCAGTGCCGATAAGACGATTCGGATTTGGTTTTTAAAAAACAAGCGATCGCCTCAAGTTTTGTCAGAACATGAGCAAGGTGTGTCATCGGTGGGATTTAGTACCGATCAAAAACTGTTGGTCAGTGGCAGTCTTGACGGAAAGATAAAAGTTTGGAAGTTGGCGAATTAATCTGTAAGTAGTTAGGCATAAGTAAACTTAAAACCCAAATAGTGTGAGGCGGCGCTTTGCGCCGCCTCACACTATTTGGGTTTTGATTTGTCCTGATACAGGTGGCTATAGCTATAAAACCCAAACGAATAGAGTCGGCGCAAAGCGCCACCTTATGGTATCTCCTAAAAAGCATGAAGCGTTGCTTCGCAACGCTTCATGCTTTTTAGGGGTTTGAACTGTTAAAATGCAGATAGCAGTTACGACAGCAATCATCTAAGCCTCATGACATTAACCTACGAAAAGACCTTGGCAGAGCGGGTCAGAGCAGATTTTGAAATTTTGAATCAAGAGGTCAACGGCAAGCCCCTCATTTATTTTGACAATGCCGCCAGTTCTCAAAAGCCTAAGGCAGTAATCAATGCTTGGAAATATTATTATGAGCATGATAACGCTAACGTCCATCGTGGCGCTCATACTCTTAGTGCAAGAGCCACTGATGCTTACGAAGGAGCGCGGGAAAAGATAGCCAAATTTGTTAATGCTCAGTCATCTCAGGAAATTATTTATACCCGTAATGCTAGTGAAGCGATTAATCTAGTTGCCTATACTTGGGGTTGGGCAAACTTGAAAGAGGGAGATGAAGTGATTCTCTCGGTTATGGAACATCACAGCAATATTGTGCCTTGGCAATTAATCGCTCAGCGTACAGGCGCAGTTCTTAAGTTTTTAGAACCGACTATCGAGGGAATATTGAGCGTAGAACAGTTCAAATCCTTGCTCAATCCTAAAACCAAATTAGTTTCAATTGTCCATGTTTCCAATACTCTCGGCTGTGTGAATCCAGTGGAAGAGATGATTCCCTTAGCACATGCACAGGGCGCAAAGGTATTGCTGGATGCTTGCCAGAGTGTGCCACATATGCCGATTGATGTACAGGCTCTTGATTGCGATTGGCTCGTGGCTTCAGGACATAAAATGTGTGCGCCGACAGGAATTGGATTTCTCTATGGTAAACGAGATATTTTGCTAGAGATGCCTCCATTTATGGGTGGTGGCGAAATGATTGCCGATGTATTTCTCGACCATTCCACCTATGCTAATTTACCCCATAAATTTGAGGCGGGAACTCCTGCAATTGGCGAGGCGATCGCCCTTGGTGCGGCGGTGGATTATTTAACAGCGATCGGGATGGATAAAATCCACGCTTACGAACAGGAATTAATTACTTACTTGATGGATTATCTCGATGATATTCCCGATATTAAAATTTATGGTCCCCGCCATGATCGCGCAGGTTTAGCCTCATTCACGATCGCTCACGGGATTCATGCTAATGACCTATCGGCTATGCTCGATCAAGACGGCATTGCGATTCGTTCAGGACATCACTGCACGCAACCATTGCATCGATTTTTAGGAATTAGTGGGACGGCAAGAGCAAGTGTTTATTTCTATAACACTAAATCTGAAATCGATACCTTTGTCGCTTCTCTAAAAGATGCGATCGCCTTTTTTAAAAACGTGATGGCTTAACTCTATGGTCAGACTTGTTCTATTAGGTGCATCAGGCTCAGGGAGAACCACCCAAGCTTCACATTTACAGGCTTTGCTAAATATTCCTGTGATCTCAACTAGCGAAATTTTGCGATTGGAGATGGCATCGGAAACAGATTTAGGCTTAGAGGTAAAAAGCTTTGTTAATGCGGGGAAATTTGTTCCTGATCTACTGATGATTGCACTGATGCGCTTGCGTCTGGGCATGGAAGATGCTCAGCAGGGATGGATTTTGGAAGGCTATCCCCGCACTTCTTTTCAGGCGGAGGAGTTAGACTTTTTGCTAGATGAGTTGGGCTGTCCCCTTGATCATGCTATTTATTTACAAGCTTCGGAAGAGACATTAATGCAGCGATCGCGATCGCGTGGTGGTTCCGATGACACAATCGAGGTAATTCAGAAACGGATTGAGCAATTTCTGGAGCTAACTATGCCTTTATTGGAATATTACGGCTATAAACAGAAATTGTTGACTATCGATAGTGAGTGTGATGCAGCCACTGTCAGCGCTAGTCTAGAGCATGGTATTAACCATTTACTGAAATAAGTGGTTGTGAGATTGCGCCCCTTTGGGGCGCAATCTCACAATCATCCAAATCTTACGACTCATTTAGAATCGCTATAGATGGACATAATTAATTACAAACCCAAATCCACAAAGTTGAGCCCCTGTAAGGCGCAACTTTGTGGATTTGGGAATTTATTTTGCACGAGTACTTAACACCATAGAATTCATGAGCCTTAGCCCTAATTCTGAAAGAGCCTATTGGTTAGCATGGTCGCAAATTCGCGGCATTGGGCCTGTGTTGATTAAACGACTATATCAAGCCTTTGGTTCCATGTCAGAAGCTTGGCAGGCTTTGCCGAGCGATTTGCAAGTAGTCGAAGGTATTGGCGGTCAAACGCTAGAAACCATTCGTCAAGCTCAGCGCGAAGTCGAACCCTTGTCACTATTGGCGATCCATGAGCATAATAATCTCAATTTCTGGACTCCCAGCGATCGCGAATATCCGCAGTTACTTTGGGAAATCCCCGATCCACCACCAATTCTCTATTATCACGGACATCTTATCCAGTGGAATGAACGAAATACAGTGGCGATCGTCGGAACGCGCAACGCTACGCCCTATGGAAAGCGCTGGACAAAGAAACTAGTCTCAGCCTTAGCAAGTCGTGGCTTTACAATTATTTCTGGTATGGCTGAAGGTATCGATGGCGAAGCCCACAAAGCTTGTTTGGAAGTTGGTGGTCAAACCTTGGCCGTAGTTGGGACGGGCGTTGATCGCATTTATCCCTACAAACACAAATCTCTTTACGAACAAATAGTCGCTTCAGGGCTAGTAGTTAGCGAATATCCTCAAGGTACTCCGCCCGATAAAACCCATTTCCCTGCACGTAATCGGATTATCGCAGGATTGAGCCGTGTTACTTTAGTAATGGAAGCACCTGAGCGATCAGGAGCCTTAATCACCGCCTATCAAGCCAATGAATATGGACGCGATGTCTATGCCTTGCCGAATTCATTGGAAGTCAATGAAGCAAAGGGTTGCTTGAAATTATTGGGTAAAGGCGCACAGGCGATTTTAGGCATAGATGAGTTATTGGAATCTTTGGGTATGTTGCCCAATCTAGATCAACCCGCACCTGCGATCGCTATTTCTGAGCTTCCACTATTGCAACAAAATATTCTCCAAGCGATCGGTTTTGGCGATCCCGTCGGCTTAGATTGGATTGTCGAACAAACAAAATCGCCTTCGGGTGAAGTATTGGGCGCTTTAACCCATTTAGAACTGATAGGTGCGATCGCGCCATACCCTGGAATGCGATATCAACGTTTAGTGTAAACCTTATTCAAATAAACCTTTACAAGTGTCGCACTTGTAAAGGTTTATTTGTTTTCGCTGTATGTTGCTATCTTCTTTAACTGGTGATCGAAAAACTGCTGCTGAAAGGCTAACTCATTCGCTGCTTGTATGAATTGCTTTGTTGGTGCAGATCTATCAACCGATGATGGAATTGAACTGACGCGGATAGTTACATCAAAAGCATACGAAGAATCAGCGATCGCTTGCACAGCATAGCCATATTGTTGAAGCTCATCAAAACCTATTTGCAACACATCTTGATCCGCAATTCCTAACTTGGTAATTAGCTGCGATCGCTTGATTTCCTTGCCAGTCCGACTCAGATATTTAGCTATTCCCACTAGGGTTTGCCATGCGATCGCTCCATTGATTTGTTGAGGGTCTGGATAAACTAAAGCGAGAGATTGATTAGCTTGATGCGCGAGCTCGATGATAGTGTTCAAATCTTGCCAACTCTGAGGACAGCGATCGCAAATAGTTGCTGATAAAGATTGATCAAGTTCAATCGCATCATGTCCATGCCAATCAATGATCTTGAGATTAATATGCGGATCTTTGATTGCTGTCGCAAGAGTTGAACCCTCAGCGCTAAGGGGCGCACTCTGAGCATGGAAATCCAGCAAACGCACATCATAGCGGCGACGAAAGGCATTATCGACTAGTTCGATTACGACATCACAAGCTGTATCAGGCAACTCATAGCTGTAATGCCCCCACCAATCACCATGAATTTGATTGCCAAAGCGATCGCTTAGGGTAAATTCGGTTTTAATATATTCAACCTTCTGTCCCTTTGCCGTACGAATATTGGCATTAGATACTTCTGAGAATATACAATTGCGAACTAATAATTTGGGATAGGGATTGCCCATGCCAAAGGGTTCTAGTTGCTTGAATTCGTTAAATAAGTCCTTTGTAAGATCAGCGATCGCTACTTCCAGATCAATCTGGATTGCCTTACTTTGCAGTTGTCCATATTGACTCCAAAATTTTCGATCAATTGACTCCGATAGTATCTGTAAGTTTTCAAATCGAAAGCTCAAGCCACCTGCTAGAGGATGTCCACCAAAGCTTAGTAACAAATGTTCTTGCTCTTTGAGAAGATCATAAAGATTAATTCCTTCGATTGATCGTGCACTACCCTTAGCAATTCCATCCTCAACTGTACAGAGAATCGTCGGGCGGGCATATTCGGCGACTACTTGACCAGCTACTAAACCTAAAACTCCCACTGACCATTGCGGATCGGCAAGGATAATAATTCCTGTTGTCGATAAATCAAGCTGTTTAATTTTCTCTTGAACCTGTTTGAATACCTTTTTCTGCAAAGCTTTACGCTGTGTATTCGCCAGTTCCGTTTGTTCGATCAGTGACTTGCAAACCTTTTCATCACGGGTGGTCAACAATTCCACACATTTCCGCACATCGCCCCAGATGCGACTGACAGCATTAATGCGCGGAGCAATCCCAAAACTAATATCAATTGGGCGATCGCCGACGCGCTTGCATTGTTCCAAAAGCATTCGCACACCAAGGCGTTTCTTTTGACGTAATACTTCGATTCCCTTTTGAGCAAGATAACGACAGTCTCCTGTAAGTTGTACCAAATCTGCAACTAAACCGATCGCCACTAAATCTAATAAATCCTCTAATGGCTTCTGAGGTACTTCCGACAAGGTTGCATACAATGCTTCCATTAACTTATAGGCAACTGCCACGCCCGACAAGTTAAATAATGGATGCTGATTTGATAAGTATCGAGGGTTGATAATGGCTGTGACAGGTGGACGCGCATCGGGCAAAGTGTGATGATCCGTAACGATCACATCAATCCCTAAGGCCTGAGCATAGGTTAGTGCAGCCAAACAAGTACTACCTGTATCACAAGTAATAATTAAGCTGAGTGATTTTCCTTCAGAATGGCAGTGCGATCGCAGTTCATCTAAACCTCGAATCGAAATCCCGTGGGATTCCTTAAGGCGATCAGGGATATAAAAAACTAAGCGATCGCCTTGAGCAAAAAATTGCCCCAATCCTTCCCACAATACTGATGTTGCCGTAATGCCATCCGCATCAAAATCTCCCCAAATAGCGATCGTTTCACCCTGTTCATAGGCTTTTTGAATACGTGCGATCGCCTGTTGCATCTCAGGAAAAGCAAAAGCACTCGTCGGTTGATAGGCTTCAGTATCTAAAAATGCAGCTATTTGCTCAGGCTCAATTATTCCTCTCTGCAAAAGTAATACTGCTGCAAACTTACCAACTTTTTTGATTAACCAAGTCGGTGGTTCAACTGTTTCTGAAATATGCCAATTAGTCAGTGACATGTTTATCCCAATAGTTTCTCTCCCCAAATAATGTATGAACTATTTGCAGGTTTAACTCATGGTAGTCTTGATACCCTTCCATTATGCGAATGGTAACGATTAATTTTTTGACGATCGCTTAGGTTTAGACGATTTAGGCATCTTGGATTTTTGGGAAAGCTTTTTTAGCTTTTCGACTTGTTTGAGGGTAAGTCCTGTAAATTGGGCGACTAATTCTACAGAAATATTGGAAAGCAACATATTTGTGGCAATTTGATTAGCAGTTTCAGCCTTACCTTCAGCCTTACCTTCAGCTTTTCCTTCAGCCTTACCTTCAGCTTTTCCTTCAGCCTTACCTTCAGCTTTTCCTTGCAGTAAAATTTCCTGATAAATTACAGATTCTTTCATCATATCGCTCCTCAAAAGTCTTTGGATGATTTCTTTATTCAGGGCTATACCTGATATTATAGCGGTCGAGGCAGCCACGTTACTTTGTAATTCTTTATCTTGGATATTTTCGATTTGCTTAGCAACTTGTCTTAGCGTTTCTGCGGGGTTGCTGGTTTGAGATAATGTTGCAAAAGGAAATAGTCCTTGATATTGCTGAAATATTTCTGTGGGCTGTTCCCATAGCCTAATTACGTTAAATTCATGATTTAGTGCGCCAATCCTAAAAGTTGTTTCATGTACTAATGGTGATTGGCTGGTCTTGAGATAGATAACGACCTGATGAATTTGTCTGTCGGGAAATTTGCGATATAGCCTGAGCCGATAGTCTGCCATGCGGAAGGGAACATTTTTATTTGGCTCGGTCTGAAATTCTATGTGCAGGATGATTTCGCTTGATTCTAGAAATATCACGGAGTCGGCGCGAATTGGTTCAACGGACAGTTCCGATGGTTCGATTTTGGTTAAAGCGATCGCCTCTCCTAGTATCCAACTGGCAAAGTCTGCGGAGAAACTTTCTGCTAAAAACTTACAGATGTTATCAATCATAGCGGGATTTTAGCAGCTTGAAATGCTTTCTAAGATTTGATCTCGAACTTCTTGCAAGATTTTGCCTAACATATTTTTGCCAGAGCCATCAGCTCCACAACCCCAATAATAATCACCTGCGGCGTTTTCCACAATTTCCTGATCGCCTGTGGAAATCAAAAGAGCTTTGAGTTGGGGATGGGTTTGAAACTTCTTGAGAACAGCCCTCCGCATCACATCATCTTTAATTTCTTCCCAATCTTCTCGGAGTGGAACTGAACGACTTCTCCCTAAATTAGCGGCAGTTTTGGGATCGGGAGCTAAACGAATTTTTTCTTGATAGGCTTTGTCTAAAAACTTTTGTGCCTGAAAATAATGCTCAGTTGTGCGCCACCATTGTCCATCTAGCTCAATGCCAAAGGGTGCGAAGTTAGAGAACTCTGCGTAGGCTTGATTTTGACTATAGAAATAGATTGTCATATAGTAAAAAAGAGTTAGCTAGTACAAACCTAAACCTAAGAAGCGAGTTGCGGCGCTTCGCGCCGCAGCTCGCTTCTTGGGTTTAGCGATCAAAATTGTGGAGCATAGTTCATTGTTATAGGATTTAAAAATTTGGAATATGTCAAACCTTGCAGGGCAAACTTACCGTAAAACAACTTCCTTCTGCTAATTTACTATGTACTTCAACCTTACCACCATGTAGTTCGACAATTCTCTTGACAAAGGCGAGTCCTAACCCTATACCATTATTTTGGCGATTGTAACTCTTATCAAATTGATTGAAGGGTTGAAATAATTTAGCTATTTTTTGAGGTTCAATGCCTATACCTGTATCTATTACAGAAATTTGAATAGTAGTTGTTTGCTCAGTTAATATGGAGTCTAAATTGTGCTTAACTATTAAACTGATCAGCCCATCGTTAGGAGTAAACTTGACAGCATTTTGAAGTAAATTGACTAATACTTGGAACATCCGCCTTTCATCAATCATTAAGTAGGGAAGAGCTTCAGCAATATTTACTTCAATTTGAATTGATTTTTGAGCTGCTTCCGCTTTGATTTGATCTATTGCTGAGTGACAGATTGGTGTAATTGGTGCTAGATCACTTTGTAATGTAAGCTTTCCTGCTTCCAGCATTGATAGATCGATGATTCGATTAATCATTTTGAGTAAATGATTACCACTGCTGTTAATGGCTTGTAAAGCTTCTATTTGCTCTGAATTAACTGTACCGAGCATCTCTTGCTTTAAGCACTCTGAGAATCCTAAAATTGCATTGAGGGGGTTACGTAGTTCTTCTCTAATAATTGAGAGGAACTTGTCTTTAAGAACTGATTCTTGCTCCTCTGTGTGTTTGGCGCTATGCGTTGTTAATGCGATTGTAATTGTCGAAAGAAGCTGCTCACTACGGAATGGCTTGACTACATATCCCATAGGATTGGTTAATTGAGCACGCTTTAGAGTTTCTGCATCTGAGAAAGCTGAGAGATATACAAGGGGAATATCACAGAAGGATTGAATGAATTTAGCAACATCTATACCATCGATTGCTCCCTTAATCCGAATATCAAGCAAGACTAAATCAGGAGCAGAGTCTAAGATATTTTTAATTGCAGTCTCGCCATCCGACGCGATCGCACAGATTACATAGCCTTCGTCTTGGAGTATTTGAGCAATATCTCGTGCGACTAATCTTTCATCTTCAACTATTACTACTCTGGTACTCAATATTTTGACCTCTCTTAAACTGACACCTATGACATATAGCAGTCCTAAATCCTAAATAATTTGTGGAAGCGCACCACTAAGGGGTGTGCTTCCACAAATTATTTAGGATTACTATAGCAATCCTAAAATTTAAGTAGATTACAATTTCAAGATTTGTTACTCACAATTATAATCTTAGTAAAGGATTAAGGACTGCTACATATTTAAGCAAAATATTCGGAAAAGCTTACTTCAGTGAGCTTATGTTTACATTACTAAATTGCAGTGATGATTATAGCTCAGTATCAAAGTTTGTTTTATAGCAAATCTCTTGTCCTAAGCTAGAGCCATGTAATACCAAAACAGAAAATGGCTGAGTCATTTTCTGTTTTGGTATTACATACTCCCTTCCCAGTTAAAGAATAGACGTGGCGGCGCGAAGCGCCGCCACGCTATTTCTTGGTTTTATATGTCTATTTCTTCGGTGGGAAGGGAGTAGCTAAGATTAAAAAATTAAAAATCTTCGATAATTACCCAGCAAATCTTAAATGAAATCTTAAAGGACAGGAAAAATCACTTGGAACTTAGTTCCATTCTCACTGCTATAAATTAGATGTCCTTCTAGTTGCTCGGTTAGGCTATAGACTAGCTGCATTCCTAAGCTATCGGTATTTTCTAAATCAATTTCTTGAGGAATTCCAATTCCATTATCTGCAACAGTTAAATGGTATTTATTTGCAGTTTGCATCAATTGGATATTGATCTCACCCGACCCATGCGGGAACGCATATTTCAAAGTGTTGGATATTAATTCATTAATAATGAGCCCTAGAGGGATAGATTGCTCGATGGGTAAGAAAATATTAGTAACTGATGTTACGTGGAACTCAGATGATGAATCTCTTGTTGCTAGCACGACAGGGCAACCACGGGGGGATTGCCCCTACTCCAATAATTTAGATTTTTGTAGGGGCTGTGCCCCCGTGCCAGCCCTAGACTTAGATGATCGTAGGGATTCTATCCACGTAACATCAGTTAGTAACATCTACTTGAGATTGAATATTTGCCGATGCATTGCCATAGCACTGAAATAAATTAGAGAGTAAGTCGGATATGTAGTCATGGAAATCAATGCTAGCGAGATCATCATTGCGATGTAATTGGGCATGAATTAAAGCCATAGATTGAATCCGATTTTGGTAATCTTCAATCAAGATTTTGAGATCGGGCGTGGTTTTGCGGAATTGCATTCTCAAGAGACTAGACATCACTTGCAAATTATTTTTGACTCGGTGATGTACTTCTTTGAGCAGTACTTTCTTTTGGTGCAATTCATTGGCTAACTGGATATACAGTGTTTCTTTGTTTGCTAGCTCTTCCTGTACTTGCTGATATAAGTTTGCCTGTTGAATGGCGATCGCTAATTGATTACTAATTTGCTGGATGAGGATGATTTCCTCTATTTCCCAATTGCGAGGCGATGAACATTGGTGAATACAGATGAGTCCCCATAGTGATGAACCATTGAGTAGTGGGACAACTAAATTTGCTCTAATTTGAAATGCCTCTAAGACATCAATATGACATTGTGAAAGCCCAGCATTGTAGATATCCCCTACGGCTTGATAGTCTCCATATTTGTAAGACTGAGAATATCGCTCACCAAAACAATGATCGTGACAAGGAATCTTGACTACTGAATAAAATCCAGCAACTACGGATTCGGCAACAAATTCACCATCATTAAAACCAGAGTCAGGTTCAAATTTGAAGATGCCAACACGATCTGCTTGCAGAAACTGCCGAATTTCTAAAGTGGCGGTCTCAAAAATAGTATGCAGATCAAGGGATTGGCGAATACGCTGCATAATCTCGCGCAGTAAAGCCTCTCTATCTGCCTGTTGACGAATGAGCTTTTCTGCATATTGTCGATCGTGCAGTTCCAGTTGCAGTTGTTGATATAGGCTCGCCTGTTGAATAGCGATCGCAAATTGGCTAGATAGCTGCTGCATCAGATCTATTTCCCAATCTTGCCAATGACGTGGGTGATCGCATTGATGAGCAATTAGCAATCCCCAAAGTTTTTCATCTTGAATAATTGGGACGACTAGCTTGGCTCTTACTTTGATTTCTTTAAGAAATTCTACTAGGCATGGTAACATCATCTCAATCTCAAGATCGCTGAGCGCATAAACCTTTCCTTTTAGATATTGTTCTTGGATCTCGATGGGAAAAACTTCTTCACTATAGGTGTTATTTAGGATTGGTTGACAGCTAAAGCTTACAGATTCAGCAATAGCTGTCCCCGTTCCATCTGCAAATACTTGATAAACCAATACTCTACTTGAGTTTAAGACCTGATGTATTTCCGCAACAGTTGTATTCAGGATTTCTTCAAGGTTAAGAGAGGCTCGAATGCGCTGAGTGATTGAACCAATTAGCTTTTGCTGCTCTGTCTGCTGTCTTACTTGTAGCTCAGCAAGTTTGCGATCAGTAATCTCTAAGACAAGTCCATGCCTTACGATGTCACCATTTTGACGTTTAAATAGATTGATATCCATTCCATGAGTTTTTTCCACAAAGGCACTAATCTGTAGCCATTTAATCTTGCCTGAAGGAGTGATAATGCGCCATTCATTACTAAAAGACAATAAATTCTCAGCACTACGATTTAAGGATTTGAACAAACTTGTTTGAGTTTCAGGATGAATACAATCGTAGATAAATTGAGGGTTATTAAGAGCTTCCTCCACTGTAACTTCATAGATTCTTTCAACGCCAGAGCTTACATACTCTAAATACTCTGAACCATCGGGACGTTGAATGGTAGTATAGATAATTCCAGGTAAAGTTTCGGCGATCCTTTCAAATCTTCTCTCACTTTCACGCAGAGCTTCTTCAGCAATTTTGCGATCGGTTATTTCTAACATAATGCCATGCCGAGCAATATCTCCATGTTGGCGGTTTAATAGTGCGACATCAATTTCTTCTATCTTTTCGGGTAAAGATCTAAGCTGTAGCCATTTAATCTTACCTGAAGGAGTAATAATGCGCCATTCATGATTAAAGGGGGTCATCGTTGTAACACTATGATTAGCGGCAGCAGCAAAGCCTGCTCGATCATCGGGATGGTGCTTATCATCAAGCCATTTTGGATCTTCTAATATTTGCTCAACCGCTACTTCACTAATTTTCTCGACTCCCGAACTAATGTATTCAAAATAATGAGAACCATCTACACGTTGAATCATCGTGTAAATCATCCCAGGCAGAGTTGCAGCAATGCGCTCAAATCTTCTCTCACTGATGCGTAGTGCTTCCTCAGTACGCTTCTTTTCGCTAATATCTCGAACTAAAAGCAAAACTTCGTCCTTAGCATAGGGAACAATTCGCACCTCCTCAACTTGAGTTTTTCCATCAATGAGAAGAATCTGTTCATATACTTGAATAGAATTAGTATCTAATGCTTTGCAAATATATTCAATGCGTTCTTGTGCTAACTCATGGGATAGAACTTGTGAGATGCTGGTTCCTACCAAATCAGTACTACTACCTAAAACATGGAAATTTGGACTGGCAAGAAATTCTAAATAGATTCCTTCTCGATTAATTCGCATGAGTAGGTCTGGCAACGCACTGATTAAGGCTCGTTGATGGGCTTCGCTAGTTTGTAGAGCTTTTTCATAGCGTTTGCGATCAGTGATGTCTTGAGCGCTGCCAATTACCAACAAGATATTACCATGCTCATCTCGACTAAACACAGCATCTCGGCTATGCAACCAACGCCATTCTCCATTAGCATGTTGCATACGGTAGTCCATATCGATGATTGTGCCATCTTCCGCAGCATGGAGTCGCGCTAAATTAATCGATACTTGACCAATGTCATCGGGATGAATCAGTCTTTGAAAAAGATCTGCCCCCATGTCCTGTACGTCTTGGGTCGTGTATCCAAGTATGCAATAAATCTCGCGGTTCGCGTAGATGTTTCGCCGCTCTTGTACGTTGTATAGATAAAGAATGTTTGGGGATGCCTCGGCGATTTGCTGAATAAATTTTTGACTTTCTCGAAGCTCGAACTCAACTTTTTGGCGATCGCTTAATTCTTGTTGTAGTTGTTGATAGAGCAATTTTTCGCGTTGCAACTGCTGCTGTAAATTGACATCACTGTGATTGCGCTCAATGGCAATACTTGCAGCGTAAATAGTATTCCTAATTACTTTGAGTTCTTCTATGGATGGCTGTAATAACTCTCGATAGCATAGAATGCAGAATCCTAATACCTTTTGTTGATTGCGTGCAAGAATTGGATTGATCCATAGAGCTTTGAAACCGTGAGATATTGCTAAATTTTTATAGTCTTGCAAATGGGAATTAGTAATGTCACTTATATTGACACTTTTGCCTTCAAGAGTATTACCAAAAACAGGCGTGATTTCATCTAAAGGAATATCATTGAGAACAAGACTAAAATCATTTGGCAAATTAGGTTCAGCAATACATTTGAGTTTGTCTTGATGATCAATCACTAAAATAGAACATAGGGCATCATTTGTTTGCAAATCAATTAACAACGAAAGAAGATTAAATGTTTCTGCAAGGGGATCGCCCATCGCAATACAGCCTAGGCAACGATTTTGGATTTCTAGTAATGATTCCGAAAGATTATATTTACTAAATTCTGTCTTAATGTCTTGTTCAAAAAAATCTTGCTGGGTTTGATTCTGTTTGGTCTGTATCTCAGTAAAGCTATTATTAAATACAAATTTTTGCAATTTTTTATTGGTACTGATGACTTCTTGATGTAACTGAGATTGGGAGATCGCATTCCTAATTGCTGAGAAAATTAATTCTTTATTTAGGACTTCTTTAATTAAATAATCATGATAATCCCATTGCATATTGGATATTAATTTCTCCATGAGTGTGCTTATCAAAAGCACTACAGGAATTTGACGCAAACTCATCTGTTGTAAAAAAGTTGATCCATCTAGGTTGGGCAATTCCCAATCCAACAAAATGCAATCAGGATTTTTGATTAGACTGGCTTCTATGGCTTCAAAATGTGACAGGCAAAGCTGAATATGGTAAGAATTTTGGCGGTGTTTTAAAGTGCTTGTATGGCTAGACAACGCAAGATACTGACAAACCAAATCGTTATAGTTAGCCGCGATAATTAAAACCTGATATTTAGAGGTAGCCATACATCCATTAATTTAGATAAAATGCAATAGATATAGCATTCCCAAATCAGAGCATAAAGTACTTCGTTAAACCCACAAATCTACACATGATTTAGGACTGCTATATTAATGAGAGTTAATGCTTTTCATTGATTCTCATTAATATGGGTTTTATGAGTATCATGCTTTGGTAGGATGATGATGTGTGGATATAAGTACTAGACTTTACTGCAAAGATTTGGATAAAAAATCAGTATCAGCTAACTGGTGGAGATCATGTTATGAATACACAAGAAGCGACCATCGAATCCTTGCAAAATCGAATTAAGTATCTGGAAGCACATCTCCATCTAGCTTTACAGGTTTTAAATGAAATAGAAAATGATTCTCAAGAAGTAGCAAAATCTTTAGAGTATCAGCATCAATCTCAAACTATAGATATAATTCCCAACAGCAAAATCCAACTACCTACATTTTTACATGCACGCACATGGAAGCATGATTATCCTGATGCAGGAAATCATGAAAATTCACGCGATCGCCTAGTTGCTAGGGCTTCTTAAACTGTGGTACTTGTGTTTATCAAAAAAGAGATGACGTGCAGAACACGCCATCTCTTTTTTAGTTTTCAGAAAATGTTCCTTTTACAAATCAGAGAATTAATGTGAAAATTGCTATATTAATTCGTGGATGAAGACTATGGAACTGGAAGATTTTTTTGCTTTAGTACATCCTGCGATCGCGGTTATTGTGGTGTTTCCCTTAATCGGCATTGTCACAAATCGCGCTTGGCTAGTTCGACAGCGCCGCCTGCAAGTGATCGATGGCGAAAAAAGCAAGATTCCTCCAGTTGTGGGATCTGAACATGTAGCGATCGGTAACTGGTTGAGCATCTCAGTTGTAGGAGTTACTTTATTGGGTATGGCTTATCCAATTTTTTCCAGATTTCTCAAAAATAATGTCTTCTCTAAGGATTCTTTGCGTGCGTCTTTTGTAGTCGCTATTTTCATAGCCACGATCGCTTCATTTACGTTTCTGTTTAAGGCTAAGGTCAAAATAGGGCGAAATATTTTTGCAGCTTTAACATCAATTGGATTGATTGTGTTAGGGGCGCAGCCAGAAGTATTTCGTCGGGATAATGAATGGTTCTTTTCTCATTATTACTATGGTATTGCTGCCGCGATATTGATGATTATTTCGGTCGCTATTACTCAAGATATTTACAAGGACAAACAAAATCGCTGGCGGAATATCCACATTATTCTTAACTGTTTTGCTTTACTTCTATTTGTTGGACAGGGAATGACTGGTGCTAGAGATTTATTATCGATACCTTATAGTTGGCAAAAAGAATATCTGCGTCCTTGCGATTCCAAAACGAGAACCTGTCCAAAATCTACAGCTTTTTACACTCCAACTAATGTAGAGCCTATTTACAGCAATTTATGATCAGCTTATGTTGCTTATAGCTATAGCTACCTGTATCAGGACAAATCAAAACCCAAATAGTGTGAGGCGGCGCGAAGCGCCGCCTCACACTATTTGGATTTAAGAATGACGACAGCTATAGAATCAGAGATTAGGGGCTTGGAGACCAAGTCCCTACCTCTACAAAAATGTAGGGATTTGGTCTCCAAATCCTCTTTTGCAGCGATTTGCTTTAAATTCCCTTATGTAAATTGCCATAGTGAAAATCAACAATATTCAGAAATTCTTAGAACGCACTCCTAGCTCAATTTACCTTGCTATTGCTGTCTTGATTTTTGCATCTTCTAACTCGATTACTCGCAAAATCGTAGCCATTGGGAAACAGAACTTGATCGATGGTAGAAATCCCATCTCACTCTGTAACGTTCTGTTTGTGGGTAATATTTGCGCCTTTGGATTGATGGCTTGTATCTTTCATCAAGACTGGAAAATTAAGAACCTCAAGGCAATATCTCTTAAAAATTGGATTAGCCTCACCATCATGGGCATCCTGTCTGGCGCGATTGCCCCAGCCTTAATTTTTACAGCACTTGAGCAAACAAATGTGACTAATATCGTCTTAATTGGGCGGATTGAGCCAATCCTGACATTGATATTAAATGTTTGTTTATTAGGTGCATCAGTTAACATTTGGACGATCGCAGGTTCTTTCTTATCCTTTGCGGGTGTCGTCATCACAGCCCTTTTAACAACATCCAGTAGCAAAATGATGATGATGGGAGGATTTGCGATTGGTACTGGCGAAATTTTAGTAGCGATCGCGGCGGTGATAGTTTCCATTTCCACGATTGTTAGTAAATTGCAATTACGGGCGATTCCCTTGGGGATTATGACCCTTTATCGTAATGCGTTGGGAACTGTGATTTTTTTTATAATAGCGAATGTGCTTTATGGAGCAGTGCATTTTACCGATGTGCTGTCTCCTTTGCTCTGGCAATGGATGCTCATCTATGCTGCTGTGATTGTGGTGGTTGGGCAAATATGTTGGTTAGCAGGGCTAAAAAATGCTACTTCCACAGAACTAAATTTAGCCAGTTTATTCAATCCAATCATCGCGATTATTATGGCGTATCTGATTTTGGCTGAAGTTCCTACTCAAGCCCAATATTTAGGAGGTAGCCTTTTGTTAATCGGGTTTATCTTCAGTTTTATTGGCAATCGCTACCAAACAAAGATTAGTCAAAAATTAAAGAAGCCAAATCTTCCTGAAGCAGAGGAAATGATGGGTGGTTTTCGAGGAGTATAAAAAAAGGGGCGCATTGCGCCCCCTTTTTTTACACTTCGCCGATGTATTTCAGCACTACTACACTTAATGGTGGTGCAGTTACGTCAATTGAGTAAGGCTTGCCGTGAGTTCCATAGTCATCAGCATACTTACCGCCCAGATTGCCAATACCACTACCGCCGTAGATCGGCGCATCACTGTTAAGCACTTCCTTATAGAAGCCCTTCTCAGGTACACCAACACGATAGTTATGATGAACAACAGGTGTAAAGTTGCAGACCACCAACACAAATTCACCATCATCAGCTTTTCGCAAGAAAGAGATGACGGAGTTCTGGGTGTCGTTACACTCAATCCATTCAAATCCATCTTGAGTAAAGTCTTGAGTGTAAAGCTCAGGTAGCGATCGCAAAAGTTTATTCAGATCGCCAACATATTTTTGCAGAGTCTTGTGGCTAGGATATTGCAGCAAATGCCATTCCAAATCGCCCCAAACGTTCCACTCAGCCCATTGTCCAATTTCCATGCCCATAAACATGGTCTTCTTACCTGGGTGAGTAAACATATAGCCATAGAGACAGCGCAAGTTAGCAAACTTCTGCCACTCATCCCCCGGCATCTTGCCGATCATCGGACTCTTACCATGTACTACTTCATCATGGGATAGCGCCAACATGAAGTTTTCACTGAAGGCATACCAAATGCTAAAGGTAAGATAATTGTTGTTATGCCCACGGAAGTATGGGTCAAGCTTGAAGTAATCAAGCATATCGTGCATCCAACCCATGTTCCATTTCAGGTTAAAGCCTAAGCCTCCTGAATAAGCGGGCCATGTCACCATCGGCCATGAAGTTGATTCTTCGGCGATCGATAATGCCCCTGGATAGTAGGTGAATAGAATGCTGTGTAGGTGACGGAATAACTCGATCGCTTCTAAGCTTTCACGACCGCCATACTCATTAGCTAGCCATGTCCCTGGTTCACGGTTGTAATCGCGATAGATCATTGAGGCGACGGCATCAACGCGAATGCCATCAATGTGATATTTATCAAACCAAAACAGCACATTGGCGATCAAGAAATTCTTAACTTCACTACGCTTGTAGTTAAAGATCTTGGTTCCCCATTCCTTATGCTCACCAATGCGGACATCGGCGGGTTCATAGAGGAATGTACCATCAAAGAAAGATAAACCATGTCCATCCTTAGGGAAGTGGGCGGGAACCCAATCGACAATGATGCCAATGTCATTTTGGTGACACTTATCGATGAAGTACATCAAATCTTGGGGTGTGCCATAGCGCGACGTGGCGGCATAGTAGCCCGTCACTTGATAACCCCATGAGCCATCGAAGGGATGCTCTGCTACAGGCATCATTTCAATGTGGGTATAGCCCATCTCCTTGACGTAGGGGATCAGGTCTTCGGCAAGCTCACGATAGGTGAGAAATCTTGCCCCTGGTTTGAGGTCGGCGGCTGATACCGCAGGATAGCCACTGGCTGGAGGATTGGCTGCGGAGGCGTGCATCCATGAGCCAAGGTGCATTTCGTAGACAGAAATCGGCTTTTTGAGAGGATCTTCAGTGCGACGTTTTTCTAACCATGCCTGATCATTCCATTCGTAGGTACTGAGATCGGTGACTATTGAGGCTGTCTTGGGGCGAACCTCTTGGAAGTATCCATAGGGATCGGATTTTTCGTAAATATGACCTTCAGGACTCTTAATTTCGTATTTGTAAACAGTACCAACGACTAATTCAGGAATAAATAGATCCCAAATGCCTGTATTGCCTTTACGCATTTGGTGCTTGCGTCCATCCCAGCTATTAAAATCGCCGATAATCGAGACGTTACGGGCATTAGGAGCCCAGACTGCAAAATAAACGCCACTTACACCGTCAATGGTGGTGGGGTGTGCGCCCATTTTTTCGTAAATTTGATAATGTGTACCTTCACCAAATAGGTAAGCGTCAAACTCAGTCAGCAATGGTGATTTAAAATAGTAGGGATCGTGAATTAGGCGATCGCTGTCTCCAGCCTTGACTCTAAACTGGTAATTAAACAGGTGGGGCGCATCGCTAATCACACATTCAAAAAAGTGGGGATGATGCACTGATTGCATTGGATATTCTTTGTGCTGATCGGGCGTAACTACATAGACTGCCTCTGCATCGGGTAGATACGCTCTAACCACCCATACCGACTTACCATCTTGCTCAATTTCATGGGGACCAAGGACTGTAAAGGGGTCGTGGTGTTGATTCCACACAATGCGATCGATTTGCTCGGTGGGGATGGTTGGGGTCATATCTCTTTTAGTAAACGCACATATTTAAATTACTGCATATTATTCCCTAAATTGCGGGGTGTAATCTAAACTAAAGACTGATATACATTTTCTTTTATTTTTTATACACATAAAATATGCGGTTGAGATATATTTTTTAGAGGTATTGCGATCGCGTAGAGAACCTTTTAGATGAAATGGTGATCGCTCTAAACTCTTTACCAAAAATTGCGATCGCTTCTTCAAAAATTACAACTAATTTGGATATCTGCGCTACGTTAAGATTGTCCATGCAATTTCACTTAAAAGGAATATATTCAACTGTATTCATCCATTCGTTAGGCTCCGAAGCTTGAGCGATCAGTTCTAGATCTTTGACGAATTGCCCAATTGTGCCACCGAGTTGATGTCCAAAGATTAATCCTGCAAATTGTTTGCCTTCTACTTGCCAAGTCTCAGCTAGAACTCGAAAGCGAATGTCTTGGGTAAAGAGAACTCGTTTGAGTTCTGTTGTTCGTTCTAAAAGTTGATCATCAGGCAATTCTGTAGTTTCATCCTCAAAGGCTGTTAATACGTCTATGCCTTTACGACGCAGTTGTTGTGTAATTGCTTGAGGGACATGAACATCCATGTACAAAGCGATCGCCATTTTAGAGAACTCCTTGCGCTTTCATCCTGACGTAAAAAGGCGATCGCATAGATTGGCTAGTACTTCCTTGGACTTGCTCCCATTCTTCTTTGATTTCTTGGTCAATTTCTTTTTGATGATCGAAGTAATAACCCATTGCTGCATGGGCTTCTGCGGGTGTTAGGTAAAGGTGTTGACGGCATATTTCTTCGACTGACCAACCATAGGCGAGGTAATCCATGACGATTTGCGCTACTCGAATGCGCGGTAGACGTTGCAGTCTAGCGGGTTGGTTGTCGCTTTTTTCGATATGTGGATAACTTAGGGCTAACATAATATTTTATTTTGATGCATGGGCTATTTGTTGCATTGTTGTACTAGTAGCATTAGATTCAGTCATTGGCTTAGATTTATTCCAATAACTTACAACAAGTATACTTTTGCTTTCTGTGTTTGCGTATTTTTAAACTAGATTACAATTTATACAAAGTAAGCTTTAAATTCTTTGTTATGACATCTCAAGAACTACAAAAACAAGCGTTGCAATTGCCGATTAGCGATCGCTGGCAGTTGGTACAAACTCTCCTAGAGTCTCTAAAACGGGAGTCTCAACCAAGTGTAAAACGTGGTAATCTATCGAGCCTTAGAGGTATAGCTAAAAGTTCGACTGGAATGGATGAACTTGATGCTAAGGAAGAATATACTAACTATCTCACTGAAAAATACCAGTAATGAGAGTTCTGATTGACACTAATGTTGTTCTTGATTTCTTGCAAGAACGTGAGCCGTTTGTAAAAGATGCGGCGAGATTGTTTGCGCGAATTGATGCTGGGGAAATTGAGGGATTCATTGCTGCGACGACAATCACCAACATCTATTATATTGTCCGTAGAGCGGCAGGAATGGAAGCCGCTCAAAATGCGATCGCACAAGTCTTAGCTGATCTAAATATTTGCCCTGTAGATCGAGATGTTTTAGAACAGGCTATCAAACTTAATTTTCGAGATTTTGAGGATGCGGTGCAATATGCTTGTGGAGTTGTGCATAGTGTGGATGTAATTGTAACTCGTGATGTATCGGGGTTTATCAGTGGGGAGATTCCAGTAGTTTTGCCGAAAGATTTTGATGATTTTACGATTTAGAATTTGCTTATTTTTTAATCCGTTACTGCTTCTTTAACTTGATCACGTACTTGAAACTCTCTCAGGAATTTAAAAACATTTCAAAGCCTGTCTTTTCATCGTGCTAGGAGAGCATGGTTAATTTTGTAGATAAAGTAAGGGAGATGACACTTAATATTTTTTTCTGTAGCTATATAGAATAAAATCTAGTTAATATGCTTTTTAAATTACAAATAAGAAAATATATTAAATTACAAATAGAAACCCAAGAATTATATTAATAATGAATCTCCCTAGATAGATGATTAGTCTAATTTATAATTGATTTTAGAAAGTGATCTAGTAAAAACTTTATAAAATAATTAAACGGGGCAGCAAATAATATCGCGAGTACTTTGTTAGAAATTTTCTTAGTTAACTTTTTGTTCTTTCGTTCAAAGTCATCTTTAGCATTTTCATCTCCTTTTGTGATTTGGAAATTTGGATATTCTTCTAGTTTGTCAATTTGCTTGTCAATTGACTTTTCAATAAGACTACCGACAAAAGATCCAACCATAAAGAAACCCAATAAAAATATTAGACTTGTTTGTAAACTGTCAAGTGAGAGGTCTTTCTCAATGCCAATAATAGGGTATAGATAGTCAGTATAACTAAAAATGATAATTAGTATTAGAAGGGGGAAAAAATATCGAATGAATCCAGTTGTTGATTTTCCGTACTTCTTTAGAAGGTTCTGGATAAGTTCAGGCTCTGGAACTTTTTTTAAGCCTTTATACCATTTTTCTACAATAAAAAGTAATTCATTTGCAACTATAGTATTAATAAAATCAACTTTACAAACACCCGCAGAAATAGCTTCTTTAACCTCTGAGATATCATCACTAGTAAGCATCATTTGAAATATATCTTTAGGTGGTATTGCATTCCCAATTCTTAGTTTCATTGAATGGGTTTGAGGAGATTTATGCTGTGGCAATTGAATAAGGATATTCCAATTCATGCTAATGGCATCAACCTTTTCATTTACTGTATTCCATTTTACTCTTTCAAACTCAGCCCAAGTAGAAAAATCCTTTATTCTTTTGTTGGCGAGAGTAAAGGCTATTGATACCGTTTGCCCAGTAGTTTCATGATTCCCAAGTTTAGCTGCAACTTCCTCCTCAAGAGTCATAATGTCTGACAATTCAACAATTTTACCTCCTGTTAGAAAACAGATCTCAGTATCAGGTTTAGCATTATATAACTTAGTACAGGACAAAAAGTTGCAAAAGTAGGCAGGAAGGGGTTTTATAAAAGATAACCACATCACAAATAAAACCCCTATGAAAGAGATTAACCTATTT
>NZ_JACJQY010000046.1 GCF_014696925.1 Phormidium tenue FACHB-1050 | reverse complement strand
AACCCAATTGAGCGGGTTTGGCTACATTTGAAGCAAGGGTTGAGATTTTCTTTACCCAAAAATATGGATGAGTTGCGGCTTTTGGTCAAGAATCGTCTCTCTGAAATGACTAAATCTGTAATTGCTTCTCTTGTCGGTAGAGATTCCATACTGGATGCCCTATCTGTTGCCTCTCTTTTGTGATTTGGTATTACAGAATCTATCAGCTCTATTGCGATAGATAGGTTTGTAATCTTAGGCTTTTTGAAAAGGCGATCGCTGTAGTTTGATATTTGCTAATTAAGATTTAGGCGATCGCTTTGTTTTAGCAGACTTGGGTGATTGAGCCTTTTTGGCTGAGAGTTTTTGGAGCTTTTGAACTTGTTTGAGGGTAAGTCCTGTAAATTGGGCGATTAGTTCTACAGAAATGTTGGAACGCATCATGTTTAGCGCGATCTGATTCGCTGTTTCAGCTTTGCCTTCAGCTTTGCCTTCAGCTTTGCCTTCAGCTTTACCTTTGGCAATACCTCTAGCCTCACCTTTGGCAATACCCTTAGCCTCGCCCTCAAGCAAGATTTCTTGATAAATAACTGATTCTTTCATGATTTCGCTCCTCAAAAGTCTTTGGATGATTTCTTTATTCAGGGCTATACCCGATATTATAGCGGTCGATGCGGCGACGTTACTTTGTACTTGTTTGTCTGTAATATTTTCAATTTGTCTTGCAACTTGTCTTAGGGTTTCTTCAGGATCTAAGGTTTTAGTTAGCACTGCAAAGGGGAAGAGTCCTTGGTATTGCTGAAATATTTCTGTAGGCTGTTCCCATAGTCTGATGACGTTAAATTCATGGTTGAGTTTACCAATCTTAAATATCGTTTCATGAACTATAGGGGATTGACTGGGGGTGAGGTAAATAACGACTTGATGTATCTGTCTTTCTGGAAATTTACGATATAACCTGAGTCGATAGTCAGCCATGCGAAAGGGAATATTTTTATTTGGCTCAGTCTGAAATTCGATGTGCAGGATGATTTCGGTTGATTCGAGAAATATCACGGAGTCGGCGCGGATTGGTTCGACGGACAATTCCGATGGTTCGATTTTGGTTAGGGCGATCGCTTCTCCTAATATCCAACTGGCAAAGTCTCTGGAAAAGCTTTCTGCTAAAAACTTACAGATGTTATCAATCATTGCGGGATTCTATCATTTACCCATTGCTCTCAAACTAAATCCTGTACTTTGCTGCTGATCGCTACAGGCTCAAAAAAATTTGGTATAAACTAGTGATTAGATGTTACTTAGGAGCTAAAACTATGATTGTTAAAACTATTTCTCTAACTGCGGTAAGTCTTGTGTCCGCTACGATGTTTGCATCGGCTGGCGCGATCGCCCAGATAACACCTGCACCAACTCTATCTGAGCAAACCTTACGTGAAGCGCAACAACAAGAAAGAAGCTCACTTAGCGTCGGTGGCAGTAACCTCAACTTATTGCAACTAATTAATAATATCAACCTTGCGGGTGGCAAATCCCCTGAGCAGTTTCGCGCAAATCAAGCTGAATCCCTTGACGAAGCTGTTTCTAATTTTAGAGATCAACAACGTCGTGAAGTGAAGATTTCAATTCCTACAGCAAATACTCAATCCAATTAATATAGCAAAGCAAGTTTTGCTTAGGACATAAAACCCAAAAAGAGAGTGGCGGCGCGAAGCGCCGCCACTCTCTTTTTGGGTTTTGGTTTGTACTAGCTAATTTTTGTTTTGCTATGCCTTTTTTTGTGGCGCGGCAAAGCCCCTTTTTTACTTCAGAGTTAAAAACTTTTCGAGAGCCGTAACCAGTGATGGCGGCCAACGTCGAATATTTTTGACCCAATTAATATCGCGATAGCGTGGATCAAGATTTTCTACAGAGACCCAATTGCTTTCGGCTTCACCTTGCTTATGATCAGCCCAAAGAGCCGCCGTTAAAGCCGCCCGTACATCCGTGAAGTTAGGATATTTGCGTAGAATATTCTTCATCGCCTTAATCGCTTCATCGCTTTTGCCGACCTCATACAAAGCGATCGCCTTATTCCCAAAAGCAGTACTAAAGCGCGAATTAACATTCATCGCCGTTTGATAATCAGCGATCGCTTCTTCCCATTTGCCTAGCCCTGCTTTTGCGTTACCACGATTGTTATAGGCGGCGGCATCTTGAGGATCTATTTCTAAAACGTGATTATAATCAGCGATCGCTTCTTCCCATTTTCCTAAGCTTTCCAAAGCTGCACCACGATTGAGATAGGGATCGGGGAAATTGGGTGCAAGATCCACTGATTTGTTGTAATCTGCAAGCGCCTCTTGAGGACGGTTTTGGCTCATTTTGGAGTTGCCGCGATTGCTCCAACCTGCGGCATTTTCAGGATAGAGCGTGATTAAATCAGTCCAATAGCCTTCTGCGGCTGTAAATTCTCCTGCATCTGTTGCATCAAAAGCTTTTTTGACCAATTCGTCAAGTTGCTTAGATTCAGCTTCGGTAATGTTGAGTTGCGCCTGTGCTGGGGCAGGATTCAAAAGTAAAAATAAGGCAAGAAAAAATGCAAATAGCGATCGCATGGGTATTGAATCCTTAGATAAAGCTTGACTACAGAATACGTAGTTGTTGCCATGATACTCAAAAATAAAAGGCGGTGCGAAGCACCGCCTTTTATAGCTCCATTATAAAACCCAAATAGTGTGAGGCGGCGCGAAGCGCCGCCTCACACTATTTGGGTTTTGATTTGTCCTGATACAGATGGCTATAGCTATATGAATAGGTAATTGCTAAAAATTCTAAGCGATCGCCATGGCTTTAGGTGCGAGAGCCGAAATCACTGCATCCGCATTAGCAGTCCAGCCAATAATGCCACCTTGAGCGCGAAGCATTTCAATGGTTGACGACTTAAATTCTGGGAAATAACTCGCAGTTCCATCTTCGATCAGCAGGCATTCATAGCCGCGATCGTTGGCTTCACGCATGGTTGTCTGTACACAAACTTCCGTAGTTACACCTGTAAATAGAAGATGGGTAATATTTTCCTTTTGTAAAATCTCTTCTAGATTTGTCCGACAAAAAGCACCTTTTCCAGGCTTAATGATTACAATTTCATTCTCTAAAGGTGTAAGTTCAGGAATAGGGTTATTCCCATCTTCACCAGCGATTAAGATTCGACCCATGGAGCCTTGATCGCCAATCTTGAGATGATCACCTTGACCACGATTGAGCTTAGAGGGAGGACAATCGGACAGATCAGGTGAGTGCGCCTCAATTGTATGAATGACTGGAAAATTTAGCGATCGGAAAGTTTCTAAAAGTTGTTTGACAGTTGGCACAATGCTTTGCAGTTGAGTGACATCATTGCCTAGGGCTTCACCAAATCCGCCATGCTCTAGAAAATCACGTTGCATATCGATAATCACGAGCGCAACCTTACTATCAGTTGGTAGCTCGTATTCATAGGGCTGAGCAGCGATCGCAGGCATAAGTTTTTCCTCAATAATTTGAGTACAGGGCTTGCAGCGCGTGGCCTGTACTAATGGATAAATACAAAAACACAAATACGTTATTTTATGTTTTTAAAACCCTGACTGGGATTGGTTTTCAATTCACAAAAGTGTCATCACACTTTTGTGAATTGGTATAAATTACTCGTGAATAATTACAGGCTTTTCCCAGACAATGAGAACTACACATCCTTCTTCACTAGAGACTTGGTGGCTAGTATCGGGAGGATTGATGATTACGGAACCTTTGGTATATTTGCCATTGGCATCGGCTTGCGAACCCGACAATACAAATATATGTTCGTAACCTGAATGGGAATGATGGGGAACCTTGGCTCCAGCTTCATAGCGGAGTAGAGCCGCACTTGCTCCCGTATCACTCTTATATAAAGGATAGATTTCGACTCCTTGGCGAAATGGCTCCCACAGTAGATCATCATAGCTAGGACGAGTAAGCAATTCGGGAAAGATCCGAACTTGTTGATTGATGATCATCGTTAATGTCCCGCCATCTTCTGCCCGATTTCCGCGAGATTGACTTCAGCACTGGTGCTTTCATAAACGAATTGACCATCACTCATCACTAAAATGCGATCGCTTAGTGTCAAAATCTCATCGAGATCTTCACTGACTAGGAGGACAGCAACGCCACGATTTCTCGCTTCGACAATTTGATTGTGAATATATTCAACCGCCGCAAAGTCCAAGCCGAATACAGGATTTGCCACAATCAATAATTTGATCTGCTCCGCAGATAGCTCTCTAGCGAGAACGGTACGCTGCACATTACCACCTGAGAGATTACCCACAGGAGTCTCAGGGGATGGAGTTTTAATGGAGAAGACCTTGATCAAATTCTTCGCAGTTTCGCGAATTGCTTTGAATAGTAGCAAAACTCCTGCCTTAGCTTGGGGAGGACGATCAAAGGTGCGTAAAGCCAAATTTTCGGCGACACTCATATGTGGCACACAGGCATTTCGCAGAGGTTCTTCAGGTAGTGAAAACACTTGATGGCTATACATTTCCTTGCGGGTAGCAGTATAGCGATCGCCATTAACAAAAATCTCACCAGCCGTGAGGATGCGCTGACCAGATAGAACTTCTACTAACTCCTTCTGACCATTGCCTGAGACACCAGCGACACCAACGATTTCGCCACTCTTGATTTGTAAG
The DNA here is from genome assembly GCF_014696925.1 of Phormidium tenue FACHB-1050. GTDB lineage: Bacteria > Cyanobacteriota > Cyanobacteriia > Pseudanabaenales > Pseudanabaenaceae > Pseudanabaena. The sequence continues at coordinate 41,180 of NZ_JACJQY010000046.1, read as the reverse complement.
TTCACACCAGAGACTGCTTCTAAACCATTGTCGCGATCGGCATGGAGATTACGCGCATCGAGAACCAGATTATCTAGGGAAACTTCTGTTTTGACAACTTGACGAGCTTCCTTGGCTTCACCTAACATCATCGCAGCCATATCAGAAACTGATAGTTCTTTTGTAGAACCTGTTCCTGCGAATTTGCCTTTACGTAGCACTGTGACATCATCTGCAAAGGCTGTAATTTCGCGAAACTTGTGACTGATCATCAGTACGCTCAATCGACCTGCGGTCACTTCTTCCCGCAACAGCCCTAATACTTCATCAGCTTCTTGAGGAGTTAACACCGATGTGGGTTCATCAAGAATGAGGATGCGACTTTTGAGATAAAGCTGTTTGAGAATTTCTAACTTTTGCTTTTGACCAGCAGCCAGTTGTGAGATTGGGGTATTGAGATCGATTTTGAAAGGAGCCGAAGCCATAAATGCTTCCAGCTTTTCTAATTCATCTTTCCAATTGATGATCGTTGGTGTGTCAGGTCGCACCAGCAAAAGGTTTTCTGCAACAGTCATTGCAGGCACAACAGTAAAATGTTGATAAACCATGCCAATACCATAGTTATAAGCATCGCGGGGACTATGGATATCGCGGGAATGTTTATTAATCAAAATATCGCCATGAGTGGCACTATGGAAGCCCATAATGCACTTGACTAAAGTACTCTTGCCTGCACCATTTTCACCAAGTAAGGCATGAAAAGTTCCTGGGGCAAGCTTAAGTGATACGTTATCAACTGCCACGAAAGAACCAAATCTCTTAGAGATATTTACTAGTTCTAGTTCAGGCGGTAGGTGCGATCGCAGAGCATCAGCGGAGACACTAGATGGAATAGTCAAGGTTGGTATCGACTCTTTCATAGATTCTTCTTCAACCAGATTAGCAGCAAGATCGCTTTCAAGATCGTCAGGCATCGGTTTTTCCATAGCGCCGTATACTTATATGCATTTTTATAATTTAACTAGAAATTTTGCGCGATCGCTGTAGTCAATGTTTCAGAATCACTGACTGCACCGAATACGCCGCCTTGCATTTCGATCATTTTTAGCGCGGCAAGGTGGTTGCCATAGTCCGTTGCACCTGTGCAGTCTGACAACATTAGGCATTCATAGCCGCGATCGTTGGCATCACGCATGGTTGTATGGACGCAAACGTCGGTAGTAATCCCTGACAAAATAATATTTTGAATGCCATTGCGTTTCAAAAGTAGGTCGAGATCGGTGGCATAAAATGAGCCTTTCCCTGGTTTGTCGATAATCGGTTCACCTGCGATCGGGTAAAGCTCTGGAATGATGTCCCAACCTTTTTCGCCACGGACTAAGATTTTGCCACAGGGACCTTCATCGCCAATTCCTGCTCCAATTCTTTGCGATCGCCAGCGCTTGTTTTCAGGTAAATCTGATAAGTCGGGTCGATGCCCTTCGCGGGTATGAATGATTAAAAAGCCTTTTTCGCGAAATAGGGTCAGGACTTTTTTGATTGGCTCAATTGGGGCGCGGGTGAGTGAGAGGTCATAGCCCATTTTGTCTACATAGCCGCCGACACCGCAAAAGTCTGTCTGCATATCGATGATGATCAGAGCCGTATTCTCTGGTCTGAGGTCGCCGTTGTAGGGGTAGGGATAGGGCGTAGAGTTAATATGCATAAGTGATTTTTTTAAGATTAATACAAATTGCATTGTAGATTTGTATTAATTGTTGAGGATCTGGTTAGCCCAGACTGTTACTCAGAAACTTATAGCGATCGCAGCTTTCATCTGCCAAACAAAAATGAACACTTTTTATCCCGAAAATCGACAACAGTGGCGAGAGTGGTTAGATAAAAATCATGATATTGAAAGTTCTGTTTGGTTAATCTATTACAAAAAAGGCTGTGGCAAGCCTTCCATAACTTACAGTGATGCGGTAGACGAAGCGCTCTGTTTTGGATGGATCGATAGCAAGGTAAAGTCTATTGATGCAGAAAAGTATATGCAATTTTTTTGTGTCAGAAAGCCGAATAGTGTTTGGTCTAAGGTCAATAAAGAGAAAGTCGCTAGTCTGATCGAGAAGGGATTGATGACAAGCGCAGGATTGGAAGCGATCGCGATCGCTAAAAGTAATAGTTCTTGGAATGTTCTTGATGCAGTTGAAGCTTTAATCATTCCCGATGACTTGATGACAGCATTATCTTCCAATCTAGTGGCAAAAGAATATTTTTTGAATTTAAGTCGAACTGACAAGCGCAATCTTTTGCAATGGATAACCTTGGCTAAAAGGGAAGAGACGAGGCAAAAACGCATTAGAGAAATTGTATTTTCCGCTGAAAATCAAAGAAATCCCAAGCAGTTTTGAGGGTAAACACCAGTAAAACATCACTTATTCGTCACATATAGCCTAAAATTTTAATCACATTCGCAATTGGTTATCTCGCTCATGTCAGAAATAATTTCAGAAATTAAATTCGCGATCGAAGGTGATGGCGCGATCGCAGCGACGGAAGAATTATTAGCAATGGATGGAATTGAAGGTTCCTATGATGTGGATGAAGAGATTCAGCGCGAAGGTGTGATGGCGGTAATCGCTTCCATTGTCGGGATTGCGTCAGGAGCTTTAGCTATTGCTGAACAAATCCGTAAGTGGTATCAGGAATATAAACAAGGTAAGTCAGGCAAGAGGATCGCCAAGGTGTTGATTGTCGGGCGCAATGGCGATCGCCTCTTGCTAGAAAATGCGACAATCGAACAAATCCGTAAGGTTTTGGAGAGTTAAGTTTATGACTCAAGCAATTACGAAGTTGTCACTTTACGATCGCGATCAGCATTTATGGCTTGAAGAGGAGATCGCTAAGTTGCGGGTAAAGGATTTTCAGGGTTTAGATTTGGTTCATTTAATCGAGGAGTTGGAGATTGTGGCGGGTCGCGATCGGGCGGAGATTGAAAGCCGTTTAGGAGTGTTGTTGGCACATTTACTGAAGCGGTTGTATGTCCAGAGTGAATATGACTATCGAGGCTGGGAAATTACGATTCGGGAGCAGCGCCGCCATTTGAAAATTGCTTTGCAGCAGTCGCCGAGTTTGAAACGTTTTTTTGTGGAGGCTTTTGATCGCGCTTGGCAAGATGCTCTAATTGAAGTGCGCGAAGATTATCCTCAAGTTGCGTTTCCCGATCAATGGCAGTTTAGCCAAGATGTTGAGATTTTGCTTACTCAAAGGTTTTGGGAATAGTATATATAGATTAGCGTATCGCCTCTAAACCAGAAATATATGACTACGATCACGCCAGATTTACCTCAAGAGCAATACATTGTTGATGGCAACGGTAATAAAACAGCCGTGATTTTAAGTATTGAGCTATATGAGCAAATGTTAGAAGATATTCATGACTTGGCGATCGTGGCTGAGCGCAGATCTGAGACAGCGATTAGTTTGGCTGAGATGAAAAAGATGCTAAGTTCCCATGAACCTCTATCAAACTTACAAAGGTAAACGCCTTAATCGAATGGAAGCTTCATTTACTGAGATAACTGCACCGCTTTCTAATTCTGTTGCATAGTTCTCTAAGACAGATAATAAATAGGTATTAACTACTTCTCTACTGACATTGCCCAAGCGAAATAAAATTACGCTAGGTAAGCTTTCTCCGCTAATTGCTAGCAGTTGAGTAAAATCTAAATCCACTGTAAGCAGTATTCGCCCTTCTTGCCGAGCTTTTTCTAAAATATTTGGATCTGGCATCCGCTCTAGTTTTTGCTCGACCAGATGAATTGCATCATAACCGCTCTCACGTAAAAGTGCGATCGTGCGGGGAGAGATGCCCATATCACCTAAAAACTTCATACAGCTTGGGCGGTTTGTGGAAAGAAAATCACCCGTTCTTGAGTTAGCCATGCGGCATATTTTAGGGATTGTTGAATATCTTCGGGTTCGAGATATGGATAGTCGTTAATAATTTCTGTGATCGATAAACCATTGGCAATCAGGTTGATAACTAGAGAAATGGGTATCCTCATCCCACGGATGCAAGCCTGTCCAGCCATAATCTGTGGATCAAAGGTGATGCGATCTAGCCCAGTTAGAGTGGTCACGAGGTTAACCTCCTATGAATTTGGTTAAGAAGGTGAAAGGCAAAAAATAAAAGAAATGCTTTAATGAAATATAGCTTGCTCTAGCTTACCAGCAAAAAATTTTGCAAACAAATTGGGAGTGATTTGTGCAAATTCTTTATATCGAGTTGCATCCTAGCAGTGAGACTAAGGTTGAGTTGCGGTATCTAAAGCTGAATGGTCAGGGCTATGAAAAGCAGATCTTGCGGATTAGTGATATTGAGGATGCGATCGCTTTAGCTGAGCGGGATATTTATGTGTCTATGCCCGATCCTGTGGTGATCGGGAAGAAATTGTTTGGCTGGTTGGATGGGGATGGGCGATGGTTGAGTCGCGCTTTGGCGGATTGTCAGGGGGATTTGTTGGTATTGGCGATCGCTAATCTTGCCAAGTTACCGCATTTGCCTTGGGAGGTGCTGCACGATCGCGAGGGATTTTTGATCGATCGCACTTTTCCTAAAGTTGTGCCTGTGCGCTGGACTAAGGGAGAAGTGGCGGCATGTGAGCCAGCCGATCGCCCTTTGCGGGTGATGTTTATGGCGACTGATCCTGAAGGGGTGGAGCCGCGCTTGAATTTTGAGGGTGAAGAGGGGCGGATCTTGGATGCGACTCGTGATGTGGCGCTGACCTTGCGGGTGGAGGAGAGTGGCTGTGTGAGTGAGTTGCAAAAGACTTGGCGGCGCTATGGTGACAATCATTTTGATGTGTTTCATTTGACGGGTCATGCTTCGATAAATGATAAAGGAGAGCCGTTTTTTATTACGGAAACGGAGACGGGCGATCGCTATGATGCGAAGGCGGGTGAGATTGTTGATGCGTTGCGGTTTCGGTTGCCGCGTTTGGTATTTTTGTCTGGCTGTCGGACGGGTCAGGCGGGAGAGCAGGGTGCTACGCCTTCGATGGCGGAGGCTTTGTTAAATTTGGGATTAACGGCGGTGTTGGGTTGGGGTCGTCCGATTGGGGATGATGTGGCGACTCTGGCGGCGGCTTGTTTGTATGAGTCTTTGGCTTCGGCTAATAGTTTGGTAGAGGCGATCGCGGCGACCTATCAGAAGTTGCGAGAGAAGAATATTTCTAATTGGTATTTGTTGCGGTTGTATGGGCGCGGCAAGTTGGATGTGAGTTTGGCGGCGTTGGTGTTGCCGTTGGGCGATCGCCTGTTGCCATTGAGTTCGGAGATCGAGCAGTTATTTCTCGATCCTGATGATGCGACTACGCCGAGGGTGGTGCGGCGTGAGGATTTTGTGGGACGGCGGCGGATCTTGCAATCAAGTTTGCGGCGATTGCAGGGGAACGATCTGGGTGTGTTGTTGCATGGGATGGGTGGTTTGGGTAAGACGACGGTGGCGAAGCGGTTGTTGGAACGGATTGCCGATCCGCAAAACTCGAACTATGACACGATTTTTAATTTCAAGCAGTTTGATGAAGGGAAGCTGTTGCAGGATTTGGCGAGAAATTGCATTTCTGAGGCGGGGCATGAGATTCTCAATGGTAAGTTACCGCTAATGCAGAAGCTGACGAGGTTTCTCAAGGAGGGCATGAACGATAAGGATCGCTGTTTGATGTTTGTGTTGGATGATTTTGAGGTGAATCTGGAAGAGAATGCGTTTGGGGCATGGGTGCTGAAGTATGAGGTGGTGGAGCCTTTGATGGCTTTGGTGAGTGCGATCGCCCGTTCTGGTTTGCGCCATCGGTTGATTGTGACCTGTCGCTATGATTTTAATTTGCCCGACGTTGCGCTAAATGCAAGGCTGTTTCGCGTACCGTTGTTTTCGTTGCGGGGTGTGGATCTCAAGAAGAAGTGCGATCGCCTTGCGGGGTTTCAGTTGCCGATGTTGTCGCGTGAGGATGCGGAACCTTTGGTGGCGTTGCAAAAACAGGCGATCGCGGTGGCGGATGGGAATCCGAGGTTGTTGGAGTGGTTGGCGGCGATTTTGCCGAACGATCTGTTGACGGAGGGGCAAAAGCAGGAAGTTTTGGATCGGATGAATGCCAAGCAAATTGAGTTTCGCGAACATATTCTCGCGGAGACGTTACTGGCTCAGCAAAGTCCAGATTTGCAGGAAATGTTAAGGCTGGGTTTGGTGTTCGATTTGCCTGTGCCTGAGTTGGTGTTTGCGAAGGTATGTGAGGGAGTTGAGAATCTCAAGGTGCATCAAGTTCGGGCAAAGGCGATCGGTTTGTTAGAAGTGAATGGCGATCTCTATCGTGTGCCGAAGATTTTGGTGGAGTTGTTAAGTCCTGAGTTTACGCAGGAGATTTATGCAACAGCAGTAAGGGAACTCTATCGAGTTTGGCATCAAGAAGCTGAGTCTTTTACTGAAGAACAAGGTTTAGAAATTCATCGGTTGGCTTTGTTGGGTGATGAGAAAGAAATTGCTGTTGGTATCAATAAATCGTTAGCAGTTGATTGGATTAGCAAAAGTCGTTATCGAGAAGTTGTAAATATCTGCAAATCAACTTTTTCTATTATAGAAAGCTATAAAGTCTTACATGGTCTTGCTTATGCTGAAAAGAATCTTGGAATGATGGAAGATTGTATTCAGCATTATCAAAGAGCTTTGGAACTATGTCCTGATGATGATGAAGCTATCAAAGAAAAAGCAACGATAATTCATAACTTTGCAATTGTAAAAGCCCAACAGGGACAGGTAGACCAAGCGATCACCCTCTATCAGCAGTCCTTGGAAATCACAGATCGCATCGGTGAGGTGCGGGGAAAAGCCGCCACATTGGGAGCAATGGCAAACATTTATGCATCTCAAGGATTAGTTGAGAAAGCATTTGAACAATATCAGCAGGTTTTAGAAATTGCTCGGCAAATTGGTCATGTTCAATACGAAGCAACTGCATTGCACAACATGGCAGAAATCTATGTCCAACAGGGACAGGTAGAGCAAGCGATCGCCCTCTATCAGCAGTCCTCGGAAATCACAGATCGCATCGGTGACGTGCAAACCAAAGCCGCCACATTGCATAACATGGCAGGAATCTATGCCCGACAGGGACAGGTAGAGCAAGCGATCGCCCTCTATCAGCAGTCCTTGGAAATCACAGATCGCATCGGTGAGGTGCGGGGAAAAGCCGCCACATTGGGAGCAATGGCAAACATTTATGCATCTCAAGGATTAGTTGAGAAAGCATTTGAACAATATCAGCAGGTTTTAGAAATTGCTCGGCAAATTGGTCATGTTCAATACGAAGCAACTGCATTGCACAACATGGCAGAAATCTATGTCCAACAGGGACAGGTAGAGCAAGCGATCGCCCTCTATCAGCAGTCCTCGGAAATCACAGATCGCATCGGTTACGTGCAAACCAAAGCCGCCACATTGCATAACATGGCAGGAATCTATGCCCGACAGGGACAGGTAGAGCAAGCGATCGCCCTCTATCAGCAGTCCTTGGAAATCACAGATCGCATCGGTGACGTGCAGGGCAAAGCCGCCACATTGCATCAAATGGCGGGGATCTATACCCAACAGGGACAAATAGACCAAGCGATCTCCCTCTATCAGCAGTCCTTGGAAATCAAAGAAAGCATCGGAGACGTGCAGGGCAAAGCCGCAACCTTACATCAAATGGCAATTATCCATACCCAACTCGGACAGGTAGACCAAGCGATCGCCCTCTATCAGGAGTCCTTAGAAATCAAAGAACGCATCGGTGATCTATATGGCAAAGCCGCAACCCTGCATCAAATAGCAATAATCTATGCCCAACAGGGACAAATAGACCAAGCGATTGCCATCTATCAGCAGTCCTTGGAAATCCAAGAACGCATCGGCAACATTCAGGGCAAAGCCTCGACCTTGATCAAATGGCGGGTATCTATACCCGACAGGGACAAATAGACCAAGCGATCGCCTTCTATCAAAAATCCTTAGAAATCACTGATCGCCTCGACAATGTGCAGATCAAAGCCGTAACCTTGCATAACATGGCAGATATCTATGCCCTACAGGGACAAATAGACCAAGCGATCGCCCTCTATCAGCAATCTTTGGAAATTACCGATCGCCTTGGGGACGTAGAGACCCAAGCCACAACCTTGCATCAAATGGCAATTATCTATACCCAACAGGGACAGATAGACCAAGCGATCGCCATCTATCAGCAAGTCGCAGAAATCGATGAACTCACTGGCAACGTAGATGGCAAAGCCGCGACCTTGCATCAAATAGCAGGTATTTATATGCAACAGGGACAGGTAGACCAAGCGATCGCCATCTATCAGCAGTCCTTAGAAATCAAAGAACGCATCGGTGATCTATATGGCAAAGCCGCGACCCTGCATCAAATAGCAATAATCTATGCCCAACAGGGACAAATAGACCAAGCGATCGCCCTCTATCAGCAGTCCTTGGAAATCCAAGAAAGCATCGGTAACATGCAGGGCCAAGCCTCGACCTTGCATCAAATGGCGGGGATCTATACCCAACAGGGACAAATAGACAAAGCGATCGCCCTCTATCAGCAGTCCTTGGAAATCAAAGAAAGCATCGGAGACGTGCAGGGCAAAGCCGCAACCTTGCATCAAATGGCAATTATCCATACCCAACACGGACAGGTAGATCAAGCGATCGCCCTCTATCAGCAAGTCGCAGAAATCGATGAACTCACTGGCAACATGCAGGGCAAAGCCTATACCCTTGCAAATATGGGAGATTTACTAGCAAACAATGGTGATTTTCAAAGTGCGATTTCCTATCTCCAAGAATCTCTCACCATTCTGCAACACCTCAAATCCCCCGACGCAGCCACAGTTCAGAGTTGGTTAGAAGAAGTGAGAGCGATGTAAGGAAAAAGTAGAATTATTTTTAGCTTTTCTGAAGAAGAGAAACTGCTAGAAATGGTGATTTTGCTAGTAGATATTGACAGCCATGAAGAAGTCTATGAGAGCTTTGGGTGACTTAAGTAACTTCATAAAGGCATAATATAAAACTATACAAAAATCACAAAAAGATTAACTCATCCATCATGGCTACCGTTAACGACAACTATCTCAAACTCAAGGCAGGCTACCTATTCCCCGAAATTGCAAGACGGGTAAATGCCTTTATCGAGGCAAATCCTGACGCAAAAGTAATCCGTCTTGGCATTGGCGATGTCACCGAACCCTTGCCCCAAGCATGTCGTGAGGCTATGATCAAAGCCGTTGAAGATATGGGTGATCGCAATTCATTTAAGGGATATGGTCCCGAGCAAGGCTACGCATGGTTGCGTGAAAAGATTGCCGCAAATGATTTCCAATCTAGAGGCTGTGATATTGACGCTTCCGAGATTTTCATCTCCGACGGCTCTAAGTGCGACTGCGGCAATATTCTCGATATTTTTGGCGATGACAATATCATTGCCGTTACCGATCCTGTCTATCCCGTGTATGTCGATACTAATGTGATGGCAGGTCACACAGGCGACATCAACGAGAAAGGCGAATACGAAGGCTTAGTTTATTTACCAGTCACCGCCGAAAACAATTTCACCGCCGAGATTCCTACTCAAAAAGTCGATCTGATCTATCTCTGCTTCCCCAACAATCCTACAGGCGCGACTGCTACCAAGGAACATTTGCAAGCATGGGTCGATTATGCGCGGGCAAATGGTTCGATTATCTTCTTTGATGCTGCCTACGAAGCATTTATCACCGATCCTAGTCTTCCTCACTCTATTTATGAAATTGAAGGCGCTAAGGAATGTGCGATTGAGTTCCGTTCTTTCTCCAAGAATGCAGGATTTACAGGTACTCGTTGCGCCTTAACCGTTGTTCCTAAGAACTTGATTGGCAAGGCGAAGGATGGCTCTAACGTAGAACTATGGAAGCTCTGGAATCGTCGTCAATCTACGAAGTTTAATGGTGTTTCCTACATCGTCCAACGTGGTGCTGAGGCAGTCTATTCTGAAGAAGGTCAAACGCAAACTAGAGCCTTGATTGACTTCTATATGGAAAATGCCAAGATTATCCGCGAGAAATTGACCGAAGCAGGTTTAGCAGTTTATGGTGGTGAGAATGCTCCCTATGTATGGGTGCAGACTCCCGCAGGGCTAACCAGTTGGGATTTCTTTGATAAGCTCTTGCAAACCTGTAATGTAGTGGGAACCCCAGGTTCTGGTTTTGGTGCAGCAGGTGAAGGTTACTTCCGTATTTCAGCTTTCAACAGTCGCGATAATGTGAATGAAGCTATGCGCCGCATTCTCGACAAGTTCAAATAATCCAAAAGAAAGGTGGCATAAAATGCCACCTTTCTTTTGGAGCGATCGCAAATGTGACAATCAATTGAGCAAGTAGACCATTGCTTAAACCAAGCGTTAAACTGTCATAGAAAAACCTTTGAACTTGAGGGTGATACCTGTGAAAGCGAAGAATAATTTTAAAGCGATCGCCAATTACTTAAAACTGAAACCTCAGATTTGGCGATCTTTGCAGATATTCGTAGCTTTTGTAATTACCTTTCTGATCGCCGTTTCTCCTGCGTTGTTAAATGTCGTCGCACAGGAAAGCCGCTTCTCACTCAGGATTTTGCATACCAACGATCATCACGCCCATTTGGAACCTACCAAATATGGTGATCGCTTACTCGGTGGAATAGCTCGTCGCCGCACGCTCATCGACCAAATTCGTGCTGAGAGTAAGAACAATCAAGAACCTCTGTTGTTATTGGATGCAGGCGATATTTTTCAAGGGACTCTGTATTTTAATCAATATCTAGGACAGGCGGATCTAGATTTCTATAATGCCCTTAACTACGATGCTAGTACGATTGGCAATCATGAGTTTGATCGCGGTCAGCAGGTACTCGCTGACTTCATCGCTAAAGCCAAATTTCCCATCATTTCCTCAAATATAGACATCGCGCCCGAATCTCCTCTCTATGGCAAAGTTCGTCCTTGGCATGTGCTGGATATGCAAGGCGAAAAGATTGGGATGTTTGGTTTGACAACTCCAGACACCGCGATTTTAGCTAGCGTTGGTGATGGCGTGAAGTTTACTGACCCGATCGCCGCAGCAAAAGCTTCAGTGTCATCTCTTAAAAAACAGGGAATTAATAAAATTGTGGCGATAACCCACATCGGCTTTGAGAATGATGTCACCCTAGCGCGAAAAGTCCCTGACATTGATATCATCATCGGTGGTCATAGTCATACATCTGTCGGCAATATTCCCAATGCTAATCATCCCTATCCATTAGTGGAGAAGAATGGCACAAAAGAACCTGTGCTAGTAGTGACAGATTGGGAATGGGGTAAATATTTAGGGGATTTATCAGTGAGTTTTGATCGCGCAGGTAAGTTGATTGCTTGGGCGGGAAAACCCCATGTCCTTGATGCAAGTATCAAACCCAATCCAGAATTTGCCGATAAGCTCAAAGCCTATGCTGCACCAATTGAAGCATTGCGTCAAAAGATTATCGGTAAATCTTTGGTAGCGCTAGATGGCGATCGCGTCAAACTACGCACTAGCGAAACGGCTCTAGGTAACTTGATTGCCGATGCGATCTTGGCAAAAACAAAGGTAGATCAAGTTCAAGTCGTTCTAATTAATGCGGGTGGTATTCGCAATGGGTTCCCTTTAGGCGATATCACGATGGGGAATGTGTTAGAAGCGCTTCCCTTCGGCAATACAATTACGCGGGTGGAGTTAACTGGTAAGCAGTTAACAGAAGCCCTAGAGAGTGGTGTGAGTATGGCAGAGCAAGGAGAAGGACGATTTCCGCAAGTGGCGGGTATTCGCTTTGTTTGGGTTAGCAAACTTCCCGCAGGTAAGCGAGTTACGAAAGTAGAAGTAAAAGATGCTTCAGGCAAGTTCCAATTGTTAAATCCTAATCAAGTTTACAAGGTAGCAACAAATAACTTTCTTGCTTCTGGTGGTGACGGTTATCGCGTTTTTGCGGAAGGCAAAAATCTGCTGGAAACTGGCTATCTGCTATCAGATGCGATCGCTGAATATATCAGTGCTAGTTCACCCTTGCAGATAAAAATCGAGAATCGCATTGTGCGTCAGTAAATGTAATCTGTTGATCACAAACACTGAAGTGTTGCCACACTTTCGTGAATTGGTATTACTGATTGATGAGCGGCGCGATCGCGCCGCCCCTCCCAACCTCTTGTGCACTACCTGTAATCGCAATAGTTTAAAATGCAGACAATCTTAAAAGTCCTTTAACAGTTTTGTTTCGCATGATCGAGCCGCCCCAGTCAGTATTTGAGCAGCCAGAGCTACCCTTCACCAAATTTCGCAAGGCGATCGCCACTAAGGAATTTCTGATTACAGCGGAGGTGTCGCCACCCAAGGGCAGTGACCCCACCCATATGCTCGAACAAACGCGATCGCTTAAAGGACGTGTTCATGCTGTGAATATTACCGATTCCAGTCGGGCGGTGATGAGTATGAGTCCTGTCGCTGCATCAGTATTGATCCAGCAACAAATTGGGATTGAAACTGTATGTCAGCTTGCCTGCCGCGATCGCAATCGGATTGCGCTACAAGGTGATTTATTTGGGGCAGCCGCATTGGGCATCACCAATATTTTGGCTTTGACGGGCGATCCAGTCAAAGCAGGTGACTCTCCCGATGCGCGATCGGTGTTTGACTATGAATCGGTGCGCTTACTGCAATTAATCCAAAAACTAAATCAGGGGCTGGATGCCAATGGGAAAGCTTTGCCCCACCAAGGTACTGACTTTTTAGCAGGAGCCGCCGTCGATCCGCAGTCGCCAAGCTGGTCAGGTTTACAAAAACGCTTTGAGCGTAAGGTTAATGCAGGGGCGCAATTTTTCCAAAGTCAATTGATTACTGACTTTGATCGCCTTGATAAATTTGTGAATCAAATTGCTAATCAATCAGATAAACCGATTTTGGCGGGCATATTTTTGATTAAATCCGCTAAAAATGCTTTGTTTCTGAATAAATTTGTCCCAGGAGTACAGATTCCTGAGCATATTATCGATCGCCTCGCTAAAGCAAAATCTCCGTTACAGGAAGGCATGGCGATCGCTGCCGAACAAATCCAAACTGCACGGCAAATCTGCCAAGGTGTACATATCATGGCGATCAAAGCCGAACACTTGATTCCTGAAATTCTTGATCGTGCAGGTGTCGCCGTTCTCTAACTTTCGAGCGATTTACTAAGCAAATTGCTTAAATCTTCAGCATTTTCGGTTACCCTAGGGAATAACCCTAACTCACATCTATGGCAAGACGTAGATATTCTTCAACTCTGAACCAACCTCCCACTGAACCAAAGTCAAACGGTACAACCACTAAACTCGCGATCGCAGGCGCAATTTTTGCGGTCGGTATTGGTGTTGGTATTGCTTTGTCTACGCTCAATCCTACGCCGCGTACAGTTGATGCGATTCGTTTAGATAACCTTGCGCCTAGCCGTGATTTTTGCAATAACTATGGTGCATCAGCTATGGTGATGAGCAGCCGTGTCTATGTCACACTTAATCCTTTTAATGTGTTCATCAGTCAAGCTGAACCTGTGCCAGGGTGCGTAGTTTTGCCTAACAACTGGAATTTGCTATTACAAAAAAATGTAATTAAAGAAGCCGATATTCGTCAATGCAAAGACAGGATGAACACCTTTGGCTTTACAGGTGATCTAGAAAAAGCTCCTACTGTCGATTGCATCTACGAAAGCAAAAATGCTGCCGAAAAGTTTACGAACGGGTTACCCACCGCTCCGAGTCCTAGTCCTCAGCCATAAAAAATGCGCTAAGCGCACTTTTTTATGATCTCAAAGAAAAAGCGCCGCTTAGCGGCGCTTTTTCTTTAAAGATTTAGCATTCATCAAATGCTTCAAGATCTAATAAATGACGGTATGGCTCAGCTAATTCTGAACCTTTGAAGGCTAGCGATCGCAAAATATGCCAATCGTTCAAACTCTCAAAAGCACTGGCGTAGTCATCGCGCTCTAAACGATCTGCAATCGCTGCGACTTCCGCCGCAGTAAATTTGCTAGGATCAACTTCTGGAGCTTCGCCTACTACATCCTTGGAAGGGTTATCAACCATATCGCTCTATGACAGTCTCGTGAACGGAGAGAGAGGGATTCGAACCCTCGGTACGGAGTTACCTGCCGTACAACAGATTAGCAATCTGCCGCTTTCGTCCACTCAGCCATCTCTCCAAATTTATAAGGAATTATATCTTATCAGATAGCGTGCATAATGCAACCTAATTATTAAATTTAATAACTTTCACTTTGGGTTGCTTAATCTCAGAGAATTTCGCCGCTTTTGCCTCGATCTCCTGTAACTGTCCTAAAGCTAATCCACAAGGAAATCCATATTTTGCCTTGACCCGATCGCTTGCGATATTCAACGCAGTTCGCGATCGCTCTACAAAATCCACTAGGTCGTACTCGGTGTCTGGCTCAAAATATTCTTTAACAATTAAAGATGGTGAATAGCAAGAGTCTTGAGACTCATCTGGCCAAGTAATTTGAAAACGGACTTCAGGCATAAAATCTCCTCAAAATGATGGTAAACGGCGCTTTGCGCCGCCTAAGTGCCAATTACCAAAACCCGTAAAGTTGCGCCCCGCAGGGGCGCAACTTTACGGGTTTTGGTTTGCCTTAGCTACTTAATACCATTTTTGCATAATGTGTTGTATGCATCTGAGCCGAATTTTCCCATGTGTATTTTGTCAAAATTTCTTGGCTAGCTTGGACTAGAGACTGACTAAAATCGGGGTTAGTGACTAAGCGCATGGCTTGGGCGATCGCCTCAATATCACTGGGAGCAATTAGCACAGCCTGTTGTTCAGATAAAAATTCCGTAAAAGGCGGACAGTTAGAAGTGATCACTGGTAAGCCTGAAGCGATCGCCTCCATAATTACCAAGCCCCAACCTTCCTTAGCCGAGGGAAAGACAAAAGCACCAGCGCAGCGATAAAGTACTGGTAATTCAACATCGGTGAGAACGCCTGTAATGATTAGGGATTTGGCTATATCTAATTCCTGTGCGATCGCTAGAAATTGCTCTCGATAATCCTGATAGTCAAATAAAGTTGCTCCTCCCGCGATTACTAACTGCGCTTCTGGGCAGTCCACTAAAACCTGAGCAAAGGCTTGAATTAACTTAATTGAGTTCTTTCGTGGCTCAATCCCACCCACGGTTAAATAAATTGGTGAACCTGTTAAACCAAATTTTTGTTTGATTTGTAATTCTGTACCATTGCGATCGCTGGAAAATCTTTGCAGATTTATTCCGTTAACTACTCGCGGCGCATGGATTTGATAATGTTCATAAATTTGGGTTTGCCAGCCTGCACTTACACATAGACATAGCTCAGCTTCTCGAATAGAACGATCCTGACAAGCCTGTAAATAGGGATTGTTGTAATCTTCAATATGGTGAATGGTGCGGATAAAGTGGGGAATGCGTCCCTGCGATCGCAAAATTGCTAAAGCATTGGCACTGATGCAGTCTTGAGCATGATAAATATCATAATCAAGGTTTGAGTTCTGCAAGTAATCCACAAACTCCTGAATACGTTGCTGGATTAGCTGATCGATTTCCTGTGGTGCAGGTTTGGCAAGAATTGGTTGAACTTCACAGGACAAATGGCGATCAAATCCTGAACCATCTTTATCTAATGCGTAGATACATACTTGATGTCCTAATGCTTGCAATGCTTCTGCAAGTTCGAGGGTATGGATCACGCTCCCTCTTGGCTTTGTGGAATAAGTGAGTAAAGCTATGCGTAATTTAGAAAACTGCGGCATGGATTATATTTTATGGGCAATGTGAAATGCAGAGTAACATCAAGTTAATAGCAAAAAACACTGTCAAGGCAAAATATGAATTACGATGCGATCGCGATCGGTGCAGGGCTATCGGGCTGTAGTGCTGCTATTCAACTAGCAAGGCTGGGCTATCGCGTCCTGTTGCTAGAGCAAAGCCATTATCCGATGCATAAACTCTGTGGCGAGTTTCTATCCGTTGAAGTAACTGAATCATTTGAGCATCTAGGCATAATGGAACAAGTTCGCAAAGTCGGCGCACAGCCAATTCATCGGGCTTACTTGACTACCTCTGGTGGTGCATCATTTCGGAGCAAGCTCCCTAGTACAGCAATGGGCTTGAGCCGCTATCAATTAGATTTAATGCTATTTCAAAGAGCGCAAGCGGTGAACGTAACTTGCATTGACAACACCAAAGTTACAGGCGTGACAGGAAATCTAGCAGAAGGATTTACCGTGAATACTACTAAAGGAGAATTCTCTGGAAGGCTAGTATTAGGAGCATTTGGTAAACGTTCTTCCCTCGATCGCACTCTGAATCGTTCATTTATCCAAAAGCGATCGCCTTGGGTTGCTTACAAAGGACATTTTACAGGTGTGGATATTGCTGACGTGATCGAATTGCATAGTTTTCCTAATGGCTATTGTGGACTATCGCAAATCGAAACAGGGGAAATCAATGTCTGTTGGATTGCCCATGAGCGCGTAATGAAAGAACTAATGCATCCAGAGCTAGATATTCCTGAATCCTTAGCTAAGAATCCTGTCCTCGCCGATCGCTTCCACAATATGCAAAGAGTTTCGCCATCGCTGCAAGGCTTAAGTCAGATTAGCTTCGCGCTCAAAGAGAATTTCTATAACGACATCTGCATGATTGGCGATACAGCGGGAATGATCACACCGCTATGTGGGGATGGGATGGCGATGGCGTTGCGATCTGCCGAAATAGCAGTTCCCCTAGTTAGTCAGTTTCTGGAACATCAAATTAGTGAGATCGCCTTTAAACAACAATATGCGATCGCATGGCGCAAAGAATTCCAAACCCGCTTGCAACTGGGGAGGATCATGCATAATTGCTTTGTTCAGCCACCACTGGCAAATATGGGCGTGAGCCTATGTCAAATCGCTCCTGCTTTAGGAAATTGGATTATCGGTGCAACTCGCGGCAAACCAAATCCTCTAGTCAGTAGTGACTTTGCCAGTAATGCGCTCTCCTAAGGCAATGCCGACACCTGCAATTAGAAAAGAGATCGCGGTTAACACGATCACATTGGCTGTTGAGAGCATGTCCTCCGCAGGTTTAGGAACTAGATAACCAAAAATGGCGATCGCCCCTGATAGACCACCAAAAAATGTGCCGACAGTCAAACCACTAAGAGATTTGGGAACCATTGTGAGGGCAAAGGCAATCATGCCATTGTTCACAGCACTGAGGCAGGTGAGCATCAATAGAATGCTGATGATGGCGGCGATCGCACCATAGCCAAATGATAAAAAGCCCAAACCTGCGGCAATGCCACCCAAGCTAACAATCATGAATCGCTTGTTATCAATTAGCTTCGAGATTCTGCCTGTCAATAGAGCTACTAAACCTTGAGCAATAAATACCGAACCCATTAACACCTCAAAGGATAAACCCGTAAACCCTGTAATATCAGCTCTGATCGTGCGTGGTAATACACCCCCCATCAATAAGCGGATGCCTAAGCCAATCGCTGCTCCAACCAGCATGACGATCGCTAAGTTGAGCCAGCATTCTCGAATGGGTAATGGTTCATTTTTTTCTAATTCGGGATTGAGATTTTTGGGAATGTAGATCATCGCACTTCGCAAGCTTGCCACACTGGCAAGTAACACAATTGAGGCGATCGTAAAAGTCACGGGTGCGCCCAGCCCTACAATAAATTTCGTCGCTAAGGGTCTGATCGAACCAACAAAACCACCAACTAGGGTTAACACACTGCCTGCAAGCGGTAATTTAGTCGCCCCTGCAAAGATTCCCAGCAAGCACATAACTGGACTGCGAAAAGTCGCCATAACGATCGCCCAGAGAATCGCTAAGCTGATCAAAAGTACGCGTGTAATTTCGCTTGATCCACCAAAGATCACCACACAGGGTAAGCCAATAAAAAAAGCCGTCGCCGCGATCGCTGCGGCAACAATGAAAGGCATTCGGGAGCTATACCAACGCTGCCAGCGATCGGACAGACCACCAAATAATGGCTCAACGATTACGCCGATCGCGCTTTCGATGACCAGTATCAGTGCTGTTAATTGTTGTGCTTGACTGGTGGGATAACCAAAAACCTGCTCGATAAACTTTGGCAAATAAATACCGTAGGCAATCCAAGTTAGAGACATGGCTCCCTGAACTGAGGCTAAGCCCCATACTTGGAGCCAACGCACTTGGTTAGATGCTTGATCTGATGGTGGGGCGATCGCCATAAAGCTCTCCTCATTTTGTAGCAATTTTAATTAAAGAGAGTTGCAATGCGACTCTCTTTAATTAAAATTCTTGAGGATATTGCACAGCAACATCCTCAAGAATTTTGTGTTTAATTACATCGCTTTGCGATGCAATTAAAATTGGGTGCAACCTTGCATCGAGATCCTGCCGTCGGGCATCGTTGCACGACAGAGATTCGCTTGGCTCAAATCCACATTAGTTACATTCGCATTGGTGAGGTCAGCACGATACAAATCTGCACCTCTAAGGTTTGCACCTGTCAAATCTGCACCATAGAGGCTCGCATTCCGCAAAGAGGCATTAGTAAGATTTGCGCCATTGAGCTTAGCGTAGACCAACTCAATATCAATCAAATTAGCGTTTTGCAAATTAGCCTCGGTTAAATCAGCATATTTCCAGCGACTATTCCGCGCATTTGTCCCTGACAAATTTGCTTGGATCAAATCGCTATGAATCAAGAAAGTATTTCGCAAATCTGAATTACTGAGATCCGAGCCACGAAAATCAGCATAGTACATGGTGCTAAATGACAAAATTGCACCAGAGAGCGCACTTTTTCGTAGATCCGCCACGTCAAGGAATGATTCGCGTAAATTTACCCCATTTGCCGCAATACCGCTCAGTTCGCAGCGCTGACAAGTACGATGTTCCAACAAAGCTTGAAGATGTTGCTTATTTTGAGCTTGTACGCTCGATGTGATCCCAATAGTCATGAAACTAGCCACAAGAGCGCTAGCGATCGCAGTCACGGTATGAGTAAAGGCTGTAGACTTCATAAAAAAGTACCATTATTTTAGCTATCCCTCTTTAATTGTTATCATACGCTCCCTCTATACAACACCGCAAAATGTAACAAACCATAAAAGTAACGTAAGGAAGATTTCTTACAGCGCTTTAACACCCAAAGCCGTAAAGTTTCGCCACGCAGGGGCGAAACTTTACGGCTTTGGGTAATTTATATATCGGCGCTGGTGTGATGATTTTGTATACTTATAGTATTTGTTAATGTTTTGTTATGGATCGTACTGAATGTTCGAGCAGTTTCTAGAAACGAATAATTTTTCTTTTCGACCAGAAGTCATTCCCATTTTGGGAGTACTAATTCTGCTAGAGGCAATTCTATCGGCAGATAATGCGATCGCTTTAGCGGCGATCGTGCGGAGTTTGCCAGATCCCAAGCAAGAAGAATGGGCGCTGCGCTATGGATTGATCGGGGCGTTTGTGTTGCGGGTCGTGTTAATCTTTACGGCGACATGGGTAATTAAATATTGGCAATTTGAACTAGCTGGTGCTGTATATTTGCTCTGGCTTTCGGGCAAATTCTTCTTGGAAAAGTCCCAAGAAGGCCATGATGCTCAGCATCCAGTGCGAATGGCTGATAAATTATGGCAAGTTGTGGCTCTAGTTTCTTTGACAGACTTGGCTTTTTCATTGGATAGTGTGACGGCGGCTGTGGCAGTAGCACAAGAGACTTGGCTCGTACTTATTGGGGGTGTAGCGGGGATCATTACATTACGGTTTCTGGCAGGGCTATTTATCAAGTGGCTTGCAGAATTTACCCACCTTGAGTCCGCAGGTTACCTAATCGTGTTGCTGGTAGGTTTGCGTCTATTTATTAAAGTATTTTCTGATAGTCTAGTGCCGCCTGAATGGTTGATGCTGACTTGTATTGGACTAGTATTTCTCTGGGGATTTTCTAAGCGTGAGCCAACAGATGAGCTTGAAGCGATCGCTGAGCAACCAAAATAATTTATCGAGAGGAAAGCTTTGCGATCCTCTCTTTTGTCTACAATAATCAAGACGGAAAAAGGAAAAATAGCCAGATGTTTGAATATCCTGAAGACCTTAAATACACCAACTCCCACGAATACATTCGGCTAGAAGATGACACCGCCATAGTGGGAATCACTGCTTTTGCGATCGATCAGCTAGGTGATATTGTGTTTCTCGATCTTCCTGAAGTGGGGACAAGGGTAGAAAAAGGTCAAACCTTCGGAACAATTGAGTCAGTTAAAGCTGTAGAAGATATCTATTCACCTGTAACAGGCACAGTGATGGAAGCGAATACGGGCTTAGTGGATGAGCCTGAAAATATTGGCAATGATCCCTATGGTGCATCGTGGTTGCTCAAGGTGAATCTCGAAGATGTAAGCGAACTAGATGGCACAATGTCCGCGAGTGAATATCGCAGTAAGGTAGAAGGACAATAAAAAAGGCTGCACAAAGTGCAGCTTTTTTTATGCTTGAAAATAAGCAGTTACACCAAAAATCAAAAAGAGAACTCCACCAATTCCTGTAATTACGCGCTCAGATATGCGTCCTGCCACCAAACGACCGCCAATCACAGCAATCACCGTACAAATGCCATGACCTAAAATCGCACCCAAGGTCACAAAAACTGGATCGTTCGCAGCTGCTAAAGCGATCGTGCTAATTTGTGTGCGATCGCCCCATTCGGCTAAGAACGTCATCACAAAAGCCTGTATCCAAATGCCAATCTGGGGATAACGCGCTAACATTTTGCCGAATAGGGGAATAGCTATTTGTTGTTTTTGTTCTTCAACAGTCTCTTGAGCTTCCTTGACAACTTCCTCGGTTGAATTGGGAGACATGCGGATGGCATCGATAATTAGCTTCACGCCAAAAATTAAAAATAAGGCGATCGCCCCATAGTGAGTGTAAGTCTTTGGTAATAAAGATACGGCTTGCCCCAACAGAACTGAGAGTACTGTCATCAGGGCTAGTGCTGATAACACTGATGAAAATACGGTGCGGTGGTCATAGCGCATCGACAAGATCACAGCGATAAAAAAAGTTTTATCCCCTAATTCTGAAATAGTAATCAGCAGTAAACTCGCTGTAAAAGCTTGTAACAATCTCTTAATTCTCTCGATAGTTAATACCAATTCACGAAAGTGTGACAACACTTTTGTGAATTAAAAACTGGTTTTCAAGTTAAGAAATGGCTACGCTATTTCTTAACTTGGTATGACTTCGATTATAAGTCTTTTTGAGAGATTTCTTACTTATTTGCTAATAGATAGAAATCGTTAAAAGTATTGTGGGATAAGCATTTCTCTCTTAATTCTAATTGTCTTTTAATCTTGGTGGTAACTCAATTGTAAAAGTGGAACCTTGATTAACTACACTTTCTACAGAAATAGTGCCACCCATCAGCAAGACAAGCTGCTCAGTAATCGCTAAACCTAGCCCAGTCCCCCCATGCTTGCGGGTGGAAGACTGATCGACTTGACGGAATTGCTCAAAAATTGTGCGCTGAAACTCAGGCTCAATCCCAATGCCTGTATCGCGAACAGAGATCAGAATATTTGATATTGCAAAAGGAGAAGTTGGTAATTCCTCACTAGATGTCGGCGCAATAACGTCAGACAAAGGCTTCTCTAGCAAAGGATCTTGCATTTCCGAAGCATATTTTAGCTCAACACAAACTTCGCCACTATCAGTAAATTTAATAGCATTAGAAACTAAGTTAGTAATAACTTGCTTAATCCGAATTGAGTCATGATAAATGGCACAAGTACCAATATGATTTTCAAACACAAAATTGAGAGATTTGATATTGGCTAGTGGTTGTAGGCTTTCGCAGGTGTGATGAATCAGTTCGTCAAGATTAAAGATTTCGGGATGAGCTTCCATTTTTCCTGCTTCAATTTTCGATAGGTCGAGAATATCGTTAATCAAGTCCAGCAGATTTTTGCCATTACGAAGAATGCGTTCTACCATATCAATTTGGCTGGTAGAGAGAGCCTCGCGACGCTGACGTAACAACACTTGTGAAAAGCCAATAATTGCATTCATGGGTGTTCGTAGTTCGTGGCTCATATTCGCAAGGAACTGACTCTTGAGTTGGGTTGCCTCTAGCAACTGAGCGTTTTGAGCTTCGATTTGGTTGATTAATTGGGCATTACCGATCGCGATCGCTGCTTGAACTCCAAAGGAAGCCAACAGATTCAAATCTTCGCGAGAACTAGCTCTCTCTAAATGAAAATGCCCGATCGCTAACACCCCTAAACGACCAGAACGGCTAGATTCAATCGGAACACATAAAGCACTTTTAACGGGTAGATCTTCAATTAGATGTGATTCCCCTGCTTTGATTTCAATGGGAATTCCTTCTTTAAATACCTGTGCAATTAGATTTTGAGCATTCAAATCAAAGGATTTTTGCAGAGGTAAATCATTGGGTAAACCCTTTGCTGCTGATAAAGTCAGGCGATTCTCCTTGGGATTGAAGAGGGCAATCACACAGATTTCTGCCCACATGATCGCGTCACAGGTTGCCTCTACGACTGATTCTAAAAGAACGTCAAGATCTTGTAACTGTTGATTAATCAAGTTGGTGAGCCGTTGCAAAATACTCATTCGCTTTTGCTGCTCGATCATGATCTTGTTGGTTTCCTGCATCACCTTATCGCGATAGCGCTGCTCCGTCACATCTCGCAAAATCATTACACTGCCAATTAGCTCTGACTCTGTGCCGACCAGCGGTGCAGCCTTCGTACTGAGAATGATTTCATTCCCTTCAGGAGGACGCAACACCACTTGATCTTCCACCACTTCGCCTGTGGACATGGCGCGAAATACAACGAGATTCGCTAAATCAACGGGTTCACCATCTTGATGTCTGATGTCAAATTGTTTGACAATCTCTTCCATCGACTTGGCAATTACAGGTGATGCGGGTACACCATCATTTATGGCATTAAAACTGAGGATTTTGCGTCCTGCGGAGTTAATTTTGAGAATGCGTCCCGCAGGGTCGCTGAGTAATACGCCATCGGCAAGCTGCTCGAATACCGTAGTTAGTTCTTCGCGCTGACGGGCGATCGTTTCAATACTCTGGGCATTGCTAATTGCTGTGGCAAGACGACGACCAATCGATTGGAGAATATTCCGTCCGCGATCAGAGAGAGGTGTAAGACTGCCCAAAAATAGAACACCTACAAGGCTGCTTCTGAGCATCAGGGGATATGCGGAAAGACTTTGAGGCAGCAAATCACCAACGGGAGTCCGATAAACCAGTGTTTGTCCCTTCAGGCGATCGCCTTCCCAAACAATTGCTTCTTGCAGTTGTCCTGACTGCCCGATGATTCCTTCACCTAGGGAAATTTCTGTCATGGCTTGACTAGTTTTATAGCCCCATTCGGCAGCTAGGACTAGACAGCCTTCAGGTCGTGTGGTTGGAGTTTCCCAAAGGTAAATGCTTCCGAGTTGTGCGCCTGTAAGTTTACAGATTTCCTCTAAACTCGCTTTAATTAGTTTGTATTGATCGGTGGTATTTACTAAAACGCGATCAAGGGATTGCAGAGCAAATTGAATGTCACGGGCTTCTAAGGTGGCAGTTTTGGTTTCTAGATGCGCCGCCATCCGATTAAAGACCTTAGCAAATTCCCCAATTTCATCAGCTCGATTTAACTGCGATCGCGCGGCTAAGTTACCTGTAGATAGTTCTTCGGCTGTTTCTGCTAGCTCTGATAGCGGTGGTTGAATACTGCGAATAATGGATATGGCGACAAACAGCCCCGAACCTAACCCCGCAGAGAAAATCACGATCGCTAGCCATGTAGTGAAGGCTTCTAATTCGGGTGTGCCTTGTTGGATATGCAGCAACAAGATCAAGGTAGCTGTGGCTAGCAGCGAGATACTTGTGGTCAGCCCAAAAATCAAGCGATTGACTAAACTTTCACGGCGGGGCAGGTTGGCATTGGTCATGGAGCTTTAGTTTAGTTTGGCGATCTAATCTGATTTTAGTACTTTTAGTCAAGTTGCTTAAAGGCGATCGCCCAAGAATATAGCTCAATCCTCTGCTGATGAAGGTAAACGGCGACGGGTGGATGCGATCGCTTCTTGTAATTTTGCCTGAAGCAATTCTTTGGGTGGTAGCACGGTGAGATATTCTGCAACGTGGATACCACTTTTGTCTAGTTCGAGCAATTCAATTTGTTCTTGTTTTTTACCTGCACATAAAATGATTCCCAAAGGTGATTGTTCATCACTCTCTTGGTCATATTTGGCAAGCCATCTTAGATACAATTCCATTTGGCTTTTGTATTCGTGGCGAAAGTTGCCGAGTTTGAGGCCGATTGCGACAAGGCGTTTGAGTTTGCGGTTATAGAACAGCAGGTCAATATAAAAGTCATCGTTATCGATTTGGATGCGTTTTTGTCTTGCGATAAAGGTGAAGCCTGCACCAAGTTCTAGTAAAAATTTCTCGATATCCCGCAAGATGGCATCTTCGAGATCTTTTTCATGGTAGCGATCGCTTATATCTAAAAAGTCGAGGATGTAAGGATCTTTGAGCAGTAAGTCTGTGGATATTTGCTGCTCTTGACGCAGTTGTTCTAAATGATGACGAATGGGGGCTTCAGGTTTGTGTACAAGTTCGGCATTTCTAATTAGATCAATGGCGGCACGTTGTTTAGCTGCGTCAATAAGCTGACTAATTTCGCTAAAGAGTTTTTGTGCTGTTTCTTGGATATTTGGAGTAATTTGCGGTGGGGTGCGATCGGCTGCGT
Source organism: Phormidium tenue FACHB-1050 (assembly GCF_014696925.1). GTDB lineage: Bacteria > Cyanobacteriota > Cyanobacteriia > Pseudanabaenales > Pseudanabaenaceae > Pseudanabaena. The sequence continues at coordinate 16,306 of NZ_JACJQY010000046.1, read as the reverse complement.
TCATTGTTGCTGCTAGTTAAGATGCTTTAGCATTTGGTACAATATACCCAAATTTTTAGTAAAAGCTAGGATAATTCGCTTGTCTCAAGAATATTTAATCTATTGCGATGAATCAATTGATAATGGCAAATATTTCTCTAATTTTTATGGTGGTGTTTTAGTTCGTTCTTCGGACTTGGATCAAGTGCGAAAAATTTTGCAGGATCGAAAAATAGAACTCAATTTACTTAAAGAAGCAAAATGGTCAAAGGTTACAGATCAATATTTAAGTAAATATCTTGGGCTAATGGAAACATTTTTTGACTTAGTGGAAGTTGATAAGGTCAAGACTAGGATTATGTTTACGCAAAATAGTATTGTTGCTAAAAGCTTACGTTCTGAGCAATTAGAGAATGAATATTTTTTGCTATATTATCAGTTTGTAAAGCACGCTTTCGGTTTGCAATATTCTAATCCAACAAATTTACCTATTCAAGTTAGGCTCTATTTTGATGATTTGCCTGACACTAGAGAGAAGGTTGCAAGTTTTAAAGCGTATATTGCAGGGCTGAATCATTTCCGCCAATTTGAGGAGGCAAATATTAAAATTTCTTTGAATCAGATAGCTGAAGTAAAGTCTCACGATCATGCAATTATGCAATGTTTAGATGTTGTTTTAGGTTCAATGCAGTTTCGGCTAAATGATAAGCACAAGGAAAAGCCAGAAGGTTCAAGGTTTCGGGGTAAGAGAACCATTGCAAAGGAAAAGCTATACAAGTACATTAGTCAGCGCATTCGTAAAATATATCCAAACTTTAATATTGGGGTAAGTACGGCGCGAAGTGATGTGAGAAATTCTTGGTTACATCCCTATCGTCATTGGTTATTTAAGCCGAGGGAGCATGAAATTGATGTGTCAAAAACTAAGTAATTTAGGCAATCAAAAGCCCCGCCCTTGCTATGTCATTGGACTAATCTTTTTAGGGATTGTTTTTAGACGTATCCCAAGTGGAACTTGAGACTTCGCAAAGGGAAGGGCTATTTATACAATAGCACGTTTTATATTTAACTTGCTTGCTGGGTTTCGATGTGTTGCCAATATTTGATTTGTCCGTCTTGATGGCAGTGCAGGATGCCGAACCATTCTAGGCGTTCGAGATTTTCGGAAATTGCATTTTTATATCTATTCCCGTTTTTAAATTGGGCGGCGATTTGGGCGATCGTCCAAGGGTTGTTGCTGGTGCGGAGGAGGTCGCGTATGGCGGCGAGTTGGTCTTTGGGTTGTTTGGGGAAGGTTTTGACTTCGGCTGGGGAGATCGCTACTTCTTCACTTTCGCCAACACCTTCGATGATGGTTTGGGTGCGGACTTCGTTGGGTGCTTGGTATTCGGGACGGAGCCAGCGTATATGTCCGTTACGTTCTTCTTCGGCGCGTTGGGCGTTGAGGGTGACTAGGCGATCGAGGATGATTTCGGTGAGACTTTCACCCGATAGGTTGTCAAGCCCCCTAAATCCCCCAATACTGGGGGACTTTGACTGATTGGAGGGTTCTGTTCCCCCCAGAATTGGGGGGCTAGGGGGGCTATCAGTTGATTGAGAGTCGGTAAGACCCTCACCCGATAGGTTGTCAAGCCCCCTAAATCCCCCAATACTGGGGGACTTTGACTCATGGAATGGTTCTGTTCCCCCCAGAATTGGGGGGCTAGGGGGGCTATCAGTAATCTGATGGAGAGAAGATGGTTTCAAATCTTCCCATCCGTAGGCTTCTAGTACAGCGTTGTCTAGTTCGTCGTGGATTTGTTTGAGGGTGGAGACTAGGGCTTTGTTGTTGTATTCTCGATCTTTGTCGGTGAAGTCTTCGCCTTTGCGGAGTTTTTCGAGGAGGTTATACATTCCTGTTATCGTGATTTCGGGATGTTGGGCTTGGACTTGTTTGCGATGGCGATCGAGTCTTTCGCCTAGTTGTCGAATTTTTTCTTTTTGTTCTAATGTTGCATCTGGGAAAGGGAATGCTTCAAAGCAATGAGATTTAATATATCTAGGACGATCTTCAAGGGTTGCACCAACAGCTAAAGCCCAAGTCAAATGTATATAGCTACTTAGAATTCCAAGATGATAAGCATCTTCAATTGCGATCACAACAATACTAATTTCCGATCTAACGTCAGAGTCTAAAAAAGTAAAAACACGATGCTTAGATGTGAGGACTGTAGCAATGTAGCGATTAATTCCTGCGATTGAGTTTCTTACTTTTTCATTACTACGTCTTGGCAACCACCAATACTTTCTCAACTTTGGATCAGGATTTGTTTGTCTTTCGGGATAAACTCTTTCAAATAGATGTTGATAGATTTTAGGAAAATCTTGAATTAAAGTATTTTCGGATAGATCTAGAGTGTCAACTATCCAAAGATTTCGGCATCTATCAGTTAAATCACGCCCATTCACTACAGGAAAAATAAGTGACTTACTACTTGGTTCAGAAGTAATTAATTGTTGATATTCTTGCTCATCTAATAAAAATCCACGTCCACCAACCGTTAAACCAGTATTTGCAACTTTTGAATTTGCTTGTAAAGAGATTGCTTTCGTAACAGAAGCTCCTATTGTCAAATTTGCCTGAATCTTACCAATGCTACTCTTAAAATCTAATTGAATTTCCGTATCTTCAGAAGCATCAAGATACTCTTCTCTAATTACTTCCAACAATCTTCCATCACTATTTCTTAGTACTCCTGCTGTCATTGAAATGCGTACATTAGCATCGTTTACACCATCTACCCAAGGATGATCTGGAATAGCAAAAATAAGAGAAATTGATTCTTTGCCTGCTTCAAGATGAGTTTGTGTCACTCGTCGATTATAAGTTTGACGTAAAGAGTTAGTCGATATAAATCCAAAAGCTTTAATCTTGTTTTGACGAGTTAAGTGAGCAGCTTGATCCCACCAATACATTACTAAATCAGCAGAGTCTGGAATGTCTTTATGAGTTGCTCTCAAGGCTTGGACATAGCCATCTCCAAGCGCTTCACGCATATTTATTTTTCCAATAAAAGGAGGATTAGAAACGATGTAATCAGCCTCTTGCCACACCGCAGGACGCGGATTTATGTAGCGATAGATGGGAACCTGATCCGACGGATCAGGCACATCCTCACCCGTCACAGGATGCCTCATCGTCCGCCCACCCCAACGACTCCGAACCTTACCCGTCTTCGCATCCACATCAAGCTCCCGCCCATCATAAGCCAACACCGCATCCCGAAACTCGATATTATGAAAATCCTGCAAAATTGGCTCAGGTGGAGGCGTAGTCCCATAACGTTTAAAATGCCACTGCAAATAACCAATCCAAATCACCAACTCCGCGATCGCTGCCGCCCTTGGATTAATCTCAATACCCAAAAATTGCGAAGGATTCACCTGCTTTCGCCCCGCCAAACGCGGATCGAACTCCTCTAATAAATCCGTCGTCACCTTCCCCAACACATCCAAAAGCCGCATCTGCACCTCCTGCTCCAACGTCTTGATCAAATCCAACGTCACATACAAGAAATTGCCAGAACCGCAAGCAGGATCGAGAATCTGCACCCCTTGCAAACGCTCCAAAAACGCCCGAATCTCCACCGCCGCCTTATCCCTTTGCGCCTTAGTTGGTTCCTCCTGCCCATCCTTCAGCACCAAAAGTCGATTAACCTCTGTCTCAACCAAAAGCCACTCCTCCCGCAAAGGTTCCATCACCACAGGACGCACCAACCTCTCCACATACGATCGCGGCGTATAATGCGCCCCCAATCGACTGCGCTCCTTCTTTTCTAAAGCCCGTTCCAACAAAGTCCCAAAAATCGCAGGCTCCACCTCGCGCCAATCCTTTTGCGCCGCCTCATACAACACCTCTAGCTGCTCCCTCGGCAAATCAAAGGCGATCGCATTCGCAAAGAAACTGCCATTAAACTGGGGAATCGCATCAAAATTGAATTTCCCACCCGTATTCATCACCTTCCACAAATCCTCAATCTCAGCTTTAAATCGATTCGGTTCAGGAATCCAGCGCTCCTGTAACGCCCGCGTAAAAATCTCCCCCTGCAACAACCGCACATCCTCCGCAAACATCGTAAAAATGCAGCGCATCAAAAAATTCGCCACCTCCTGTGGTTCCTTACCCTGCTCCTCTAGCCACTTCGCCAACTTCGCCAAAGTCCCCGCCACCTCTCGCGTCACCCGCGCCCGATACTTCTCAGGATTCAGGCTTTGCGGATCGCTAAAAATTGCCACAAAGCGATCGAAAACCTTCTCATCCAATAGGCGATCAAGCGCAATTACTTCCCGCGCTCCATAGCCGCCATAGTTGCCACTAAAGCTCATCCATAGCTCAAAATGCGAACCAATATCACAAGTCATCAAAAACGGCGGCTTGCTATTTAAAAACGGCGTATAGCTCAAAGCCTGATAAAAAGCCTTCTCCATCATCCGCAAATAACTCTCAGTCCCCCGCTTCGGCGAACTTTGCTTAGGCTTATCACTCCCCTGTTTCGCTTCAATTAAGAAATGTCCCTCCCGATGGAAATCCACAAAATTTGTCTTGATTCCTTCCTTATGAAAAACCTTAATCTCCTTATCAAAACAGTAAGGATCACCCTGCATAGTCCCCTTCGGAATCGGACGCTCCACACCCAACGCCACACACAAATCATCAAAAAAAGTCTGATAATTAGCCCGCTCATTTCCCTGTGAGCCTTGCCATTTAGCTAAAAATCCCTGAATATTAGTGCGATCGCGATCGTTCATGACAACTACTGAAACTTTCGGATGATTCTAGCATTTTTGTATCCAAATCAGAGCGATGTCCTTTTGCAAAGATTAGCAGAGATTATTTGATGCGATCGCCCCTTGAAATATCGTTTCTAGTTAAAGTTCTAAATACCTAACCAAAATCTGTTGTATCTCTTCCAATTGATTCGGATCTACTTGACCAAGACATTGAATCAATCTTCGTTTATCAAAAGTCATCGGATCGACACAGACCACAAAACTATTACTGCTAAGTCCATTTGTAATAGAAGGAACCAAAGGCACAATTACTGGAAGTAAGCGATCGCTAGGATTAGCAGAAGTAATCGGTAACACAGTTACCTTACTACGCTGATTAAAAGCAGTACCAGAGATAATCACCGCAGGACGCGTTTTGCGAATTTCTGTACCAATCGAAGGATCGAAACTAACTAACCAGATACTTCCCAATCGATAATCGCCGCTTGCTGCCATGCTGCATCCTCATCATTTGTCAATTCATCCAACAACAAACAAGCCTCAACCATCGCCTGCTTTTCCTGCTGCTTCCGCCATGCTTGCAGTAACCCCTCAATGAGCCGACTACGATTTTCTACGCGATCATCAACGTAATGGACTAACTCATCTGGAAGAGAAATAGATACTTTCATAACTATTTTGTACTACTCACAATACTACTGATGGTAGCACAAAACAAAAAGCGATCGCCTTTTGGAGAGATGCTTAGTGCGATCGGATTAAAAAGAGCGATCAGCCTAAATCTATAATGCCAGCAAAATTACCCGTGAGACTAAAATTAATAGCGCCAATGGCAGACTCCATCGCAAAAAATTTGTTATTTCCGCAACCACATATTTGCCACCAAAAAATCTTTCCATTGCTGGATTCATGATCGTAAAGTTGATGGATAAACCTAAAAACTGGAAGGCAAATCCCAACCAAAGAACTTGAAAAAATACATTGTCGATACTTAATGCTGGATATCGGATCGATATAGTGAAACTGAGCGCCACCATCGTCAAAATGCTGCCTGACCAAGCGGAAATTCGTTTGTCCAAGTCAGCATTACTCCATAGAGCGATGATGGTTGGTACGAGCAACACTAAAGACAGAGGGATAAATACTCCTGGAATATGACTAGTCGGAATCCGTTTTACCATAGTTTGGGCTACTAATTGAGGATGGGATTCTCCATCTAAACCCTTAAAGTTAGAGAATAAGAAGTTAACATCACCAGTATGCCAACCTGATAATTGAATTTCCTGCGGTATACCAGAAAAATCAATGTCATCCTGAGTCTGCCAAAAAACAACTTTATTACTGTTGTACCTAGATATCAGGCGAATTGGTAAAACCTGTTGATCAAAAGGGAAATCCGCCAACTTATACTTAGCTTCAAACGTAGCAGTTAATCGCTGAAGATATACGACAGAACCATTAGCGTTTAAATATAATTCTGATTCAGATTTTAGTGGCTTTTCCGCCAAATTAGCGATCGCGATTTGGGGATTCCAGATATTAGCGAGCTTAGCGATCGCCTCTTCGGCAATGAAACTCTGTTCAGTAACACCCGTGTTTTTGGGATCAAAAGCTTGATTAGGATTCTGCCAACGTAAACGTAGATCAATATCTGCGGAGAACGTACCCGCAGCATCAGTTATTTTTGAGATGTTGTTAATCACTAAAGCAACCTCGACCTTAATCGGCTTTGGGACATTGCTTGGAAAAGCATTATTCGGCACAGTGACATTTGGCTTCACAGCAACAATGGGAGCAGATTCTTGAGAATAGCCACTTGCGGCTCCTATCCCTACAATCAATAGTAAGCAAAGCCCTAGCGTAAATAGAAAACGACGGAGATTAATCATTGATTTTTAGCTATTCTTGCTCTATCCATTAATGTCTTGTTTTAATCCAATTAATCTTTGTTGGATTAGTTCCAAACTTCTAGCAATTTTCCCAACTTCATCCCGACGAGAGGCAAGATCATCTATAGGTTTAGCAACATCATCGATCGCCATACTCGTGATGCAATTACCAACAGCAATCATCGGTCGCATCAATAATCCATTAAATAAAATCGTCGCTGTTCCACCTAAAATGATTACAGCAAATAATGAAATGACCATAGCATTAATGAGAACAGCATTAGCCTGTCTGGTTAAGCCTTCAAAGCTTTTTCCAGCAACAACTACACCTATTTTCTTGCCTTTAAAGTCTAGTAGTTGTACTAGAGCAATACCATAGTCAAAACCATCAATTTTTTGCAATTTTAAAGTCGTATCGTTGACCTTCCGCAACAAATCAGGGGAAACGAGCGATCGCACCACACTCCAGTTAGTAGAACTTTCATTGCGTAAGCCCCCAATCACGCGATCGCTTTCGGGTGCAGGAAGTCCAGTCGCGACTTTCGTCATTAGATCGTTGTCAATAAATACTCCCAATTCAAAACCAGTTACTTGTTTGACCGCATCTAAAACACCGTTAAAACTCATGCCGACCTCAAAACTACCAATCGCCCCTTGAGCATCAGCTATTGGTACAACCCCACGAATATTTAATCCATGCCGACTTATTTCAACCCCACTTTGCGGTTCCTGTTTTTGATTGGTGATTAAGACTGTTTCGCGAAAACTACTCATATCTTCGCCATATTTTTTGAGGTAAAATAAACGCAAAAATGATGTTGCTGGTGCTAAGTGGAAATGGGCTTCACGAACATCATAGCGATCGCGTTGAATCACAAAAGCGGGTAGAAGTATCTGAGCTAATTGATCACGATCTCTTGCCCGAAAAGCCTGTTGCACTGAAGGAAGTGATGCAACCATTTCTGCCCTAGACAAAGCTTTTTTTGTGTGCTCCTCAGTATATTTTTGAATTAAAGTAACCGTTGTGTTTAGTTCTGCTTTTTGATTATTCTCAATTGATTGTAAAGCAGTGGCATAAAAGAATAATGACAATGACAGCGATGTAATCAAAGCAACTAAAGTAATCAGTAATGGAACTTTAATCCTTAACTGCATGAACCCACCCGAGAAAATTTCAAAATAATTTCCGCAATTATAACAGCTAATTTCCACGTAACCTTAGCTGTTATATTCTCTTGCTAAATGTCAATTCAGCAATTCTCATTATAAAAAAGCAATCTCTATAATGAGAATTGCTGACATCAATTCTCGAAAGTAAGTAATACCAATTCACGAAAGTGTGGCAACACTTTTGTGAATTGAAAACCAAACCCAGTAAGAGTTTTAAAAACACAAAATGGCGTAGCCATTTTGTGTTTTAGTATAACTATTTTGAACTTTGGGATGATACTAAGCTCAGCTAATACTCATGCAAACAAGTGTCGGTACATTTGTCTGCATGGGTATAGGGCTAAAAATCATTTGAGGCTTAGTATTTCAAGTCAAGTTTCAAGATTCCAGAAATACGCCCATCTTGCGGAACTTTTGATAACGTAGCTCTTGTAAATCTTCCACAGGCAATTTACTTAAGCGATCGAGATTTTCGACTAGGGCAGCTTTGAGATTTTCCGCCGCCTGTAGTGGCAGACGGTGCGCCCCACCCAAAGGCTCATCAATCACATAATCGACAATGCCCAAACGCTTCAAGTCAGGAGCCGTGATTTTTAACGCTTCCGCCGCCTTGCCAGCCTTTGCCGAGTCGCGCCACAAAATTGCTGCACAAGCCTCAGGAGTCGCCACCGTATAGACCGAGTTTTCAAACATCATGATGTGATCGCCAATGCCAATCCCCAAGGCTCCACCCGATCCGCCTTCACCAATCACTGTGCAGATAATTGGTACACCTAGACCAAACATTTGTCGTAAATTTGCGGCGATCGCCTCGCCTTGTCCCTGCTCTTCCGCCGACACTCCAGGATATGCCCCAGGGGTATCAATCAAGGTAATAATTGGCAATTTAAAGCGATTTGCATGATCCATCAATCGCGCCGCCTTGCGATACCCCCCTGGGGAAGCCATGCCAAAGTTACGGGTCATGTTGTCCTTAGTGTCTCGCCCCTTTTGATGCCCCAAAATTACCACAGGGCGATCATTGATTCTAGCGATACCACCTACTAATGCTGGGTCATCATTGCCTCTGCGATCGCCATGTAGCTCCATCCACTCATCGGTAATGGCTTGCACATAGTCAAGGGTGCTAGGGCGACGGGGATGCCTTGCGATCTGCATCCGTTGCATCGCACCTAATCCCGAAAAAATCTCTCGCCGTAAAAGCTCGGCACGCTGCTCTAAAAGCTGGATCTGACCAACCATATCCACATCGTTGTCATTCGCGAGTTCGCGGATTTGGGCGATACGGTTTTCTAGTTCAACGATGGGCTTTTCAAAGTCAAGCAGGATTTGGCGATCGGCCATGATGCAATTTTGTATAGTAGATACCAATTCTCAGATTAGCAGACAAAGGGCTAGTTAGTAGCGTTTGTAAAACCCATATCAAATTAGAAAGCTTTCATATCTTATCGATTGACAGCGTTTACTAGACGCTTAGTTTCACCTTTTGCTTCTGTGAGTAGATCATTCCAATCATCTGGAGGGTGACCATTTTCGAGCATCTTTTTAAAAACTCGATAGGCATCTGTATTGCTTTCATAGGATCGCTTAGAACCCTCATCATTTACCCAAGCAAAAATAATAATTTTGCTCTCCAGATGATATCGAAAAAATAATCGGTACTGCTGAAAAAATTTTGCTCGAAACCAATGCTTATACTCGCTGCCAAGCGTCGCACCTTGGCGATATTCGCTACGGGTGGGATCTTGAGGAATGACATCAAATGCTAATTTAGCGATCGCCGCTAAACGCTTTGTAGCATTTTTCTGATGGTAATCATTGGGATATTTCTGTAGTAATCCTTCGACTTGTTGTAACAGTGATTCCAACTGATCTAGAAAAAGAGAATGGGCAAATATGTTCCATCCATTGATTACTAACGGCTGATTGGTAGACAAATCTATTCATCCTCATCCGTAAGGGGCGCATCCAGATCTATCTCTATATCAGCCACTAAAGCCTGAACACGACTTACTAGAGCGGTGCTTAAAACTTTTACATGTTGAGGATTTTTTTCGATATCTTGAGCAAGAAAATTCAGAAATTGTCCAATGATGGGATCGCTATCGGTTTGGTCAGCACGCGAAATTACAACCCGACCATCCGACTCAATCGTGTAACAGATTTTATCCCTTTTATTTAATCCCAACGCTTTACGAATCGGATCAGGAATGGTGGTCTGATAGCGATCGGTAAGGGTAGATTCTGAACATGGGGCTAGGGTGACAGTCATAGCAATTTTTAAATCTGTCGATATAATGCCTTCTCAAAAGTAATGCAGTTGCATTGTCTTGTCAACGCTTAAAAAATAGACAATCTGAACATCTATTGGCTCCAATGTACTGTTAAGAGCCTTTCTGCAACTAACGGATTATTGCCTTATGAAAAAGCAACCAAATTAACCAGCCAATTTGGTGAATTATCACAATTGCCCAAAACACAACTTGATACGATTTTTTGCGGTTTTTATGATGCAGTTGATGTTGGGCTATAAATCCTCCTAACCATCCACCGATTAGCTCAAATAAATGTAGTGTTGCTTCTGATGTTCTCCATTTTCTATTTTCTGCCCGATACTTGTCATCTGCATACAAAACAAATGTGATCGGATTTATTCCAACGTAAAGAATAAGAGGGATTAAGTTCACTAGCGGCAGTATGGGGGCTGTTCTCCATGCGAAGTGAATAGAGCCAACCAACGGTAAAATTGATATTAGCAACATCCTTATGAATGGGAAAACAGATTTTTGGTTGGTTACTGATGGTTTCCCCTTGTTTTTTGCTCCTAAAATGAAAGCATTACTCGCACAAACTTTGCCATTTTTAGCGGCAACATAGTAATAAATTGTGTCTCCTATCTGTGGGCGACGATTTGAATCTTTAATTTCAGAGATATGTAGAAAAATATCTTGACTTCCATCTACAGACTGAATAAAACCAAATCCCTGATCATCTTTCCATTTTATAAGCTGCCCATTCCGCAAGCCAGATTTCATTCAGCAATACCATAGTTATCTAAAGATTACAATTTACCATATAGGTACAAAGGTTTGTTTCCCTGCCGAAAGCAGGGAAACAAACCCATACTTCACTAGACTGATATTTTCAGAAAAAACTTGCTAAGGAATGAAAATTAATTAACTTGTGCAATTAAAACCAAAATTTGTAGTGGCGGGCGAAGCCCGCCACTACAAATTTTGGTTTTAATTAATTTTCATTCCTAACAATAGGAAGAACGCAATAGGTTCTAAAACTGTATAGTTAAATAAAGGTTTTGATTAAGAAATGTGATGGCGCTAACACTCGATGCGGATGTAATTGTAATTGGCTCAGGGATTGGTGGCTTAGTCACCGCGACGCAATTGGCGGCGAAGGGGGCAAGCGTAATTGTCCTAGAGCGCTACTTGATTGCGGGGGGGAGTGGCGGCTATTTTGAGCGCAATGGCTACCGCTTTGATGTGGGCGCATCGATGATCTTTGGCTTTGGCGATCGCGGTACGACAAATCTCCTCACCCGTGCGCTAGCAGCGGTGAATATGAAAATGGAGACAATTCCCGACCCTGTGCAGATCCATTACCATTTGCCAAACAATCTCGAAATCGAAGTACATCGTGATTATGAACAGTTTATTAAAGAATTAGCCGATCGCTTTCCCCATGAGCGTGAGGGGATTCGTAAGTTTTACGATGAATGTTGGAAGATTTTTAATTGCTTAAATGCGATCGAGTTGCTGTCCCTCGAAGAATGGCGCTACTTGATGCGGGTATTTTTCCAGAATCCTTTTGCTTGCTTGGGGTTAGCTGCTTACTTACCGCAAAATGCAGGGGATATTGCTAAGAAATATATTCGCGATCCTGAGTTGTTGCAATTCATCGATATGGAATGCTATTGCTGGTCGGTGGTTCCTGCCGATCGCACGCCTGCAATTAATGCAGGGATGGTCTTTAGCGATCGCCATTATGGAGGAATTAACTACCCCGTTGGTGGTGTGGGTAAGATTGCCGAAAAATTAGCGGAAGGGTTGGACAAAGCGGGTGGTGAAATTCGCTATGGGGCAAGAGTGACCCAGATTATTCCTAAAGCAAAGTCTGGTAAAGGTGCGATCGGTGTGAAGCTAGCGAATGGTGAAATTCTCTATGCTAAGAAAGTCGTTTCTAATGCCACACGCTGGGATACCTTTGGGAACTTGCTCAAGGATGAACCTTTGCCCAGTGGAGAAAAAGGATGGCAATCACGCTATCAAAAGTCCCCTAGTTTCTTGAGTTTACATCTCGGCGTGGAAGCTTCTGCTATTCCTGATGATGCAGCTTGTCACCATATCTTGCTCGAAGATTGGAATGATATGCAAAAGGAACAAGGCACAATTTTTGTCTCAATTCCTACATTACTCGATCGCTCCCTTGCACCAAATGGTCATCACATTGTGCATACCTTTACACCTAGTTGGATGAGTGAGTGGGAAGGTTTATCTGCTTCGGAATATGAAGACAAGAAAAATGAAGCTGCTAGAAAATTATGCGATCGCCTGTTAGCGATTTTCCCGAAACTAGAAGAGTGTATGGACTATCAAGAAGTCGGTACACCCCGAAGCCATCGCCGTTTCCTCGGTCGTGCCGATGGAACCTATGGACCAATCCCTGCGGGTAAGCCTTTAGGACTTTTGGGAATGCCTTTTAATCGGACTTCTATTCCCGATTTATATTGTGTGGGTGATAGTACTTTCCCAGGTCAAGGTTTAAATGCTGTAGCATTTTCTGGATTTGCTTGCGGTCATTTGGTTGCTTCTTCTTTGGGACTAGTCTAATGATTTTCATTGGGCAAGATGCCAAGCTCCTCAATCTTTATAGGTGAAATCAAGAATATTATGAATTACCGAAATTACATCACGATTGAACCAAATAAGCGCAGTGGTAAACCATGTGTGCGTGGTTTGCGAATTACAGTTTATGAGGTGCTTGAGTACCTAGCATCTGATATGACTGAGGCAGAAATACTCGAAGATTTCCCCGACCTAACACGAGAAGATTTTAAAGCTTGTATTGCATACGCGGCTGACCGCGAACGTCGGTTTATGACAGTGCCAATATCCGCATGAAATTATTTTTGCTTTGGATAGAATCTAGATCGCATTCAACAAACCTTTAGCAGATAGGTTGTTAGTGTGATCGTCTAGAATTCACGATTCATAGTACTAGCAATCACCTAAAGCAAATCTTTTAAAACGTATATCGTTGAGGCGATCATATTTAACTTAGAGTAAAATTTGTGACTTGTCTTTAGTAGCGAAATTAACCCACATTTATGTATGAACATTTAGAACCTCTTAAGCAAAAGTTGTTACTATTGAGTATTTCCACCCCACCCTTTCCGTGGAAGTTTGTGGCATCAGTGGCTATAGGTGGTTTACGTTCAGTTGGTTTTGATAGAAACTCTGATAGCCTTCTAGTCGTATCTTCTCAAGGGCGAGGTGTTCTCGATTGCATTACAGGAACGAAAACAGCCAGAGATTATAATGAATACTATAAAAACGAAGTATGTCTGGAAGCTGAAGGTATTGGTACTTTGAGTAATAAAATTATAAGAATGTCTGGTCTATTTGGAGGTGGATTGCCTGTTAGTACCGAAGACGGATGGAGACTTGAATCAATTACCCTAAGATGGCCAGAACAAATGATTATTTTAATTCCCCCAGATTCATCTATCTATGATAATCCTTCTAGTTACCCAAATACCATAACTAAAGTTGCCGAAGAATTATGTATTATGGCTTATGGATTTTCTAATACTGGACAATCATTAATCGTAGCTACAACTAGTGAGATAAATATTTTCAATAGAGTGGCATTATGAAGAAATGTTTACGTATAGCATTTCGGAGTTTGATGGATAGATTGAAAGTTAATAAAAATTGAAGAAATATTGTTTTTTACGGCAATCTTTCTGCAATTTGGGTGAGATTAACTGCATAGCCGCCTGTGACAAAATAAACAACATCAGCGATCGCACCAATTTTACGACTCAGACTACCAAGGTGATCGCCTACAGTAAAATCTTTAGCTGATGGATAATTAAGGCGATCTTGATTGGCTTAAAGTAAGATCTAATTTTGTCTAGATATTCCTGATGAGTATGAGTATATGGAACCAGAACTAGTAGATTTACTCAAGAAAAAAGTACTACCATTGCTAGGAACCTCTTAATAGAAGCTATTTTTAAAAATTTCCTGATTTCATATCACCAAGCATCCATCTTCCATATAAATAATGCGATCGGCGAGATCAAGGATGCGATTATCGTGAGTCACAAGGAGAATCGTACAGCCTTGCTGTTTGGCTAATTTCTCCATAATCTCCACTACATCGCGCCCCGATTTTTTATCCAAAGCCGCTGTAGGCTCATCAGCAAGAATTATTTTTGGTTGTCCCACCAAAGCACGGGCGATCGCTACTCTTTGTTTTTGTCCTCCCGACAGATCACTAGGATAGTAATCCAATCGATGAGATAAACCCACAGAATCTAAAACATCTCGAATCCGTCGATCTGCTTCTTCCTCTGTCACATCATGGAGTTCTAGTGCCATTTCCACATTTTGATAAACCGTGAGGAAGTTCAAGAGATTATGGGCTTGGAAAATATAGCCAATATTGCGACGAATCAGCGTCATTTGGTCAGGAATAGAATTAAGTAATTCCTGTTCGAGAATCTTAAGACTACCTTCTTGAGGCGATCGCAAACCGCCCATGAGCGTGAGCAAAGTCGTTTTCCCCGAACCCGAAGGTCCCGTCATAATCACAATCTCCCCGCGATCGATTTGCAGATTTATATCAAACAAAACCTGCTTACGGAGAACATCCTGACCGTAGTAGTGATTTAGTTGCGTTACGGAAATAGCAAATTGCGAGGACATTGTTTTGGAATTACGAATTATCAATTACGAATTATCAATTACGAATTACGAATCAAAAAATGTCCGCAGGATCGGCTGTTTGAATTTTTCTTACAGCTACGGCGGCGGAAACGGAACACATAATGGCGGTTAGGACGAATACAAACGTAATGCGTCCTGCATCCATTGCCATTGGTAAGAGAGTGGCGATATGGGTGATTTCATAAATACCCCATGCCATCGCTGTAGCGGGAATAAAGCCTAGGACAGCGAGGATGAGGGATTCTTGGAAGACGACTATTAATAAATAGCGATCGCGGAATCCCATCGCTTTGAGGGTGGCGTATTCGGGTAAATGGTCGGTGACATCGCTATAGAGAATTTGATAAACGATCACGGCTCCGACGATAAAGGCGATTACGACACCGAGATCAAAGGTATAGCCCACAGGCGTACTTGCATTCCAAAAGGCTACTTCGGCTTTAGCGAAATCTTGTTTCGTCATGACTTTGACATCGTTGGGAAGGAGCGATCGCAATTCTGCTAGGACTTTATTGACATCGGCATCGGGCTTGATCTTGACTACGCCAATATCGATTAGTCCGCCTTGGCGCGATCGCACCATGCGTAAAAAGTTAATATCGCTAGTGACGAGATGGGCATTAATGCCGAAGGTGGGGCTGAGTTGAAATAGTCCACGCACTTGAAATTGGCGTTCGTCAATTTCCGTAACGATGGATTCGCCTGTTTGAAAGTTTTTGGCGATCGCCCCAAATTCATTCCGCGATCCAGAATTAAAGAGCAATGTATCGGGTTCGCGCAGTTTTTGGCGATTCTCGGCAACTCCTTTGATATTTAAAACCTGATGTTCGGGATTAATGCCAATAGCATAAATATCCCAAATTTCTCTGTTATAGGGATTGCGCCATTGAATGAAGTTGAGATAAATCGGACTCACTGACTGCACTCCCGATAAGCCTGCGGCTTGGTAAAGGCGGCGATCTGTAAAGCGATCGAGGGAAATTAGCGATCGGTAGCGACTGCTCAAAATGACAATTTCGCCATTGATGCTGTGATGGAGTTCTACGGCACTGCTAAATAATGCGCCGCGAAATCCCATTTGTAAAAACATCAGCACATCCGCAAAACTAATTCCTGCGATCGCTACGAGTAAACGCACGCGCTCTTTCCGCAATTGCAACCAAGAAAGAAAAAGTGGTTTCTTCTTTTTGGATTTTGCTTTGACATCTATGCTCTTGTCTATAATTTGGGTCATAATTTTCTAGGTTTTAACTGATGTTGCGTGGAACTCAGATGATGAATATCTTGCTAGTAGCGAAGCAGGGCAACCACGGGGGGATTGCCCCTACAAAAAAAACAAAGGTTTCTGTAGATACTGTCTTGAGTACTAAAAAGTCAAGAGGGAATTTGAACAAAATTAGGATCGAAAGAACGCTGAGACTTGAGAACGCCAAAGACCTGTCGCAATAGCTTGTGCATGACCGCCCCAATGACAGACATTTTGGACTTACCCTTAGCCGTAAGGCGATCGCAGAAAGCGGCAATAGGGGA
>NZ_JACJQY010000045.1 GCF_014696925.1 Phormidium tenue FACHB-1050 | reverse complement strand
ATTTGCCTCGATAAATTCTTGCAGTTCTTCGGTCATGTTTTTCTCTTCTAAAATTATTTTCCTGATTTCTACTTTCTCACAACTCATTTAGGATTGCTATATAAGTGGGCTTAATTAAATATAAACATAAAAAAGCTACGGCGTATGCCACAGCATACGCCATAGCTTACGCCACAGCTTTTAGGGATTTTACTTAACGAGGAACACACCTTTAATCTAAGCATCAAAATCAGACTAATTATTGTCAGTTTATAGTCAATTTTTTTCTGTAAACTGACAAAAAAGACAGGTTTTAATTTGTAAGTAAGTGGGCTTAATTAAATATAAAACCAGAAAAAAGCTGTGACGCACGCGCAGCGTGCGCCACAGCTTTTAGGGCTTTACTTAACGTCAGGGCAAACTTACCGCCCTATTACTGAAGAGCGTGATCATTTGCCATTGAGGATCGGAGCGCGATCGCTTAATGATCGCACCGCACCCAAGTCATAAACACCAGTTTTCCCTTCAGGAATGTCAATGGAGAAGATGGCGGGGGGATCGTTGAACATTTTTAACTCATAGCGACCTGGTTTAATTCCTTTTAAGACAAACTTTCCTGCTTTATTCGTGAATATTTGTAAGGGAGTCCACTTGGGATCGGATAGAGAAATAAATTCTCCAGACAGTTGAGATAGAGGCTCATCTTTGTTGTTGCGTAATGTACCGCGTAAAAAGATGGTGGCATCAGTACCGATACGGATCGCCGTGCCACTTTTGTAAGTGGGTAAAATCGCATAGTTGGTTTGACCTAAATCATAACCCACAGGCAAATTTTGGGCGGCAATGCGGATTTTGGAAACTTGATAGGGTGACAAATCTGGTAAAACGGCTGGACTAATTTCTTCTATCTGTGCGGCATTACCACCGATCGCATTGGGGTTAAGCCCAATTACACGACCTTGCAGAGTGGGGTGCGACGTGACTAACACGAAGCTACCCGTAACGGGGCGGGAGATACCCCAATAGCCATCGGCAAATACCAAAGATGTTCCGAAATCCAACTGAGTGGTATTTGTAGTTTGACCATTGCGATTAAGCAAAGCATTTTGGGATAACGAGAATTCTCCTCGATAACCGCGATAGTTGAGTTTACCTGTGAGACTGTCATTTGAAGGGTTGCGGGCGATATCCACAGCCATACCAATACCTTCTAAATTTGGGGATGAATTAGTCCAACTTGCCCTTGTGGTGGGAGCATCTTTATTCGTTATATCCATTGCAGCTTGGAGCGTTTGCTGAGTTTGGGGAACTGTCCCTGACCAAGTTACGCCGATTAAAATTTTTTGTTCTTTAGGCTTGATCCCATCTCCCAATTCACTGAGATTCAACGAAATCGAGAAGCCATTGCCGAGGGATTTATTGAGGTTTAAGCCTATTTGATAGCTGTCAGGGCGATCGCGTCCCAATTGACAACGAAAATTTAGCCCACTCGTGATTTCCCAGAATAGTTTTTGGCGATAATTGGCGGTGAAATCTAGCCGAGATGGATTAGTCATCTTCATGCTAGAAGATGAATTGCTAGATAGATTATTCGATGAGTTAGAAGACGAATTGGAAGACAAATTAGAAGATAAAAAGTTAGCACTGCGATGTTCGAGTGTGAAGCCAAAGGACTGATCTAAAGGATTGGTTTCCCCTGATTTGATAAATTCGTAACCCAAACGAGCCGCTAGCCCTATCCCTAATTGTTCGGCATTACTAAGAGCCATATCCCAAGAAATATTACCTAAGGTTGTCGCCAAAGCCCCCTCTATTCCGATGATTTGCTGACGGAGATCGGCTTGGAGATAGCCGCCCATTGAGAGGGTGTTATTAATTCCTTGACGATAGGCGGCAAAAATAGTCGGTGATGTGAAATCATAACTAGTGCCATTACTGCTAGTTATGCTGGGAAAACCAAAGATATAGGCGAATTGCTGGGCATTGGGAGCAAGTAGACTTGAAGCGATCGCATTGCTAAAGTCCAAACGCTGCACTCGTCCCACATTATCGGTGATCTCTAACTGCACATCATTCACCCCAGAACTAAGGGTCAGATTCCGAATATCTTGCTGACCTGCCTTTAGCTCTAGAGTTTGCAACAGTTTACCATTGACAAATACTTCTACGGTGGAGGGATTTTCTAAAAAAAATTCGTATTGACTGACAGGACGGGTGATCAGATAGGGCTGCAAGCTGTAATTTCGGGCGATCGACAATCCTAATAAGGGTTTGCTGAGTTGATAGCCAACAGTAGGAACTCCCAGATCGCCGATCGCATAGGTGACAGCGCGATCGATATCATCATGAACGATCCGAAAATTACCCCGCTTCCATTCTGGACTAGCCCGTTCGACAAAGGAGAGATTACCTTCTAAAACCCAACCATTCCAATTAATAGCTGTATCAAAGTTGAGATTTAGCGGTTGCCGACCCGAATTACTGGAGTTACCCGTATTAGCGAAGACAAACTTCTCACCACCGCGAACTGTCAAATAACCACTAAATCGACTCGGCAAAATCGCATTAGCTGCGTCGGGATCTCCTGATTGCGAACTCAAAACATTGACTTTGCGCTGCGCTGGAGGGACTTCGATGAATAGTTGCAATTTCCGATCGTCAAAGATAGCTTTTAAGCCATTTTCGCGCAATAAATCGATCGCAATGTTCTTTTCTTTATCAAGCCCAGCTTGCAACTTGTCGAGGACTTCAGGACGCGCCACTTCCTTCAAGTTGTCAAGCAGAATTGTGGAATTGATCCTAATTTTTGAGCGATTATTAGCCTCCAATAGAATAGGAATCCGCCCCTTAAATTGACCATCGATTGACCAAGAAACGGTTAGCCTCTGATTGCCCTGTGGCGACTGAGGACGCTTAAATACCTGTTCAAAAAGCGCATCTTCGGGGGGATCGGGTGCGATTTTTTGGGCTAGCGCGGCTCTGGGAATCAATAAAATAAGACTGATGACAGCAAGGAAAGTCTGGCTGGCAAAACTCATGAAATCTATTGCTTATAGTCAAATGTCGCGGTCACAGTTCCCTGTGGTAAATCCGCAGGATAGGGAATCACAAAGCGGCGCTTATGATTTGCCAAAATATTTTGACCAGTAATTTCCTTAAGTTGTTCAGTTGTGAGAGCTACGGTTTTACCGCCACTAGCAAGGCTTAACTTAAAATCAGCCAAGGTTGCTCTAGCTGCGCCTTGATTGTTAAAGGTAATCGCAATTACGGGTTTATCTTTTTCTTTTTGGACAGTGACATTATCTAAAACTAGTTTAGGCTCGACATTCTCAGGACGGACATAGAGAGAACCCATATATTTCAGCAAAATCTCGACCTTAGCCGTTACTTTGGTTGGTTTGCCAGCTTCAGGCTTGGTGAGATTAATCGGTACTTGTTCGGACACTAGGCGATAGTAAAGCTCCTTAGTTGGGTTTGAGTCGCCCACCCATGTCACGAGTACGGTTTGCTTGGTATTGGGTTGGAGAATTACCTGCGGCGGATAGATCAAAAAGTTATCATCGGCGGGTGTATAGCGTTCGTTCCCATCTATATCCATTTCACGAGTAACCACTGACAATTGGACGGCCTCTGGTTCGTTGCTATCGCTAATCAGATCGTAGGATTGGCTTGCCTCTGTACCAATGGGAGTAAATGTCCGCGAAATGGGCAGAATTTTAAAGGCGAAGCTGGGTTGAATATTTACCAGTAATAGAAATAATGTCAGCCAGAGTTTAGAAATTTGTAATTTCATATTTGTGTATTTGTGTAGTCAAAGAAAGAGTTAGCTAAGTCAACATTTATCCGCCCCCTAGCCCCCAATTCTGGGGGAACAAGAAAATAAAATTCTTTCAAAGTCCTCCAGAATTGGGGGATTTAGGGGACTTAAATAAATCGCAACGTAGACAGTTAGACTTGTGTGTACACCGTAGCCCCTTGAAAGGAGGAGCTAGGGAGGGTAAAAAACTTCTCAAACATGCTCTAATTATCGGTGACAGTGAAAGTAATGCTACCTGTATAAGTCCCCGGAGCTTGATCGGGGGGGATAGTATAACTAATGAAAATACTTGAATCAGATGCATTCCCAGCACTAGAGCTTCTAGTTAATTGCAGGGGATTAGAATCATAATGGCTGGGCGATCGCATGGACGTGGGCGATGTAGCATTAGTACCTAGAGCTTCACCCAATCCGCCAAATTCTATAAAATTAGAACCCGATACTAATCTCCAATTACTAGCACTAGTTACGGTAACTTTAAGTCCATTACTACTGTTGGTTAATAAACCAGATATAGCGGCAATCTTAATACCATTATAGGCATTACCAGGGGACAAAGTAAGAGAACCAGCATCAGGCGCAGGAGATAATGTAATTGGTAAAGCAGCAGGAACAGTACCACTCAAGTTAATCGTGGCGGTAGGGCCAGCAAATGCAGCCGCATTCGTCATGAGAGATGCGATTGCCGCCAAACTAGAAGCCAAAAGAATACGATGAACTTTGATCATGATTACTAGTGATGTTAACTACAGGATAAAAACTCGAAATTTTTACTCAGACAGGATTTTAGGTAATTGCCTTACATCCTTTCTGAATAACAGTTTTTGTCCTTTTGGGCGTTCTATTTTTGATTTTTGTCCTGTAGTTAGGATGTTTAGTTATTTATCGGTGGCCGTGAAAGTAATACTTCCCGTGTACAGACCTGCGGCTGAGGTAGTGCCTGGGGCTGAAAAACTAATGTACAGGCTTGAATCTGGTGCAGCCCCTGCCGCATTGGTATTTGTGATAGCGAGGTCAAAAGGAACATTGGACTGGAGGTTATTGTCTTGTAGCCTTCTCTTATTCGAAATGCTAGCACTCCCTTGATACACAATACCGCTAGATTCAGCAAAAGCTGTAATGTATACATAATCAGAAGACTTTACTGTCGATTGCAACTTCCAACTACTAGATACAGTAACTTTAAGTCCGCTAGAACTGTTGGTTGCCGCACCAGTTATTTGGGCGATCATCAGATCAGCAGTATTATTGCCAGGGACAAAAACCATAGAAGTAGCACTACTCGTAGGAGTTACTGTAATTCCTAAATTAGAAGGAACATTACCACTCAAGTCAACTTTGCCAGTAGTGCCAGCAAATGCAGGTGAATTCGCCACTAGAGATGCGGTTGCAGCCAAGCCAGAAGCCAGAAGAATGCGATTAAATTTGTTCATAATTACCAGTGATGTATAACTCAACAAGAAAAACTCAAAAAGCCATCTCGGAAAGGATGCAAAATAGTTGTCCAAACACTCGTGCTCAAAAAGAATGTTTGGACAACTATTTTTTGTTTTTTGTCCTGTAGATGTTTAGTTAGTTATCACTAGCAGTGAAAGTAATGCTTCCCGCGTAAAT
This sequence comes from Phormidium tenue FACHB-1050, assembly GCF_014696925.1. GTDB lineage: Bacteria > Cyanobacteriota > Cyanobacteriia > Pseudanabaenales > Pseudanabaenaceae > Pseudanabaena. The sequence continues at coordinate 40,514 of NZ_JACJQY010000045.1, read as the reverse complement.
CCCCGCAGCTTGACTACTTGGTACAGTATAACCAATGAAAATACTTGAATCAGGTGCAGCCCCAGATGCAGTAGTCTTTGTGTTCACGAGAGTATAATCGCTAGTTGGGGAAGGTTGACCACCCGTAGCTGATGTAGCGGTAGTACCAAGAGCATCACCTATATAGGTGATGGGTATAGAATTACTGCCCGATGTTAACGCCCAAGTACTACTTAACACAACTTTAAGTCCATTAGCACTGTTGGTTGAGGCTCCAGTTACATAACCAACTTTAACATTAGTATAGCTTCCAGATGATAATAAAAGATTATTAGTAGAAGGATTTGCAGTTACTGTAATTGTTAGAAGAGAAGGAACAGTACCACGCAAGTCAACTTTGCCAGTAGTGCCAGCAAATGCAGGTGAATTCGCCACTAGAGAAGCGGTTGCAGCCAAGCCAGAAGCCAGAAGAATGCGATTAAATTTGTTCATGATTACCAGTTGATGTCTCGGATGTTCAGTCAAATATCGGTCGAAGTAGCAGGGATACTTCATTTTGCAAGGGCAATCATCAACCTAGTGATTAAAGTATTTACATTGGCTTTACCCAAGTAAAACAGTTCGCCCAAACCCCACCCCGATATAAAAAACCATTTCCATTAAAGCAACAAAATCAGAAAAATTATTGTCAGCTTTTTGTCTAAGTGTTTGCCTAAAAACTGACAAAAAAAAGACAAAATAAAATGACAATTGTCTGCTATCGACTAGTTTCTTGACTATATTTGTGTAAAGTATAGTCAAGGGCTTGATTAGGTATAAGGTTTTCGCTATGTCTAGACTGTCGAGTGCTGGGGTGGAAAAAGTCAATTTAGTCATTAAAAATAGTGGTCGTAATAAAACCGATCGCTATTGGACAAAAAAGGCGCTTGTATCTCAAGAAACTTGGAATCGTTTTCGGAATGGCAAAATAAGGATTAGTTTTGCTAACTTTGCGGCCTGCTGCAAAGCATTGGATCTCGATCCCAATGAGCTAAAAGAACAAACAGTTGAACAGCCAAACCTTAGCTTTTTAGGAAGAGCTAGAGCCATAGAAAGTCTTAAGGCTCTAGTAAATACTAATAGAGTAATTGCGATCCATGGTGTGGGTGGTCAGGGCAAGACGACTCTGGCTCAAAAATATTTGCAAGAGCTCGAAAGCAATGAGTATCAGGTTATTGAGCTATATATGCCCATTGATGCCACCAATATTCCTTCAGCTAAAAGCGTCTTAGACGAGTGGTTTAATCGAGACTTTCATGAAATGTCTTCCTCACAGTTTACAGTTACCTTAGACAGACTGCGAAGGATACTCAAGGAGCAGAAAATCGCTATTTTAGTTGACAATATCGAGGGCTTGCTGGATGAGAATGGCAAGTTTATTCCAGAGCATACTCAATATTTAGAGCTATTTAGCGTGCTATCCGATCACGCCACCCAATCCATTACGATTGTGACCAGTCGATGCCGTTTACTAGAATCTAGATTACGCAGTGTTTACAACTATGCGATTCCGTCATTAAGTCAGTCCGATTGGCGTGATTACTTTACCTATAGCAATATGCTTTTTGATGAGAAGTCATTGACAGAAATGCACAGTAAACTGGGTGGAAATGCTAAAGCTATGACCAGTCTATGTGGCGAAATCCATATGGACTTCGATCGCAATGCTACAAATTTCTGGGAACAGCGCGGGGCAAATATACTGGCTTCGGCAGAATTAAAAGATCTGGTGGCAGGACATTTAGAACGGCTGGAAAAGCTGGAGCCATTAGCCTATGGCTTGCTAAAGCGGATGGGTTGTTATCGTTATCAGAGTATTCCCCATATTCCGATTGAGGCTTTGTTCTATCAGTTATGGGATAGCCCTAAAGCAAGCCATATCGAAATTATTGATGTTCTCAAAAATCGGTCATTATTGGAGTTAGCGAATGGTGAATATTCACTACATCCTCTTGTGCGTGCGGAAGCGGTGCATCTTCTCAAGCAAAATGAAGAAGAATTCGCGAAAGCACATAGCAGTGCTGCTGATTTTTGGAAAGCTAAGGTTCAGTCTTTAGATACTGACAAAGATCTCCTGATGGCGTTTGAGCCATGCTATCACTACTTAGAAATTAACGATCTCCATAAAATTATAGAAATATTCTTGAACCCAGATCTCCTGAAAGATGGAAATCTTCACATGGCTTTTTATGGAAGACTTTCGCCAACTTTGGTGCTTGAGTTATTAGATAAAATAGAACAGAGAGCTTTACTTTTACCTCCAGAACAAGGTGTGCTAATTTTAGCTCAGGTAAAAAGGTTTCGCGGAAGCGCATACTTCTTCTCAGGAGAACCGCAGAAATCAGTTATAGACTTGGAAGCGACAATCAAAATTATTGAGCAAATCAACTCCAAACAATTAATACCTCTTCTGCTTTCGTGTGTTTTTCAAGCTTTTGCCTGCAAACTGGAATTGGGCGAGTTTGACGAAGCGCTTGTCCTGATTCAGCCCTATGTAGACAATATTGATCGGTACAAATATACAGATCGCCCACTCATGGGGCAATTATTCGTTTTTCAAGCTTTTACCTGCCAACTGAAATTGGATGAGTGTGAGGAAGCGATTGTACTAACTAAGCCCTATGTAGACAATATTGATCGGTACAAATATACAGATCACCCACTAATGCGGCAATTATTCGCTGTTTATCCACAAATAGTTCAATCTTTCATGCTGGCTATGAAACTTGAGCATGATGCTTCGGTAGCATTGACTGAAGAGACTTACGAGGTTATTACAAATGGCTCATTATCTATGTATGACACTTCAAGAAGCCTTGCTTGCCTGTATCTTGGATTTGTATGCGTTATGAATAAAAGATTCGATCAAGCTCTGAAAATATACAACACAGCTTTACAATTTAGTCGTAAAGCTAGATACAGACAGCTTGAAAGCAAAGCCATGTATGGACTTGCAGAAGCCTATCGAAACATAGGAGATCTAACCAATGCGAAAGAGTGCTGTTTGCAAGCAAAAGATATCTTGATAAAGATAGAATCAAAGTTAGATCTGGCTAAGGTATTAGTAGAAGAAGCTTTGATTGCCCGTGAGATGCGGGAGCATGGTTATGATGATAATTTTGAAAAGGCGATCGCGCTTTTTACAGAATTAAATGCTCCCAAACAAGTAGAAAGAGTCAGAAAATTAATGGGCTAATTTAATTGAATTATTCACTGGGAAGGGAGTGAGGCTACAAAAAATCAGACGGGTTTTGGTTTTTAATTAATTATGCCTAGCTACTTACTTACGAGAACGATTGAATTATTTCTTGACGGGAAACTTTAATTTGCCAATATCGTACAAACCAACTTTCCCTTCAGGAACTTCAAATTGGAGGATTTGCGAACCAATTTTTAATTCATAACGTCCGACTTTGAAACCTGTCAGCGCAAACTTACCAGCCCCATTGGTAAAGAGCGTGATCGATTGCCATTGAGGATCGGAGAGCGATCGCACTTCTCCTGCTTGGAGGGCGATCGCTGTTCCTTGGGCATCAGTCAAAATCCCTCTTATATAGACAGTTGCATCTGTACCAACGCGAATCACCGTAGCACTTTTATAGCTTGGTAAAGTGTAATAAACAGCTTTACCAGTTTCTACACCTGTGGGAGCATCAGGAACTTCGAGTAGAAAACTGGAAACATTATAGGAAGACAAACTGGGAACTACGGCTGCACCGAAATTATCAGCACGACTGAGATAAGCCCCTTGTCCATCGGGATTGACTCCGACTATTAGCGAAGCTAAAGCTTTTTCAGGCACAACTAGCGCAAAGCTATCACTGATCGGACGGGATAAAGCGACTTTGCCATCAGCAAAAGCGATCGCTGTCCTGACACTCACTAGAGCATTAGCTTGGGTGTTATTGGGCGTAAGGGAAATGTCAGAGGTAAGGTTCCAAATGGCGCGATAACCTGTGTAGGTGAAGTTGCTCGTGAGGCGATCGCGACCACGGCTACGACTTAGATCGAGAGAGCCATTCAGGGACTCACTCACCGCTGTTGTACGGAAATTCCATGACACTTGCTGGGTGGGGCTATCGGTATTGCGAATCTCAGTACTAGCTTGGGCGGTTTGCGATCCCAGCTTTATTGGCATACTCAATCTCAATAGAGCGCGTTGGTCTTTTACGCCACTGGTATCAAGGCTTTGAGATAGAGATAGACCGAGAGATAGACCATTGCTAAAGGATTTTGATAAATCTAGTCCTACTTGGTAGGTATTAGGAACATCACGTCCAAAACGGTATTGAATACTCAAGGCTGCACCAATATCATCAAATAGTTTTTGGCGATAGAAAGCAGATAAATCTAGAGCCGTATTATTGCGCGGTATTTCTTGATTGCCAAAGGTAATAAATCTTGCGCCACGTTGTGCAGCACTAAAACCGAAGGAGCGATCGGTATCCTTGGCATTAAAAAAATCATAACGCAGTCGCCATGCGTAATCCAGTCCAACATTTTGATCATTACTGAGAGCAGCATTCCATGCAAAGTTACCAAAAACAGTGGCAAAAATCCCTTCAATCCCCAAGAGTTGCTGACGACTACTGGCTTGAGCATAGCCGCCCAAGGTCAACACATTACTGATCCCCCAACGGTGTGCTAAGGATAGAATTGGTGCTGACAAGTCATAGTTACGTCCACCATTCAGAGTCTTTGAGGGAAACCCCAGACTATAGGCAAACTGCTGCACATTGGGAGCCAGCAGATTTGAGTCAACTGCCAACGCGAAGTTAATTCTTTGCTCTTGTCCGCGATCGTCGGTGACAAAGAGTTGAATGTCATTAATACCAGTGGTGAGGGGTAACTGGCGTAAGTCCTGTTGTCCTGCGGGGAGCGTTAAAGTTTGAGCGAGACGACCATTAGTATAGATTTCGACTTTGGAGGGACGTTCTAGAAAAAACTCAAAATTGTTGATGGGTCGAATAATTGTATAGGGTTGTAATGAGAAGTTACGAGCGGCAGCGATACCACCAACAGCGATCGCACTTTGAAAGCCCGTAGTCGGAAAGCTGAAGTCGCCTGCAATATAACGCACGGCATTGTTAGGATCATCGCGAACAAGCCTGATATCCCCTCGCGTTAATTCAGGTTTTCCCTTTTCCGCAAATGACCAGTTCCCTTCCAAAACCCAATTCTGGAAATTAATCGCGCCATCCAAACCGATAAAGAATGGTTGTCGCTGAATTCCCTCGATTTGGTTACTTGCCCATGTAAAACGATCGCTGGCAAAGATATTCACATAACCACTCAAGTTACTGACTGGGATTGCGTCTTTGGCTTCGGGTGGAAGATTAGCGCGATCGCCTAAGACATTAACAGGACGTACCGCAGGGCTGATTTGCAAAAATATAGCAAGGCGGCGTTCGTCAAAGACTACTTCAATCCTATTTTTTTGTAAGACATCTACCGAAAAGTCTTCGGCATTGCCGATCGCTGTTTCAATTATATTGAAAACTTCGGGACGCAAAATCGGTTTGAGTTCTTGCAATGTGGCTCTGGACTGGAGGCGCGTCTGTTCTGGTTGATTGGAAACAAAAGTGATACGGATGGTGGCTTGTTCGCGATTGTCGATGACGAGGGGGACAGTTAGTGACTGTTTGCCATTATTGGTGCGAGGACGACCAAACACGCGCTGGAAGGTTGCGTCATCGCTAGAAGTATTTGTTGTGGTTGTATTTTGAGCAATCGTATAGTCTGCTGTGAGCAGGATCGGAAAACAAACAGCAATAGATAGATAACTAAGTTTGACTGCTCTCAACACATCATGATTTCGGGGATATTTTGTAATATCTAATTATTGCGATCGTACTCGAATGAGCCTGAAAGCTTTTCATTGGATAAGCCTGCGGGACAAGGTAAAGAGAAGCGCCGTTTGCTACCTGCGAGCAGGTTTTCGCCATTGACACCTGCGAGTTGTTTTTCGTCTAACTTGATGGAATTAGCTTCTTTGCCAACAGGGGCGAGAGTGAGGCGGAGATTGTTGAGTAGGGCGCGGGCTGTGCCTTGGTTGACAAAGATTAACTGTAATTTATTTTCTTTTTTTCCATCGATACTGGTTTCCACCTGACAAACTGCATTTTCTAGAGAGACATTAGCGGCAACATTGGGCGGCACGATATAGACAGATCCCATGAATTGAAATAAAACTTTAATCGCAACTGTTGTTTTACCTTGTGTTTGAATTGTTTCTGGTAAGTCGATGGGCAGTTGCTCAGCGATGATGCGATAGGAAAGCTCTTTAGAGGGGCTAGCATCACCCACCCAAGTGACTCGCACGGCTTGGCTTTCGCCAGCCTTGAGCAGCATTTGCGGCGGATAGAAAATGAAGTCATCATCGGCATTAGTATTAATTTCTTTGCCATCGAGATCCATTTCTCGTTTCACCATCCTAATTTGAATAGCGGTCGAATTCTTGCTTGAATTTTTGACCAAAAAAGATTGAGTTGCTTTTTGTCCAGAAGGAAGAAAATTTACCAACATTGGCGAAAGTTGGAAAGTTGATTGAGAAGATAATGGAAGTACAGCAAGCAAATTTGCCCCAATGACCAATTGCACGATGACTACTAGCGATCGCATATTCATAATAATGTCCCCTCTATGGTTTTATTTCTTTGAATATTAGGACTTACGCAAAAGAACGAGCTGTAGGGGCAATTCATGAATTGCCCCTACGGCAAAATGAGGCTTTCAGGGCATTTTTGCGTAAGTCCTAAATATATAAGTAGCCCTTTATGGCGCTTATATTCGGATTATTTGGTACAGGTCTTTAAATTAGTGATTGACGTGTTTACGTTGTTTTTATCCGAGTAAAATGACCGTCTTAAACCCCACACCGAATTAATAGTCCATTATCAACAGGATAGGGGACGCATTGCGTCCCCTATCAATCAAATTTCATTGACTACAACTTGGTTTCGAGTTAGTACTGTCAGCCAATATCTAATCAAGATTCATTTGCAATAATATAAGTGATCGTGTCAGTGTAAGCATCAGCTTTAACAGTAGTGAAAGATTGCGTAGCATTAATCTTTATATTAATATATACAGGAGACAGATATGAAGGAACACCTGTATAAAGCAAAGTGGGTGCAGATGGTGATGAACCTAATGTTACTTTACTAGCAAGAACGCCTTCGGCAGAAATAGAATTGGTTGCGGTAACTGTATAAGGCACAGATGTATAATTAAGAGTAGCTGGTGTTGATGTATTACCTTTCAACAAGCTGCCATTAGTAGAATACGCTTTTATTGTCCAGCTAGTACCAGAATTATTACGGGCAGTTAATTGGCCAGATAAATAGCCCGAAGTCGATTCAAGATTTGCAATAGTAGCGGGCGTCGAATTAGCAGCATAGCTAATATCATTAATAGCATCTACAGTTGCGCCAAAAGCACCAAGAGCAGTACTACCAGCCTTTGCAGAAGGAGCCAGAGCCAATACTGTAGCAGAAGACAAAGCGATCGCGGCAATTGTGCGTCCAGAAATGGAACCCAATCGACGAAGTGTATTGAATTGCATAATTTTAACTGTCTCGGATAATTTTTTGATTTGGAATAGATAGCTTAATCTATCCCTTTGCGAAGTACCTTAGATTAGAAGTTTGGTATATCGCTGTAGAGATTATTAGTCTCTACAGCGATATATCCCCCCGCCCTCCAGTTGGTGGTACTGGTCATCAAATAAATGATTAACGTATTTACGTTACAAATTTAATTAAAGCAACAAAATCAGGAAAATTATTGTCTAAATGTTTTTCTGAAAACTGACAAAATAAAATGCTAATTGTATGCTAATGACAATTCACTTGAGCATATTCATGTAAAATATACTCTAGGGCTTGATTAGGTATAAGGTTCTCGCTATGTCTAGACTGTCGAGTGCTGGGTTGGAGAAAGTCAATGTCGCCATAAAAAACAGTGGTCGTAATAAAACCAATCACTATTGGGCGGAAAAAGCACTTGTGTCTCCAGAAACTTGGAATCGGTTTCGGTCTGGCAAAGTAAAGATTAGTTTTGCTAACTTTGTGGCTTGCTGCAAAGTATTAGAGCTTGATCCCAATAAGCTAAAAGAACAAACACTTGAAGAGACTAACTTCAGCTTTTTGGGAAGGGATAGCGCCATAGAAAGTCTGAATGCTCTAGCAAAGGCTAACCGCGTAATTGCGATCCACGGTGTGGGTGGTCAGGGCAAAACCACTCTGGCTCAAAAATATTTACAAGAGCTAGAGAGTAACGGGTATAAAGTTATTGAGCTATATATGCCCATTGATGTCACAAGCATTCCTTCAGCTAAAAGCGTTTTAGACGAGTGGTTTAATCGAGACTTTCATGAAATGTCTTCCTCACAGTTTACAGTTACCTTAGACAGACTACGAAGGATACTCAAGGAGCAAAAACTCGCTATTTTAATTGACAATATCGAAAGCTTGCTGGATGAGAATGGGAAGTTCATCCCAGAGCACTCTCAATATTTAGAGCTATTTAGCGTGCTATCCGATCACGCCACCCAATCCATTGCGATTGTGACCAGTCGATGCCGTTTGCTAGAGTCTAGATTGCGTAGTGTTTACAACTATGCGATTCCGTCATTAAGTCAGACAGATTGGCAAGATTACTTTACCTATAACAATATGCTTTTTGATGAGAATTCATTGGCAGAAATGCATAGTAAGCTGGGTGGAAATGCCAAAGCGATGACTAGTCTATGTGGCGAAATCCATATGGACTTCGATCGCAATGCTACAAATTTCTGGGAACAACGCGGGGCGGACATACTGGCTTCAGCAGATTTAAAAGATCTGGTGGCTGGACATTTAGAACGGCTGGAAAAGCTGGAGCCATTGGCCTATGGCTTGCTAAGAAGGATAGGTTGTTATCGTTATCAGAGTATTCCCCATATTCCGATTGAGGCTTTGTTCTATCAGTTATGGGATATCCCTAAAGAAAGCCATATCAAAACTATTGAAGTTCTCAAAAATCGGTCTTTATTGGATGTAATAAATGGTGAATATTCACTACATCCACTGGTGCGTGCAGAAGCGGTGCATCTTCTCAAGCAAAATGAAGAAGAGTTCGCGAAAGCACATAGCAGTGCTGCTGATTTTTGGAAAGACAAGGTTCAGTCTTTAGATACTGACAAAGATCTGCTCATGGCGTTTGAGCCATGCTATCACTACTTAGCAACTAACGATCTCAAAAAAATTATAGAAATATTCTTGAACCCAGATCTCCTGAAAGACGAACATCTTCACATGGTTTTTCATGGAAGACTTTCGCCAACTTTGGTACTTGAGTTATTAGATAAAGTAGAAGAGAGAGCATTGCTTTTACCTCCAGAACAAGGAAGACCAGTTTTAGCCCATGTAAAAAGTTTTCGCGGAAGCTCATACTTCATCTCAGGAGAACCGCAGAAATCAGTTATAGAGTTGGAAGCAGCCATCAAAATTATTGAGCAAATCAACTCCCGACAATTAATGTTTTTTCTGCTCTCGAATGTTTTTCAAGCTTTTGCCTGCAAACTGGAATTGGGCGAGTTTGACGAAGCGATTGTACTGACTAAACCATATATAGACGATATTGATCGGTACAAGTCCTCATCCATTCACCCACTCATTAAGCAATTCTTCACAGTTTATCCACAAATAGTTCAATCTTTCATGCTTGCTATGGAACTAGAGCATGATGCTTCGATAGCATTGGCTGAAGAGACCTATGAGGCTATTACAAATAGCTCATTATCTATGTCTGACACTTCAAGAGGCTTTGCTTGCCTGTATCTTGGATTTGTATGCATCATGAATAAAAGATTCGATCAAGCTCTGAAAATATACAACACAGCTTTGCAATTTAGTCATGCAACTAGTCACAAACTGCTAGAGGGTAAGGCAATGCATGGAATTGCAGAAATATATCGAAATATAGGAGATCTACCTAAGGCGAAGGAGTTCTGTTTGCAAGCGAAGGATATATTGATAAAGATAGAATCAAAGTTAGATCTGGCTAAGGTATTAGTAGAAGAAGCTCTGATTGCCCGTGAGATGCGGGAGCATGGTTATGATGATAATTTTGAAATGGCGATCGCGCTTTTTACAGAATTAAATGCTCCCAAACAAGTAGAAAGAGTCAGAAAATTAATGGGCTAATTTAATAGGCTAATTTGTAAGCGGTAGTTTACCAAGGATGCGTTACATTTCATTGGGGTGCTATAGCAAATGCTCTATAAAAATTGCTGAATTGTGGCAATGAGGGTTCTTAACTTAACTGGTTTAGCCAGATATGCATTTGCTCCCGCCTTTAGACATCCTTCGCGAGCGTGTTCCTCTGTCAGAGCAGTTAAGGCAATAATCGGAATTTTGGCAATTGTTTCGTCAGTACGAATCAGCCTGATCGCTTCTAGACCATCCATTTTCGGCATTTGAATATCCATGAGGATGATATCTGGAGAAGAAGTCTTAGTCATCGCAACTGCTTCTTCTCCATCTCTGGCGAGGATAACACGGTAATTGACTGCGGTTAGATAAGAGCTGAAGGTTTGGATATTTGCTTCGTTGTCTTCAGCGAGCAGGATAAGAGGTTCGATCTCGCTTTCAGGATTTACGGTCAGTGGCGATGCTGCGGAATTTGACGCGGAGCCTGAAGTGTCGAACTGAGCAGTTGGGGTTACTTCTAGAGTGAATGAATTAATAATTCGGAATTCTGGAAAGTCATTTGGATAGTCGTTATTATTCATGTTTTGGTGACGATATTACGTGGAAAGAATTTTTGCGATGTCAGATTACGTTGGACTGGTAATGGAATGTAGCTCTACAGAATCTGAATTCTTCAACTGCTATACAACCTAATTTTCTATAAACATTAAGTGCAGTTGATAAAGCGGATGCAATAAAGTGACAATCGCTTTATCACTGGTGTTAGGTAGAAGCCTGTAAAGCCCTCACCCCTCACCCCTCTCCCGCAGGAGAGGGGAACAAGAAAATAATATGGATTTTACTCCCCTTCTCCTGCGAGAGAAGGGGTTGGGGGATGAGGGTTCCACGTAACATCAGTTATCATTAGAGATTACGCTTCCCTCTTTTGAAACCTGACAAGTGTTCCACCATTGAGGATTAAGACAACATAAAGGATAGATTTCTGGCAAAGGATAGATTTCTGGCAATTGATGGATCATGGGTCAATATCCTTAAGGCTGGCTGGGAAATCATAAGTTAGAACTAGTTTAAAAGAGGAATCAGAGCCTATACTGTCGCAACAGACAAAGCGATCGCAACAATGCAGGGCAACCACGGGGGAATTGACTATACCTGAATAATTTAAATTTGGCGTAGGGGCTGTGCCCCCGTGCCAGCCCCGATCCTTCAACATTGCAGGAATTCCTTCGACGTTATAGCTATAGCCACCTGTATCAGGACAAATCAAACCCCTAATAGTGAGAGGCGGCGCTTCGCGCCGCCTCTCACTATTAGGGGTTTATGTCCTAACAAGAATGGCGACAGCTATAACATCAGTAAATACGTGATTGATTTATTTACTGATGTTACAAATGCAATTAAAGCAGCAAAATGAGAGAAATTATTGTCAGTTTTTTTTGTCTCAGTGTTTTACTGAAATCTACTGACAAAAAAGACAAAAAAGACTAATTCCTTGACTGTGTTCGTGTAAAATTTACTCTAGGGCTTGATTGGGTATAAGATTTTCGCTATGTCTAGACTGTCGAGCACTGGGGTGGAGAAAGTCAATGTCGCTATTAAAAACAGTGGTCGTAATAAAACCGATCGCTATTGGGCGGAAAAGGCGATGGTGTCTCCAGAAACATGGAATCGGTTTCGGACTGGCAAAGTAAGGATTAGTGATAATAGCTTTATTTCCTGCTGCAAAGTATTGGATATTGATCCCAACGAGGTAAAAAAACACAATGAGGTAAAAAAACACAATGAGGTAAAAAAACAAACAGTAGAACAGCCATTTGGACAGCCAAACTTCAGCTTTTTGGGAAGGGATAGCGCCATAGAAAGTCTGAATGCTCTAGCAAAGGCTAACCGAGTAATTGTGATCCACGGTGTGGGCGGTCAGGGCAAGACAACTGTGGCTCAAAAATATTTGCAAGATCTAGAGAATGACGGGTATCAGGTTATTGAGCTATATATGTCCATCAATGTTACCAATATTCCTTCAGCTAAAAGCGTCTTAGACGAGTGGTTTAACCGAGACTTTCATGAAATGCTTTCCGCACAGTTTCCCGTTACCTTAGACAGACTACGAAGGATACTCAAGGAGCGAAAACTCGCTATTTTAATTGACAATATCGAAAGCTTGCTGGATGAGAATGGGAAGTTCATTCCAGAGCATACTCAATATTTAGAGCTATTTAGTGTGCTATCCGTTCACGTAACCCAATCCATTACGATTGTGACCAGTCGATGCCGTTTACTAGAGTCTAGATTACGCAGTGTTTACAACTATGCGATTCCGTCATTAAGTCAGACAGATTGGCAAGATTACTTCACCTATAACAATATTCTTTTTGATGAGAAGTCATTGACAGAAATGCACAGTAAACTGGGTGGAAATGCTAAAGCCATGACCAGTCTATGTGGCGAAATCCATATGGACTTCGATCGCAATGCTACAAATTTCTGGGAACAACGCGGGGCAGATATACTGGCTTCGGCAGATTTAAAAGATCTGGTGGCTGGACATTTAGAACGGCTGGAAAAGCTGGAGCCATTAGCCTATGGCTTGCTAAAGCGGATGGGTTGTTATCGTTATCAGAGTATTCCCCATATTCCGATTGAGGCTTTGTTCTGTCAGTTATGGGATACCCCTAAAGAAAGCCATATCAAAACTATTGAAGTTCTCAAAAATCGGTCTTTATTGGATGTAATAAATGGTGAATATTCACTACATCCACTGGTGCGGGTAGAAGCGGTGCATCTTCTCAAGCAAAATGAAGAAGAGTTTACCAAGGCTCATAACAACGCTGCTGATTTTTGGAAAGCTCAAGTTCAGTCTTTAGATACTGACAAAGATCTCCTGATGGCGTTTGAGCCATGCTATCACTACTTAGCAACTAACGATCTCAAAAAAATTATAGAAATATTCTTGAACACAGATCTCATAAAAGAGGGATATCTTCACATAGCTTTTTATGGAAGACTTTCGCCAACTTTGGTGCTTGAGTTATTAGATAAAATAGAACAGAGGTCATTACTTTTACCTCCAGAACAAGGTATCCCAGTTTTAGCTCATGTAAAAAGTTTTCGCGGAAACGCATACTTCTTCTCAGGAGAACCGCAGAAAGCCCTTATAGAGTTGGAAGTGGCCATCAAAATTATTGAGCAAAACAACTCCCCACAATTAATCTTTTTTCTGCTCTCGAATGTTTTTCAAGCTTTTGCCTGCAAACTGGACTTGGGAGAGTTTGACGAAGCGCTAGTCCTGATTCGGCCGTATATAGACAATATTGATCGGTACAAGTGTACAAATCACCCACGCATTCAGCAATGGTTCACTGTTTATTCACAACTAGCTCGATCTTTCATACTAGCTATGAATCTTGAGCATGATGCTTCGGTAGCATTGATTGAAGAGACTTATGAGGTTATTACAAATAGCTCATTATATATGTCTGACAGTTCAAAATGCTGTGCTTGCCTGTATTTTGGATGTATAAGCGTCATGAATAAAAGATTCGATCAAGCTCTGAAAATATACAACACAGCTTTGCAATTTAGTCATACAACTAGTAACAAACCTCTAGAAGGTAAGACCATGAGAAGAATTGTAGTAATATATCGAAATATAGGAGATCTACCTAAGGCGAAGGAGTGCTGTTTGCAAGCGAAGGATATATTAACAAAGATAGAATCAAAGTTAGATCTGGCTAAGGTATTAGTAGAAGAAGCTCTGATTGCCCGTGAGATGCGGGAGCATGGTTATGATGATAATTTTGAAAAGGCGATCGCGCTTTTTACAGAATTAAATGCTCCGAAACAAGTAGAAAGAGTCAGAAAATTAATGGGCTAATTTGTAAGTGGTAGTTTACTATTGCAAAGCAAGTTTTGCTCAGGACATAAAACCCAAGAATCGAGTGGCGGCGCTTTACGCCGCCACTCGATTCTTGGGTTTTGGTTTGTACTAGCTAACTCTTTTTTTGCTATACAATATCTGCGATCGGGTTATACCAATTCACGAAAGTGTTGCCACACTTTTGTGAATTGAAAACCAAACCCAGTAAGAGTTTTAAAAACACAAAATGGCTACACCATTTTGTGTTTTGGTATTATCCTCTGCATAAGGTGAGTCTCGGCAGTAAGAAGATCAAGGTATACAGATCGCGACATTTACTGAAACCAATCCGCAATCCCCTGCATCCGAGCCATCAGGTTTTGCAAAAAACTAGGGCTAGTGTCTGTTCCAGTAGGGTCTTTCCCACTACGCAAAGCCTCGTTCTCTCCAAGCTTCTGCCCAATCAAAACCTCCTTCAGTTTTCCCCACTCTAGTTTATTGGAATTTGCGGGATTCGGGATGAACTGACCTACTAGGGTGTCTACGCCAGTAGCATCCTTTAGCCATAGCCCCGAACCTTCAGGAACATTAAATCGTGCTATGTGATATTCTTGGTTAACAGTACCAAATGAGGTTTGTAATCTAGAGCTAGGCTTAGTCATACCCATATTCGTTAGTGGATCTTCCTTGTTTTTCTTCTGGTCAGCAGTAAGTGTTGTCAACATGCCGTCATCAACCTTGGCTTTCTCAATAAATTGAGTCAGAATCTCAATCTTTTTGGACAAAGAAGTAAGCATCTCGGCTGAATCCTTCGCTCCAGTTTCTTCTGCTAGTTTTGGCAATAAAACTGGATCGCCAATAGTTGTTTGGATATCTAATAGCTTGCTCTCAGCCCAATTCTTGACGTTGCCGTGAACTGGTACTTTAACGCCATCTAAATTCTCGTCAGGAATTGCTATTTTCATATAAAAGACATTTGGCACAGCTTTAAGTGTCCGTCCTTTATCATCAGCGGCAGTATCGTAGACATACGAGCTATGAGCATATTTATCCGCCGCTGTTCCATCCGCTTTCAAAGTGCCATCTTTATAACCTCCATAATCAAGCCCAAAATTGGCAGTAGCCTCTTCTCCAGTGAGTCCTTGATCGTAGTTCTTCTCATGGGCAACGGAGCCAGCCACTGATGTACCAAATTGTGCGTGATTCTGCTTAATGTTCAAAACATTTTGGACTGTCTCGTCGGGAATAATCTTATTGATTGTCATGCCCTTTTGGATGTATGACATAAACTTTGAGTTGACAACGACAAGGTTCCACATCTGTTCGTCTTGGAGATCTTGCCCACCATTTGCTAATTCAAGTACGCTCGCTGAAGCAGTATCGTCGTATTTAGTCAGTCTTACCAGATTCATCAAAGTCTGCGACATCACTTCAGGTGTCGCTTCTTGTTCTACTGCCCCACCTTTTTTTTTGTTCCAATCCGATCCGAATCCGAACCAAGACTTGTTGTACTGCCCTTCGCCTGCCGTAAAGTTATTAACATTTTCATTCTTTCCATCGCCTCCTCGCGCAAGTTGCTCTGCCATCTCTTGACCATGCCCTTCACCTGATACGAGCTTTTGCTGACTGGCTTTTGAGCCAATGTGTTTTTCCATTTTATCGAGTAGGGCTGGATCGAATTTTCGCTGTATTGGCTCTGCCGATAGAGATTTGCCATTACTTATTTCGGTCGGTTGCGGCGATCGCTGCACGGTCCCTCCATTCTGCTGCACCACATGGGTCAACTCATGGGCGATCAACTCTTGCCCACCTCGACTACTCGGCTCATACGCCCCCTGCCGAAAGAAGACATCTTGCCCTGTCGTAAAGGCTTTAGCCTGAATTGATTGATTTAATTGATCAGATTGCGAATCTGTATGTACCTTTACGCCACTAAAGTCTGCTCCCATCGCCTGTCCCATAGACCTTTGCAGATTTGCATCTAGCGATTGCCCACTACCTCTTGCTCTTTGAATTGATGACTCCAACTCCGTTGATGCATCACCTCCACCTACATTTTCGCGCCTTTGTAGCGGCTTCTTTCGCAGTTTATTGCCCTGTGGCAATGCATCTCGTTGGATAGATTGATTTTGGATCGGCGTATTAATTTGTTGAACGACTTTTGAAGCGGTGTCATCAGCTTCTTTTTCGTATTTATCGTTTGGTTCTCCGATCGCTAATTTTGCTTGGATTAAACGATTTTGCGCGATCGCTTTCAATCGATTTTCAGGCTTCCTTTGCACTGAGGATGCTGGCTCTGGGGGCAACGAATTGATTAGTCTTTCTAATATATTTGGAGAATGTTTTTGTTGATACTCACTCTTTTCTGTTTTTTCTGTTGAAGGAGATTTAGTCGAGACTGCTTCAATAGGAGCAAATGGTCTGGTTTGAAGATTTAGAGTTGTAGGTGCTACAGAACTTGTAGTTTTAGGAGATTTCTCGTGCTTAAATTTCATATCAAGATAGCTCTTCTACTATTCAATAATGGTGAGGGTGTGAACAAATATATTTGTTGAATCTCAATACAGATAAAAGCAGCTAAAGATCTCTCATTCTTATATAGCAGTATTCAATCATTTGTAGATTTTTGAGTTTGTGAAAGCGCACCCTCTTAGGGTGCACTTTCACAAACCATTTAGGATCGCTATAGTGGAAATTAAATTTAGGATGAATTAGCGATCGCATGGAGCATCATCCTTACCTAATTGATGTATTACGTTGTACTAACGCATCCTCTAAATAACTAAGCCCAGCCACCTAATTAGCTAAGATTAATTACTTAAAAACCAAATTTAAAGCCTGTAGTGCATGTGCAGCATGTGCTACAGGCTTTTGGAGTTTTATATTTAATCTTAGCTACTTAAACGTAATCAGAGGAAATGTTTATTTCTTCAATATAAATTCCAGTGTTACTAGGATTTAAATGTAAAAGAAAGTAGTAGACGGCATTTCTTGTGAATAGCCGTCCACTAGGAGTATTAAGAACGACGGAGTTTACAATATACTTGACAAGTATTAAGAGAGAAAATTACAGCAATCTATAACTAGATTAGCTCTGTTGATTTATTCGCTTAATACTCCCTATTCCCTTATTTATAATAACATATAAAAGTCAAATTATGAATCGTTTTCTGATCGATTCTTTTTAAAGTAAAGCTGTTGAATTGTTGTGAAAAATTGTGTAATCACTTTAACCTATGAAACGAATCCCACTTTTAAAAAGTCTTATAAATTCTTGTAAATATAGAGCATCAGGATTGCCTTGCCAAGCTTCAAAAAATAAGATAAACCTAGCCATATGAAAATAGAATAATCCTTTTAGTTCTGGGGTTAATTCATCTGATGCAATGCTTAAGCCCTTAAACTGTATTCGTTCGCTATCTTCTAGTTCATCCATAAGTAAGGGACCAATCATATAATTATTTATCCTCCACATTGATAATCTCCACTCTTTTGGAGCTAAATATATAGGAGGAATTTCAGGTAAAATTACAGGCTTGTCGTCAACAATTGTCAATAAATATGGTCCTATATCATCTACAAATGGAGCCATATCTTTGTTCTTAGTTGAATTGATATTAAACTCAAACTCTGCATCTAGTAAAGCTAGAAATTCTTGAAATTGTTTGTTTGCGTCTGTTGAGATACTGGGTAACAGGCGCTTTGCTTCAGACTCTAGTCCTTTAACTAAAGCAGGATGAAGCTGGGTAGTATGGACTTTGTCTATTTCTCTGATCAAAATATTCAAAAACTCGTCTGGACATTGGTTTGTAGTCCTCGTAATGGACTTGCCACTGGATAATCTCCAGCATTTTAAGGTGTCTCTAGCTGCGTTATGATTTTCTCCTAGTTCCCATTCCTCTGTTTTAGTTAATATTCTTGAATTTAGAGCGCCTTCGATTAAGATTGCTGGGCCCAAATAGTCTGAACCAAATGTTAAACTTATACCGCTTGATAGTCTCATTTTGTACCTTTTGATTTATTAACTTTAAACGATGACGAAGGTAATGAAGTCTTGACTTCTACTATAAATAAATTTGAAATGACATGACTAAAGTTTGGGAAATATCAACTTAATTCGTCTTCGTCAATCAGTCCTTCCATGCATGGGATTAAACACCTCTTCCCCTAATTCCTGAGATTCAACTAATTTCTTTGGTTCGTCTTCGTCAATTAGTTCCTCGTATATTTCCCCGTTTATCGTCTTTAGCCTCTTTTTAGTTGTTACGTCACCGTATTCCTTCTTAGTGAAGTCTGTAATTTGAGGCCACCAAGCACCTTGGCTACCTCCAAGCTCAATGTCTCTTGTATATGAGAAATTCGCAAACGTTTTTTCAACTAAATCATATGTCTTCGCGGCTGATAACATCATTAATTTAGCTTCTACAAAAACCCCAGCTTTTCCAACTATATCTGCACTAGCATTGAGTCCTAAGTTTAGAGCGTAACTCCTAGTACTAAAATTGGCAGTACCTCCTAAGGTTCCTGTCAATGCCGCAGTACCACCTAAAGCTCCAAATATTCCTCCTTGTAACCCCACAACATTGGCAACTCCAGATCCAACTCCAGCTTTAGCTTGTATCTCTAAGCCCATAGTTCCTGTTACACCAGCATCACTAATGCTCAAAGTCTTTTCGTCTCCAGTTTTGATCGAATATGTACCACCTGAAATTGTAAATGAGACTGTAGGAGTAATTGCTAAACCAGCAGTAGCATATGCGCCTGGCGCAAATGGTATGTCAATACTTGCATCAAGACTAGGGAGATCGAGGGCAAATTCCTTTGATGGTAAAGCTCCTTCTAAGTCAACTCCAGATCTTCCTATTTTAAGTTCTTGATCGCCCCATATAGGGATAGTTACAACGCCATCTTGATACGATAAGGGTCCTGCCTGAATTTCAACTCCATCTTCTTCATCCTCAACTGATTCACTACCACCTAGCAGGGGTTCCTGATCGTTATCGTCATCTAGTTGCTGATAACCTTGCTTTTTCTTCTTGCCAAATCCAAACATACGTTGAATTCTTTCATCTCCTACCGATGATGTAGTGGTTTGCTGGGGCGATCGCTGCACGGCCCCTCCATTCTGCTGCACCACATGGGTCAACTCATGGGCGATCAACTCTTGCCCACCTCGACTACTCGGCTCATACGCCCCCTGCCGAAAGAAGACATCTTGCCCTGTCGTAAAGGCTTTAGCCTGAATTGATTGATTTAATTGATCAGATTGCGAATCTGTATGTACCTTTACGCCACTAAAGTCTGCTCCCATCGCCTGTCCCATAGACCTTTGCAGATTTGCATCTAGCGATTGCCCACTACCTCTTGCTCTTTGAATTGATGACTCCAACTCCGTTGATGCATCACCTCCACCTACATTTTCGCGCCTTTGTAGCGGCTTCTTTCGCAGTTTATTGCCCTGTGGCAATGCATCTCGTTGGATAGATTGATTTTGGATCGGCGTATTAATTTGTTGAACGACTTTTGAAGCGGTGTCATCAGCTTCTTTTTCGTATTTATCGTTTGGTTCTCCGATCGCTAATTTTGCTTGGATTAAACGATTTCGCGCGATCGCTTTCAATCGATTTTCAGGCTTCCTTTGCACTGAGGATGCTGGCTTTGGGGGCGACGAATTGATTAGTTTTTCTAATATATTTGGAGAATATTTTTGTTGATACTCACTCTTTTCTGTTTTTTCTGCTGAAGGAGATTCAGTCGAGCCCGCTTCAATAGGAGCAAATGGTCTGGTTTGAAGATTTAGAGTTGTAGGTGCTACGGAACTTGCAGTTTTAGGAGAGTGTTCGTGCTTAGATGTCATGACAAAATAGCTCTTCTACTATTGAATTAAATACAATCAGAGCGAATTTATATTGATAAACTTAAAAATTTGGCAATATCAGAATTTTAAGATGCTGAAAAATAGTGGATGACATTAATTATGAATGACCATCCACTAGGAGTGTTAATAACGACGGAATTTATACTTACCCAACAAGTATTAAGAGAACAAAAATACAGCAATCTATTACTAGAATTAGATGTATTTTTTTATTCACTTAATAACCCTATTCCCTGCATTTATAATAACATATAAAAGTCAAATTATGATTCATTTCCTGATTGATTCTTTTTAGAGTAAAGCTGTTGAATTGTTGTAAAAAGTAGCTTTAACTTAATTGGTTTACTTAAATCAAAACCCAAAAGATAAGTGGCGACACTTCGTGTCGCCACTCATCTTTTGGGTTTTGATTTGTCCTAACTATCTCTTGCGTTGCTATAGATAATTAAAAGTAGGGCATAATGCTATTAATATGAAGCGATTGGCAAACATGCCCTACGACCTGTTTCTTGTTTACGGGGGAGCATAAACAAGAAACATTCTTGAAATGTGCAAAATCATTAATTATGGGCGTAACTGTCAATTGTTTTTGATCATGATATTACGCAAATAACTATGTCTATTTATTTGCACACAAACATTTCTTATTTGTATATAGCAATCCTAAATGGTTTGTGGAAGTGCACCTCGAAGGGGTTCGCTTCCACAAACCCCAAAAATCTACAAATGATTTAGGACTGCTATAGTCCCTTAAGCTCAAACAAGTGGTGATAAATCATGCACATGGAAAATTGTGATCTATTATTGTGATCTATTGTTATTTACAGTTCCAGAAATATTCTTCTAAAAAACTTAGTAAATTGCTTCCTAGGGAAAAGCAATTTACTAGGAGTATTAAAAAGATGGAATATTTAACTTACAAGGCGATTAAGGAAGAAGATATCCTATGAAATTAAGATTACTTCATAGAAAGGCATCATTAACAATAAAAAATACTTGGTTAATTATTTTTTATTAGTTTATTTGCTTAATACATCCTATTCCTAATATTTATAATAACATATAAAAATCAAATTATGATTCATTTTCTGATTGATTCTTTTTAGAGTAAAGCTGTTGAATTGTTGTAAAAAGTAGCTTTAATTTAATCGGTTTGCTGATGTAGTCATCTGCTCCTGCGGCGAGACATTTTTCGCGACCGGCTATCATCGCTGAGGCAGTAGTAGCGATAATAGGCATAGTAAAACCTTTGCTGCGGATATATTTAATTGCTTCAAGACCATCCACTTCTGGCATTTGGATATCCATTAGGATTAAGTCTGGCGGCTCTACTTTTACGAGATCGAGCACCTGTTGTCCATTTCTAGTAATTTTTAGTCGAAAACCTTTGGCTTCTAGATAGTTAGTAAGCATTAAGATACTGTCTTCGTTGTCTTCAGCCAACAGAACTAGAGGGAGGTCGCGATCGCTTTCAATTATTTCGCTGGGAGATGGTGAGATATCTGCTGGTTTTTGAGGCTGTAGAGATATGTTGCTTGAGTAGGGAAGTGCGATCGCAAATTGACTCCCTACACCTACTTCACTGGTGGCTCTCACATATCCACCATGCAATTCGACTATCTTTTTGACTAAGGCTAATCCTAAACCAGTACCATCATATTGGCGATTGAGAGGGCTATCAATTTGGATAAAAGGTTGAAATAGCTTGTGCAAGTTATCAGATGTAATACCGATACCTGTATCTATTACAGTCAAAGATACCCAAGCTTGGGGACTATTCTCATTGGAGATACTCTCTCTATGGAGAGCGTATTCTAGGGTGATTTTGCCTCCCGATGGGGTAAATTTGATAGCATTACTGAGTAGGTTAATTAATACTTGACGGATACGACGCTCATCAAGGGATGTTGCTAGTTCAGATGGAGCGCCCCTTAAGTCTAACTGCAAATTTTTTTGGATTGCCATCTGTCGGACAAACATCATACTAGATTGGCAAATATCCTTAATATTAGAAAATTGACAGTCTAAAGTCATTTCATTAGCTTCAATTTTGGCAAGATCGAGGATGTCATTAATTAACTCCAGTAGATGTTTGCCACTATTTTCGACGACCTTCAACATACTCTTCTGTTTTTCTTGGAGTGGTCCGAAGGATTCGTCAGATAAACCTTCTGTAATACCGAGGATGGCGTTAAGAGGGGTGCGAAGCTCATGACTCATATTCGCGAGAAACTCATCTTTGAGCATTGTTGCTCTTAATAGTTCCTGATTTGTAGTTTGTAGTAGAGATTCAGCTTTTTTGCGATCGCTAATGTCGCGACATACACAAATTAGTGAACCTTTATCAGTGAGGGTTAAAGATAATTCCTCATCAAAACTAGATCCATCTTTACGTAGAGCCTTTGCCTCGCCTGACCAAGTGCGATCTCGATCTATCACGGGAAAAATTTCATTCTCAAATTTGGCGATCACTTCTGGGGTATATAACTTTAACCAACTTGTGCCAATCAACTCTTCAGGCTGATCATATCCAAATATCTTCACATGGGATTTGTTTAAATAGGTATATTTATTGTCTTGCAAAATAGCAATGCCATCGCTTGCAGCTTCTATAGCATCAAGTTGTTGTTTGAGTGTCGCTTCGGATTCTTTGCGATCGCTAACATCTTTACTAATGCCTAAAAACCCAAAAATTTGATCCTTTTCATCCCTAAGAGCCGACATTGATAGCAAGATGGGAAAGCGAGATCCATCCTTATGGATACCTGTCCATTCTTCTTCACAAGCAATTCCTAAAGACGCTTTAGCTGTAAATATCGCTAACCCATTAATATCTTGACCTAATTCCGCAGAGATAGTTATTGCCCGTTCTGCTAGTTCTTGAGCATCATGAAAAATTACAGGAGTGACCTGTCCGACTATCTCTCCCATGCTGTACCCAAACATTTGTTCAGCACCTTGATTAAAAACCTGAATGATACCATTGCGATCGGTGGTAATAATCGAGTAATCAGTACTATCGAGGATGGTGCGGTGTAGTTTGTTGACTTGCCAAAGTTCACGGGTACGTTGTTCAATTTTTGTTTCCAAGGATTGATTGAGTTCCTGAAGTGCTTGCTGCGCTTGTTTGCGATCGCTAATATCTCGAAACAACCATTGTAAAGTCGTAGAGTTATCGAGTAAGCAGAGAATTTTAGAGACTGAAACTTCTACTGGACAGTAACTACCATCAGATAGTTTAAGGGACATTTCCCAAGTCAGTCTGGTCTTTTCACGAAAGCCTTGACGTAGATTACTGTAAAGTAATGGAATATCTGATGGATCGACTAACGAATGCAAGTTCTTAAGATACAAATCCTCTTTCGGTATCGATAGAAAATTGCAAATCGCCAGATTGGCTGATAGGACTACTAACCCTACACAATCGGTAACTAAATAGCCATCAGGGGCAAAATCAAACAAATCTTGGTATTGACGCTGTATGTTTTCTAGTTCAATATTCCGAAGCCTTAATTCTTCTTCAATAGTCTTTAACTCTTCAACATTTATCTGTAGTTCTTCATATGTTTCTAATAGCAAAGAAAGACATGACTCATCTTGGATTTGGATGTCTGGAAGATTTAAAGAATTTTGCGTCTTATACTTGAAGGACTTGCTTTCTAAAACATTCTCCGCCAATAGGTCGATTAAATCATTTTGAGTCAATACTCCGACTAAGCGATCGCCATTTAGTACAGGCAAGCGACTAATTTGGTAAGAATATAACAATTGTAAAACAGAATTCAGATCTGTTAGTTCTGATTCTTGGATCGTAATCACAGGACTACACATCTCATCTTTGACCAATAATTGGTCAAAGAGACAACCCTTTAGGATCATTCGGATAATATCTCCTCCAGTGAGAATACCGAGCAAGTCACTTCTTGAGTCAATTTCATCACTCGCCATAACCAAGACGTAGCTAGAATCTGCCTCACGCATTTTGGCGATCGCTTCTAAAACAGTTGTATGAGGAGTAACCACTAGAGGTGGACTATTCCAAAATATTGGATTTATTTCTGATCCTTGAAACATAGGTTTTGTTAAAGATGTAACGATACGAGACTGATAAACTAATTCTCTAAGAATTACCTATTCCTTTAATTCTTTCCAATCTTTTGATCGTTTTTGTCAGAACTAAGAAAACTGTAGCACCTAATTACCAATACTCCTAGTCCATGAAGTCTTGATTTTCGTTCATAAACTTAAACAGTTCCAATGCAAAGACTTGATCGAGGAACCTTGAAAATATCGTTGTGCAATGGGTCTTAAAGTTTTGGAAGTTAAACATAAATTTGTCCTCAATAAAAAATAAGTTCCTACGCTGTACAAACTCGTTTGCCTAGGAGAAACTGGTATCTATCCTCTGGCATCCATCCATTGTTTGTATTATTTACCCATTGGATATTCGATGGATATTCTGCTGTAGCGCGATCGCCTCCAGTTACATTGATCATCACCACATCATTTTTAGGGAAACTATCATTGCGAGCTAGCTTCATAATTCCCGCGATCGCAGCCGAGGCAGAAAAACATGGAGAAATACCTTCATACTCTTCTACTGCTTGACGTGCTTCTCGTATTTCTAATTCACTCACCGCAACAAAAGCGCCATTACTTTCCATCACAATCCGTCTGATATGAGGATAAGCCCTCGTCGGATCTCCTCGCAAAATTGAAGAGGCAATTCCCTTCGGTCTTTTTACCACATATTCTGATGCCATCGTTTCTCTATTGTTGGCAAATGCGCGAACTATTGGCGCACAGGTGTCTTGTTGTACGCACAGTAGTTTGGGCAGATGTTTGATCCGTTTGAGTTGATAAAGTTCTTTAGCAGCTTTATAGTTTCCATATACTCCCATAGCGCTCGATACCGCTTGCACATACCAGTCTATAGTTTGGGGAATTTGTTCACTTGCCTCTAAAAACGTCATTTTTAAACCCTCTCGACGACCAATATTAAAAAAGCCTCGTTCAGCAACTAAGTTGTTTTCGCGGGCATAGACCCCAGCATATTTAAAAGCATCAACGAAACTAGCATCACGCAACCCAAAATGAGTTACTTGTGAATGTTCTGCATGTTGAACGCGGGATACAAATTCTTCGGCTGTAAATAGATAAAGATGCATTTCTGGATATGCTTGAATCTCATAGGCGTATGCGGTCGAGCTATTGCCAGTGGAAGATGTACAAAACGAACGCACTCCTCGCTCATAAAGATAGGCAAGTGATACTGCCGCCATTCGATCCTTCGTAGATCTGGTGGGTAATACCGTCTCATTCTTCAAATAAAGTGAAGGCATCCCCAGCTTTTGTCCAAGTCTGGTGGCATGAATTACAGGAGTATACCTAGCGGCAGGTAAGCGATCGCGAAAACTTTCAATCGGTAGTAGCTCCGCAAAGCGAATAAAAGGATTAGGCGAATCGTGTAGATGTACTTTTTCTAGAGGATATTTGACATCGACCATGCCGCCACAATCACAAAATGGATGGAATCCTGTAGTAATCTCATTTTTACAACTAACACATAGGTGTTTCATTCGTATCTCTGTAAAATAGTTAAATTAAAAATAGTGAGCTGTTAGCGTAATGATGAGCGGAGCTAAGCGCTATTCTTCCTTCTTGTCCTAGCAAAAAGGATTCAACAGACAACTTAGTCTTTCCCTCCATCAGCAAATCCCGAATTACTTGAGCAATTCCCACACTCAGTAATACGCCTTTGCTGCCCCCACCATTGGCAAGATAGGCATTTTGCCATTTATTGACACGACCCACGATTGGTAATCCTGAACTCGACATGGGACGTAATCCAACCACATGTTCGATCAATCGCGCTTCTCTAATTTCGGGAATAATCTGTGCTGCTTGATTAAGCATCAATGCTCTGTTTTTGAGTGACGGAGTCATATCAAAACTACAGCTTTCAAAGGTTCCTCCCACCCATACTTCATTTTTACGTCTTTTATAAAGACAACTCGATCCCCAAGTAAAGTCATATTCCAATGGTTTTCCAGATAATCGCATGAGCAAAAGCTCCCCTTTTACTGGTTCTATATCAATATTAATATCGAGACAAGCTTCAGTCTCACCTAACCATGGTCCAGTTGCGAAGATAATCTCATCACAGGCGAAACTATCCTGATAAGTTTTGACCTCTGTAATGCGATCACCTTTCTTGACAACTCCTAGAACTGAGTCATAAATATATTTAGCGCCAAGACGTTCCGCTCCTTGAGCTAATGACATCGTAAGCAGATAACTATCTACGGTGAGACTACCTTTAGTGAGAATGCCAAAACGAAAATCCTTACTCAGTCGAGGTTCTAATTGCTGAAGATCATCAAAATCTAACTCTTCAGCAGAAAAGCCCTCAGTATTGGTAAATAAATCAGTAGATTTATTTAATGATTTCCTTTTAGAGTTATCTAATTCTAGTAGAATGCGCTGCGAAGGGAGCAAGTTATAGTGAGCACTTTTTAGCTCCGCTAATCCTTCGGCGATCGCTTGATGCAGACGAAATGATTCTAATGCAAATGGGAGTAGGGCTGATGGTGTTCCATGGAGGGGATTTAAATTGCCCGCGTTTTTACTGGATGCATGTACGCCTATCGAAAGCGATTCAAATAGTGTTACATCAAACCCATCTCGAGTAAGTACATAGGCGATCGCCGCTCCAAAGATCCCACCGCCCACAATTGCAATCTTACGTTTAGAAAATTCACTCATTTATTTTGCTCTTAGCTTGGTAATCTCTTTAGCAGTCGCATTAACCTGTTCTATCGTTAAAGATTTACCTTCGAGAAATTGAAGAATTGTCGCTAGCTCTTCATTAGTCAGTTTAGCTCTACCAATTAAGATTACCCTGTTAATAGAGGGGACTTCAGACATGTAAGTCCTGAATGATTTAGTAAGCGCGTCTTTTTCGTCAGCGATAGCGAACACAGATTTTGCAGGCTTAATTACCTTTTCTGCTAGACCTCCTGGGATCAAAGTTTTTGAAGGCTTTTCGATCTGGTCACTCATCTCTTCTATAGTGAGATTAGCTTGGAGATCAGGGATCTCTTTAGCATAACTAGGTAGTTGGATTAATCTATTAATTGGTGATATTTCTCCACCCTTCACATGAATAAAAATATTTGGAATCTTAGGATTGCTAACTTCCTTATCAATTTCTTCTATGGACAAATCTAGTCTCTGCAACCGATCAAATAAGTTTGTCTCTGATTGAGTTATACCACTGATGTTATTTTGATTACTGATTTGGGTAACATTAGTAATAAGGTTACTAACAATCGACAGAGTGATATTTTGAGCCGATACTCTACTCGCAGATACTAAAATATACATAGCTATCAAGTAGCTAAAAGATGCTTTTTTAGTTAACATTTATTTGTCCATGGAAGTAGATCATCTGAACATCCACTTGTCCAGATTTTCGCAGTTTTTAAATCAAGCCAAAGACTTGGCACAACTTACAATAAGTGCGCCTTAGCTCTTTACCCACCCGTTAGCTAAAAACCTTCTAAACGTTGCAATGCAATGGCTTAAAAAGCTTGTAGATGTTTTAATTGAATAGAAAGATATTACAAAGAATTATGTATAAAATACATAAAAATAGTTATCAAACAACCTATAAACTAGATTGAATTTTTTGGTATTCCCACCCGTTTTTAAATGGTCACAAATCTTAATTTATTACAAAGCAATAAATTAAGATTCTATTTGATTCTGGCTAATTGTCTTTTAAAAAGAAAATAAAATAAAAAGACATTTATATTTTGTGATGTAATATACAAAAATGCCTAAATAAATAAGATCCTCCTCCTTTATAATCTTTATTTCCCAATACCCACTCGTTAAAATTTTACTTGCTATGTAGCAAGCCATTATCAATGTATCATAGATTCTGAAAATAGCAACTACTTAGTTTATTTCAATCATTTAGATAATTGCCAAGGCAATGGTTAGTCAAATCGCGAGGGGGGAATCCGCGCAATAATAGTAACTCCAGCCTAAAAAATATCGATGCTCTGTCCAACTACCATAGCTGTTCAGCATGGAATCTTTGTCCATCCGTAAACTATCGGATCTATACAATTAAAATATTCATGTTTAGACGCTTTTCCTGATTTTTTATAATATATTTTGTGATACATTATAAAATATATTTTTGTTCTATTAATTAGCAAATTCGGGGGGGACTCGATTTTGTATAGATATTGCCATTCTCGTTAGGACAAAATCAAGAAGCAAAGAAGAGTTGTGGCACTTTGCACCTCAACTCTCTTTTGAATCTTTTGAATTTTATGTCCTCATACACTTGGCGATTTCTATTAACCCAGATAGATAATAATAACTTGATACGAAAATGTTAGAGATAGAAGGTAGAATCGTTCAGTTTAATGTTGAATCTCAGCAAGGGTTTATTCGTGCTAAAGGAGGTAAAGTTTATAGATTTTATGCCAAGAGTTATCGGAGCTTGATGCCAATAGTTCCTGGAGAGTTAGTAGACTTTACGATTGACTGTGATGATAATGTTAAAAATATTTATAACGCCTTACCAAACAAATGCTTGGAATTATTAACAAGAATTGTTTGGGAGCATTAAAAAAGCGATCGCCTAAAATCAGAATCCTCGAAAAAAGCAATTAGAATTTCTTAGCTTTTTGCGATTTAATAAAGAACTAGATTTTAGTGGCGCGGCTTCGCCGCGCCACTAAAATCTAGTTCTTTATTTTAACTGATGTTATGTGGAAGCTTCTAAGCTCCTCACCCCCTCGCCCTTCTCCCAAAGGGCGAGGGGAACAAGAATTCTCTGGGTTTTGCTCCCCCTCTCCTCTCTGGGAGAGGAGAGGAGGGGGTGAGGGAAATCTTCATTTCACATAACATTAGTAATAATACCTACAAAAAGACAATAATCTGTTCCTTTAGTTCTTCCTCAGCTATAATTATCTCCAAAATCCGAATAAATTTTCAACTCTCTTGCCAAATTCGATTAATTGAAGTATATATACTATGGGAATAGGAAATAGGTTTAGTTCAATTGAGTCTCCATCTCCTAGATTTGGAATTTTTCGATACTTTTTCTCCAAGGTCATAGCAAAGCTGTCTTTAAATTCATATCAGATTGCTTTGCTTGACTTTTCTAAGAAGAAGCCTTAAATAAGCTCAAATAACGGAGAAGTTTCGTCGTGAATTTCTTCAGTATTAAAATATAAAAAATATCTACATATTAATGCTATCCGATGGCATCAATAAACTGCTATGGTTATAGGAAGCTTTCCTACAATCAAATTTTTTACAACTACTTAAATTGATAAAGGGCTATAGCTTTAATGAAAAATCTCACACAAGCTACAAAGCTCAAAAAGTCTCACAAGGAAAGAATTCTTCAATTTTTTCTGATGTCAATTCTATTGACAATTGGAGAACTCAATTTTTTTTCACTGGTGCTAGCACAGAGTAATACTGTTGGTCTTGCCATGCCAGAAAATAAGAAATTAGTCTCAACAACAGCTACCTATGAAGATTCTGGA
The DNA here is from genome assembly GCF_014696925.1 of Phormidium tenue FACHB-1050. Classification (GTDB taxonomy): domain Bacteria; phylum Cyanobacteriota; class Cyanobacteriia; order Pseudanabaenales; family Pseudanabaenaceae; genus Pseudanabaena. The sequence goes on along the minus strand of NZ_JACJQY010000045.1, from coordinate 10,994 downwards.
AATCCAAATGTAAAAATCAATGCTACATCTAATGATCTCTCAAACGAAGATTTGATGATTAACTATAATGATTTCTTATTCGAGAATGAGCTATCAGAAACAAATATTTTTTTAATTAATTTAGATTGGGAAATATTTTTAGAGTCTGATTTTTCTATATAAATCTTTCTCAAGATATTTCATGTCCTTGACAAAAATTGATACAGAAAAACTAAGTAGCGAAAGAAACATTACAAATATCAATATATAAATTTTCAAGTCACCTACTATATTGCTGATGAATAATATACCTGAAAAAGATTTATTTACTATAGAGGTAGAATATGACAATGAAAATTTGTCGGTTGATATCTACAACTCAATAATTAAAACTGTTTCTGAACTTAATGGTTTGCAACTGCTCCTCATTACTGGGGATGATAAACCGCCTACAGAAGAAAGAAATATGGCAGATTTTGAACTATCCATATCATATGTATTGACTTGTCAGGATCAGATTTCTAAATTAGTTGCAGCTGGTGAATATAGCTCAGCATTTCTATCATTATGGTTATTTGCAGAGCTTTTGATGGAAAGACTAACAAGACAAACATCAATACCAACTGAGAGAGTGTCAAGTATCTTGATGATCCATCATCTCTATCAACAGTCCATAATCTCTCAGGAACAATTTGAAACTGCACTCCAACTAGACGATCTTCGGGATAAATTATCACAGAACTATTCTAAAGATCTAGATGTAAAGCAAGAGATAGAGAGACTGAGAGATCTAGTCGATGATTTTATTGCTTTAGAAGTTCGAGCATATCCCCTAAAGGTATAGCACAAATCCCAAAGAATAGTTAGGGAGGGGCTATCCACGTAATTAACTGATCACTCCCAGACTCTCAAAAGCACCTTGTTTCAACTGAAATTAGGATCTCTCGCTCGAATTCACAGATATTAATTTTTTAAAGGTAACTTAATATTATGTTTCGTAATCGCAACCAGATTCTTATCATTGCCATTATATCGGCAGCCATTTCTGGAGCAGCCATTTCTGGAGCAGCCATTATCCCTAATGTTATTTCTGCTCAATCTTCTTCTAGTAGCAAGGTATCCCCTAGCATTGTCTCCCAAAATGAAAAGCCAGCCCCAAATCCTCTTAATCTCACCGAGGCTCAAAAGCAACAATTCAAGTCGTTGAATGAAAAGACATCGCAACTGATTCAAGCGGTACTGACACCCGAACAGCAAGCTAAGTTTGCTGCGGAATTGAAAAAGGGCGATCGCAATGCTGATTGGAAAGTAATCAACCTCTCGAAAGAGCAAAAGGACAAAATCAATGCTATCAATAAGAGTACTGCTGAAAAAAGATTAGCAATTCTGACTGTCGAGCAACGCAGTCAAGCGAAAAAAAATCGCAAGTCATTCCAGAATCCTCTTAATCTCACCGAGGCTCAAAAGCAACAATTAAGGAAATTGAATGAAGAGACATCGCAACTGATTCAAGCTGAACTGACACCTGAACAACGGACTAGGTTTGCTGCGGAATTGAAAAAGGGCGATCGCAATGCTGCTTGGAGAGCGATGAACCTCACAAGAGGGCAAAGGGAAAGGATCATTGCTATCAATAAGAGTGCTAATGAGGAAAGACAGACCATTTTCACGGCTGAACAAATCAGCCAAGCGGAAAAAAGAAGAGCATCTGTTCTCAGCAAATAATATATAAGAACCTATTTAAGAATTGCTTTAGATCCCCCAGCCCCCCTTAAAAAGCTACCTTGTACACACAAGTAACCAAGAACTCAAGTTCTTGGCTAAAAGCTAAAGTCATCTAAAGATGACTGAACAAAATCAACCCGTTTTAACGGGTTTTAGCTCTTAGCACGCACTTGAGTGCAGGGCGTTCTCGATGTGTGCAGACAAAATCTAGACTTGTGTGCTTAAAAAGGGGGGAGAATCCAAATTCTTCCCCCTTTTTAAGGAGGATTGAGGGGGATCTCTTAGAGTTTTTGACCGCAGGAAGTAATTCTTAAATGGTTTCTAAGGATGAACGGTGCAAAGCTCTATTCATCCTTAAACCCAAATAGTGTGAAGTGGCGCTTCGTGCCACTTCACACTATTTGGGTTTTTATTTGTCCTGATACAGGTGGATATAGCTATATTATTCGCTTTTTATAATACTTCGGATGTGAAAACCATCTAGAATAAAACCCCAAAATGTTGTGGCAGGCAAAGCCTGCCACAACATTTTGGGGTTTTATTCTGTAAGCAAAGCAAGCTTTGCTATATGATTACATTTAGGTAATTGAATGGAAACGGTTGTCTGATTAAAAACTCCATTTTTAATGGAGAGTTCACCTCCATACAATTTCACAATTTGTTTGACAATGGTCAACCCTAGTCCACAACCTTGCTGATTGTAATGTTCCCGATCAAACTGCATAAATGCACCAATATCAGCTACTTGCGCTTTAGTCATTCCTCTGCCGCGATCGCTAATATATAAATAAAAGAATTGTTTGTCTTCTACACTAGATAAATAGACAGAATCGCCAGATTTAGAAAACTTAAAAGCATTGTCAACAATTTCTGTAACAACTTTCGACAAATGATTTGGTGAAATATTAATACTCACTTCTTGTAAATTCATTGTCAAATCATTGATTCTATTCGTCTTTTTTGCACTGGTCTCAGCAGCAAACCTGATAATGTTTTTAACTGCGGTCTGATCAAATTCTTCCTGCCATGTTTTAGAACTAGCCTCAATTGTAGCTAGCTCAGAGAACATAATAAAATTTTGCGCTAATCGATACATACGATTGCCATGTTCATTAATATTCCGAATTAAAACTAGAATCTCATCAGAAGATAAATATTCATAACTATCAAGTAAGCATCCTGTTGTGCCTAAAATCCCAACTAGCGGAGTCAAAAGTTCATGTGGCAATGAGCTGGTTATGTTTCGCCGCAGTACTTCTAATTTTTCAGTACTTTCTTTTTTGATTATTTCTTGCTTCTCCAAACTGATATCGATCAACTTTAGCAAGTCTGAAAATCTAAAAGGCTTAGTTAAAGATAAATAGCCATAATAATCACTTGTATGCATAGAGGTGAGCAGAATTAAAGGGATCTTGGAAGTTAAACTATTTCGGCGTAACGCTTCCAAAATGTCAATTTCTTCCGAGTTTTGCATTGTCACATCAAATAGAATTAGGTCAGGTTGCTCTTGTTGAGCTAATTGCAAACCTTCTACGGCATCGCTCGGAGCAATCACATAAAAATTGTTTAAAGACAATAAATCTTTAATATTAGATAAAATGATCAAGTCATTCTCAAGAACTAAAATTCGTTTCATAATTATCAGTTTTAAATTTGGTAATTTTAATTCTGTAAGGGAAGCGCCCCCGAGCCAGCACTAGACGAATGCGATCGCAATAATTCCATCCACACAACATCAGTTACTAGCTTTAGATCCCATCAACTATCCCTAGGACTTTTTAAAACTAATGCTAGTTGTTCTTTAACTCTAAGTAATTCAATTTCTGCTCTTTTGCGATCGCTAATATCTTCAGCAATCCTACTTACACGATCAACTATTCCAATGTGATTTTTGATTGGAAAAGCACGATCACAAATCCATCGAATTTCTCCGTCAGGGCGGACAATGCGGTACTCATTAGAGGTTTGATTGCCTAATCTTAGTTGTTTATAGGTATCCACAATTATTCCAAGATCTTCTGGGTGAACGGACTCTATAAAAGAATATGAATCGTTATACAGACTTTCACAGGAGCGCCCCCAAACATTTTCATAGCTAGGGCTAACATAAAGAGTCTCATATCTAGATCTGTATATTTCAAATATACAAATAACCTGTCGAATATTATTTGCAAAATGCTGAAAACGTTCTTCACTCTCCCTATATGCTGAATTAGCATGTTTCAATTCGATTGCTTTGGCAAGAGTCTGAAATTTAGATAACATCTGCTGAAGACTCAATTCAACCTCTGCCGTTAGCAGATCTAGTATTTTTAAATCTTTAGATTGCCATTGGCGAGGTTCACTGCATTGATGAGCAATCAAAAAACCCCATAGAGATTTTTTGGATATATTTTTATGGGAAACAGTACCTTTACAACAAGAAGCTACATCCTTTTCATCACCTCTAATAATAATTGGAGAAACTAAACATGATTTAACCCCATATTCCTCTAGTAATTCCACTTGAAAATCAGACAGACCTGCGGAATAAATGTCATCAATCGTTGTTATCTTGTCTAATAAATATTGTTCGACAATATCATCTTGAATGCAAACATCGACAATTGGTTGATTCATTATAGGCATAAAGTTGTTACCGACTGACTCAGCAACAATTTTGCCATACTGCGATGACTGTAATTGACATACCACTACGCGATCGTAATTTAAGAGGGGTCGTAGTCCTTTTACAATAATTGATAGCAAATTGCTCAGTTCAAGACCATCGCGTATACATAAAGATACATAAGCTATAAAATCTTCAAGGTTTTTGTATACAGAAACATCAATAGTTTCTTGATTAACTTTTTGATATTCTTTCATATGACTCTTCTTTAGGTCAGATTACGGGATCACATCAGCATCAACTCTTTCAGTTTAAGACTACAAAAATTCCAAGTTATTGCAAAGTAAATTAGACTTTAGTGATTCCAGAGAGTTTCTTAGAATCTCAAATTAGAGAATATTTTATGATTGAAATATAGTGGTTTTAATCATGAAATATTCTTGAAGATTGATGTTGTAAATAGATTAATAGAATCGTGCCAAATATCTAATTAAATCAAACCCAAAAAGGCTATTGACTGTTAAATTTACAACTATAATTGTAAATACACAGAGAGAAAAATTCGTTATAATAATCAATATCGACATCAACATAATATCTACAAGTTTGCCAAATAGATTGCCAAACTTATTGGCGGTATTATTTTTAGAAAAAAGTGACTTCATTATTCTAGTCCTATCTTTTTTGACTAATATTACAAGCCAGTAATGAAAAAAAATTAAATTTATCCCTAATCTATACTCAGCTAACATTAAAATTAAATCCTCTTGACAAACTAAATTTTGTATGTGTGTAAACCGATAGCAAACTCAATATAATGAATTACTAAACAAGGGATTTAACCACCTTGTTTAGTAATTTTAGGACTTACGCAAACAAAAGAGATTTAGGAGCAATTTATGAATTTCCCCTACGATGGAATAAGGATCTCAGTGTATTTTTGCGTAAGTTCTAAATTTATTAGCATAAGGAATAAATAGAGTTAATTTGAAACAAGAATTACTCCTAGAAATTTTGTACTAAGGCGATCGCGCTCACGAATGGCATTCCCTATATCTTTATAGGAACGAATCTGAAGATAGGATCGACCTCTAACTATTTTTGGAAAAGCATCAGAAGTAATATAGCTAGCTTGTTTTAGATTTTGATTGTTATCCATTGGAATAAGCAGTTGATAAACTTTTCGTGCATTTGTAGAAGTCTGAGAAATTGAGGAATTAGACAAGACTTGATTAGTATTTGCTGGTTTATTAACTGGATCAGAATCTGAAATCCAGATAGCCCCTACTGATTGAGCAGCAAATCCTTGACTGCGTAAATTATTGGCAAGAATATTTGCAGTCTGTTGACTAGATAGTGGTGCAGATAAAATCACAGGACGATTATTGAAGGTTGCCAAAAAAGATGGCTTCCCAGTTAGCATCCTCACTTGTTGAATTGCTAGGTCTGCATTGAGAGGTACTTCTATCAGCAAAGCAGCAGCTCGAAAATGTTGAGCGCTATTGTTGTTTTTATCTGTGAAAGAATGTACAACCGCATCTAGACCCATTTGCCTGATTTGACTAGCGCGATAAATAGATGCATTTACATTCTCAAAACTACCTAGAAATGTCATTGAAACTGTGAAATAGCGACATGGCAAAACTGAAATCGCCAAAAATTCTGGCAATTGAGGCAATTGATTGACAGGTCTATCTATGATGACTGCATAGCGTCCGTTAGCTAGTTGCTGACAGGTTTGTGTGGGAAATATGTCATTAGCTATCGCTTGAGCATGAGCTGGCGATCGCATATTCATGAAAACAAGACTAAAGATAAATAAGCATTTAAATTTCAATGTAATCACGCCATAAATCTGTCTAGGACTTGACAGTCTCATATTGATTAACCTGTAGTATCTAATTGTTTCGGAATCAAGTCTGGAGTAGACATATGAGTAATCTTCTGAAGTATTTCTCGTATGTCTACTCCAGTACTGATGAATTTGAACGTATTCATCAGCAATAGTATTGAGTTCTAAAAATGACAACGCCGTTTTCAGAACTTGCATAAAAAATTTAACTTAACGGAAGTAACGTTAAATTTAGGGTCTTACTATGAATATCAAATCTAGGACTTTGCGATCACCAAGCAAGACTCTAAAGAGATGAATCAATATGAATCTTGTGTGCTCACAAGCCTTAGATATAATATTAAAAATCCCATAGGGATACTCACTCTAAGAAAAAGTTAGAGCAAAAGTATTCTAAAAAGATTTACATACAGTTATTTAAGAAAAATCCAGCCATACTGACGAATGCCTGAAATTAATTTACTAATGTATTTATCTCTTCTTCAATTGAATTTATGCTTGGAAGTTTGCATCCTAATAACTAGTTTTTCAGGATATCCCAAGCCTTTTATTCCTATTCCCTTAGCTTTATAATATAGCATACGATTCAAGAGAAATAGCAATACCTTTTCTTAATTAGCTGGGCATTGGTCAGCTAATCAGGGATAGTGGCTGAAACGACCATTTCATGACGCTAAAAAAGATGCAAATACGTCGATCTCGCTTTAACTAACCAGTGCCGAGCATTCAACAAATGCATTGTATTGCTGAAAATTAAGTTTATGCCATCACTGAAAGTATATCTTTTTTTATTTGACAGGTAAATAGTTTAGGATATTATGTAAATCATTAAGCTATAGCATCAAAATCTAAGAATATTCAGCGCAGTTATTTGTGAAATGAATTTTCTTATCTGCATGTTTTTAGCCTAAAAGTCGGGGGTAAACCATTATCAGGAATAGGAAATATTATGTTTGTAAATCAAAATGCAGTCTCAACCTTTGGTTTGAGCTATGCGGGTGATGCTTCAATTTTTGCAAGTCAAATTTCAGATGTTTTGGGTGTTGTCACTGAAAAACTTCAGCAAGCAGCCGCTAATTCCGATCTATTCATTCAAGTTTTTGGCAATAAGGCAAATACATCTGAATTACAATCTGTGCGATCGCAGTGGTCTGTAGGCGACTTTAGTCAATTACCTTCCATCCAAATTCTTTCGGCGGCTAATACAAATGGTGCTTTTGGGGCATATGCCAGTTCTACACAAACAATGTATCTTTCGGATGCACTGTTGCAATCTAGTGCTGCTCCAACCAACTCAGTACTAGGTGCAGCAGGAGTTTTAGTTGAAGAAACTTTTCATTGGCTAGATGATCGTGTAGGAACTGATACTCAAGGCGATGAGGGCGAACTGGCAAAAAATTTGTTATTTGGCATATCCCTAAGTTCTTCTGAGTTGACTCGGATTAGAGCAGAAGATGACTGTGGCTTCATCAATGTAAATGGTCACTTGACCGCAGTAGAAATGGCTACTGACTATGCAGGCAACACCCTAGGAACAGCACGTAACATCACGTTAAGTTCATCTACTACTATCCAAGATTGGGTAGGTAGTACAGATACCAATGATTACTATCGTTTCACAGTTGCAAGTACTAGTAACTTGAACTTAAGTCTGAATGGATTAACATCTGACGCTGATGTGCAACTGCTAAATAGTAGTGGCAGTTTAATTCAAAGTTCCGCAAATGCTGGCACTAGTGCCGAAAGTATTGTGCGCCAAGTCAATGCTGGAATCTATTACATTCGTGTACTACCTTACAGTGGTTCCACTTCCTATAACCTTAATTTATCTGCAACTGTTATACCACCTGACAATGCAGGCAACACCCTCGTAACAGCACGTAACGTCACTTTAAGTTCATCTACTACTACTTTCCAAGATTGGGTAGGTAGTGCAGATACCAATGACTACTATCGTTTCACAGTTGCAAGTACTAGTAACTTGAACTTAAGTCTGAATGGATTAACATCTGACGCTAATGTGCAACTGCTAAATAGTAGTGGCAGTTTAATTCAAAGTTCCGCAAATGCTGGCACTAGTGCCGAAAGTATTGTGCACCAAGTCAATGCTGGAACCTATTACATTCGTGTACTACCTTACAGTGGTTCCACTTCCTATAACCTTAACTTATCTGCAACTGTTATACCTGACAATGCAGGCAACACCCTCGTAACAGCACGTAACGTCACTTTAAGTTCATCTACTACTACTTTCCAAGATTGGGTAGGTAGTGCAGATACCAATGACTACTATCGTTTTACAGTTGCAAGTACTAGTAACTTGAACTTAAGTCTGAATGGATTAACATCTGACGCTGATGTGCAACTGCTAAATAGTAGTGGCAGTTTAATTCAAAGTTCCGCAAATGCTGGCACTAGTGCCGAAAGTATTGTGCGCCAAGTCAATGCTGGAACCTATTACATTCGTGTACTACCTTACAGTGGTTCCACTTCCTATAACCTTAATTTATCTGCAACTGTTATACCACCTGACAATGCAGGCAACACCCTCGTAACAGCACGTAACGTCACTTTAAGTTCATCTACTACTACTTTCCAAGATTGGGTAGGTAGTACAGATGCCAATGATTACTATCGTTTCAATGTGGGAACACAAAGTAACTTTAGTTTGAGTTTAACAGGCTTGACAGCTAATGCAGATGTTCAATTACTCAATAGTTCTGGAGGTGTAATTACCACTTCTGCAAATACTGGCACCACTTCTGAATCCATTGCCAGTCTGTTGAGCACGGGTACTTATTATGTGCGGGTATATCAGTCTAGTGGTAATACTAATTACAGTTTGTCCTTAAATGCTACTGCTGTTGCACCAACTCCGACTCCAACTCCAACTCCGACAGATTGGTACAGTCAAAATCTACGAGATGCCCAAATTATCACTTTAACCCGTTCCTTAGCTGCTGATGGTAATTTGAGTCGCAATGATATGATTTCTATTTTCCGCGATGCTGAAGATAGTGGTGTGATTGATGCCAATGAGTTAATTGACTTACGGACTCTTGTTAGTAACTCAACCCGCTTCACTATGGCTGATTCTGTGAAAGTTCTATCTAATAAGATTGCTAATAGTGACGTTGCTAACACTGTTTCCGGGATTGGCAACTTGTCGGCCGGTAGTACTGGTACCCAAATGGAAAATCTGATTGGTAAGTGGTTCTTAGGTACTGCTCGTCCAGTCACAGGTTATACCTATCAATATGCTAGTGGTTCTCTGTTCCAAAATGGTACTAGTGCTAATGACATTGTCCAAGGAGCAGTGGGAGACTGTTATTATGTAGCAACTTTAGCTTCTATTGCCCAAGAAAAACCTGAGTACATTCAGAATATGTTTACGGACAATGGTGATAATACCTTCACTGTACGTTTTTATAACAATGGTGTAGCTGATTATGTCACAGTAGATCGTTACTTACCAACTAGCGGAAACTATGCCGCTTATGCTGGTTGGGGTGGAGGCTCTGTTACTTCCACTAGCAATGAACTTTGGGTAGCTTTAGCAGAAAAAGCCTATGCCCAGTTGGCTGAATCTGGTTGGAGTCGTACTTACAGTGGCACTCAAAATAGCTCCTATACAGCTATAGAAGGTGGTTGGATGGATACAGTAATTCGCCAGGTAACTGGATTAAGTGCTACTTCCCAATCTGTCGGCAATATGACTCAAACTCAACTGATTAATTTGGTTAATTCTAATCAGATTTTAACAGCGGGTTTTGTCTATGGTGCTGGTTATGGGGTGGTTAATGGTCATGCCTATACGATTACTTCCTATAATCCTACAAATGGAACTTTCCACTTGCGTAATCCTTGGGGAAGTAGCGATGCTGACGTAACTTGGGCACAACTAATGTCATTAAGTGCCATCGTGCAATGGTCTAATACATAGACTAAAAGAATTTCTGAGGTGTTCTATGGAACACCTCAGGACACCGACATATTCGCCTCTCTATCAGGTATATGAATGAAAATCCTTTTACCTTTTTTAGGGTTCTTAAGTTGGCAAATTCATATGGCAGGCTGTAGCTTTGTACCTATGTCTGTTAATACTCAACCTTTGCGTCAACAGGAAACTCAACTTCCCGTTATCAAAATTATGATCAAAGTCTCTTTACTAGCTAGAGAAGAAAAGCTCCCTTCCATTGGTATTCGTCCTGATGCTAATCGAGATATTGGGTTTGCCACTGTGTTGCTAACTTTGGAAAATCATCAAGAAAAACATCAAACGATAATTATTCAAAATATTGAGATTTACAGTATTGCTGATAATCAGCTACAACCTTTTGGATTTACATCAAGGCAAATTGAGCTTAAGCCTTTAGAAAATGCCATGATCGATATTCATCTAAGTAATAAGATTGGCTATTTTGGGCAAGGGGGAGTTAAAGCAGTTGTTACTTATCAATTTGGCAATCAGGTTGATAAGATTGAATCTGAAGTTGTTGATATAGACAGACATTAGTTTGCTTTTAGATAATAGAGGGGCTTTGTTATACCTTAACAGGGAGTAGACTTAACATTTTTAAAAGACTGAAAGCGTAAAGTCAATAAAGAATCCAAAGCTGTTTTATGAGTAGTAGGGGATTGTGCAAGGCAAGAAGAAATAGCAAACTTGAAAGAATCAAAATCAGGGTAATACACTGAGTAGAGACACTGTTTTTTCACAAATTTCCAAAGACGCTCAATCAAGTTTAAATTTGGAGAGTAAGTAGTCAAATAAAGAAGCTCGATGTTTAATGACTGAGCCAACTCAACAACTAAAGCACACTTTTGATA